>JAQXJC010000023.1 GCA_029008115.1 Desulfovibrionaceae bacterium | reverse complement strand
AGGCGCGGGGCATGTGGATTTATATGATCGCACGAGCCTCATCCCCTTTGCACGCCTGACGGAGTTCTTTACCAAGAATCTCAGATAACATGCCAATACGCCCCCACCCGGCGGGGGGAATCTTCCCCTTGCCCGTGGGGGTGTGCAGAAAAAGACAGGGCGGCTCCCTGCGGAGTCGCCCTTGTTTTATCTCATTGTCAGCTCCCGGCATGGCATGCCGTATCAGCCTTGTCATACCGGCGCATGGTATAGGCGGATGGAAGGAAAAGCGGCATGGAAATACCGCAGCCCCTCCCCCTAGTACGGAACAGCGCTGATCTTCGAGAGTCTGTCCAGATTGTGGTAGGATTCAATATAGCGCAGCGTACCCGTCTTGCCTCGGATTACCATGGAATGCGTGATGGCGTGGCGGCCGGTATAGCGCACGCCGCGCAGGAAGTCCCCGCCGGAAATACCCGTCCCGGCAAAGAAGCAGTCCTCGCTGCGGATAAGCGTATCTACCGTGAGCACCTCGCGCAGATCGATGCCAGCCTCAAGGATATGTTCTTTCTCCACATAGGACTGCGGATCAAGACGGGCCAGTATCTGACCGCCAAGCCCCTTGATGGCGCATGCGGACAGCACTCCCTCGGGCGTGCCTCCCGTCCCCATCATCATGTCCACTTCGGAACGCGGGTCCACGGCCATGAGCGCGCCGGCCACGTCGCCATCCGTATGCAGCTGAATGCGTGCGCCTGCGGCGCGGATGTCCGCAATGAGCTGCTTGTGGCGGGGCTTGTCCAGCACAAAGATCACAAGGTCCTGCACCTTCTTCCCCAGAGCCCCGGCCACCGCACGCAGATTGTCGGCCACAGGCGCGTCCAAATCCACCGCATTGCGGGCCTCGCGGGGCACCACCAGCTTCTGCATATAGAAGCTGGGGCCGGGATTGTACATGCAGCCAGCCGGGCACACGCCAATGACCGAAATGGCATTGGGACGACCATAGGCCAGCAGGCTGGTGCCTTCCACCGGATCAACGGCCACGTCCAGCTCCGGCCCATCGCCAACGCCCACTTCCTCGCCATTATACAGCATGGGCGCGTTATCCTTTTCCCCCTCGCCAATGATGACCCTGCCCTTCACATGCAGCGTACCAAAGGTCACGCGCATGGCATCCACAGCCGCGCCGTCACCATCTTCCTTGGCGCCGCGCCCCAGCCAGCGGGCTGAAGCCAGCGCGGCCGATTCCGTAATGCGCACAATGTCCAATGCCAGATTTTTCTCCGGAGCTTCTACCATCGCCTGTCCTCCCTCTACTATGGCCGCCGCAGACATCAGGTCTGTCCACGCCGGATGTTCCTGCAAAACTCCCCGCAGGTCTGCGCCACGGCAGCATGCTGCGCATGGCGTCCCCCAGACCCGCCGGTACCCTCGGAAAGGAGGACGGCCGCATGCCGCCGCTCCTTCCCTGCCTCCACCTATTCTTCCGGCATACGCCAGCGGGACACGGCGGGAATGCTCCAGCCGCTGCCAAAGGGCGTGCGGCTGATCTGTATACCCACCGGCAGCTGGCGGCGCTTGAATTCCGCGCGAAGCATCTTGTCGCGCACCTCCGCGGCCAGCGAGCATTCCTCCCCGCCGTCATCCTCCGGTTCCGTACTCTGTCCCCGCTCCAGCATGCGCTGCACCACGGTATCGAGCACATCATAAGGCGGCAGACTGTCGCTGTCCTTCTGGCCGGGATGCAGCTCCGCCGTGGGCGCCTTTTCGAAAATGGCCTGCGGGATCAGGGCCGCGCCGCGCTGCCCGTTGAACCACGCGGCCACACGGTAGGCAAAGGTCTTGGGCACATCCGCCAGCACGCCCACCGCGCCCACGCCATCGCCATACAGCGTGCAGTATCCCACGGCGCATTCGGACTTGTTGCCCGTATTCAGCACCAGCGCGCCGGTGCGATTGGCTATGCCCATCAGCAGCGTGCCGCGCGCGCGGGCCTGAAGATTGTCAAATGTCGTATCCTCCGGGCCGGCAGGACAGCTCTCCAGCACAGGAGCCAGCATGCCGGCAAAGGCATCCACGGCCGGCGTAATGGGCACCGTCAGCAGCTTCACGCCCAGATTCTCCGCCAGCGCCGCCGCATCATCCAGCGAACTCTGACTGGTATGTACTGAGGGCATGCGCACCCCCAGCACGTTGTCCGGCCCCAGCGCCTCCGCCGCCACAGCGCAGACCAGCGCGGAATCCATGCCGCCCGAAAGGCCCACTACGGCCCGCGAACAGCCGCTCTTGCGCACGTAGTCGCGCGTGCCGAGCACCAGCGCCCGCCAGCACTCCTCCTCAGGGCAGGCACAGGCCGGAGCCACACTGCGGACAGCGGCATCCGGCGCCGTATCCACCAGCGCCACGTCTTCCTCAAAGGCTCTGGCGCGCGCCAGAAGCTGGCCCGTGGCATCAAAGGCCAGGCTCTGCCCGTGACAGACCTGCCCGTCATTGCCGCCCACCGCGTTGACGGAGAAAAGATGCACATGATGCCGGGCAGCCACGTGAGACAGCGTATGCTCCCGCACGGCCTGCCCGCCGACAAAGAAGGTTCCGGCCGTCATCTGCACCACGGCGTCAACCCCGCGCCGGATCATCTCCATGAGCGGATTGTGCAGCGTCCCGTGCTGGATAGTCCAAAATCCGTCATTGTCCCACGAGTCTTCGCAGAGCACCACCCCCAGCCGCCAGCCTTCCACCGTGATGATGCCGCAGGATATGCCCTTGTCAAAATAGCGGCTGTCATCGGAGGGGCCTCCTCCCTGGGACTGATACACCTTGCGGGAAATGACGCTGTCAGTCCCCCGTTCCAGCAATACCGCGGCATTGGAGACCCGCCGTGCGGACTGCTGGGGATTCAGCATGGGGGCGCCCACCAGCACGGGCGGACAGTCCGCCAGCTCCGCGGCCAGCCAGCGCAGCGCCCGCCGGCATCCGTCCATGAAGCCGGCAGTTGTCAGCAGATCACGCGGCGACGGGCCGCACAGTGCCAGCTCCGGCGTCACGCACAGCGATGCGCCGGCATCGCGGGCCTGCCGCACGGCCTGCGCAATACGCGCGGCATTGCCGGCCACATCTCCCGGCACGGAATTGCATTGCAGCATGGCAATCTTCATATATCGCTCCTTCCCGGCCTTCCCGCCGACTGGCAGAGGCATTCCTGCCGCGCGCTGGCGCAAGGCCGCCTGTTATCCCGGAACCGCCGGCCTCACACCCAGCCATGCAGCGGGCCGCCGGGCGCGCCAAGCGCATCCACACGGCGCTCCACATCGGGGTCCTCTTCCAGCGGGGGAGCCTGAAAACACTTGAGCCGCGCATCAATGACCAGCGGCCCGTCACAGCCCCAGTGCTTGCTGCGGATACTCCCGCCTGCGCCGTATATGTCCGCCGCGGGATCGGAACGGGTAAAGACTGTCCAGAGAAAGTTCTCCCAGTTCCGCGTGGCAAATGTGGAAGAGTCCACGACAACCACCAGAGGAAAGCTGTCCCGTCGTCCCCAGGCCGCCAGTCCCTGCGCAAAATCTTCCAGCCGGGAGTCCTGATCGCCGCGTGCTCCCGTGTGAACCGGCCCGCGCACGGCCACAATTCCCGCAGACAGCAGGCGCGGTTCGGTAAAGCCGTCCGGCAGCGGCATGTCCGCCCCCAGCTCCGTCCCCAGCGTGCGGCGCGCCTTTCCCGCCGCCGTCCACAGCAGTTTCGATCCTTCGTTCAGCGCTGTCCCCGTATAGTCCAGCGTATCCGTGGGTGTGGAGGTGATGCAGCGCAGATCGCGTCTGAAGTCCGTGCGTTCCAGCATGTGCCGGAAGAAATGCGGCACGTCATGCGTAGTCAAACGGCTGTCATCCTCATGCGCCGCCACCAGCACATACTTTGCCAGCGCCGTCTGCGTCGTCCCCAGCACGTGCAGGCCGCAGGTGACCAGTTCACGCGGCGTACGCTCCGGCTCATAGGGCGCGTATCGCTCGCTGCCCAGCACCAACAGCAGGGGATGCACACCGGCGGCGTCCACGGCATGTACCTCGCGCACGCCGGCAAAGACCTGCGGCACAAGATCGGCCGTCAGCTCGTGAATAAACTCGCCGAACAGCGTGTCTTCCTGCGGCGGCCTGCCCACGGTGGTAAAAGGCCAGATGGCCTCGCGCCGATGATGCACGGACCGCACCTTCAGGACAGGAAAATCATGCCGCAGACTGTAGTAGCCCACATGATCCCCGAAGGGGCCTTCCGGCTTCAGTCCGGGCTCCACATAGCCGGAAATACAGAAATCAGCCTCTGCCACGACGGGCAGGGGAAAGTCCGGCGTGTTGCACAGAGAGATGCGCCCTCCCCCCAGCACGCCGGCGAAGAGCAGTTCCGGCAGTCCCTCCGGCAGCGGCATCACGGCGGCAAGCGTGAGTGCCGGCGGCCCGCCGACAAAAATGCGCACAGGCAGCCGCCCGCCCCGGGCCAGGGCAGCGGCATGATGCGTGCCAATGCCCCGGTGTATCTGATAATGCAGGCCCACTTCATCCGGCGCATAGTCGTTACCATCCAGCTGCACTCGATACATGCCCAGATTGGAGCCCGCATGGCCGGGCCTGTCCGGATGCTCGCTATACACCAGCGGCAGCGTGACAAACGCTCCCCCGTCCCCCGGCCAGGAGACCAGCCGGGGCAGATCGCCCACGGAAGCCCGGCATTCCAGCACCGGCGCGGCGGACGTTCTGCGGGGCAGCATGTGCCACAGGGCGGGCAGGACACGGCAGGCGTCTATCGGATGCCGCAGCCCCTCGCCCGGGCATGCCTTGAGGGCAAACAACCGGCGCACGCGCGGCAGGGCATCGCGGAAGATGAAGTGCAGCCGCTCCCGCGTGGCGAACAGGTTGGCGGCCATGCTGAAGGAGCAGCCCTTCACATTGGTGAACAGCATGGCGGGCGCCCCCAGCCGGAAGGCCCGCCGCTGTATGGCTGCCAGCTCCAGATGCGGGTCCACCTCCGCCGTGATGCGCACGAGATGGCCGTGCTTTTCCATATCCGCCACACAGGCGGCCAGCGTTGCATATCCCATTAGATGCTCCTCAACCGCATTCGTGCGGCTGGACGTGCGCAAGGGAACGCCGGCCCGCCAGCACCTCGCGGAAGTCCTGCAAAATATCGGCATGATCAAAGACAATGGGAGACGGCAGTGCGTCCAGAGAATAAAAGGCGGCCTCCGCCGCATCGTCTCCGGCGCGCAGCGCGTCAGGATGAAGCGCCCTGCCCACGAATACTACGCTCAATGTATGCGATCGCGGATCACGGTCTGGCCGGGAATAGACGCCGAGCAGACCGGTCAGACGCACTTCCAGCGATGTTTCCTCGCGGGCTTCGCGCACGGCGGCGGCTTCCACGGACTCGCCTTCGTCAACAAAGCCCCCGGGCAGCGCATAGCCATGCGGCTCATTACGACGGCGAACAATCACCACACCCCGCTCCGGATCATAAATGATCACATCCGTCGTGGGCACAGGATTGGCATACTGGACAATACCGCCGCCGCAATGCGGGCAATGAATGGTGCGTTCCATGCGGATGCCTCCTGGCGCAGCTGCGCCACATGTACAGTGCCACAGTATATGCCGGAGCGGCCTGCCTTGCAATCAAAGAAAAGGATGACTCCTGCCGCATCTGTCATGGACGGCAACGGGAATTTCCGCAGAACAGGGAATCCCGCAGGGTATCCTGCCAGCCGCGACCGCCCGGCATGCCGCCTTTGCCCTGTGGATTGAGGAAAAGCTGGCCCGCAGGTGGGAATGCGCTCTATGTCTTCCCCGACGATGATCCGGATTGGTGCGTCATCATGCCGCTGAACATGCCCACCCAGGACAAAAAATCCGTCAAACGGCACGGGCGGCTTGACGGCGTGGCAACGGCATACAGGTGGAAGCGGACAGAAAAGGAAAAGAGTGTCACGAACGGGGAATTGCGGAAGATTCTGCAGACTCCGTGAGGGCGGGAATTGAACCCGCATAACGCAGGCGCTCACGCGCCCCTTGCCAATCAGGGTACACGTTCAAGACTTTTTAACAGAATATTGATTAAAGTGCAGGAGGCAGACTTGAACTGCCATAAGAGGGCCTTGCGGCCGTTCTCGAATCCAACTTCCGAGCATCCCTGCACTTCTTTTCTCCGTACCAAGAGTATCATCCGAAGTCAACATGTCCCAGCTTATCGCGGGCTCTTGGAAAGCCAGGTCGTGGACTGCCAGATGCGTTCCTCCGTTGTGGAAGACTTCCGCAAAAAAGTTGCCTTGGCCTTTGAAATAATTGCTCCAGCAAATTCAGGGCGTGGTGCACGCCAAACAGGTATAGTAGAATGATGCAAGCTGAACCAGCCGCACAAGATGCCTCTTATGCCGAAGACGCAGAACACAAGGGGAAAAAGGAAATATCGTCACCACCAAAAAGAATGGGAAGGCTATTTCATTGTAAAAGCTATCTTGCTAAAATTCATTTTCCCTGAGCGTATTGTCATGCGAGACGGGGAAAGCTATTGCGGCATTCTGTTGGATAATAATAGAAAGCCCTTATACAGACTGCATTTCAATCGTGAAAGTGGTAAACACATCAGTACATTTGATGTGGAACGCAATGAGACAAATCATAAAATTGAAAGTATGAATGATATATATCAGTATGCCGAAGATCTAAAGACAGCCGTCAAGAGTTATCTGTGGGAATACTCTGCCTGATTTTTTGACAGTTCAGCCCAATGGATGCCACGGAATTTCTTCCGGCGAAGTAGCAATGCTATGAAAAAGAACCAGTCCTGAATCTCTCTTCCCCACCAGCATCACAAAAGCGGAGGCACACCCTCCGCTTTTTCTTCTCCCTGTCCTTCCAGCCAAGCCTGCCCCAGCCCCCAGCGCATTGACAACAACACCCCATAAGCTATACGTTGTCTTTACAGGAGGACGATATATGCCAACAACAAGCATGAATATCCGTTTGGACAGTGACCTCAAGCGCGAGGCTCAGAGCCTTTTTTCCGCCTTGGGACTGGATATGAGCAGTGCTGTGAATATTTTTCTGCGGCAGGCGCTCCGCCAGCGGGGGCTGCCCTTTGAGGTGAAGCTGGACAGCCCCAATGCGGAGACGCTGGAGGCACTGGAGGAAGTCCGCCGCATGAAGGAAAATCCTGCGCTGGGCAAGACGTATACGGACGTGGACGCCATGATGAAGGATTTGACAGCCTGATGTATGCCATCAAACCCACTTCCCGTTTCCAGAAGGATGTCAAAGTAGCGCAAAAGCGCGGCTATAATCTGAACTTGCTGACTGAAATCATCAAAAAACTCGCCGCTGGCGAAGACTTGCCCGCAAAGAATCGTGACCATGCACTTGTCGGCAACTATGTGGGCTGCCGTGAATGCCATATTGCGCCGGACTGGCTGCTTATCTATGAGCGCGAGGAAAGCGCGCGTATCCTGTACCTGACCAGAACGGGAACGCACAGTGATCTCTTCTGAAGTCTCTTCCGTAGCCCCCACCAGACCACAAAAGCGGAGGCACACCCTCCGCTTTTGCTTCTTCCTGTCCTTCCGCCCAGCCTGTCTGGCCTGCCCCCTGCACGTCCTTCGCCACATGCAGCAAAGGAGCCGCCTAGGAGCCGGCCTTCAGCAAAACGCGCCTCAGCGACTAGACCATGAAAAAGGCGGGAGAGAACCCGCCTTGATTTTCGCCTTCCTGCTGCCAATACGTGCGCAAATTGCTGCCAATAGCCGCGCAAACTTATTGGGGGTGCGGGGACTCAAAAAAAGCCCGTTGCGCCGAGATTGGGTAGCTATAGGGTAGCCAAATAGAAAACGGAGTCGCCCCATGAAGAGGTAACTCCGTGAAATATATGGTGGACCCACAAGGACTTGAACCTTGGACGAACCGGTTATGAGCCGGGGGCTCTACCAACTGAGCTATGGGTCCGCAAGAAATACGTATAGAACAAGCTGCGGAGTCCGTCAAGTTTTTTCAGGGGACGCCGGCAGGCATGGCGCAAAAAAGCAAAAAGGCCGCCTACGCTACGTGGGCGGCCTCTTCTTTCTGTTGCCTGGTCGGGATGAAAGGATTTGAACCTTCGACCCCTTGAACCCCATTCAAGTGCGCTCCCAGACTGCGCTACATCCCGACAACGGGTGCATATCTACGCGGATATGTCTGCGTTGTCAACAAAAAAATCTGTACACCCTTGAAATTATCCGCAGGCATACGGCCCTGCCGCGCATATTCATGCCGGCCAGAACACGTGGAGCCGCCCCTGTACGGAGCGGCTCCTGTGAGAGATCAGTATGTTACGACAGCATTACCACTTCTTGGTGCGGTATTCCGCCAGGGCCTTCGCCTGTTCCTCAAAGGAGGCAAAGCCGGCCTGATGCAGCGCATCGGTCACCGTTTCCGTCCATGCCCAGGTAGCGTAGATCACGGGCTTGTGGAAGGTGGAGCGGAACTGCTGGAGTTCCGAACGGTAGAAGGATTCCTTCGGCGTATCCAGATTCTCACGCAGCTGCTCATGCAGGCGCTGGAGCTCGCCTTCATACCACTCGCGCACATCTTCGGGCTTGGTGTACTTCTTCAGGATATGGCCATAGCCGGCCTTTTCCATAAGCGCGGAGAGCTTCTTGTGATGCTGGGCAGTCAGCCAGTCGCCCAGCTGGGCGGTGCTGATGTTTTCCGCCTCAAGCGCCGCAATATCCAGCTTGGTCTGATAGTAGGTATCAGGCACGACAGAGGCGGAGGCGATGCCGGCAATGGCCACCAGACCGCGCAGAATCACGCTGTTGGAGACACCCTGTCCGCAGAAGCCTACCTTCTTCTGATAGCGCTGGCCGGTGAAGATGGTGGTCAGGATGGCCCAGACCACGGCAGGGTCTTCTTCATCATAGATATGGCTCAGGCTGGCATTGTCGCGGTCAGTTGCCAGCACCATCTGCGTCATGTCATTGGAACCGATGGAGAAGCCATCAAATTCCTCAATGAACTGTCTGGCAAGGATAGCGTTGGCCGGAATTTCGGACATCAGGATGATCTTCAGGCCATCCTGGCCGGGCTTCAGCTTGTGCACCTGTTCCAGATAGCGGCGCATGGAGCGGGCTTCCTCCAGCGTGCGGACAAAGGGCAGCATCATCTGAAGATTGGAACCGCCGTAGGCGCCGCGCGCCAGCTTGAATGCCTCAATTTCCCAGTCATGGATATTGCGGGACACGCCGCGATAGCCCAGCATGGGGTTGTCTTCCACGGTCTCAAAGAGGTTGCCGCCCAGCAGGTTACGGTATTCATTACTCTTGTAGTCCGTGGTGCGATAGATGATAGCCCGACCGTAGAAGGCCATGGCAAAGAGCGCCAGACTCTGCGCCAGCGTCTGCACATAGTGTTCCTTGCCGGTGCGGAACCCGCGCGAACGGATCAGCTTGCGGATGGTATCCGGCAGCTGCACCATATCGTCCATCTCTTTCTTCAGGCCCATGCGCAGGCCCACTTCCTCGCGCAGACGCGCGATGCCGGCCAGCAGCTTCTCCACAATGGGAGATTCCTTGATGCGGGCCACCTGCGCATCCACTATGGCTTCGATTTCCGCACGGCGCTTCACAGCTTCGGAATCCGTGGTCGAAAGCAGGGCCAGCTCATCCTCGTAGCCCATGATGACGCGCACATGGTCGGCCAGGTTCACGGAGGTCTTCAGCACGTCCAGGCGGCGGGAAGCCGTCTCAAGGTGCTGGTCAATCTTGTGATCCAGCTCGCGCATCCTGCGATGCTGGAGCAGGACCTCCTCGGCTGTGAGGCTGCGGTCCACATCGGCCAGCGCATTCATTTCCGCGGACAGGCCGGTCACTTCGCCCACGTACTCACGCAGATTGAAGTTGAGGGAAATCAGTCCGGCGGCCATCTGCTCGCGCAGCACCTTGGTCAGGCGCGCATCCAGCTCCGCCAGCTTGACCTTGACAATGCCGTCCAGCTCGCCGCAGTCCAGCGCTTCCAGCGCACGGGGATGCACGCCAATGTTGCCCAGCATGAACTCGGCGCGCAGCAGGCCCACTTCAAAGTCTTCCTGGCTGCGCAGACGGGAAAGGAACAGCGCCTGGCCCACGTCCGCCAGCACCAGGCCAACCTTGGTCTTGGTGGCGGGCATCTTGGAAATGTCCATTTCGCCGCCCACTTCACGCAGCGGCAGCAGCCCGCGATAGACGCGGCCGCGCGTGCCGTCCACCGTCACTTCCGCGCCGTCCAGTGCGCGCAGCACGTCGGCACGCTGGATGCCGATGACCGCTGCAATGCCCAGCTCACGGGAGGTGATGGCCGCATGGCTGGTGTCCCCGCCCACGTCGGCCATGATGGCAGAGGCCACGCGCATGCCCGGCACCATGTCCGGGTCGGTGCGCACGGCGGCCAGCACATCGCCCTTGTTCACCTTGTTCAGCTCCAGCGCGGAGCGCAGGAAGCGCACCGTTCCCTGACCGGCCCCGCGGGAAGCGCCGTTGCCTTCCACCAGCACTTCGGCCCGGGCTGCGGCCTTGGCATCCACCTCCAGGCGGCGCATGTAGATGGTATCAGGATGATCTTCCAGCTCCTCGTTCCAGCGCGTCTCGGGACGGGCCTGCACAAACCAGAGGCGATCCTTGGCGTCAATGCAGAATTCCGTGTCCATGATCTTGCCGCCGTAGGCCCTGCTGACAGCGCGCACGCCGTGCGCCACCATCTCCGCCTGCGACAGGGACAGAGCCCAGCGCATGGACTCCATCTCGGGCACTTCCACTTCCTTGGTGCCGCCCTTTTCATCATAGACGATCTTCATGCCCTTGCAGCCCATCTGGCGGATGACCACATCCGAACCGTCATCACGCTGGAAGACATAGAGCTTGTCAGGCGTGACCTTGCCGCCCACCACGGCCTCGCCCAGGCCGTAGCTGGCGTCGATGCTGACCAGGTCCTTGCGCACCGTGCCGCGGCAGCCGGTAGCCGTATCCGCGGAGAAGGCCGTGCCGGAAATGACGGGATTGATCATCTGCATCATGCAGACGGACAGCGAGGTGTGCTCGATGGCCCAGTCCTTCTTCGCCTGTTCGGCAATGCTGTCGTCCCCGGTTTCTTCAGCCTTGGCCAGCGCATCCAGAATAGCCTCGCGGCGATAGGTCAGGGAACGCAGGTTGTAGGCCGAGGCGCAGTCCCAGTGATAGGCTTCCACCACCCTGTCTTCGCCCACCATGTTCAGATAGGTGTCCTGCAGGCCAGCAAAGGCCTTCTTGGCTGAATCCTCGCCGGCGGCGGAGGAACGCACGGCCACGGGCACCATCTCCTCGCCGGCATCTTCGCAGATGGAGCGATAGGCCCCGCGCACGGCGGCATCCACTTCCGCAGGCAGCGCGACAGAAAGAATGGCGGACTGCACCAGCACGGAGCGCTTGCGCAGCTGGTCAATACCCTCGGGAGAGGTGGCAAAGCCGTCCACCACATTGTTAATGAAAGAACGCAGCTTGGTGTGGGCCTGATCTCCCTGCGCGGCGGAAGCCTCGCGGATCATCTTGCCAAGCTGGCGCACGAATTTCTGGAGGAAGTCAGGATCCTGATTGATTTCTGGGTCATTCCAGTCAATACGGCCGTATTCCTTGTCCACAACAGCGCGGACAACCTTGCCGATGACCTTGGTCTCCTCCAGCAGCTTGTGAAACGCTACGGACGAGATGGCGCGAAAATGGGGAGCCTGAATGCCATCGATCTGGCTGATGAGGGCGGTGTTATAGTTCTTCCCGCCCACCAGCATTTCAGCATCAATGCCAATTCTGACAATCTCGGCGCCGGTCAGCACCGTCTGTTTCGTCAGGGCATCAAGCTCGGCGCCCACGGCGCCGGCGTTGCTGGTCACAGGTTTCGAGGCAGACTGGGGCTTTGACATGATATCCTCCCGGGTAAGCCAGACAGATATTGAAATGGGTATGGGAATGCGAAAAAAGATACGCTGTTCATGGCATTCTGTCCATACAGAAATGCCTGAAACAGGGAACCCCCGCGGAGGCTCCCTGTTCCGGTATCGCCTTATTTTTGCAGGCGCTCGCCGCAGTAGGGGCAGAAGTCGATGTCATCCATGAGTATGGGATGCCCGCATGCCTCATTGCTGCACATGCGGGGCACGGGCCCAAGTTCCACAATGAGCTCGCCCTCGTGCACGGAGACCATCTGCTTGCTCTCCTTGTAGTCCGCAGTCTTGAGCACGCGCTGCACCACGCCGTCGCACGGGGCAAGCACGGCCTTTTCCTGCTTCATGATGGAGATGTTGAACAGTTCCTCGCCCTGCTTCACCAGATCGCCCGGATGCACGTACATGACCCAGAGATCGCCATTGCTGGGCGCAGCCACATGGTACTGGTTGGCCGGATCGGCCATGACCGTGCCCTTGCCTGTCTGCGCCGCAGGCTCCGCCACGCGGACTTCGCAGGTCATGATTTCCGAGTCCAGAATGTACCGGCATTCGGCCATGCCCGCCTTGTTGGGACGGGAAATGTGCAGCAGGGACATGTGGTGCGGCTTGCCGTGAGATTCCGTAAAGTGCAGGTCCTGCCCCACTTTCAGCCCTTCGAACCACACATGCAGCGGCAGATTGTTCGGATCGCCGTACTTGGCCTTGAACTGGATGGTCTTCAGGGCGTCGCCGGGATGGTTCAGATAGAGCACGAACTCCTCATCCGTGGGCTTGCGGCGCATGATGTCCACAAAGGCGCTCTCTTCCGCCCACAGATTCACGTCCTTGAGCGTTTCCAGAGGAGACTTTTCCGTGCGCCTGGCAATGGCATTCTTCCATTCCGCACCAAAGGCGCTTTCGTACACCCAGTCCGGCGGGAAGCCCAGCGGCAGCTTGCCGAACTTGCCCAGCAGCAGATTGCGGAAGGCGTCGTTGCAGTCGCAGTACAGCCCCAGACGCGCCTTGGCCATTTCCGGCGACAGTTCGGCCTCGGGAGTGCGCGTCACCTCGTTCAGCACCTCCAGCAGGAAGCGAACCTCCTCCTCGCCGCCGCGCTTCCACGCGCCGGTCACCGCCAGGAAGGCCGTATTCCATGTGATCTGCGAGCCGGGCGTCACATCGTGATAGCGCACAATCTGGCGGGTTCCGGCCAGGAAGCGCAGCATGTACGGCAGGAGATGGATGTAGCCCTGCTTCATGGCGCCTTCCTGCGAGGAGGACGTGGCCCCGCCGGGCATGGCGTGCGCCACCACGTCGTAGTCCACGCCCTTGAAGTAGGTGCTGCAATACTTGTCGTAGTACGGCATGATCTGCTTGCAGACAAAGTTGGCGCTGCGGATGGCATCCTTGTTCAGCACGTTGCCCACACCCATCTCGTCTTCCATGTAGGCGGCCAGCGAAAGCACGTCGCCCTGCCCGTAGGAGCGCACGGAGGAGCCCAGCGCCGCATCCACAATATGCACCCCGGCCTTGACGGCGGCGGCGCAGGCGGGCAGGAACAGGCCGTCCGTAATGTGGCGGTGGTAGTGCAGCACCAGCTCGGGCCATTCCCTGCGCAGCGCCGTGACCAGCTCCGTCATGAAGCGCGGCGGGCAGACGCCGGCCATGTCCTTCAGTCCCAGAATGATGTGGCGGGAGGCTCGCTTGGGGTCCATCCCCAGAATAGAGCCGGCAAGGTCCACCAGATCGGATGTCACATTCAGATAATGGGGAACATCGAAGCCCTTGGCGCAGGACAGGGACAGGGCCGGTTCAAAGACCACGTCGTTACGGTTGAGCACCACTTCGGCGAAGGGGCGCATGTTCTCCACGTGGTTCAGGAAGTCGAAGCAGCGGATGATCTGGTAATGTTCGCAGATCATTTCGCCGGTCATCTGCATCAGATTTTTCGGCTGGGGCGTGTAGCCCAGCACGTTGGTGGAACGCACCAGAATCTGCTTCAGCGTCTTGGGAGCAAAGCGATTCCACTCCCGCGCCTCGGTAAAGGGATAGGTCATATTGGCCAGCATGGCCACGTGGAAGTGCGCCCCGCCCCCATTTTCGATGGAGAAATAGTTGGCATTGTCCAGATAGGGGCCGATGAGCGCATCCTCGGCCAGACGGAAGCGGTTGCCCGTGTCGGACTGGGTGCAGTCGCGCGGTGTCGTATCCGTGAAGTGCACCACCTTCGTGTCGCGCACATAGTCCAGCAGGGCCTGCCGGTCATTGTGCGGATACGGCGAGGGGGCGCGGCGCTGGGCCGACGAGATGGACGGCAGCACGGGATCGAAGGCGCCCATGCGCGGCGTTTCCACCGTGCGGTATTCACCCAGATTGACAAAGGGATTGTAGCCCTTGGCGGAGATTTCCGCCACCAGCCGGGCCAGACGCTCGCCTTCGGGCGCGAGGTCGGTATAGCACATGAGCTCCGGCGTATTGGCGATGAAGTTGGTGTCAAAGTCCGCAAAGCGGAAGCGCGGATGGCGCAGCACCTGCCGGAAGAAGGGAATGGTCGTCTTCAGGCCACCGATGACGTATTCGCCCAGAGCGCGATCCATAATGCCTATGGTCTTGTCCCAGTCCGACGCATAGGCAATAAGCAGCGAGCCGGCCGAATCATAGTTGGCGGGGAAGTCGTAGCCCGCGGTCATGTTGGAGTCCATGCGCACGCCGGGCCCGCCGGGAGAAACGTAGCGCGTGACAAGGCCGCAGTTGGGCGCAAAGTTCTGCTGCGGGTCCTCGCAGTTGATGCGCACCTGCATGGCGTAGTGCTGCGGATGCAGCATGCCCTCCTTGAAGCGCAGCTCCGACCCGAAGGCCAGCGCAATCTGCTCTTCCACCAGGTCGATGCCATAGCGGCATTCCGTGATGCCGTGCTCCACCTGAAGGCGGGTATTGACCTCGATCATGTACGGCTTGCCATCGGGCGTCACTAGAAATTCCACAGTGGCCAGCGAATGGTAGCCCACCTCCCTGATCAGGCGGCGGGCGTAGTCCTTGAGCTGCTCGCGCAGCGCGGGCGTCATGCCCTTCCACGGGGAAGGCGTAATTTCAATGAGCTTCTGATGGTTGCGCTGGACGGTGCAGTCGCGCTCGTCAAAGGCGAACACATTGCCATACATGTCCGCAATGACCTGTATTTCAATATGACGCACATTGCCGAGATATTTTTCCACAAACAGCCGGGGATTGCCAAAGGAAGCCTGCGCCATGGTGGATGCCTTGAAGAAGGCATCTTCCAGCTCGGCCTCGTTGTGGATGGCGAAGATGCCGCGTCCGCCGCCGCCGCCCTCGGCCTTGAGCATGATGGGCAGGCCGATTTCCCGGATGAGCTGGCGGGCGCGGGGGATGTCCACGGCGCCTTCCGATCCGGGCACCACGGGAATGCCCAGCTTCTGGGCCACGGCGCGCGCCTGCACCTTGTTGCCGAGCAGATTCATGGCTTCGGCCGTAGCGCCGATGAAGGTAATGCCGGCTTCCTTGCACTTCTGGGGGAAGCGCGTGTCTTCCGATGCGAAGCCCCAGCCCGGATGGATGCCCACCACGCCCCGCTGCTTTGCCAGAGAAATAATGCGATCGACGTCCAGATAGGCGCGCGGGTCCTCACCCAGCAGGAGCAGCTCCTGCGCGGCGGCGGCCGCGGGCGCCGTCTTGTCCACGTCGGTGGCAGTCATCACCGCCACAGCCTCGAAGCGCTCGCGGATGGAGCGGCAGATGCGGCGTGCGGGAATGCCCCGGTTCGCCACGAGGATAGCCTTCCCCTTCAAGAAATCCTGAACTTCGCCAAACGTTTTGGTCATGGATAGCACCTTCAGGGACGTCCCGTCCCGGCGGACAGTCGGAGACTGCCGCTCAAAAATTCACCGGACTGCGCGCCGAGCCGCAGGCCGCCACAATCGCCCAAGCCGAGCAACGTCCCTTCGTGCGTGCTGCCGGCGTCATCCAGCACCACGCGCCTCCCCTTCCACAGGAGGCAGGATTCCGCAGCTTCCTTCCAGCGGCTGGCATAGGACTGGGAAACGTTATACCCCGAAAACACTCGATATACAAGCGAAGACCACAGCTTTTCCGCGTCCAGAAGCTCCGGATGAAAAGTTCTTTTTTGCACAATTTCCGCGAGGTGCGTTGCCGGCATGGCGGCATCCTGTCGCAGCGCCTCCGCCGGCGGAGAGGACAGCACATTCAGGCCGATGCCAGCCACCACGGCGTCGCCGCGGACCTCCAGCAGAATGCCGCCGAACTTGGCCGGTTCCCCGCCGCCCGCCCACACCAGATCATTGGGCCATTTCAATGCCACGGGCACGCCCATGCCCAGCAGGGCCCGCGCCAGCAGAGCCCCCGCAGCGGGAGCTGCCGCATATCCGGTAAAGGGAGGCTCCGCCGGCAGGTGCAGAGCGGCATAGACATTCCCCTGCGGAGACTCCCACCTGCGGCGCAACTGCCCGCGCCCGGCTGTCTGCCGCACCGCCAGCACGCTGCCCCATGCCGGCAGCTCTCCGGCGCCAATCAGGGCATGGGCAACATCCAGCGTCGATGTCACTTCATCATAGCAATATACCGGGCCAGGCAGGCCGTCGATTTTCTTCCTGCATGCCGTCCGCATGGTTCCTCCCCTGTCCTGCCCGCAAAAGGGGCTGGTCTCCCGCCGAAGCACGCCGCTTTCTTCCGGCGTCCGGCAGCAACATGCCGTGCCTCTGGCACGCGCGCGCAAAAAAACGTCCCTCTCCGCAGACCGGAAGCGGGACGTTCATGACAGCATCATGGCGCAGAGGCTCCTCTCCTACATATCCTCATACATGGCCTGCAAAGCGGCCTCTTCCATGGTGGCGCAAAGGGCGTCCATCTCCGGGCCGTGGTCATGACCAAGCAAATGCCCCATGCCATGCGCCAGCAGACGCACGCAGTGCTCTTCCGGCACCTGCCCGTAGAGCGCGGCCTCCCGCAGCAGCGTATCCGCAGAAAGCACCAGGATGCCGGCCATGCCCCCGCCGCCGGGAAAGGAAAGGACATTGGTGGGGCCGTGGCAGCCCATATACCGGCTGTTGGCGGCGGCAATCATGCCATCCCGCACAATATGCAATTCCACGTCGCACAGAACTTCCGCCCCGGCCTCGTCCGGCAGCGCGGCGTGCATCACGCGCAAAAGCCGCCGCAGCTGCGGCAACGCCAGAGGCAGCAGCGCGGCCGCCTGCTGATACTGGCAGACCTCTACGCTCATGCGTGTTCTCCGTTCTTCTCCGCAGCCGCTGCCTCACCCGTCGTCTCCGCCTCTCCCGCCGCGGTCGACATGTCCCGGGGCTGGGATTCCGCATCCCTTTCCTCTTTTTCCTGCTCCTTCGCCGGCAGGGCTTCCTTTTTCGCGGCGGTCGGATAGGCAATGCGCTGATGGAAAATCCCCGTCAGGATGCGTACAAAGCATTCGCTCAGGCGGTGCAGATCGCGGAAGGTCAGTTCGGACTCGTCCAGCTGCCCTTCTGCAAAGATACTCTTGATAATGCCGTCAATATGCGTCTGGATGCGCGCGGGCGTGGGGTCTGTCAGCGTGCGGCTTGAGGCCTCCACGGAGTCTGCCAGCATGAGAATGGCGGCTTCCTTGGTCTGCGGGCGCGGCCCGGGATAGGAATAGTCCGACTCACGGGGATGTTCTCCCAGGTCCACAGCCTTCTGGTAGAAGTAGCGTACCGTGCGCGTGCCGTGATGCTGGCGGATGATGTCCGCAATCTCCTGCCCCAGCTTGTACTTCTCCACCAGCTCCGTCCCCTTCTTCACATGGGAGATGATGACCAGCGCGCTCATGGAAGGCGCGAGTTTGTCATGCTTGTTGGGGCCGCCGAACTGATTCTCGATAAAATACAGCGGATAGCTGATCTTGCCCACGTCATGGTAGAGGGCGGCCACCTTGCAGAGCAGGCTGTTGGCTCCCACGGCCTTTGCCCCCGCCTCCACCATGTTTGCCACAATCAGGGAGTGATTGTACGTGCCGGGCATGTTGACCATCAGTTCCTGCATGAGCGGCTGCTCCAGACTCATGAGCTCCATGAGGCGGAAGCGCGTCGTATAGCCAAAGGCCATTTCCAGAATGGGGCTGAGGGCAAAGAGCGAGAGCAGGGAGAGCACCGCGCTGATGACCACGGCGGCGGCCTGCGCGGGCACGTATATCCACGGTGTCTGCCCGAGGAAGTTTGCTCCCACCAGCAGAAGCAGCTGGGTAAAGGCAAGGGGAATGATGGAAACGACCACATCCTGACGGTTCTGGGCATGGCTGACCAGCCAGGTGACCATCATGGCGCTCAGGAAATGGAAGAGGAAGAGACGGATTTCACCGCCGAAGACCAGCGCAAAGAAGAAGGCCAGCAGCAGGCTGATGGTCAGATAGCGGCGCGCGGCAAAGACCATGGCCACCAGCCCCACTCCCGCCGCCAGAGGATATCCAAAGGCTGCCGCCTGCATGACGTCCGCGTTATCCATGCGCAGCGCGGCCAGGAAGCAGAGCTTTGCGCCCAGCGTGGCCACAAAGAGCACGGCGGAAATCAGCACCAGGTCCTTATTCCGCAGCGGCGTGCCCAGCTTGCCGCTGGGCGTCAGAAAAAATCCCGAAGACAGCAGCAGGGAAAACAGGAACGTGCCTGCCACCAGCCACACGTGCACAGGATCGCCGCTGCTGTTGTGCAGGGTCTGGAGCTTGATCTGCTGCTCGCGCGTCACCCTGTCGCCCTTGCGCACCACCAGCTCGCCCTTCTGTATCTGATAAAATACAGGGTCCACACTGTTCACCACGGCCTGCGCGCGCAGCTGCGTGGCTTCGCGGTTCAGGGTCAGGGAAGCTGGCATGGCGGCGGAAAGGAAGATATTGATGGCGCGGCGCATCTGCGGATCAAGCGTCTCGTCCTTGCGCATGCGGGCGGAAATTTCCGTCAGAAAGGTCTGGGCGTCCGGCAGCGCGGCCATGTCCGCCCGCAGGGTTTCAGCGCCGGTATCCAGATTGCGGATAATCACGCCGGGCCTGCCCACGCGGGCGGAACGCAGGTCTCCCACCAGGCCGTCGGCCAGCGCCTTGCGGATATCCGGCAGCAGCGTGCGCATGACATAGGTCTGCACTTCTGTCCGGGCCAGCTGCGGAATGACCTCGTCTGCCAGGGCGGGGCTGAGTTCCTCGCGCAGACGGGCCAGCGCCGCCGCGCCCGCGCCATCCCGCCGCCCGTCATTGATGGCGCGGAACACGTCCAGCAGACGGGCATGCAGCAGGGCGTAGGGCTCCGTGCTCAGGTCGTATATCTGCGGCTGGAGCATGAGCACCTGCTTGCGGCGGGCTTCGGTGGCCTGCGCGTCCTGCACAAGGATGTCGCGGTCGGCGATAACATCGCG
The DNA here is from genome assembly GCA_029008115.1 of Desulfovibrionaceae bacterium. Lineage (GTDB taxonomy): Bacteria > Desulfobacterota > Desulfovibrionia > Desulfovibrionales > Desulfovibrionaceae > JAQVCS01. The sequence continues at coordinate 36,743 of JAQXJC010000023.1, read as the reverse complement.
ATCCGCCACCTCGCCGGAGACGTACACGCGGCTCCCGCCCTCAAAGTTCATGCCCACCAGCAGGGATATAGCCAGCAGCGTGGCCAGCAGCGTCCAGATTCCGGCGCGGCATCCGCTGCCGCTGCTGATGATGCCGCCCAGTCCGCCCCCGGCGCGTCCCTTAGAGAGTCGTGCTATCATACGCTGACACGATGGCGCCCACCAGCGGGTGGCGCACCACGTCCTCCTTGGAAAAATGGGTGAATCCTATGCCGGTCACGCCGCGCAGGATGCGCAGAGCATGCACCAGGCCGGAACGGGATTGCGGATCGTCTCCGTTTTGGGAGGGAAGGTCAATCTGGGAGGTATCTCCTGTGATGACCGCGCGGGAGCCGAAGCCCAGACGGGTCAGAAACATCTTCATCTGCTCGCGCGTCGTATTCTGCGCTTCATCCAGAATGATGAACGCATCGTTCAGCGTGCGCCCGCGCATGAAGGCCAGCGGGGCGACCTCGATGACGCCCGTCTCCATCATGCCGGCCACCTTGGGCTGGGGCATCATGTCATACAGCGCGTCATACAGCGGACGGAGATAGGGATTGACCTTCTCCGCCAGATCGCCGGGCAGAAAGCCCAGCCGCTCCCCCGCCTCCACGGCGGGACGGGTCAGGATAATGCGCTTCACGCGATGCTGCGCCAGCATGGACAGCGCCATGGCCACGGCAAGATAGGTCTTGCCCGTGCCTGCCGGCCCCACGGCAAACACCATCTCATGCTGCCGCAGCGCCTCCAGATAGGCCTTCTGGGCCACATTGCGGGCGGTTACCGTCCTGCCGGGCGTGCTGATGAAGACGGCGTCCCGATAAATCTGGGCAATCTGCACGCCGGGATCGGACTCCAGCATGCGGTATGCGCGGGCAATGTCCTGCTGGCTCAGGCTCTCTCCCGAACGCAGCAGCTCGTACAGCTGCACAAAAAGGTTGCACAGGCGCTGGCGCACGGCGGGATTCTCATGGCGCACCAGTACGCTGGCGCCGCGCGAGGTAATCTGCGCGCCGCTGGCGCCGGCCAGCAGGTCCAGATGTGCGTTGCGCGGGCCGAAGAGCAGGTTCGCCACGGAAGGATCGTCAAACTCTAGTTGATCGGAGGGGGTTGCGTGGAGATTCATAGAATGACGGTTAGATCATTTTCTCCAGACTGTCCACTCCCGCAGCCGGCCCGATCGCCGAAGCGCCGGGAAAGGCACGCCCTGTCCGCATGGACGCCCCACCTTTTCCGGCAGTGACGGGCGTCCATGCGGCAGCATGCCGGGAAGCCTAGCCCAGCTTCCTGGCCAGAAGTTCCGTAATGGCTGCGGGATTGGCCTTGCCCCTGGTAGCGCGCATGACCTGCCCCATGAAGAAACTGAGCAGCTTTTTCTTGCCGCCGCGATATGCGTCCACTTCCGCCGGATTGGCGGCTATGACGCCATCCACTATGCCTTCCAGCTCGGACGTGTCGGAAATCTGCACCAGACCCTTGCGGCGCACCAGCGCTTCGGGCATTTCCCCGCCATCCAGCAGTTCGGGAACAATGTCGCTGGCGATTTTGGCACTGATGAGGCCGCCGTCCACGATGCGCACCAGCTCGGCCAGCGCCTCCGCCGTGAAGGCCGTATCCGTTAGCGCACAGGCACGGGCGTTCAGCTCCCGCTGCACCGGCCCGATAATCATGGTTGCCACCTTGCGCGGCTCTGCCATGCCGGCGGCCTTCTCGAAGAAGTCCGCCATAGCCCGGCTGGAAACCAGCAGCTCGGCATCGGCTTCCGGCAGGCCCGTCATTTCCATGAACCTCGCCAGCCGTGCCTGCGGCAGCTCGGGCAGCTCGCCGCGCCAGGCTTCCAGCTGCGCATCGCCGATCACCACGGGCAGGAGGTCGGGATCGGGGAAGTAGCGGTAGTCATGCGCTTCTTCCTTGCCGCGCATGGAGGCAGTGATGTTCCTGCCGGCATCGTACAGGCGGGTTTCCTGCACCACTTCCTCGCCGTCCTCCAGCAAATCCCGCTGGCGGCCGATCTCGTATTCAATGGCACGCTGCACATTGCGGAAGGAATTCAGGTTCTTCAGCTCAGCGCGCGTGCCGAAGGGCGTGCCGGGCCGGTGCAGCGAAACGTTGGCATCACACCGGAAGCTGCCCTCTTCCATATTGCCGTCGCTCACACCCAGATAGGTCACTATGGAATGGAGCGCCTTCAGATAGGCCACAGCCTCGGCCGCGGAGCGCATGTCCGGCTCGGAGACAATCTCCACCAGCGGCGTCCCTGCGCGGTTCAGGTCCACAAAGCTGGCATTTTCGCCCTGGGCATGAATGTTCTTGCCGGCATCGTTCTCCATATGGATGCGCGTGATGCCCACCCGCCGGATCTGCCCTCCCACCGTCACGTCCAGATGGCCGTGCTCGCAGATGGGCAGATCGAACTGGGATATCTGGTATCCGGCCGGAAGGTCGGGATAGAAGTAGTTCTTGCGGGCAAACACCGAGCGCTGATTGATGCGGCAGCCGGTGGCCAGCCCCACCAGCGCGGCATAGTGCACGGCCTCGGCATTCACGCGGGGCAGCGCGCCGGGCTGGCCGGAGCACACCTCGCAGACATTGCTGTTCGCCGGCTGGCCGAAACTTGTGGAGCAGGAACAGAACAGTTTGGACGCCGTGGCCAGCTGCACATGCACTTCAAGCCCGATGACGGCTTCATACTCAGCCATAGACTTTCTCCTGAAAACACCCTGTTGGCATACAGCCGCATGCTGCGGCTAGTTGATGGTTGCGTCGAAATATTTGCCGATTCCGTACTCGCTGCGCCGGAAGAACATGCGCGGATCAGGGCCGATGAGCTGCATTTCCCGGTTCGCCTTCTGCACATCCAGCGCAATGCGCATCTCCTTGGTGCAGCCGGTGGAATAGGTGGCATCCTTGCCTGACCAGATGGGCGGAACCTTGCGCCCGAGCAGGCGGAAGCCCTCCTCCACATCTTCCACGGACTGGAAGCGCCAGATGTTGATGTAGCCGCTCCGCTGGACACGCTCCCACATGAACATGAGATCGTCTCCGTCCATGCCTTCAATGAAATGCTCCGCAGGATTGATGATCAGCATGTTGTCCTGCTGCTGCCGCAGATGCGTCACAAAGGCATTGACCAGCTTCACCGCCGTGGATGTCTGCCCCGGGATGCTGCCGATGATGCAGCTGTAGAACATCACTGTCCTGCCCGCGTCCCTGGCCGCGCGCATTTCCGCGATAATCTTGTCCGCATGCGCGGCAATGTCGCGCTCGCTGAACTTGCAGACTGTGGCGGGACGCGGTCTGGCCTCCACGTGGTATTCTCCGGCATCGTCCACCCAGTAGCACAGCACGTCCCGCGTGAACTGATGCGAGGTGCGCAGGAAGATGCCGGCATTCCTCCAGCCCTTGGCAATGACGAGGTCGGCTTCCTTCCACGCGCGGGCAAAGGTCACGGAAACCCGCGTCAGGTTCATGCGCTCCTGCGTGCCGTCGGAGATAATCAGCATCTTGTGCTCGCGCAGCAGGCGCAGAAGCTCATTCTTGCTCACCGCGGGGCTCTGCACGATGCAGGCCCGCCGGCGCAGCTCCGCGAGCGAAGGGTCTGTCCGCACATCTGTCAGCGTGGGAGCATAGAAATGGAAATCTTCCTTCACCGCAAGGATGACGCGATGCCCCATGCGCTGCAGCACATCCAGCAGAGCCAAATCCAGCACCAGTCCCCCGTCCGCGTCCACAAGAAAAAGCACCGTCAGCTTGCTGGCCGCATTGCCGAAATAGAGTTCCAGCGGCGCGCTTACCCGCGCGGCGGCCTCAAAGCCCTTCTGCACGTCGATGACCGAGGGCAGCGATTCCAGCCAGGGGCGCGACATGATGGACAGATACATCTTGCGGGCAAGCTCCAGATAGTTCAGCCGCGAATGTATGGCGCCCATGTCGCCGAAGAGCTCGCCCCGATCCACGGCCCCCAGCACCTGCGCCAGCATGGGAGATTCCAGCATCTGAATCTGCCTGGCGCAGGATTCCCGGCGGCGCCCCTCCCACAGTTCGCTGACGCCCTGCATGAAGAAGGCCAGGGTCATCATGCGCTTCACCAGGCGGGAGGGAATGAGCGTCGTCGTGGCAATGCTCTGGCGAAAGCGGTACTTGCAGAAGATGAGCCGGCGGCGGATGTCCTCCCTGTCCGCCCCTGAAGAGCGAAGCAGGCGCACGATGATGCGCCATGCGCGATTGTACATCTTCTGGAGGCGGCCGGATGCGTCCCCTTCCTGAATATCCTGAAAAACACTGTCCTCGCAGGGCAGATAGACCTGATCCGGCCCCATGGCCACCATGAAGCGAATCTGCTCCGGACTGGCAATGAACTGCGGGTTCATGCTGTGGGCAATGTTGTTGTCGATCATCATGCTGAACAGCCAGGCATCAAACATGCTGTCCTGTCCGGTATGAATGTCTCTGGCGCACCGGCATTCGAATTTGCTCGTCATTGTCCACCTCCCCGGAAAAATGTGCAGGCGACGCTATCGCGTCCCGCCGGGGCCCAGAAAGCCCCGCCGCCCCAGTCGATCAAAATATCTGTCCGGGCTGGCGGAAACCAGCCGCACGCCGCCCGGCACAGCACGCACGCGCACCTCGTCACCCGCCTTCAGACAGGCGCCGTCCTGCCCGTCCGCCGTCAGGCAGGTCTCCACCGAGCCGTCGCGCAGCAGGATGCGAACATCAGCTGCGGCGGGCAATACCACAGGCGGCATCCTGTTCAGGAACGGACAGATGGGCGTCAGCACCAGCGCCTCCACGGCGGGATGCACCAGCGGCCCGCCCGCCGACACCGTGTAGGCCGAGCTGCCCACAGGCGAAGAGACAATAAGCCCGTCCGCCCGCAGGCTGGCCACGAACTGATCGCCGGCGAACACATCCAGCGTGCTCACGCGGGAGACAGCGCCGCGGCAGACCACAACATCGTTCACTGCCATGCCGCCGAAGCTTTCTCCAGCGCGCCGCACCTGCCATTGCAGCGCCATCCGCTCCTGCACGTACCCGCGCCCGGCCAGCACCGCTTCCAGCGCGCCGCGCCATTCCTCGGGCGGCGTCACCGTCAGGAAGCCCACACGGCCGAAATTGATCCCCAGGATGGGCACGGGATGACGCGCCAGCCGCCGGGCCACGCCCAGCAGCGTGCCATCTCCGCCCAGAACCACGGCCAGGCCGAAGTCCGTGCGTCCATAGACAGGGTCATCGCCCTGCGCATGCACGCGGACAACCCCGTATCCCCGCTCCTCCAGCCAGCAGGCCATGACGTCCGCCAGCTCGCGCACGTCGTCCCTGCCTGCCTTGCCCACCAGCAGCACTGTTTTTTGCTGAACCTGTTCCATGTCCCTGCCATAGTACTGCAAAGCGGATTCGACTTCAAGTTCCGCCCCGCTTGTCAGTCAGGCGGCTTTGCGGTATGTCACTCCCGGGCTTCCCGGAGCGGCGTGCCGCCGTTGCGGCGCCATGCCCGTGGACTCCAACACATTCTTGCCGGCCATGCAAGCCGGGGCGGAGGCGTCTTCCGGCGCGCGCCCTCCCGCATGACACTGCCGGCCAAAGGAAGCGAACATGCCTATTTACGAATATCAGTGTGAGAAATGCCAGCAGGTCTTTGAAGAGCTGGTATATGGCGATGAGACCCCCGCCTGCCCTGCCTGCGGCGCTGCGGAAACGCGCAAGCTGATGTCCTGCTGCGCGCATCAGGGCGCGGGCGGGCACGCGGAATCCTCCTGCTCCTCGTCCTCCTCCGGCGGCGGCTGTGCCGGCTGCTCCGGCGGTAACTGCGCTTCCTGCGGTCATTAAAGGAACAGGCGCCCATGAAGAAAACCGTCACCATTGCCACGCGCGGCAGCAGTCTGGCCCTGTGGCAGGCCGAACATGTCAAGGCTCGCCTTCTGGCCCTGCACAGCGGTCTGGAAGTCGTCATCAACATCATCAAAACACGCGGGGACGTCATTCAGGACGTGCCGCTGGCCAAGGTGGGCGGCAAGGGGCTTTTCGTCAAGGAAATTGAGGAGGCCCTGCTCTCCGGTGCCGCCGATCTGGCCGTTCACAGCATGAAGGACGTGCCCATGCTCCTGCCCGAAGGGCTTACGCTGGGCTGCGTGCCCCAGCGCGAAGTCTGCACGGACAGCCTTCTTTCCACGCATTTCCCCACGCTGGACGATCTGCCGCGGGGCGCACGCGTGGGCACCAGCAGTCTGCGCCGCCAGGCACAGCTTCTGGCCCTGCGCCCCGACCTGCGCATCTCGTGGCTGCGCGGCAATGTGGACACTCGCCTCCGCAAGCTCTCCGAAGGGCAGTATGATGCCATTGTCCTTGCCTCCGCCGGCCTGAAGCGGCTGGGGCTCTCCGCCCCGCACATGTTCGAGCTGGCCCCGCCGGCCTTTGTCCCCGCCGTGGGGCAGGGCGCACTGGGCATCGAATGCGCCGCCGGACGTCAGGACATCCTCGATCTTCTTGCCCCTCTGGAGCACCGCGAAACCCGCGTCTGCGTGGAGGCGGAACGGGCCTTCCTGCGCAGGCTGGACGGCGGCTGCCAAGTGCCCATTGCCGGCCACGCCGTCATGAAGGACGCGGATACCGTATTGCTGGACGGCCTTGTGGGCGAGACTGACGGCAGCCGCATCTTCCGCCGGCATGACGAGGCGCCCGCCGCCCATGCCGAAGCCTGCGGCGCGGCCATGGCCGAAGCCCTGCTGGCAGACGGCGCCAGCGACGTGCTGGCCCGCCTGTATGCCGAAGAGCAGGCCAGACCGTAGCCCTTCTCTCCGCCCTTTCAGGACGCCGTGGCCAGTGCGCCGCGGCGTCCCTCGTACCGAAATACAACCACGCCGAACATCATGCTGAAAATCCAAGCCCTGCCTCCGTCAAAATTGCACACCAGCCTCGACCCCGAGCGCATTCCCTGGGAAAGCAGCGCCGCCATTCCCCGCAGCAGCGGACGAAACGGCCACAGAAACCTGCTCCAGCCCCGCGCCATACAGGCTCTGGAACTGGCGGTGAATATCACCGTGCGCGGATACAATGTCTATCTTTCCGGAGAAAGCAACCTCGGGCGTTCCTATATCCTGCGGGAATTCCTCACACCGCTGGCCCGCAAGGCCCCCACGCCGCCGGATCAGGTCTATGTGAACAATTTCAGCGATCAGGACAGGCCGCGCCTGCTGGTGCTGCCTGCCGGGCAGGGACGCAAGCTGAAAAAGGCGCTGGGAGATGCCCTGGCCCGGCTGGCCCGGGAAATCCCCTCGCGCTTCGAGGCCGGCGGCTACGTGCGCGAGCGTACCAGCATCATGAACAAGTTCCATGAAGCCCGCGCGCAGGTCATCGCCCGCATGAATTCCGTGGCCGGCGACAAGGGATTCAGCCTGGACGTGGATGAAGGCGGCAGCCTGACCCTCTACCCGCTCATCGAAGGCCGCCGACTCAATGAAGAGGAATACGGCAAGCTGGACAGCGGCCTGCGCCAGACGCTGAAGCGCAGGGGGGACAGCCTCCTCCGCGCCATGAGCGGCTTTGTCCGCCAGCTTTCCCGCGTGGAGCAGGACTACAAGGAAGACGAGCGCAGCCTGGATGCGGGCGTCATCGCGCAGGTGCTGGACAGCCACTTCGCCCCCGCCTGCGAACGCATCCTCAAGAACTGCCCTGTGGACACGCTGGAGACATTCCTGAAAGACCTGCGCGCCGACATTCTGGAGCATCCTGAAATCTTCCTGCCCCGGGACGCCGCAGCCGGGCAGGAGGGGCACGCGGCTCCGGCCGCGCCCGGGGAGGGGCTCTGCCGCTATGCCGTGAACCTCTTTGTGGACAATGGCGAGACGCGCGGCGCGCCGGTCATCTTTTGCGATCATCCCACGCTTTCCAATCTCATGGGCTGTGTGGAGCGCGAATCGGAGATGGGCGCCCTCGTCACGGACTTCACCCTCATCAAGGCAGGCGCGCTGCACAGGGCCAACGGCGGCTTCCTCATCGTGCATGTGGAAGACCTCCTTCAGCGGCCCGCCGCATGGGAGGGCCTGCTGCGCGCTCTGCGCTCCGGGCTGGCCCGCATTGAGGAAAGCGGCGATCAGGAGAGCTCGACCCGCACCAAGGGCATTGAGCCCCAGCCGCTGGACTTCCACGTCAAGGTCATCCTGATTGGCTGTGACGAAATTTACGAGCAGCTTCTGCTCAACGACGACCGCTTTGCCCAGCTCTTCCGCATCAAGGCGCACCTGGCCGAGACCACGAAGCGCACCGCCGCCTGCATCCGCATCTATCTCCAGCGGCTGGCGGAGATTATCGACGAGCTTCAGCTGCTCCCCTTTGATCGGCCGGCGCTGGCGGCCCTGGTGGACATGGGCTCGCAGCTGGTCGAGGATCAGCGCAAGCTCTCCCTCAAATTTCCCCTGCTGCGGGAACTCATGGTGGAAGCGTCCGCCCTGGCGCTGATGCGGGGCGCGGACACCGTGACCGCCGCCATCCTTGCGGAAGCCGGGGAAGCCCGCGTCTACCGCTCCAATCTGGTGGAAGAGTCCTTCATGGAGGAATATGATCGCCGGACCATCAAGGTGCGCACCTCCGGCGTGGAAACCGGCCGGGTCAACGGGCTGGCCATCAGCTCCTACGGCAATGTGGACTTCGGCCTGCCGCACCAGATATCCTGCTCCGTCGGCGTCGGCCATGACGGCATCATCGATCTGGAGCGCGAAGCCTCGCTGGGCGGTCCCATTCATACCAAAGCCATGATGATCCTCAAGAGCTACCTTAACGATCTTTTCGCCAGCGCCAAGCCTCTGGTGCTGACCGCCAGCCTCTGCTTTGAGCAGAGCTATGCCGGCATCGAGGGGGACTCCGCCTCCGGTGCGGAGCTGGCCGCGCTGCTGTCCGCCATTGCCCGGGTACCCGTGCGGCTGGACATGGCCTTCACGGGCGCCGTGAGCCAGGCCGGACAGATCATGGCCGTTGGCGGCGTGACGCGCAAGATTGAGGGCTTCTTCAAGGTGTGCGCACGGCACGGCCTTACCGGTACCCAGGGGGTGATTATCCCTGCGGACAACGTGGATCACCTCATGCTCGCCCCCAGTGTGCGCGAGGCTGTGGCCCAGGGCCGCTTTGCCATCTATCCCGTGGCCCGCATCGAGGAAGCGCTGGAGCTGCTCACCGGCATGCCCGCCGGACGAAGGCTGAAGAGCGGCCGCTTCACCCCCGGCTCGCTCTATGATCTGGCGGATCGCCGGCTGGAGGCACTGGGCAGACATGCGCGGCGCGCATTCCGGGAACGCCCGCGCCGGCAGCCCCGGACATCTACCTAACACGCGATATTTTTTCAGGCTTTCCCATATTGACGCACACGGGCAGGATGGGATATTTCCTGTCTGGTGCGCACTGATTGCGCAATCATACAACGCATGGCGCAAAACAGACGGAATTATGATCAAGACCAAGAAAGACGCATTGTTACAGGCAGCCAAAGAACTCTTCGGAGAATACGGCTACGTTGAAACCACCTTCAAGAAAATCTCCGAACGCGCCGGCGTGGCCCTGGGACTGCTGACCCACCATTACGGCAACAAGGAGAAGCTGTTCCTGGCTGCCGGCCTTGACGTGCTGGAGCATTTCATCGAAGTGCTGCACACTGCCACGCAGGAAGCAGAGACGGGATATGAAGGGGTTATCAGCTTCTGCCGCGCCTATCTGGACTTCTCTATCGACAAATCCTCCAACTGGCTGGTACTGGTGCGCTGCTCCCCCTACAGTGACATGAAAACCAAGACCGACCGCGATCTGATGATGGAAAAATTCCAGAACGTGCCCCGCATTCTGGAAGAGGAACTGCAACGCGGCATCAGGGATGGCAGCATACGCGATCTGGATGCGGCGGATACGGCACAGGTCATCATCGCGCTCATGGTGGGCGTGAACAGAACCCGCGTCCTTACGCCCTATGCGCCGCCGAGCCTGTACAGCGAAGCCATCAATTTCGTCTCCCGCGCCATCGAGCCGAAACGCTAATCCACCGTTCCTCCCCGCCCCACGGGCGGAACAGGAATGCTGACGGCCCCGGAAACACCATGCGTTCCGGGGCCGTCGGCGTACAATCATGCGGCAGGCATCACTCGCCGTCGTGCTCCAGCGCCATGCGGGCGGCTTCCTGCTCGGCCCGCTTCAGGCTCGGCCCCTGCGCACGGTACTGCCTGCCGTCCGGCAACGTCAGCAGCACATGAAATATCTTGGCATGTTCCGGCCCTTCGCTGCCGGTCAGCGCATACAGGGGACGCTCCCTGAAGTCATGCTGCATCGCCTCCTGAAGGCGGGTTTTATAGTCCTTGCGCGGGGCGGCATCCACCGTCTCCGGCCAGCGGCTGCGAAAGATATGCCGCACCACATCTGAGGCCGCGGCAAACCCGCCATCTTCATATACAGAAGCCACCACGGCCTCCAGCACGTCGCTCAGCACGGTGTCACGGCTGCGACCGCCCTGGCTTTCCTCTCCCCTGCCCAGCCTGAGATGCCTGTCCAGCCCCAGCTCCCGCGCCAGTCCAGCCAGTCCCGCGGTGCTGACCAGACGTGCGCGCATACGGGTCAGGTCTCCCTCCCGCGCCTCCGGAAAGCGGGAAAACAGCTCCCACGACACGCACAGCTCCAGCACAGCGTCGCCCAGAAACTCCTGCCGCTCGTTGTGCTCCTGCCCCAGCCCGTGTTCGTTGGCCCACGAACTGTGCGTCAGGGCCAGCTCCAGCAGCTCGGGCCGCGCGTATACATGCCGGAGCACGTCCTCGATTTCAGCGAACTTTCTCATATCCAACATCCTTGGCCGCTCATGCGGCGCCTGATACTTATCACGTTTGCGCCAACATGCAAGGGCCGGCACGACAATTTTTCTTGACACGGAAGCCGTGAATACCTAGGTAACTGCAATAAACAAATGAGGAGCGTATCCGAATGGCTTACGATATTCGCATGATGAAGCTGGTGACAGGGGAAATCGTCATCGGCAAGTTCGACGCTGAAAAAGACGTGATCAACGACGCCGCCATCCTTCAGTCCGTGCCCACGCAGCAGGGCGTGCAGATGGTCATGCTTCCCTACGGCTATCCCTTTGAACCGGAATTCAGCGGTACCATTGAGGGCCGGCACTTCATGTACCGCTACGCCTCCACTCCCGAGGAGCTGCAAAACAAGTATGTCGAGGCCGCCACGAATCTGACCATGGCCGGCGGGCTTGGCAAGCTCCATTTCAGCGCCACGCCCCCCGCGGGCGGCAGCGGCCTGATCAAGTAGATTTTCATCCCCACATGCGCTAAAAGAGGGGCGGTTTCACTCCCGCCCTTTTTTATTTTTCCGCCAACAAGGATTCCCATGCGTACTCTGCTGCCATTGCTGACCAGACCCAGCCGTTACACCGGCATTGAGGAAGGAGCCGTCCACAAGGACCCCGCCACTGTCTCGCTGCGCGTTGCGCTCGCCTTTCCCGACACATACGAGGTGGCCATGTCCTACCTCGGCCAGAAAGTGCTGTACGGCATCGTCAATGATCACGCGCAGTGGTGGGCGGAACGCGCCGTTGCGCCGGAGCGCGAGGACGGAGCCACTCTGCGCGCGCATGGCCGCCCGCTCTGCACGCTGGAATCGGGGACACCGCTGGGCGACATGCACTGCATAGGCTTCTCCGTCACGCATGAGCTGTGCTATACCAACATCCTGTACATGCTGGACCTGGCGGGCATTCCTCTGCGCACAGCGGATCGCGGCGATTCCCTGCGCGACTGGCCGCTCGTCATCAGCGGCGGCGGCGCGCTGCTCAGCGCCGAACCTCTTACCCCCTTCATCGATCTGATGGTGCTGGGCGATGGCGAGGAAACGCTGCCGGAGGTCCTCGCGCTGCTGGAAGGCGCACGGCGGGACGGATGGACGCGCACGGCCTTTCTGCGGGAAGCCCGCCGCATTCCCGGCGTCTATATCCCGTCCTTCTTTACGGAAAATGCGGACGGCACGCTTTCTCCCCTCTTCCCCGACTATACCCGTGCCAGCCGGCGCATCGTCACGGACATCAACAAGGCGTCCTATCCTGTACGGCAGGTGGTTCCCTTCGGCGCAGTGCACAACCGCCTGGCCCTGGAAATCGCACGGGGCTGCACACGCGGCTGCCGCTTCTGCCATGCCGGCATGGTGTATCGCCCGGTGCGCGAACGCTCCCTGCCTACTCTTGAAGCACTGCTTGAACAATGCCTTGCCCAGACAGGCTATGACGACGTTTCCTTCCTGTCCCTGAGTACGGGCGACTTTTCCGCGCTGAAGACCCTGTGCGACGCCACCTTTGAAAAATGCGCGCGTGAGCAGGTGGCAGTCTCCCTGCCGTCCCTGCGTGTCGGCTCCATTGATGACAGCATCATCGAGCGCATGGCCGGCATCCGCCGAACCGGCGCCACCCTTGCGCCGGAAGCCGGCAGCCAGCGCCTGCGCGATGTCATCAACAAGGGCGTCACTGAGGAAGCGCTCATTCTGCACGCACAGAAGCTGCTGGAGCATGGCTGGCAGCAGGTAAAGCTGTACTTTATGATCGGCCTGCCCACGGAGACCGACGAAGACCTGCATGCCATTCTGGAGCTGTGCCGCAAGGTGCGCGATGCCGCAGGGCCGGGCGGGCCGCGCCTCCAGGTGACGGCGGCGCTCTCTCCCTTTGTGCCCAAGCCCTTCACCCCGTTCCAGTGGTACGGCCAGATTCCTCTGGAGGAAATCCAGCGGCGCATCCGCGTTGTGCGCACGGAGTTCAAGGGGCAGAAATGTCTCAAGATGCGCTGGCACGAGCCGGCCATGAGCCATCTTGAGGGCATCTTCTCGCGCGGCGGCCGCAACCTTGCCGCCGTGGTGGAAAAGGCCTACCGCAAGGGAGCCATATTCAGCGCATGGATGGAAGGCTTTTCGCTGGAACTGTGGCAGCAGGCGCTGGCCGAATGCGGCATTTCCGCGGAAGACTGCATCGGGGAACGGCCGCTGGACGGCCCGCTGCCCTGGGATCATCTGGAAGCCGGCATCGATCCCGCCTTCCTGCGCCGGGAGCTGGATCGGGCTCTCGCCGGCAGGACCACGGAAGACTGCCGCTATGGCGCGTGCCGCCAGTGCGGGGCCTGCGACCGCAAGGGCGGCCCATCCCGCCTGCCGCACCTGCCGGAGGATGAGGGAGCTCCGCTGCGCAACATCCTGAACCTGCCGGCGCGGGATCAGCAGGCACACGCGCCGCGCCGGGATGAAGAAGGACGCATTATCTGCCGTCCGCGCAGTGCCCGCCCGCCGCAGATTGCGCCCGAACTTGCCGTCAAGGCCGCGCAGTACCGCGTCATCCATACCAAGACTGGCGGCGCCGCCTATTTCAGCCAGCTGGAAATGCAGGACCTGCTCAGCCGGGCCATGCGCCGGGCCACTCTGCCGCTTGCCTTCTCGCAGGGCTTCCATCCCCTGCCTCTGGTATCCTTTGGCCGCGCCCTGCCCGTGGGAGTGCACAGCCAGGCGGAGTGGTTTGCCATCACCCTGCGCGAGCCGATGGAGGCGGACGAAGTCCGCCGGCGGCTGGAGCCCTATATGCCACAGGGCATACATGTGGTGGACGTGCTTCCCGTGCAGGCCGGCCAGCGCACGGTGCAGTCCTCGCGCGAAGCCTTTGTGCTCAGCTTTCCCGGCGGTACGGCTGGCAGCCTGCTGGACAAATGGCGCGCCTTTGCCCAGGCCACGTCCTTTGTCTGGACCCGCGAGACGAAAAAAGGGGAACGAAGCACCGATCTGCGCCGCCTGATCCGGGATGTGCGCGTGGAAGAGGACAGGGTCGCCTTTGCGGCGGACTGGGGCGAGCAGTACCTTTCCCCCCTTGCCATCTGCCTTGCCGTATGCGGGCAGGAGGCCCTGCCCCTGCTGCGGCTGGAAAAGATCGCACAGTTTTTTGACGCCTGATATACGTCAGGCAAAGGACAGATCATGGGAAGCATTCATCCTTTTGAGGAAAAGGCGGACATTGCGGAGCGCATCAGGCAGATGGACAGGGACGACCTCCTGGACATGTGGGTGGAAGCCCAGCAGCTCGGTCATCTGCTGGGTGACGAAGACGGGCAGGAGGCGGTCGTGCCGCCCGATGTCGAGCAGGCCATTGTGCGGGAGCTGCGCCTGCGGGCCCTATAAAAAAATTTGTACACTCCCTGATTTCCCTTGTGTGCGGGGGAGGTCGGCTGTATATATAGCGAGACTCTTGCCCAAGGCGTGACACATGAGCTGCACTCCGCTTGCCGAATATACACCACGTATCACCGTTGCCGCCTGCGGACGGTCATGGCATCTGGAACGCGCCAGCGACCTCGAATCCCTGTGGAATGCCATGACGGAAGACCCGGCGAATTTCGAGGACGAGCGCCTTCCCTACTGGACGGAGCTGTGGCCCTCCAGCGTGGCTCTTGGTTCCTGGCTGGAACGCAGGCGGGCCGACATCCGCGGCCGCCGCTGCCTTGACCTGGGCTGCGGGCTCGGGCTCACGGCCATGATAGGGCAGTGGCTGGGCGCGCGCGTGCTGGCCATGGACTACGAACGGGAAGCACTGCGCTTTGCCCGCCGCAACGCGGTACTGAACGACGTGCCGCAGCCGCTCTGGACAGTCATGGACTGGCGCGCCCCTGCGGTGCGTCCCGGCAGCATCGAGGTGCTCTGGGGCGGAGACATCATGTATGAAACGCGCTTTGTCGCACCCGTGCTGCATTTTCTGGAAACGGCGCTGGCGCCTGGCGGACGGGCATGGGTGGCCGAGCCGGGCCGCAGCGTCTACGACGCCTTCCGCGTGGGCCTGCACCAGCGGGGCTGGGATGGACGGCGCGTCTTCACGCGCACGGTGGAGCCGCTGTATGCCCAGCCCGTTCCCGTGACTGTACACGTATGGGAGCTGACGCGCAGAAAGACGGACGGAGGAACGCATGGGTAAGACAACGCGCTTCGGCGTCTCCCTGGATCAGGATTTGCTGGAACCTTTCGATGCGCTGTGCGAGCGCAAGGGCTACACAAACCGCTCGGAAGCCCTGCGCGACCTCATCCGCAAGGCCATGGTCGAAGAGGCCAACGAGGCAGCCACGGGCCCCAGCGCCGGGACGCTGACCATGATTTACGATCACCACAAGAGTGATCTTGCCCAGAAACTGATGGACATCCAGCATGACTTTCACGACATGATTGTGGCCACGCTGCATGTGCACCTGGATCATCACAACTGCTTGGAAGTGCTGGTGCTGAAGGGAGAATCGCGGGAGATACGCGATTTGTCCAACAAGCTCGTCTCCTGCCGCGGCGTAAAGTACGGCACTTTTTCTTTGACAACGACAGGACAGGATTTGGTGTAAATGGAAGATGTGCAGAGCGGCCCCGCACAGGTGCCGCTGACGATTGACAACGTGGGTGTGCGCCATCTGCGCATGCCCCTGCTGGTGCCGGACGGCGCCGGCGGACGACAGCAGACGGTGGCCAGCGTGGAAATGGGCGTGGAACTGCCCTCCTCCCTGAAGGGAACCCACATGAGCCGCTTTGTGGAAGTTCTGGAGCAGTGGGACGGCGAAATCAGCTGCGGCTCCGTAGCCCGTCTTCTGGAGACCCTCCGGGCCCGTCTGGGCGCGCGCCGGGCCAGCGCAGACTTCCGTTTCCCCTATTTTGTCCGCAAGGCCGCCCCTTCTTCCGGCATGAACGGCATCATCAGCTATGACTGCCGCCTGACGGGCGAGCAGGACGGAGACAGCGCCCCCCGCTTTCTTCTGGAAGTGGACGTGCCGGTGATGACTGTCTGCCCCTGCTCCAAGGCCATCAGCGACGAAGGCGCCCACAGCCAGCGCGCCCTTGTGCGCATGGCCGTCCGCATGGACGGGCTTCCGTGGATTGGGGAACTTATCGAAATTGCGGAGCAGTCCGGCTCCTCTCCTGTGCATACGCTGCTGAAACGTGAGGATGAAAAATATGTGACGGAACACGCCTTCGCCTGCCCGACGTTCGTGGAGGACGTTGTGCGCAACGCGGCCTTCCGTCTGGAAAAGCATGCGCATATTCGCTGGTTCAAGGTGGACGTGGAAAGCCAGGAATCCATTCACAACCACGACGCCTTTGCCTGCATAGAGCGCACCCTACGGTGATATGAAAAAAAAGCTCGTGACGCTTTCCCTGGCAGGACTGATGCTGCTGGCGGCCCAGGGCTGCGCCAAAAAGCATCCGGCCCCGGCTCCCGGCTATCCGGCCGAGCCTCCCTTCATGGAAGAGAGCCTTTTTGACGAGGAACCCGCCCCCACCTCGTTTTCCGGCTGGCGCAAGGAACCGGATCGCGCGGCTCCCGGGCCGGCTCAGCCCAACACCCGACATTCGAAAAAGGCCAGACCCTCCCGCAGTTCCGGAAGGGACAGGGCGGAGGCTCCCATTGCCGACATGGCCGTGCGACTGGCCAAGACCACCCTTGGCACGCCCTATGTCTTCGGGGGGTCCTCCCGCAGCGGTTTCGACTGCTCCGGGCTTGTGCACTGGACATACAGGCATTTCGGCATCAACCTGCCGCGCAGGGCGGCGGATCAGTCCCGCATGGGCCGTCCCATCCGGGACACTGACGATCTCAGGGCCGGCGATCTCGTCACGTTCCGGCATCCCAAGCGCGGCTATCACATCGGCATCTACGTGGGCGACGGGAAGTTCATTCACAGTCCCCAGCGCAACAAGAACGTCACCATCGTTTCTCTGGACGATGACTATTTCCGCCGTATCTATACCGGCGCACGCCGTCTGGATACGGACGACGTAAGCAACAGCCGACTGGAAGAGGTGGAAGACCTTATCAACAGCTACAAGGAAGATGTGCGCCGCCGCAAGGGTACCTCCGGCAAGGAGCAGCGTGCCGTCCGCAAGGCGGCATCCCGCAGGGACAGCCACACCTCCGCCCGCCGCAGCCGTACCTCGACCAGGGAAAGCGCCGCCTCCCGCCGCCAGCGTGCCGCCCGCCTGGACGCCGCCGACCACGGGCGCAAGCCCGCGCAGGCCGCCTCCCGGAGCAGTCAAAAACGCAAGAAGCTGGAAGTGACCGTCCGGCCCAGCAAGCGTGACCAGACGGAGAAGCGCCGCACCGCAGCCCAGCAGCAGAAGGTTCAGCGGAAGAAGGCCGCCGCACAGCAGCATAAGCGCCAGCAGGCACAGAGGACCCGGGCTAAGAAGACATCTTCCTCCGACAGGAACGGCAAAGACAGGCGCGACCCGCGCTGACAGCGGCAGGACGGCATCATGATTGCACGCGGACGTCTGGCTCCCAGCCCCACCGGTCATCTCCATCTGGGCAACGCATGGGCCTTCCTGCTGGCATGGCTGTCCGCCCGTTCCGCCGGCGGGCAGGTCGTGCTGCGCATGGAGGACATAGACCCGCAACGTTCCCGTCCCGAATATACCGCCGCCATCATGGACGATCTGCGCTGGCTGGGACTGGACTGGGATGAAGGCCCGGACGTGGGCGGCCCCTGCGGGCCCTATCTGCAAAGCGCCCGCGCGCAGCTCTATCAGCGCGCGCTGGAACGGCTGGAGAGCATGGGCATGCTCTATCCCTGCTTCTGCACGCGCAGGGAGCTGCGGACGCTGGCAGGCGCCCCGCATGTGGGCGACGGCGGAGCACCCTATCCCGGCACATGCAGCCACCTTTCCGCAGAGGAGCGTACCGCGCTGCTCCGGCAGGGACGCAGGCCGGCTCTGCGCGTGCGCTGCGATGCAGCCCGGGAACGCTTTACGGACATGCTGCTGGGGCCGCAGAGCATGTCCCTGCATGACTGCGGCGGCGACTTTGCCCTGCGCCGTTCCGACGGCGTCATAGCCTACCAGCTGGCCGTAGTGGTGGATGATGCCGCCATGCGCATCACGCAGGCCGTGCGCGGCAACGACATTCTCGCCTCCACACCACGCCAGCTGTATCTGGCGCGCCTGCTCGGCCTCTCCCGGCCGCGGTACGGCCATATTCCCCTGCTGCTGGACAGGGACGGCGAGCGGCTGGCCAAACGGCATGCCAGCCTGACCCTGCGGGCCCTGCGCGATGCCGGCGCGGCACCGCAGGCGCTGGTCGGTCTGCTGGCCTGGCTGGCCCGGCTTCAGCCTGCGCCCACGCCCGTGCAGCCCCGCCAGCTTTGCGATGCTTTCCGCTGGGACGCCTTGCCGCGCCACAATATCCGCCTGCCGGCACGGCTGGGCGACATTGCGCTGTGCTGATGGCGCCGGCAATTCCCATCCACTCACAAGGAGTTGTCATGAACAGAAATTTTTCAGATCAGGACTGGCTGGACAGCCTTTTCCCCGCCTCCCGTACCGAAGCGTTCTTTGACGCGCTGTTCGGCGGTGCGGAAGAAGGCGCGTATGACATTCGGCTCACCTGCCGCCGCGTGGCCGATGACCGTCTGGACATGGCCTTTGAACTGCATCAGCGGCCGGGGAAGTGCCTCGCCTGCAATCTCACCTATGGCCTGCCGCAGGTATTCCAGCGTCACCCCGTTCTGAATGTGGCCGGTGTGGCGCGCGCCCTGGCTGACGCGGCTGGCTGGCAGGACATGCGCTGGGAGCTGGGCAGAACGGAAGAATACAGCCGGGAGCTGCACTGCATCCCCCTCACCGTATTCCGCGCCTGATTGCCGCACGCATGGCGCATCAATGGCGCATCAGCGGGGAGCAGGCCCTTCATCCCGCCGGACCGGGGCCTGTCATCCCGCTGTCATCTCCGGCAGCAGCGTCTGCCGCAGCTCCCGCACGCTGGAACACTGCCGCACCACCGCGGGAGAACAAAATTCCCCGGGAGCACCATAGCCATACAGCACGCCGATACAGTCCATGCCCAGAGCCTCCGCGCCCTGAACATCATAGATACGATCCCCCACCAGCACACAGCGGCGCATGTCCCGCGCCTCCAGCGTGGCGCAGGCATAGGCAAGCACATCCGCCTTGCTCTGGCGCGGCCCGTCCAGCCCGGCGCCGCACACGCAGTCAAAGCAGTCTTCCATACCAAAATATGCCACAATGCGGCGGGCAAAGACCTCCGGCTTGGAAGTAGCCAGCGCTACCCGCCGGTGAGCGGCACGCAGCGCACGCAGCAGCTCCGCCACGCCGGGATAGAGACTGTTTTCGTAGATGCCGCGATCTTTGAAATACTCCCGGTACCGCGTTACCGCCTCCGCTGCCTGCCGGGCATCCATGCCGCAGAACTGCTGAAAGGAGTACAGCAGCGGCGGCCCGATAAAAGGCAGCAGCGCAGCCTCCGGCATTTCCATGCCAAAGTGCCGCAGCGCATACTGCACGGAATGGATAATCCCGGGACGGGAGTCTGTGAGCGTTCCATCCAGATCAAAAAAAACGTGTGAATACATGACTGCCCCTGACGAAACAACTGCGTGCCGGCACGGTCTGCCCACCTCCGAGAGAAGCATTGCGGCAAAACAACACGCATGGCACATTCGAACAACGTGCCGAGCATAGGCGGAAGCGGCCGAAGGTGTCAAACAGGCGCCAATGCCGCCTCTCCTGTCCCGCGGCAGTCTCCCCTCCCCTGCCGAAAAATGAGTTGATTTACGCAGTGAACCTCCGTACAACACAACATCAGCGGCACTGCCGCGGATCATTATCTAGCGCAAGGACTTTCCATGCCCGTCTCGGAAACTCTCGAATCCCTGCTGGCACAGGCCGGCAAGCATTTTACCGTGGCCTTTGAGCCGCTGGATGTGGACGGAACGCCTCTGCATGTGCTGGGCGTCACCAACATGCGGAGCCATCTGGACAATCTGGTCGCCACCCGCGCCATCCGCAATCCCCTGAAGGACCTGCCCCTCTGGGCCAAGGTCTGGCCTGCCTCCTTTGTGATGGGCCGCTTTCTCCGCAAACTGGAGCCGGCAGGGAAAACGCTGCTGGAAATCGGCGCCGGCTGCGGCGTGGCCGGCTGCATTGCCGCCCGCTACGGGTTCTCTCATGTTACCGTGAGCGACATCGTGCCGGATGCCCTGATCTTTGCCAAAGCCAATGTGCTGAGGAACGGACTGGAAGCCTGCATGGACGTGCGGCACGTCGATGTGGCCGCGACGCGCCTGGACGCGCGCTTCGATATTATCGCCGCCTCGGAAATTCTGTATCTTGACGATTTGCACCGCCCCCTGCTCAAATTTCTGGATCGCCACCTTGCCGCCGGAGGCAAGGCCGTGTTCTGTACGGACTGGGCACGCCGCAAGCCGCATTTCTTCAAGCTGGCCGCCAGGAGCTTCTCCATCCAGGAATACAAAGTCGGCGTGCGATCCACGGATGCCGAGGGAGAAGAACAGCGCCGCCTCTATCTGCTGCACGTACTGGAGCGCTCATGATCACGCTGTCTCCCTGCCCCAAGGCATATACCAAGGATTTGGACAAGGCCGTCCCCCCGGCGCAGACAGTGGCGCGGGTGCGTGCCCGGCTGACTGCCTGCCATCTGGATATTCTGGCCCGCACCACCCGGGTGGACGTGGGACGGCTGGGCATTCCCGTATATCTCAGCGTCTGCGGCGAAGATGCAAAGCGCATCATGCCCACCCGCAAGCAGATGGGCAAGGGCTCCTCTCCGGAACAGGCGCAGGCATCCGCCGTCATGGAGCTCATGGAGCGCTATGCCTTCTTCAGCTTCTGGGAACGGCATGAAGGCTTTGTGGAGGCCAGCTGGAGCGAGGCGGAAGCCCGCTTCGGGGACGCGCTCATTCCTCTGGAGGACATTCTCAAGTCCGTACAGGACAGCATGGCTCCGGCACAGGCGCGCCGCCTGCTGGATCTGCTGCGCTGGCAGTTCTATCCCGCCACCTGCCTGAATACGGGAAAAATCACGTGGCTGCCGCTGGACTGGTTTAAGCTGCTCAGCGAATTCAACGGCACCGCCGCGGGCAACACCAATGAAGAATCCCTGCTCCAGAGCTGCTGCGAACTGGTGGAGCGGCATGCCTGCTGTCTGGTGGATCGCCGCCGCATGACTACGCCCACCATCGATCCCGGCAGCGTGGATGACCCCGTGCTGCGCGCTCTGCTGGATGCCTTTGCCGCGCAGGGCATCACGCTGGTGCTGAAGGACTTTTCCGCCGGCATGCCCGTGCCCACAGTGGGGGCCGTGGCTTGGGACCCCTCCACATTCCCCACGCGTTCCGAAATTGTCTTTACCGCGGGCACGGCGGCCTCGCCGGCCAAGGCAGCCATCCGTGCCGTCACCGAAGTGGCCCAGCTTGCCGGCGACTTCTGCACAGGCGCATGCTATGAAGCCTCCGGCCTGCCCAAATTTACCGCGCTGGCGGATATTCAGTGGCTGCTGGAAGGCGATACCGTTCCCCTGAGCAGCCTGCCCTGCGTGGAACGGCAGGATATTCGTGACGAGCTGCTCGCCGCTGTCAACGGCCTGCACGAACAGGGTTTCACGACCTATGCCATAGAGACCACCAATCCCAGTCTGGGCATTCCTGCCCATTACAGCATCATCCCCGGCCTGAGCTTCCGCGAACGGGACAAAAACCAGAGCCTCGGCCTGTTCATCGGTCGCAAGCTGGCGGAGGAAGCCGAGGCGGATGAGGCGGAACACGGCCTGCGCGTGCTGGCGGAATGCTGTCCCGACGCGCACTTCCTGCCCTTCTTCAGAGGGATGCTCGCCCTGCGCGCCGGCGATCTTGACACCGCGCACGCGGCCTTCCTCGCAGCGGCTCCTGTGCAGCCGGAGGCGGATTCCAGCGCGCTGGCGCACTTCTATGCCGGATATGTCCTGACATTGCGGGAACGCTGGGCCGATGCGCTGCCCCTGCTGGAAGCGGCCTTCCGGCTCTGCCCGGATATGAAGGAATACGGCAATCTCTGCGGCGTGGCCTGCTTCAAGCTGGGCAGCTATGCCAGAGCCGCGGATTTCTTTGAGCAGGTGCTGAAGGTTGACAAGGGCTCGGTGATGGACCTGGCCAATCTGGGCCTGTGCCGCAAGTTTCTTGGACAGAGGGAGGAAGCGGAGCGTTGTCTGGCTGCCGCGCTGGAAATTGATCCCGGTCTTGCCTTTGCGCGCACGCATCTGGAGGAACTGCGCAGCCAGTCCTGACCATCGCGCCGGGTACGGCGCGAACCGCATCACCCGAAACGCCGCCGGACAATCTCCGGCACATATTGCAGGAATTCTGCCATGAACTATGCCTGTTGCGCCCTGCTCGCCCTGCCATTGCTGATGGCTGGCTGCGGCAGGCCGGTGCAGATCGTCGATCAGGCGGCCTTTACGGAAATGGCCCGCCGCATGCCTGAGGAAATGCAGGCCAGAAGCATTGTGGATCGTTCCAACAGCTATACGGAAGCCCTGTTCGGTCCGGCGGACGAAGCCTACGGGCGCATTCTCTTTGGCCGGCTCTCACCGGATTTTCTGCCGGAGAAGGCCGCCATGTTCCGGGCCCGCACCTTCCGGGAGCTGGCCGCCGGCTCCCGCGCACGCACGAGCATCAGCCGCAGCAGCTTCACTCTGGAAACAGCCTCGCAGAAAATCATGGTGCGCATGATCGGCATTCTGGACTGGGAAGGCGCCGGCAGGAGCTCATGGCTGGTATCCTGCCTGTTCCAGCCGCGCGTGGGCCGCAGTCTGGAGCAGTATCTGCTCATTCCCACGCCTGTGGCCGAGCGAGGCGTGCTTCAGGCCAGGCCAGCCGCCATGTATGAATGCTTTGGCTCGGCCTGCACCATGTACGTGCGGGACAGCGCCGTGCCGGCAGCCCCGGCGCCGGCAGCCGATCCGCTCTCCGAGCGCACCACTGTGCGGGAAAGTCTGCCCGGGCTGAACCAGATCACCACTCCCCCGCAGGAACAGCGCCCGGACTCCTCCCTGCGGGAGCGCTCCCTGTAGCGTTTTCGCCAGCACCGGATGTTTCGCCAGCAAGCTGCACCTCCCTGCATGGGAAGGTGCAGCTTGCCTGTGTGCTACGGCGTGACAATGGGGAAGACGCGGGGAGGCATTTCAAAAGCCGCAATCAGCGTCTTCAGCCTGGGCGTATCTCCGTCCAGCACCAGCGTTTTCCGCTGTTGCAGCCTGTCCGCCTGCTCTGCCGGCAGCTTGCCCATCAGCAGGGGCAGGACCACCGCCGCGGGACCGGAGACAGAGACATCAGGCGCAGGCATGCGGCGGGCGCTGTACTGCAATACCCCGTTACCGGCGGTAAGCGTATAGGCCTTCCGCAGGTCTGTCAAAGTAACGCGGACAGCCAGCGGCCGTGCGTCAAGCTTTTCAGGATTCAGCAGCACGCCCAGATAGTCAAAAATCATCTCCGGCGTCATGGCGCGCAGGCTGTCCGCCGAACCTCCCGCGCTCGCCATCACCTGCGGCAGACCGTGACGCAGCTCGTATGCGCCCTGAAGATAGACATTGCGCCACGGGCCGGATTCAGCCTGATAGCCAAGCTGCTCCAGCGCGTCGGCCAGCAGTTCTCTGGCAGCTTTATTGGCAGGATCGGCAAAGACGGCATGCTTGAGCACCTCTGCCACCCAGCGGTATTCCCCCCTGGCAAAGCTCTGCCGGGCCCTGGCCAGAATAGCCTCCGTGCCACCCATGTATTCCACATATTTTCTGGCGGCGTCTTCAGGCGGCAGGCTATCCAGATCAGAGGGATGTCCGGAATACCAGCCCATGTACCGCTGGTATACCGCGCGGCTGTTGTGCTTGAGCGAACCATAGTAGCCACGGTTGGCCCATTCCCGGGCAAGCGAGGGAGGAAGCGTGAGCCTTTCAGCGATTTCCGCCCCCACATAGCCCTGATTCATCAGCCGTACCGACTGATCATGAATGAATTTGTACAGATCCCGCTGGGCGATAAGCTCCTCCTGAATGCGCCCGTTGCCCCAGCGCGGCCAGTGGTGCGCCTGAAAGCGTATCTCCGCCTGATCGCCCCATGTTTCCAGAGCCTCGTTGATATATCTGGACCACACCAGCGGATCACGCACCTGGGCGCCGCGCAGCGTCAGGATATTGTGCATGGTGTTGCAGACATTTTCCGCCATCCACAGCGCCTTGAAATCGGGGAACCAGGTATTCATCTCCGCCGGCGCTTCCGTGCCGGGCGTCATCTGGAAGACCATCCTCACGCCGTCGATGTTCAGGGTCTGTCCCGTTTCCGTAATCTCGATGGTGGGAGGAATGAGGCTGCGCGTGCCCATGCTGTTGGTCATGCCAAGCCCGCTGCCCACGCTGCCCTTGGCATTGCGGGGCAGAAGAACGCCGTACATGTAGCTGGCACGACGCCCCATGGCATTGCCCGCAATGACATTTTCACTGACGGCATGCTGCATGAATCCGCGCGGCGCGATGACCTGTACCTTGCCGGCCTTCACATCCGCTTCATCAATGACGCCGCGCACGCCGCCGTAATGATCAATGTGCGAATGGCTGTACAGCACGGCAACGACAGGACGCTTTCCCAGCTTCTCGTTGACCAGCTTCAGGGCGGCTTCGGCCATTTCCACGGAAATGAGCGGATCAAACACAATCCACCCCGTCCTGCCCCTGATAAATGTTATGTTGGAAATGTCATAGCCGCGCACCTGATAGATGTCATCGGACACCTTGAACAGCCCATGAATCATATTCAGCTGTGCCATGCGCCACAGGCTGGGATTGACCGTATCGGGAGCGGCGCGGTTTTCATCAATGAACCGCCGGTAGGAATCCATATCCCACACGACATTCCCGTTCTTCCCCCGGAAAATCATGGGATTGTCCGCCGCAATAAAGCCCCGGTGGGCATCCTCGAAATCCCGCCTGTCGGTAAAGGGCAGCTCGGCCCGTATGGCATCCTGCGCCTTGCGGGTACTTTCCGTGGCATCTCTGGGCATGGCTACCGCCGCAGGATGCTGCACGGACGGCGTGGTGCCGGCCGCGGCATGCGCCGGTTGCAGTAAAAACGCCGCAGCCACAAGGCTGCACACATAGGCAGAAGTCTGTTTCATACGCACGCACTCTCTCTGGTAGAAGATAACAGTATGATCACCATTTCCTGCTACACCGGTTCATCAAAAAAGTATAGTAGACGCCACCTGCCGCCGCGCTCTTCGCGGCAAGACAGGCGGAGGTGAATCCCGGCTGTTTCTTACCGCAGGCGCACGAATTTTCCTCCGTGTTCCGATCATACGGCGCAGATTTACGGGAGGCTTCCATCGTGCTATGCTCCGTGCTGCCCGACTTCCGGGAGCACCCGCCCGCAGTCTGCCGGGCCTTCCGCCATCAGCCCCGGACAGCAACCACATCCCGCAGGGGGAGGAACAGCATGCCGCAGCCATCGCCGCCGCTCAACGTACTCCACACATCCGACTGGCACCTGGGCCGGACACTGTATGGCCGAAGGCGCCATGAAGAATTTGCGGCCTTTCTGTCATGGCTGGCGGACACCATCCGGCAACTTGGCATCGACGTGCTGCTGGTGGCGGGGGATGTCTTCGACACAGGTACGCCGGGCAGCCGCTCTCAGGAGCTGTATTACCAGTTTCTGCGCCGGGCGGCCGCCTCATGCTGCCGGCACGTGGTGATCATAGCCGGCAATCATGATTCCCCCTCCTTTCTCAACGCTCCCCGCGAGCTGCTCAAGGCTTTCAACATCCATGTCATCGGCAATGCGTCCACACCGGAGGACGAGGTGCTTGTGCTCCGCAACGGGCAGGACGAACCGGAGCTGATTGTCTGTGCCGTTCCCTATCTGCGCGACCGGGATGTCCGCACCGCGGAAGCCGGAGAGAAGATTGACGCGAAGGAGCAGAAGCTCCTTGAGGGCATCCGCGACCACTATGCCGCCGTGGGCCGGCTTGCCCGGCAACGGCAGGAGGAATGCGGCGGCGTCCCCATCATCGGCATGGGGCATCTGTTCACTGCCGGCGGGCGGATTATGGAAGGCGACGGCGTGCGGGAGCTTTACGTCGGTTCTCTGGCGCATGTCTCGGCCGGCATCTTTCCCGACTGCTTCAGCTATGTGGCTCTGGGCCATCTGCATATCCCGCAAAAGGTGGGAGGCTCCGAAACCATGCGCTACAGCGGTTCGCCGCTGCCCATGAGCTTTGGCGAGGCCAGACAGCAAAAAAGTCTGTGTCACGTCGTCCTCCAAGGAGCCGCCGCTTCCGTCCATCTGGTGGATGTACCGGTATTCCAGCCTCTTGTACGCATTACGGGGGACTGGGCCGGCATTGCCGGCCGCCTCCGCCGGCTGGCGGAGGAAGGCTCCCGGAGCTGGCTTGAGATCATCCACGACGGGGCGGAAATCATGGGCGATCTGCGCGAGCGTCTGGAAGACGCGATTGCCGGCACAGGCATGGAGCTGCTCCGCATCAGGGACATCCTGCCCGGTGGCGACCTGCCGGAACAACAGGAGGGCATCGATCCCGGCGAGCTGAGCGTGGAAGACGTTTTCGAGCGCTGCCTCGCCCAGTATGATGTGCCAGAGGGCCGGCGGGATGAACTCCGCCATACCTACAGGGAGGCCGTCACCTCCCTGCTGGAAGACGATGCGCAGGCAGAGGAGGATTCATGAAAATTCTGGATATCTGCTTTCAGAATCTGAACTCGCTGACCGGTGTCTGGCGGATTGATCTGACGCACCCGGCCTTTACCGGCGACGGCATCTTTGCCATCACCGGCCCCACCGGCGCGGGAAAAACCACCATCCTTGACGCCGTCTGCCTTGCCCTGTACGGACGGACGCCGCGCCTGGGCAAGATGAGCAAGAGCGGCAATGAGGTCATGTCCCGCCAGACCGGTGAATGCTTTGCCGAAGTGACCTTTGAAACCAGGGCAGGACGCTACCGCTGCCGGTGGAGCCAGCACCGGGCACGCAAACGACCGGACGGTGAGCTTCAGGCTCCGAAGCACGAAATAGTCAGAGCCGACTCCGGTGAAATCATCGAATCCAAGATCAAAGGTGTTGCCGAGCTGATTGAGTCGGTCACCGGCATGGATTTTGACCGCTTTACCCGCTCCATGCTCCTGGCTCAGGGGAGCTTTGCCGCCTTTCTTCAGGCGGAACCGGACGAAAGGGCGCCCATTCTGGAGCAGATAACGGGCACGGAAATCTATAGCCGCATATCCATGCGCGTCCATGAGCGGCAGCGCGGGGAACGGGAGGCACTCAACCGGCTTCTGGAGGAAGCGGCGGGCATTCCCCTTCTGGAGGCGGATCAGGAACGGGAGCTTTCCCGGGAACTCGCGGCCAGCCAGCGGAAGGAGGCCGAGCTGACAGCCGCTCTTGCCGATACTGGCAGGGCCATTGCCTGGCGCACTGCCGTCAGCGGACTGGAGGCCGAGCTGGCCGGGCTGGGGCATGAGGAGGAAGACCTGCGCCGCCGTCTGGCCTTGTTTGCACAGGAACGGGAGCGGCTGGACGCGGCATCGCGGGCCGCCCTGCTGGACGGCGCGCACGCGGAGCTCCTTGCCATCCGCAGGCAGCAGGCGGACGATATAGACGCTCTTGCTGCGGAAACGGCGTCCATTCCCGCACTGGAAGCGATGGTGGCGGATCAGGCGGCCGCGCTGCTGGCGGTTGAACAACAAACTGCCCGAAGCAGGGAGCAGCTGAAGGACGCCGCGCCCGTATGGCAGAATATCCGTGCTCTTGATCAGCAGCTTGCCCGTCAGGAACAGGACAGGGACGCACGGGAGGAGGAATGCCGGCTGGATGCAGCCCGTATCCAGGAAAACAGCGCGGCATTGCGTGCGGCGCAGGCTGCGCGGGACAGCGTTCTCACCCTGCTGGCCACGGCGGAAGACTACCTTCAGACACATGCGCGGGATGCCTGGCTGCCCGGCAATTTTGCCGGCATTGAGGAACAGGTTCACAGTCTGGCGGCGCAGCAGGGCGAACTGGCCCGCAGTGAAGCGGCATGCCAGACGGCCGGAACCGCACGGGAGCAGGCTGCCATCACGCTGGAAGACTGCCGGCGGCAGTACGCCATGCGGCAGAAGGTTCTGGACGCAGCCTCACGACAGCTCCGGCAGGATACGGAAAAACTTCATGCGTTACTTGAAGGTCGCCTGCTGCGGGAATATCGTGACCGGAAGGAGGCGCTGCTGCGGGAGCTGGCCCTGCTGGCGCGCATCACGGAGCTGGAAGCCCACAGAAAGACCCTTGTGGACGGAGAGCCCTGCCCCCTCTGCGGCGCCACCTGCCACCCCTTTGCGGCGGGACAGGCCCCCTCCCCCACGGCGATCGAACAGCAAATCGAGGCGCTGGGCCGACGCATCCAGGAGGCGGAGGCGCTGGAAGAACACATCCGGCAGGACGAAGCCGCGGAACGCGCGGCACACAGCGATCTGACGCAGGCCGAGATGCTGGTAGCTGCGGCAGTCTCCGGGCGTGAGGAGGCGGAGAAGACGCTTGCCGGAACGAGGCAGGAGACAGAACGACTCCGTGATGGCATGCGGGAGCGCACACAGGCGCTGGCAGTCAGACTTCAGCCCCTGGGCATCACGGATATGCCCGCAGACACGGCAACCCTGCTCGCCACCCTCGCGGCGCGTCTGAAGGCATGGGAGCGCCAGATCAGGGAAAAAGACGATGCCGAAAAACAGCTTGCCGGCATCGACAGCAATATTGCCCGGCTGAAGGCCATTATCGAAACGGAGCAGGCCACGCTGGACAAGGGGCTGGCACATCTGGAAGCCCTGCGGCAGGAGCTTGAGGCCGGACGGTGCAGACGGCGGGCGCTGGGCGGCGACACAAATCCCGACGAGGAGGAAGCGCGGCTGACTGCGGCTGTTGCCGAGGCGGAGAGATGTGAGCGACAGGCGCGCGAGCAGCACGGCGCGCTGGAGCGGCAATGGCATGCCGCCAGAACACGCGCCGCATCCCTGCAACAGCGCATTGATCTGCGGGCCCCGCATCTGGACGCGCAGGAAGCCGACTTTGCCACCAGACTTGCCGCCGCCGGCTTTTCCCGGGAACATGACTTTCTGCATGCCCGGCTTTCCGCCGAAGACAGAGCCGCGCTGTCTGCCGCAGCCACGGCATTGGACCAACGCCGAACGGCGCTGGAGGCCAGACGCAAAGACAGGGAAGAACGTCTGGCGGCGGAAAAGGCCCGCAATATCACCGAACTGGACCTGGATGCGCTGGAACTGCGGCGCACGGCGCATGAAGCGGAGCTGGCGCGAACCCGGGAGCATGCTGCCGAGCTCAATCGTATAGTGCGCGAAAATGCGGCTGCCAAAACGCGCTCCGCAGCGGTACAGGCGTCCATTGAAGCCCGGAAACGGGAGTATCGCCGCTGGGAAGACCTGCATCTTCTGATAGGATCGGCGGACGGGAAGAAATACCGCAACTTTGCCCAGGGGCTGACCTTTGAACTGATGATAAGCCATGCCAACCGGCAGCTGCGAAACATGACCGATCGCTATCTGCTGGCCCGGAACGGCGCCCGGCCTCTGGAGCTGGATGTCATTGACAGGTATCAGGCCGGCGAACGTCGCTCGGCCAGGAATCTGTCCGGCGGCGAGAGCTTCCTTGTCAGTCTGGCGCTGGCCCTGGGGCTCTCCCAGATGGCCAGCAGGAATGTGCGGGTGGATTCGCTATTTCTTGACGAAGGCTTCGGCACGCTGGATGAGGAAACGCTCGACACGGCCTTGCATACCCTTGCCGGGCTGCGGCAGGATGGCAAGCTCATCGGCGTCATTTCGCATGTTCCAGCGCTGAAAGAACGTATCAGCACGCAAATTCAGGTCATACCGCGCACTGGCGGCAGAAGCCGGCTCTCCGGCCCCGGATGCGGCAGGGTCGGCTGACAGACAGGCATGACGCCGGGCCAGTGCATCCTGCCGCCAACATCTTCCGCGCGGAGCACTGGAACCATACCGGAAATACCTCTGGTCTGTGCATGCGCGCAAACGAGCCCCTCGTTCGGAGCTCCATGCCGCAACAGCGTCAGAACGCATGCTGTAGGACATCGCCCTTCAGACCGCAGGCCCGGACATCTTCCCGCGACGGCAGGGCGGCACTACGCCAGCCGCCCTCCTGTCCGGCCAGCGCAAGCAGGGCATGCCGCCGCAAGAAGGCCGCAATACTTTTCCATTGACATCGCGCTGAAATGCACTACGATTCGAAATCCGTAAAATCATTGGAGTATACGCATGAAACGAGTTCTGACCATACAGGATATATCGTGCCTTGGAAAATGTTCCCTGACCATAGCGCTGCCGGTCATCTCCGCGCTCGGCTCGGAGACGGTCATTCTCCCTACGGCTGTTCTTTCGACACATACGATGTTTACACATTTCACCTGCAAAGACCTCTCTGACCAGATTGCCCCCATAGCGGCGCACTGGAAAGAGGAAGGAGTGACCTTTGATGCCATCTATACGGGCTATCTTGGCACGGTCGAGCAGATCGAGCAGATACAGGAACTTATCAGGGTATTCAAGGGGCAGAACACGACTGTCGTCATAGACCCGGTCATGGCGGACAATGGCAGGCTGTATCCCGCCTTCAACATGGACTATGTCAAGAAAAATGCGGAGCTCTGCGCACTTGCGGACATCATTGTTCCTAATATCACTGAAGCCGCCTTCATGACCGGCATGGAATACAGGGAACACCATGATCAGGGCTATATACAGGAGCTTCTTGCCAGCCTCAATGAGCTGGGCGCCGGCATCAGCGTCCTGACGGGCGTGTCTCTGGCAGAAGGAAAAACCGGTGTCATGGGCTATGAGCGTGCCTCCGGCGAATATTATGTCTATCAGAATCAAAGGATCGATGCCGCCTATCATGGGACGGGCGATCTCTTCTCAAGCACCTGCGTTGGAGAACTCATGAAGGGCAGAGACTGGCGCGATGCCATGCGCATTGCCGCCGATTACACGGCCCATACCATTGACGTCACCTTGCAAAATCCCCAGAAGCCCTGGTATGGCGTCGATTTTGAGGCAACGCTTCCCAAGCTGCTCACGATGGAATAAGCCTGCCCATTCCGACATCAGGCAGCATGCCGCAGCCTGCATTGTTCTGCACCGCCATACTCCGGAGCTATGAACAGAGCCTTCCTGACTGCCTGCACATGACAGCCAGCAAGACTCCCGGGGCATGGCGGTCTTTTTAAGCCTGCCTGAAGAATCAGCCCGCACACTTCCAGCGGCAGGTTCTGTTCGTCATCATTGCCCGCCTGCCACGTTTTTCCGCCCTGTCACAGACACGCACGGCAGCGCGCTGGCAGAAGCCCTCCCGGCAACGGCGTCTGCAAGCATGCCGATGATATGGGGGACAAGAAAAGACAGTGCGTTCCGCATCCGGATTGCCGCATGGCAAGCAGTATGGGCTGAATCTGGCTGCTGAAATCTGCCCTGCCCCTGGCGCGGATGCGGACAGGCGGGAATTGACTGTGCGAACCAACAGTACTATGCTCACGCAGGTCAGTTCAGCGGTTCCCCCTCCTTCATTTTCTGGGGGGGAGGCGTCATAAACAATACACTGATATATTTCCAACAGAGACGGAGCAGCGAGCGCCGGTTGCGGAAGAGGCATCAAGCGCTGGCCGCCGAAGTGGAATATTGCTTTGCAGAAATCTGAAAAAACTATCTGAAAGTGAATGGTAGACATGAGTGAAACAATCAAAACCGATGTGATTCTGATTGGAGCCGGGATTATGAGCGCCACGCTGGGCACTCTGCTCCATGAGCTGGAACCGGACTGGAAAATCACATTGTTTGAAAAGCTGGACAAAGCAGGGGAAGAAAGTTCCAACGAATGGAACAACGCCGGCACAGGCCATTCCGCATTGTGCGAGCTGAACTACAGCGTGGAGCAGAAAGACGGCTCCATAGACATCACCAAGGCCCGCCGCATCAACGAGCAGTTCCAGATTACCAGACAGTTCTGGTCGTATCTGATTGAGAACGGCAAGCTGGACAATCCGCAGGAATTCATTATGCCGATTCCGCACATGAGCCTGGTGGAAGGGGAAAAGAATGTCGCCTTCCTGCGGAAACGGTATGCTGCCTTGAAAGACAATCCGTTGTTTGCGGATATGGAATATACTGAAGACCCCGAAGTGCTGAAAGAATGGGTGCCGCTGATGATGGAAGGCAGAACCTCCACCGATCCCATTGCGGCCCATAAGACCATGGCGGGGACTGACGTAAACTTCGGGAGCCTGTCCAAAAAACTGGTGGCCTATCTGCATCAGGCCGGTGTGGACGTGCAGTTCAACGCCCTGGTGAAAAACATTGCCCGCGGCAGTGATGGGCGCTGGGAAGTCACCGTGCAAAAAGGCATGGGAAGCAAAACCTATGCGGCGAAATTTGTCTTTATCGGTGCCGGCGGTGCCGCACTGCCGCTGCTGCAGAAATCCGGTATTCCTGAAGCGAAAGGTATCGGCGGATTCCCGATCAGCGGTATCTTCATGGTTTGCAAAAATCCGGACATCGTAAAGAAGCATCAGGCGAAAGTCTACAGCAAGGCCAAGGTTGGCGCGCCGCCGATGAGCGTGCCGCATCTGGATACGCGCTATATCGACGGGCAGCAGTGTCTGCTGTACGGTCCATTCGCCGGATTCAGTCCGAAATTCCTGAAAACCGGTTCCATGCTGGATCTGATACTTGCCATCAAGCCGGACAATCTGCTGAACTATGTCTGCTGCGGGCTGAAGGAATTCGGTCTGGAAAGATATCTGGTGCAGCAGCTGCTGTTGAATGACAGACAGCGTCTGGAAGACCTGCGGATTTTTGTCCCCACGGCAAAAGCGGAAGACTGGGAGCTGCTGGTTGCCGGTCAGCGCGTGCAGGTCATCAGCGAAGAACAGGGCAAACACGGCGTGCTGAAATTTGGTACCGAGACCGTAGTCGCCGCGGATGGCACCATCGCAGCGGTATTAGGCGCCTCTCCGGGAGCTTCCATTGCGCCGGATGCCCTGATTAAGTTGCTGGCACGATGCTTCCCGGGCAAGCAGGAAGAATGGCGGCAGAAAATCAAGGCGATGGTGCCCACCTACGGCATCAGCCTGGAAGAACATCCTGATCTGCTGAAGGAAACTCAGGCAAGAACCGCAAAAATTCTGCAATTGCCGCTATAATAGCGGACGAAACGAGCGCACCCCGAGACGGACTGCATGGATATTATGCAGTCCGTCTTTTTTGCTCCGCAGCGGG
Source organism: Desulfovibrionaceae bacterium (assembly GCA_029008115.1). Classification (GTDB taxonomy): domain Bacteria; phylum Desulfobacterota; class Desulfovibrionia; order Desulfovibrionales; family Desulfovibrionaceae; genus JAQVCS01. Next base: position 3,580 of record JAQXJC010000023.1, on the reverse strand, counting down.
AACACAGACGGCGTTGGCATCTCTCTTGATCAGATTCTAAAAAAGTGGAATATGCTCGCTTCCTTGCGATTATACGGATAGGTGGAAAGCCTTTGTTGAACTCGCCGATAAACGCACTGATTCTGCGTCTGAACATGTCGGCATTGCCATCTCCCGCACATGGAGTGTTATTCATCTTGACATTACCTTTCAAGGTGAGTAGCATTTTTAGCCAAAGTCACAAAAGCATTCCGTCTCTCGCGGTTCGCCGTGTAGTCACTGCCCTGCCTTCAGCCTTCACAGTCAGGATGCCTTGGAATACAAGCTTGGAGAATCTCTGTTTGCCAGTCAAAATGTTCTCTTTATATTCGGAGGATTGCATGCTCAGCACAAAAGAGTTTCTGGTTGCTGTTATTCTGCGTCGGCAATTCAAGTGCGGTCTCTGATATTTCGGCAGCATTGCAGCTTGCCGAACAGGGAGACGCCAAAGCGCAACTCAATATCTGAACAATAAACTACAAGGGCGAATGCGTCCGGCAAGAGAGGTAGAAAACCATGGAATGGTATAGAAAGGCCGCGGAACAGGGAGATGCCCAGGCGCAATGCAATCTCGGCGTGATGTACGACAAGGGCGACGGCGTCCGGCAGGATAAATCTGCCGCCAAGGAATGGTTCGGCAAGGCCTGCGACAAAGACTTCGAGCCTGGCTGTAAAGAATATGCACGTCTCAATGAATCCGGATACTGATCCTGCAACTACTTCGATCCTGTAGCCCTGTGCCTGCGCAGAGTCGTCACGCTCTTCACAGGCACTTTCGTTTCCTGTGGTATTTCATGCGCCATCGGTGGTAGTAGCGCATCCACACGGCGGTTGGGATTCAGCCAGCCTCGTTGTGCCTGCTATAGGGAGTCACGACAGATGAGAATGGGAAACACGACGGAGGCGTGCGGGGAAGGCTCCTGATTCCGGGCGAGGGAAAGGCGAGGACGGGCCGCTCCCCAAATATCTTTTGAAATAAGGGGGATATTCCCCATGACAGAAAAAGCCCACCAGTAAACTGATGGGCTTGATTTCTTTTTTGGCTCCCCAGATAGGGCAAGTGAACTGCTAAAATCTCCTTGGACGAATTACCCAATAGCGGTACATGTCGTTCTCCAATTGAGTATGATAATATTCCTTTATATAAAAATCTATAACAGTGTAAAATTATTACAATTATCATCCATTATTTGTATCAATTTTTTGAAATAATTAGCTTGATAAATAAAAAATTCTACGGCTATGTATCCTAAATCACTCACCAAGGGAGGATATATGGACGGTAGAAAATGGAAAGAGATCTTTGTTCGAGGAGAACGAATTGAACTGATAGCAATGGATGACCCACATGACCCGGCTTCGGGGACAAGGGGAACCGTGACCGGTGTAGACGATGCCGGGCATATTTTGGTGAGGTGGGACGACGGATCCAGGCTGAACGTTATCTGGGGTGTTGATGAGATAATAAAGGTATGCCAGAAATGCGACAAGTATAAGGGCTACCCTGCAATGAGTCGAATTGACGGCGGCACAATTTGCCCAGAGTGTGGGATGAGGGAAGCCATTGAAGCATGGATAAATAGATAGAGTAATTTCCTTTTTACTCTCCTAAAAAGCCCGGCACACTAGATAGTGTCGTCAATTCCCTTTTAATTTTTATAACGGTCTGCTATACTCCCAGAAAGGGAGGGAAAATATGCAAGTCGTATACCGCCGTCACGATATATCCGACAGGGTTTGGGAACTTTTGGAACCGCATCTGTCTGGACGCAAAGGCACTCGTGGCGTGACTGCCCGTGATAATCGGAGCTTTCTGAATGCTGTCTTCTGGATACTTCGCACTGGAGCTCCGTGGAGAGATCTGCCTCCCGATCATGGGGATTGGAAAAATACACATCGACGCTTTTGCCGCTGGAGGGACGCGGGCGCCGCTGAGTGTATAAAAATTGATTTCGAGGGATGAAGAATCAGATCCCATGTCTGCCGGAATGTACCGGTCTGACAGGTTGACTTCGACTGTACGTCAGCTGATACTATGGCCAAGGAGCACAACCATGTCACAACCCCGCATCACCATAGGCAGCGAGTTCTTCCGCAGGATCCGCGAAGAGCATACCCTGTACATGGACAAGACCGGCCTGATTGAAGAACTGCTTCGGAACAAAGCCGAGGTTTCCCTGATCACGCGTCCGCGCCGCTTCGGCAAGACGCTGACCATGACCATGCTGCGCGACTTCTTCGACATCCGGCAGGACAGCAGGGCCATTTTCGAGGGGCTGGCCATCTCACAGAATAAGCCGCTCTGCGAGAGCTGGATGAACCAGTATCCCACGGTCTTCCTCACCCTCAAGGGCGTGGAGGGACTTTCCTTTGCGCAGGCCATACGGAAACTGCACAGACTGATAAGCAATCTGGGGGATGAATTCAGCGTCCTGCAACAGAGCCCCTCTGTTTCCGAAGCAGACAAGCGGACCCTGGCCTCCCTCATTGCCATGGAAGGCACGGAAGAGCAGGCGGAGAATTCCCTGAATACCCTCTGCCGTGCACTGCATGCCCACTATGGGAAGCCCGTCATCCTGCTCATTGATGAGTACGACGTGCCTCTGGCCAAGGCGCAGGAGAATGGCTACTACCGCGAGATGGTGAGCTTCCTGCGCGGCTTTTTAGGCGGGGCGCTCAAGACAAATCCCTCTCTTGCTCTGGCCGTGCTCACGGGCTGCCTGCGCATTTCTAAGGAAAGCATCTTCACCGGCCTAAATAACTTCCGCTGCTATGGCATTGACCATGCTTTCTTTGCCGACAAGATAGGCTTTACCGGTGCGGACGTGGACTCCCTGCTGGAGATGTACGGCCTTGCGGACAAAAAGCCCGTGCTGCAGGAATGGTACGATGGTTACCGCTTCGGCAATGGCGTGGAGATGTACTGCCCCTGGGATGTGCTGCAATATGTAGTGGATGCGCAGCACAATCCCGCCGCCATGCCCAAGGCCTACTGGAACAATTCCAGCGGCAATGCTATCATCCGCAGCTTTGTGGGCAGGACGGACCTGCATGTGGCCGGCAAGTTCGAGACCCTACTGGCCGGCGGCTGCGTGGAGGCTGACATAGTGGAGGGACTCACCTACGACGCGCTCTATGACGACGAGGACAGCCTCTGGACGCTGCTTTACTATACAGGTTATCTTACCAAGGCCCGGCCGGAGCAGATGGAGCAGTGCGGCATCCTGCCCGGCGGCGATAGCACGCCCCTGGTCATTCCCAACAGGGAGGTACGGGAAATCTTCACCCGCTCCGTTGCCAGCTGGTTTCGGGACACCATGCGCCAGAGCGACAGGACGGAGCTGTTCAGGATGTTCTGGGCTGGTGATGCGGCGGGGCTGACCGATGCACTCTCCGATCAGCTGGCCCTGACCATCAGCTATCATGACGCCCGCGAGGACTTCTACCATGCCTTTCTGGCCGGCATGCTCTCCTTCAGCGCCTATGAGGTGCAGTCCAACCGGGAATCCGGCAATGGCAGGCCCGATATCCTCGTGTTCGACCGCCCGGGCAAGAAGGCCGC
>JAQXJC010000022.1 GCA_029008115.1 Desulfovibrionaceae bacterium | reverse complement strand
CTTGACGGTAGCCGGTGTTTCGCCTATATCTCCTTCTGCGCTGAATGACGCAGCACTCCCCGATGGCTCAATCGGCAGAGCGGGTGACTGTTAATCACTAGGTTGGCGGTTCAAGTCCGTCTCGGGGAGCCACAAAGAAATTAAGCCCATCAGTTTATGCTGGTGGGCTTTTTCTGTTATGGGGAATATCCCCCTTATTTCAAAAGAAATTCTGTCAGGCTCCATTCTCCTCCCATTCTCCGTTCATCCGTCTCCCTCTATATCTCCGACCCCGTTCCGGCATTCTCCGGAGAGTTCTCCTTTTTCGCTTTTCCGACCGCCGCATGGTTAACACGTTTATTCTCCGAATAACGTATGCCTGCGGCGGTATTTTTTTATCTTATTGAACTTACAGAAAAAATTATTTTATCAAACATGTTTTGGCATCATCCTGTTTAATAGTGTCCTTCATTGCTCGATACGCCCTCGGCTTGGTGTCAGCTAAATTCCGAAAAAGCCGGCAGATAAAAATCCCACGACCAAAGAGAATTATTTTTCTGCAGGCTTCATAATTTTATACCCCCTATGGGAAATACATTTCCATGGAGGTATGAAAAATGAAGCTAAAATCCACGCATCGCAACTGCCACGTTGTCAATGAAGTTTCTGTGTTCTTCGCAAAGGCGCTTCTCGCTGTATATCTTGATGATGGGTTTGAAGGGGTTAAACAAAATATAGAAAATGGCGATAAACCACTTGATATAAAGAAGAAAAGACGCATTCATGCACCAGAGATTAAAACAAAACGGAGAGTGTATGAAAAAGAATCAAGCACAGGCGCTTGAAAGCGTGCATGCCCTTTTAGCAAAGGCAATCCTTGCTATGCTTCTCAATGAAGTCATCAAATCATCGAAGGAAAAACAGAATGATTGCAGAACTCGAGCCGAATGACGTCTACAGCCTCTCATCAAATGAGCTGCGTGAACACTATTATTACCTTTTCGGGCAACCGACCAAGTCTGGAAACCTCACCTACCTGCGCAAGCGCATTGCCTGGCGCATCCAGTCGCTGAAGGAAGGCCCTCTTTCTGAAAGAGCCAGGAACTGCGCTGCGGCTATTGCCAACGAGGCTGACATCCGAACATCGCCTCCCAAAGAGCCTGTAACGCCACATAAACCAAGGCCCAAGAAAACCGAGCTCAAGGTTGTTGATCAGTCTGCCAGAGACCCCCGACTTCCCAAGAAAGGAGTGACGCTGGTCCGCGTATTCAAAGGAAAGACCCATGAGGTACTCGTACAAGAGAATACCTTCATCTACCTCGGCAAGACATACAAATCCCTCTCCGCTGTCGCCAGGGAAATCACCGGTATCAAGTGGAACGGCTTCAAGTTCTTCAACCTGGAGAAATAGCATGCGCTGCGCAATCTATACCCGCAAATCGACAGAGGACGGGCTCGAGCAGGAGTTCAATTCTCTTGATGCCCAGTGCGAGGCATCTGAGGCCTACATTGCTAGCCAGAAAAGCGAAGGCTGGGTGTGTCTTCCAGACCGCTACGATGACGGCGGCTTCACCGGAGGGAATACAGATCGTCCGGCCCTGCAACGGCTTCTCGAGGATATTAATGAAAACAGAATAGACTGCGTGGTGGTCTATAAGGTTGACCGACTCTCGAGATCTCTTCTCGACTTCGCAAGGCTTATCGACATTTTCGAACGGAAGCATATCACCTTCGTTTCTGTGACGCAGCAGTTCAGCACCAGCAATTCGATGGGCAGGCTGACCCTCAACATCCTGCTCTCGTTTGCCCAGTTTGAGCGCGAGATCATCGCCGAGCGCACGAGGGACAAGATGGGTGCTTCCCGTAGGAAGGGAAAGTGGGTAGGCGGCATCCCCTTCCTCGGGTACGATATTGCCCCCGGCGGTGGACGGCTCATAGTCAACGAGCAGGAAGCGGAAATGGTCCCACCATATTCAAGCTCTATATTTCAACCGGGAGTATGAACGAGGTTCTTGACTATCTGCACAAGCGGAACTGGCGAACCAAGGAATGGACGTCCCTTGGTGGGGTGAAGCATGGAGGAAAGCCATTCACAAAGGCCATCCTCTACAGGGTCATCAACAACATCGCGTATCTTGGGAAGATCGAGTACGAAGGCAAGATTTACGAAGGAGAACAGGACCGTATCGTCAGCATCGACGATTGGGAAAACGCCCATGCCCTTCTGAAGCACCGCTTCCGGGAGGGAAAGGCCCAGCGCCGCAACAAATATGGCGAGCTCCTTCGAGATCTGCTCCGATGCAGAAAATGCGGCAATATCATGATTCAGAAAACCAGCCGAAAGCCGGGACGGATGTATCGCTACTATGTATGTACCGGCGGCAAAGCCGAAGGCTGCGATTGCCGCTAGCTTCATGCTGCCGAGGTCGAAAGCATGATCGTGCAGGAAATCAAATACGTCATCCAGGGGGCTGGCCGTTGTTGTTCGGCAGGGGGCTTGTGTTCCGTCCGGCGCACGGCGGAAAGGGCGGATGCTGCACTGCCGCGTCTGTTTTGCTGACGGGCCGCCGGATCGGCGCTATGATCGGTGATAAAGGGCCATGCCGCGGCGGGCTTTTCGTCCGGCTGTGCCAGGGGGGCTCTCCCGCCGCAGGACGGAGCCGGCGCAGTCCCGCGTCAGAGCCTTCCGTTACAGACGGAGCCAGGGGGTCAGCAGGAAGCAATGAGCATATCTATGGGAGCAGTGTATGGATACATCCGCGTTTCCAGCAGCGATCAGCACGAGGATCGCCAGCTTGCGGCCATGCGGAAGCGCGGCATACCCGCAGGCCGCATCTATGTGGACAGACAGTCCGGCAAGGACTTTGACCGGCCGCGCTATCTGGCGCTGATGAAGAGGCTGCGCCCCGGCGATCAGCTCTGCATCACGAGCATAGATCGGCTGGGGCGCAACTATGAGGAGATTCAGCGGCAGTGGCGCATGCTGACGCGCGAGAAGAAGGTAGACATCCTCGTCTTTGACATGCCCCTGCTGGATACGCGCCGCGACAAGGACCTTATAGGCACGCTGATAGCAGACATCGTCCTGCAGGTGCTGTCCTTTGTGGCCCAGAAGGAGCGCGAGAACATCCGGCAGCGGCAGGCCGAAGGCATCGCGGCCGCCAGGGCGCGGGGGGTGCGGTTCGGCCGCAGGGCCCGTCCCCTGCCGGAGAACTTCGAGGCCATGCTGGCCCTCTGGAAGGCAGGGCGCATTTCCTGCACGCAGGCCGCCCGGGGCTGCGGCATGCCGCTTTCCACCTTCCGCTACAGGGCTGCGCGCCATGCCCAAGCGCCGTCCCCGGAAAAGCCTTTGCGCTGTAAATAAGTGTACTTTCCTGCAAACGACGGGCGCAAAAATAGACGGGCATTTTTTATAATAAATTTTGCTGGGTTACAAGATAAATATTCTCAAGAGTTTTTGTCTTTTCAGTCGCATTCCCCTTTTTCCAAAAAGTACACATTCCTGCAGGGGTGGCGGGTGCATGCCCACGGGAAGGCGGCATGATCAGAAAGATACTGGCGGAAACATCGGGACTGCACGGCGCCCGCCCTGCGCGGAGGCCCCATGGCGCGGCTTGAGGAGCTTGTTGCAGGCAGCAGCGTGCTCGGCATTCTGCCGCGGGAGGCCGTCACCGTCGTGGCGGCAACGTGGTACGGCAATGCCGTGCTGGACCTTACCTACAGGGACAGCCGCGGCGCGACGGGCAGCCGTCTGCTCTATCGGGAGGACGAGTCCTCGCTCACCATCCGGCAGGCCGAGCTGCCGTGGAGCTTTGATGCCGACGGCGCGCAGCTGCGCCTTGCCGCCGAAGCCTGGCGCATACACTACGCCCATCTCTTCGATCCCTATCTTGCCGTCCATACGTCAGACGTGGAGCCGCTGCCGCACCAGATTTCCGCCGTGTATCAGGAGCTTCTGGGCCGCCTGCCCCTGCGCTACATCCTGGCGGACGACCCGGGCGCGGGCAAGACCATCATGACGGGCCTGTTCATCAGGGAGCTCATGGCCCGCGGCGATCTGCGGCGCTGCCTCATCGTCTGCCCTGGCTCGCTGGCCGAGCAGTGGCAGGACGAGCTTTTCCGCAAGTTTCACCTGCGCTTTGAAATCCTCAATAACGAGCGCATTGAGGCCGCCGTATCCGGCAATATCTTTCAGGAGGCGGGCCTTGCCATAGCCCGCCTGGACAAGCTGGCCCGCAACGATCATCTGCAGGACAAGCTCCGCGTCACCGACTGGGACCTTATCGTCTGCGATGAAGCCCACAAGATGTCCGCCAGGGTCTGGGGCGGCGACGTGCATATGACGCGCCGCTATCAGCTGGGACGCCTGCTTTCCGGCATCACGCGGCATTTCCTCCTGCTCACGGCCACGCCGCACAATGGGAAGGAGGAGGATTTCCAGCTTTTTCTGGCGCTGGTGGATCAGGATCGCTTCGGCGGCGCGGCCCGCACCGGCGCCCAGTCCGTGCAGGTGTCCGACGTGATGCGCCGCCTGGTCAAGGAGGACCTGCTGAAGTTCGACGGCTCGCGGCTCTTTCCGGAGCGGCACGCCGCCACGGTGGACTACAGCCTCTCGCCGCAGGAGGCCGAGCTGTACCAGGCCGTCACCGAATATGTGGAGAACGAGTTCAACCGCGCGGACAAGCTGGCAGGGGAGCGCAGCACCACCGTGGGCTTTGCCCTCACCGTGCTCCAGCGCCGCCTTGCCTCCTCGCCGGAGGCCATCTACCAGTCCCTGCGCCGCCGCAGGGAGCGGCTTGAGCGCCGCCTGGAGGAAGAGCGGCTGGGGCGGCGCGCCCGCAGCGGGGGACGCCCCGAGGCCGGCCTTAGCCTTGCCGCCGCGGACTTCGATGAGGACGATCTGCCCGCCGCCGAGCTGGAGGAGGCCGAAGAGCAGGTGGCGGATCGCGCCAGCGCAGCATCCACCGCCGCTGAGCTGGAGGCCGAGATTGCCACGCTGAAGCGTCTGGAGGACATGGCCGCCCAGGTGCGCGCCAGCGGCGGGGACCGCAAGTGGGAGGAGCTTTCCGCCCTGCTGCAGGACGAGCGGTGCATGTTCGATGCCGACGGCGTCCGCGAAAAGCTCATCATCTTCACCGAGCATCGCGACACCCTCCGCTACCTCGCCGGCAGGATACGCTCCCTGCTCGGCAGCGAGGATGCCGTGGTGGTCATTGACGGCGGCATGCTCCGCGACGAGCGCCGCAAGGTGGAGGAACGATTCCGCCAGGACGGGGAGGTGCGCATCCTCGTGGCCACGGACGCCGCGGGCGAAGGGCTGAACCTCCAGCGGGCGCACCTCATGGTAAATTATGATTTACCTTGGAATCCCAATAGGTTAGAACAGCGATTCGGCCGCATCCACCGCATAGGCCAGACCAGGGAGTGCTGGCTCTGGAACCTCGTCGCCGCAGAGACGCGCGAGGGCAAGGTCTTCAAGACGCTCTTTGAGAAGCTGGAGCAGGAAAGGCAGGCGCTGGGGGGCAAGGTCTTTGACATCCTCGGCAAGGTCACCTTCAACAACCGCCCCCTGCGCGAGCTGCTCATTGAGGCCGTGCGCCACGGCCAGGACCCCGACGTGCAGACGCGCCTGGACGCCGACGTGGCGGCGGCCTTTGACGGCGAGGCCCTGCGCAGGCTGCTGCGGGAGCACGCCCTCACGCAGGATGTGATGGATGCGCACGCCGTGGCCGCCATCCGCGAGGACATGGAGCGCATGGAGGCCCGCCGCCTCCAGCCCCATTTCATCGAGGCCTTTTTCCGCGAGGCCTTTAGCGCGCTGGGCGGGCGCATGGCTCCGCGGGAGAAGGGCCGCTTTGAAATCTCCTTTGTGCCCCACTGCGTGCGCAGCCGCGACAGCCTGGTGGGCGCAGGGGATCCGGTGCTGCCCCGCTACGAGCGCGTCTGCTTCGACAAGGCCGGCCGCAGCCTGCCGGGAGCCGCACCCGCCGCGCTCATCTGCCCGGGGCATCCGCTGCTGGAGGCCGTGGGCGACGTGCTGCGCGAACGCGCCGGCGATTTGCTGAAGCGCGGCGCCGTGCTGGTAGACGAGAGCGACGCCGGCACCGCCGCCCGCCTGCTCTTCTTCATCGAGCACAGCATTCAGGACGGCACCCTCCTGCCGGACGGGAGGTGCCGTACTGTCTCCCGCCGCATGCACTTTGTGGAGCTGGGCGAGGACGGCACGGCCTCCGGCGCCGGCACCGCGCCCTATCTGGACTACCGCCCCGCCTCGGAGGAGGAGCGGCAGGCCGCGCTGGCCCATGCCGCCGGGCAGGCATGGCTTGCCGGCCATGCGGAGGGCCTTGCCCTCAGCCATGCCGTCACCCAGCTCATCCCCGGGCACCTGAGCGAGGTGCGCGCCCGCAGGGAGGCCCTGCTCGACAGGACGGAAAAGGCCGTGCGGGAGCGGCTCACGGCCGAAATCCGCTACTGGGACTACCGCGCCGCGGACCTCCGGCTCCGGGAGCAGGCAGACAAGCGCAATTCCCAGCTCAATGCCAATATGGCGGAACGTCGCGCCGAGGAGCTGGCCGCCCGCCTGAAGCGGCGCATGGATGAGCTGGCCGCCGAGCGCAGCATCTCCGCCCTGCCGCCTGTGGTCATGGGCGGCGCGCTCATCATTCCCGCCGGCCTTGCGGCGCGGCTTACGGGCCGTCCCCTGCCGGCGGCCTGCGCGGATGCCGAGGCGCGCAGGGCCACGGAGCTGGCCGCCATGCAGGCCGTGATGGCGGTAGAGCGGCAGCTGGGCTTCCTCCCTCGGGACGTGAGCGCGGCGCGCTGTGGCTACGACATTGAATCCGCCGTGCCGGACGCGCTGGAACGGGGCCTGCCTTCCCTGCGCTTTATCGAGGTAAAGGGCCGTGCCGCCGGTGCGGACACGGTCATTGTCACCAGAAATGAAATCCTTACCGCCCTGAACCAGCCGGAGCAGTTCCTTCTTGCCCTTGTGGAGGTGGACGGCCCGCGCACCCGCACCATCTATCTGAAGCGGCCCTTTGTCCATGCTCCCGACTTCAGCGCGGAAGGCTGCATCTTTAACATTGCCGCGCTGCTGGAACAGGCGGAAATCGTCTATGGGGGATAGGCCGTGGCCCAGTGTAAGAAGCTCATCGAAGTGGCGCTTCCTCTGGAAGCCATCAATGCCGAATCCGCCCGTGAAAAGTCCATCCGGCACGGCCATCCCTCAACCCTGCATCTGTGGTGGTCGCGCAAGCCTACGGCCACAGCCCGCGCCGTGCTCTGGGCCTCGCTGGTGGACGACCCATCCGCCCATCCCGAACGCTTCCCCACGGAGCAGGATCAGGAGCGGGAGCGCCGGCGTCTGCACGGCCTGCTGGCCCGTCTGGTAAAGTGGGAGAATGCCAATGATGCCGAGCTACTGAACGAGGCCCGCGCCGAGATACGGAAGTACATGGGCGACGCGCCGCTGGTCTTTCTCGATCCCTTTGCCGGCGGCGGGGCCATTCCGCTGGAGGCGTCGCGCCTTGGCCTGCAGGCCCATGCCCATGATCTGAATCCCGTGGCCGTGCTGATCAACAAGGCCATGATCGAAATCCCCCCGCGCTTTGCCGGCAGCGCTCCAGTGAATCCCGACGCACGCGGCAGTCTGGGGCAGGATCGCGTATGGCGCGGCGTCACCGGCCTTGCCGAAGACGTGCGCTACTACGGCCAGTGGATGAAGGAGGAGGCCTTCAGGCGCATAGGCCATCTGTATCCCCGCGTGCAGCTGCCCGCCGAACAGGGCGGCGGCGAGGCCACCGTCATCGCCTGGAAATGGGCCAGAACCGTCACCTGCCCCAACCCCGCCTGCGGCTGTGAAATGCCGCTGGCCAGCTCCTTTGTGCTCTCCAAGAAGAAGGGGAAGGCGGCGTGGGTAGAGCCGCATTTTGAAGAAGGCAGGGCGCGCTACGAAGTGCACACCGGCGGCTCGCCGACGCTGGAAGAAACCATGAACAGAAAAGGAGCTACGTGTCCCTGCTGCGGTACGCCCGTGCCCTTTGCCTATATTCGGGAACAGGCTCGTGCTGGAGGGATGTCTGCACAGCTTATGGCTGTTGTAGCAGAAGGAAGGAACGGGAGAATCTATATTTCGCCAAATTCAGAGCAAATACAGAGTGCTCAGTGCAATATCCCTTTAGATACTCCTGAAAGCTATCTACCTGAACAGGCACTAGGTTTTCGTGTACAACTGTATGGTATGGATATGCATAAAAAGCTCTTCACCCCCCGCCAGCTCACGGCCCTCACCACCTTCAGCGATCTGGTGGCCGAGGCCCAGCAGCAGGCCCTGCGCGATGCCCGTGCCGCCGGCATGGAGGAAGGCGCGCCCCTGGCCGAAGGCGGCGCCGGCGCCCTAGCCTACGGGCAGGCCGTGGGGGTGTATCTGGCCTTTCAGATAGACAAGCTGGCGGATTATCATTCGTCGATTTGCTCTTGGCATAGTCCTGGGGAAAAAATCAGAAATACCTTTGCCCGCCAGGCAATTCCCATGGTCTGGGACTTTGCCGAAGCCAATCCTTTCTGTAGTTCCTCGGGAAGCTTTGATAATATGCTGGAATGGGTGGTAAAATGCCTGTGCGCGCTTCCCGCGGAGACGGCAGGAACAGCCCGGCAGCGCGATGCTCAGAGCGACTGCCAGCTTCGCCATATCGTCATTTCTACCGATCCTCCCTATTATGACAACATAGGCTATGCCGATTTATCAGACTTCTTCTATATCTGGCTGCGCCGCTCGCTGAAGTCCACCTATCCCGAGATTTTCCAGATCATGCTGGCGCCCAAGGAGGAAGAGCTGGTGGCCACGCCCTACCGCTTTGACGGCAGTAAGGAAAAGGCCAGAGCCTTTTTTGAAGCGGGCATGGCCGGGGCCTGCCGGCAGATGCATGCCGCCGCGCGGGAGGACGTGCCCGTCACCATCTACTATGCCTACAAGCAGAGCGAGACGGAAGGCGGGGAGGAGCAGGCGCGGACGGCCTCCACCGGCTGGGAGACCATGCTTTCCGCCATTATTGGTGCTGGCTTTGCCATTACCGGCACCTGGCCCATGCGGACGGAGTGCTCCAGCCGTTCCAACGCAATGAATACCAATGCCCTTGCCTACTCCATCGTGCTGGTCTGCCGCAAGAGGCCGGCAGACGCCCCTTCCTGCACGCGGCGCGCCTTTCTGACCGAGCTGAAGCGCGAGCTGCGCACCGCGCTGAGGAAGCTACAGTCCGGCAATATTGCGCCGGTGGACATGGCGCAGGCCGCCATCGGCCCGGGCATGGCCGTCTATTCCCGCTACGCCCGCGTGCTGGAGGCCGACGGCGCCGCCATGAACGTGCGCGGCGCCCTGCAAACCATCAATGCCGAGCTGGACCACTACTTTTCCGAGCAGGATGGCGCGCTGGATGCCGAAAGCCGCTTCTGCGTGGACCTGTACGCGCAGTCCGCCTTTGCGGACATGAAGTTCGGCGAGGCGGACGTGCTGGCCCGCGCCAGGAATATCTCGGTGGCGCGCCTGGCGGACCTGGGGCTGGTGCATGCCGAAAAGGGCCTTGTGCATCTGGTGGAGCGCGCCGCCCTGCCGGAATGCAGGGGGCATGTCCGCTTCTCGGCGGACCAGTGCCTCTGGCTGCTCACCCAGCATCTCATCCGCGCCCTGGAAGGCGGGGGCATAGCCGCCTGCGCCCGGCTCTGCACGGACTTCCCCGCCCATGCCGAACGCGCCCGCGCCCTGGCCTACCGCCTCTTCGCCATTGCCGAGCGCAGGGGCTGGAATGCCGAAGCCTATGCCTGCAACGCCCTGGTGGTGGCCTGGCCGGAAATTCAGCAGGCCGTCGCGGACATCCTCGCCGCCCTCCGTGCGGCTCGGCAGGGCTCCCTTATCTGAACGCCTGCGGGAGGAGTGCATCATGCCAAAGAACTTTGAACGTGTAAGCCGGGGCCTGCATGCCCTGCTGCGGGTCTTCGCCCCCTACGTGTGCGCCGCCATCCGTGCGGCATACGGAGAGAACTGGTGGAAAAGCGCCGTGCTCACCACGCTCACGGAGCAGCAGCGGCGCGGCCTGCCTGCTGAGGGGCCGGAGCAGAACCTTGTGGAATCGCTGGATATGCAGCGCTGCCTCATTCTGTTTGACGTGCTCTGGGGCGAGGTGTTCCGCCGGCTCCTCTCCATCGATCACCGCACCTGGGCCAAGGAGCTCATGGGCGTGCGCAACCGTCTGGCCCACATGGGCGCGGAGGATTTCAGCGACAGTGACGCCTGGCGCGCGCTGGACACCATGACCCGCCTGTGCGAGCAGATTGACGCCGAGGCCACCGAGGAGATCCGCGCCCTGCTGCGGGAGCTGCGCTACGGTTCGGCCTCCGGCTCCACGGCGGCGACGGCCGCCGCCCCGCAGGCCGCCCCGTCCGCATCCGCCGCGCCCCGGCATGCCGGCATGCTCTCCGAATCCCCGGCCAGCCTGCCCTGCTGGCGCGAGGTCATGGAGCCGCATCCGGACGTGGCCCAGGGCCGCTACCGCAATGCCGAGTTTGCGGCGGACCTGGCGCAGGTGGCGCGCGGCGAAGGCGCCTACGAATACCGCGACCCCGTGGAGTTCTTTGCCCGCACCTACGTCACCGAGGGCATGGCCGGCCTTCTGGTACAGGCCTTGAAGCGCGTTGACGGCAGGGACGGCGAGCCAGTCATCCAGCTCAAGACGGCCTTCGGCGGCGGCAAGACGCACAGCATGCTGGCCCTGTACCACCTTTTGCGCGGCGCCGTGCCGGTGGACAGGATTCCCGCCGTGCGTCCGCTGCTTCAGGCCGCCGGCCTCGCCAGCCTGCCCAGGGCGCATGCCGCCGTGCTGGTGGGCACGGCCATTGATCCCAGCAGGACAAGGCGCCCGCAGACCCTGCCCGGCGTCAGCGTCAATACGCTCTGGGGAGAAATGGCCTGTCAGCTCGCGCTGTCGGCCCGGAATCCCGGGCTCTATGATTTTGTGAGGAAGGCCGACAGGAAGGGCATCTCCCCCGGCTCCGAGGCCCTGAAGAGGCTCTTCGACGCCTGCGGCTCCTGCCTCATCCTTTTGGACGAGCTGGTGGCCTATGCCAGGCGCATCTATGGCGTGAACGGCCTGCCCGCCGGCTCCTTCGACAACTTCATCACCTTCATTCAGGAAATCACCGAGGCCGCCCGCGCCAGCCGCAGCAGCCTGGTGGTGGCCTCCATCCCCGAATCTGACATCGAAGTCGGCGGCATCGCCGGCCAGACCGCGCTGGAGGCCATTGAGCATACCTTCGGCCGCATGGAATCCATCTGGAAGCCCGTGGCCGCCAGCGAAGGCTTCGAGGTGGTGCGCCGCCGCCTCTTCCTCGACTGTAAGAATCCCGCCGCGCGCGACATGGTGTGCGAGCACTTCAGCGCCATGTATCGCGAAAACGCCGCGGACTTTCCGCTGGAGGCCAGGGAGCTTGAGTACAGGAACCGCCTCGTCTCCTGCTATCCCATCCATCCCGAGGTCTTCGACCGCCTCTATGACGACTGGGCCACGCTGGAACGCTTCCAGCGCACGCGCGGCGTGCTGCGCCTCATGGCGGCGGTCATCCATGAGCTGTGGATGGGGCAGGATGCCGGTCTGCTCATCATGCCCGGCTCGCTGCCGCTGGACGTGCCCGCCGTCCGCGACGAGCTGACCCGCCACCTGCCCGAAGGCTGGAATCCGCTGGTGGACAAGGAGGTGGACGGCAAGCAGTCCATGCCCTACCAGCTCGACAGGGGCAACATGCGCTACGGCAGGATTCTGGCCGCCCGCCGCGTGGCCCGCGCCATCATGCTGGGCAGCGCGCCCACCGTGCGCCAGCAGAATGTGCGCGGTCTGAAAGCCTCGCGCATGCGCCTTGGCGTGGTCCAGCCCGGCGAGCAGGTGGCTGTCTTCAACGATGCCTGCGCCACCCTCAGGAACAGCCTGGCCTACCTCTATGCCAATGCCTCCTGCGATTGCTTCTGGTACGACACGCGCCCCACCCTGCGCAAGACCGTGGAGGACAGGGCCACGCAGATCGCCCTGCCGGAGGTGGAGCTTGAAATAGAGCGCCGCCTCGGGAGGCTGCGCAGGGAGCCTCCCTTTGCCGGCCTGCATGTCTGCCCGGCCTCGTCGCTGGATGTGCCGGATGAGCAGGCCGTGCGGCTGGTGGTGCTGCGCCCCGCGGAAGGCTACTCCCCCTCGGCGCAGGACTGCGCCGCCATGCGGGCCGCGGGCGAAATCTTCGAAAAGCGCGGCGCATCCCCGCGCATGTACCGCAACATGCTGGTCTTCCTCGCGGCGGATCAGGCCCTCATGGCCAGCCTTGAGCAGGAGGTGCGGCGCTTCCTCGCCTGGACCTCCGTCAGGGCCGACAGCCAGGACCTGAACCTTGATGCTGCCCAGAACCGCGAAACGGAGGCCAGCCTCCGGCGCAGCGATGAGACCGTGGACCTGCGCCTGAAGGATGCGTGGTGCTGGCTCCTCGTGCCGGGCATCGACGCCGGCGACAGGAAGACGCTCACCTGGGAGCGCACCCGCCTGAGCGGCGGCACGGGCATGGTCACCCGCGCGGCGCGGAAGCTCCTGCAGAATGAATGGATAGTGGACAGGTGGGCCCCGGCCCTGCTGCTGATGGAGCTGGACAACCTGCTGTGGCAGGGTGCGCAGCATCTTGAGATCAGGCAGCTCTGGGCATGGCTCTGCACCTACTGCTATCTGCCGCGGCTGGCCGGCTACGGGGTGCTGGAATCAGCCATCATGGAGGGCCTGGGCGAGACGGAATTCTTTGCCTATGCCGCCGCCGTGGGCGAGGGACGCTACATCAGCCTGAAGCTGGGCCAGCGCCTGCGTCCGGAGAAAAGCGGCTTCCTCGTGCGCGTGAAGGCCGCCCGGGAGCAGCTGGAGCGGGAAGCGCGGGAAGAGGAAGGCCGCCGCGCAGCGCAGGAACCCCGGCGGCAGGACGGGAGCGCGACCGGCGCGACCGGCACGGAAGCGGCCGGCGGCATGGCTGACACGATGGGCGCGGCAGAGACGGCGCGGCAGGCCGGTGCCGGACAGATCGCCGCAGAAGGCACGGACGGCAGGCCGCTCCCCCCTGTGTCGCCCGCGCCTGGAAGCATGAGCTTCTACCTCTCGACCCGGCTCGACACCATGCGCGTTAACCGCGACGTGCAGAAGATACTGGAAGAGGTGGTCTCCGTCCTCACGCAGGAAGACGGCGTCACCGTGGAGCTGCACTTTGATGTCCGGGCCGCCGCTCCCCGTGGCCTTCAGGCCGGCACCATACGGGCCGTCTCCGAAAACTGCCGCACCCTGAAGATAGACAACTTCGGCTTTGAGGAGGAGTAGGAGGCGGCGCGCTCCTATGCCCGCCGCAGAACAGCACCAGGAGAGCGAAGCCGGAGAGGCTGTCAGCCCCCCGTTCCCTGTCCGCCCATAGAAAGGCCGCCCCGAGCATCTTCGGAGCGGCCTGCTTCATGCAATGCGCACCGCGCATGGAATGCGGCATCATTTCTTGCCGGGCGCTCCCCGGAATGTCTGGCTTCTTCAGTCTCTGCGTGCCTGCGCCTTTCCGGTCAGGCTGCCCGCCGTCCCGCTATCCCCGCAGCACCAGACACTCCTTCTGGCAGAAGGCCACGCCATATCTGAGGACGGTGTTCAGGCGCCGGGGGAGCCCGGAGGCATACTGCCGCTCCTCAATCTGCCGCAGGGCCTTCTGCGCCTGCTGCTCCATGTCGTCATAGCTGCGGGCATGCTTGATTTCCAGAATGGCGGCCTTCTTGCCCGGGCGGTCGAACACGAGGATATCGGGCCTGCCATTGCCGGATTCCCGGTTGGACTGCACCTCATAGGCGCTGAAGGAGAGCATGCCGGCCAGAAAGGCATGGTAGAAGTCCTCGCGGGCGTCATGGTAGCTGATGGTCATATACAGCTGCCTGCGCAGCAGGCGGGTCAGCTCCGCCGCATCGCCGCTCCAGAACATCCTGAACAGCTCCGTTCTGTCACTCTTGCGCACGGTATCCCGAAACCAACTGGCAACAGAGCGGGTGAAGATTTCCCGCACTTCCCTGTTGGGAATGACCAGCGGCGTGCTATCGCCGCCAGGCAGGATGCCGCACTGTTCCATCTGCTCCGGCTGGGCCCTGGTAAGATAACCGGTGTAGTAAAGCAGGGTCCAAAGACTGTCTTCATCATCATAGAGCGCGTCGTAGGTGAGGCCCTCCACGATGTCGGCCTCCACGCAGCCGCCGGCCAGCAGCGTTTCGAACTTGCCGGCCACATGCAGGTCCGTCCTGCCTACAAAGCTGCGGATGATGGCATTGCCGCTGGAATTGTTCCAGTAGGCCCTGGGGGTAGCGGCGGGATTGCTCTGCGCATCTACCACGTATTGCAGTACGTCCCAAGGGCAGTACATCTCCACGTTATTGCCGAAGCGATAGCCGTCATACCATTCCTGCACTACGGGCTTCTTGTCCGCAAGGCCGTATATCTCCAGCAGGGCATCCACGTCCGCGCTGGTAAAGCCTATCTTGTCGGCAAAGAAGGTATGGTCAATGCCATAACAGCGGAAGTTGTTCAGGCCGGTAAAGATGCTCTCGCGGGAGATGCGCAGGCAGCCGGTAAGGACGGCAAAGGCAAGGGAGGGATTGGTCTTGAGCGCGCCGCCCAGGAAGCCGCGCAGGAAGGTGACCATCTCGCGGTAGTAGCCGTTCTCCTGCGCCTTGGCCAGGGGAACGTCATACTCGTCAATGAGCAGGATGACGGGCTTCCCATAGTGGGCGTGCAGGGCACGGCAGAGGGTATTGATGGACTTGGCCAGCAGATTCTTATCTTCCGTCGACTCAAGTTCATGGAGCATCTCCTTGTCCCTCTGCTCCACATGGGGGCTGGCGTACAGATAGCTATGCTGGGCACAGAGGGCGCCGATAATCTCGGCACAGGCGTAGAGAGCCTCGTCCAGCGTAAGTCCTTCCGCGCCCTTGAGGGTAAGGAATACCGTGGGATACTGATTCATCCAGCTCTCGCAGAGCTCCTTGTTCCGCGCAATGGCCAGCCCCTCGAAAATGGCCCTGCTGTCCTGCCGGATGTCGAAGAAGTCGCGCAGCATGGTCATGGTCAGCGTCTTGCCGAAGCGGCGCGGGCGCGTAATGAGGGAGACCTCGGCTTTGTTCCAAAGCAGCTCTTCAATCAGGCCGGTCTTGTCCATATACAGGGCATGCTCTTCGCGGATTTTGCGGAAGAACTCGCTGCCTATGGTAATGCGGGGTTGTGACATGGCTGTGCTCCTTGGCCATAGTATCAGTTGCCGTACGGTCGAAGTCAACCTGACGTTTGAGCACATCGTCAATACGCCGTGCCAGACCGGAAAATAAGGGCGCTTGTTCCCTGCTGTCAGTAATAACTTTCAAGGATATATCCTTCCTGCCACAGCACTACGAACACCTGCCGGGGAATCGTCCAGTCCCGTATCATCGGTGCCCCCACCTTCACCTCTGCCAAAATTTCCGCACAGTGCTCCAGCACAAAGGGCGCAATACCACGCGACGCCTCCGCCGTCTTTATGTCGTTTGCCCATAACATGATTCCCCAATTGTTCATGGGGGCAAGGAAGAATCCTCCCTTTTCCCCCAGCTTTGTAATCTGCGGGAGAATTCTGCCATGCCCCGCCTTTGGTTCCTCCGGCAGGATAGCATCCGCCTTGGCTTGCACCTTACATGAAGCGTTTGGATAGCCCGTCGGATATCCCGCGTCTGCATCCCTTTCGGGGATAAACCTGTCCCTAAAATTCCTAGATTCCCTAAATTACCTGTTATGGCCTTGATTTGGGGGGAATTGCAGGGAATCTAGGGATTGTAGAGATAGGCTTTTTCGCTCTGGAGGCGTAGTCCCGAATTTTTTCCACAATCTAATATAGACTACCCTTTCAGTGCTGCTGGGTTCACGAGGTACATCGGTGCGGGCTTGCGGCCCGGCCCCTGCCGTTCAATCTGGATTGCTTTGATGAAACCTCTGCCCTCCAGCTCCTTCAAAGCGGCCTGAACTTCCTCCATTTTCTGGAAACATCCGCGACGGACGCCCTGCCAGCAGGCTTGCGTTGTAAATTTATCCGCCGCCTCCCTGCGTATCCAGTTGAGAATTTTCCGTGCCCCTTCCACGCTGACATCTGCTCCCATGAGGGCATAGGCCGCCTTGGCATGTTCAGTGAGGAAAGAGCCCAGATAGACAGCCTGCTGCATGGTGCCAGATGTTATTTTCATTTGTTCCGGTCTCTGATGCGTAACGAGATGAAAAAGTCCTGAGAGACGTGCTACAGCCCCGGCAAGCTTGCCTCCCCAGTCGCTGAGTCCTTCAAATTCTCCGCCCGGCGACAGCTCTTTTTCCACTTCTCCCGCAAAGAGGAGCCAGCACCGATACGCTTCCTTTGAAAGTTCCAGTACGACAGGCGCGGGCATGTCTTGTGACCATTGCTCAGGTAAAATGCTGCAAACAGCATCATGGAAAGCCCGTTTGGCATGCTCATCCATGTGGCGCGGTTCGAGTTTGCGCCGCCCCAGAAGGCTTTCCGGGAGGAAATACAGAAACCTGCCGTCCAGTCCCCGCCCACGGAAGAGCCTTGACGCTGTCCGTTCAGCCAATGTGACAGGCTGTGGAGAGATGCCCAGAGTGAGGCAGGGGGAGTCGAGCAGAAGAGGGGAGGAAGAGCGCCTGTCTACGCGAAAAGTGTCCCCACTGTGGGCTTTCAAGAATAGATCAAGGTTCGTCTTGCCTTGGGAATACAAGCCCGCCAGAATATCGAAAATCCCGCCCTCTGCGGTGATGATCGCAATACGGCCTCCCATCTCTGCGAGAAGGACGGCCAGTGCTTCAGGAGTTATATTGTCAGCAAGGAGTTTCGGCACCCGCGGAATTTCCGGCAGCTCTCTTTCAAGAGCCTCAACCTCCTCCTGTAACCGCATCATTTGGTCAAGTGAAGCCGCTGCGGCGGCCTTACTGCGCTTCGCCTCAATGGCCTTCTCCAGAGTTTTTCGCCGGCTCTGTTCATGTTTCAACGCAGGCCCAAGGATTTCCTCCTGCCTCCGTTCCCACTCCAACAAAGGGGCGATGCACGCCTCAACAGTCGAACTTTTCCGATTGGCTGGTTCCAGTGGGCAGAGTGTGTAGATATTAAGAGGTTCGGTATACCCCTCGCGAATTTGCACGCGGAATTGCCCTTGTGCTGCCGTTGCCAGCGTGGCAAGGGACATGGCCACGGTTAGTTCTACAGGCACCTGTTTCTCTTCCGCCACCCCTGCGCAAAAGTCGCCCAGCACAGGAGGGAGTTTGTTCACGTCCAACTTAGGGACTGCCTGCTTTTCAAAAGGCACTAGTGGGGGCCAGCCTGTTACCAACGTCTGCTCAGGATGATTTCTGCTGTTGACACTGATAATAGATTTGACGGTGCGTTCAACTTCCCTTTCAGGCAGAGGCTCCGG
>JAQXJC010000021.1 GCA_029008115.1 Desulfovibrionaceae bacterium | reverse complement strand
AGTATCCTTGACAAGATTAAAGAGCGGGCTGTTGTTCTTGTCATACAGCAGGGCGAGGATGGCGACGAGGACGTCTTCGTCATATACGGTAAGCCTTGGTCCGGTAAAGGTGACAGCGCCCCATTTGCCGGAACGGATGACATAGCGTTCCAGGTAGTCCGGACGACTGCTCATGCCGGCGTTGGGGTTCACGGGGAAGAAGGGATTGCAGCGGGTCATGTCCGTAGGATAGCCGCTGAAGATATCTTCCTTGAAGGCATCCTTCCCCTCTCCCTTGCGGGCATTCTGGAGGGCGGAGTGCAACAGGCTATGTATCTTAGCGGAATCATTACTTGCTTCCTGCTTTAGACTTACTTCCTTCTTGGCCTGAAAGGCCTTGCGGGCCGCGTCGAAGGCGGGACTTCCGGCATCCGGTGGGGTATTTTGTTTTTTTTCTTTTTTTACAGTATGTTGCGTTATATTTTTCGTGGCCATTGATACTCCTCGCGCGCGCGTATAAAAGCTTTTAAATACTTTTAATATTCTTTTAAAATACTTTACATTCCATCTGAGCCTAGAGCCATGCGGCTTTCCGGCGATCTTCATACTCCATAACCCGTATGGGCATACTCCATAACCCGTATCTACTCCAAAACCCGTATGCTCCATACTCCAAAACCCGTAGGAAGCCTACTCCAAAACACGTATGGATTCACGCCAGATTTCCGAGTCTGATTCCGGCAGACCGACTAGGTGGCGGGCTGGCAAGCGTCGCTGGACAGCTTGTTTCAAGCTACTCCAAAACACGTATGTACATATTATGTAACTATATGAAAAAAAATATATTTTCATAGAAAAAATTTGATTTTTTTCAGCCCCCTAGAAGTCTTCCGGCCCAAAAATTAGGGATATGGCATTGTGTCGTTGGCAGGACTGACCGCGATTGTTACCCTACCCGGCATGGGCTTTTCAGGTGAAGATTTATTTGAAATTTTTATTTTTTCTATAAAAAACAGTATATTATGTAATAGTAAGTGCAAAATTATTTACTGGCATACGAGAATTGGAAAGGGGCTGCTCTGAACCTGGTCAGCGTGGAGAAAGCCTTTTGGGGACGTCTCTACTCCAAAACACGTATGGAGCAGGTGCGTGACGTAGTTTACCTGGCTGCTTCTTCTGCCTGGTTCGTCAACTGCCTTCGATCCGGTGGATTGCCTTTGGTACGCTGCCGGGGATGGAGAGTATCGCCATGTCATGCATAATGGCCCGGAAAGAATGTTTTCCGGCACGATACGTCTGTTTCCATGTCTTCCATCGCAATATATGTTTTGGGCGCGCAGATGGCATTTGAAGGCCATTTGGGAAATGGTGTGCCTGCCATGCGGCAGACAGGAGGCTAGAGCAGCCCGATGACTACGGCAAATGCCTTGAAGCTGGCTACGGCACGGGCTCCCTTCAGGCGCAGAGCCGGAGCGCAGTCCAGCGGATGCAACAGGGCGCAGATGTTTCCGCCGCCATTATCCAGTTCTACATCCACTTCCTCGATAAAGTCTGCCGAGCGGATGCGGCGCACGGTGCCGGGGAAGCGATTCACGCCGCCTGGCCCGTCTGGCTCCAGGCTGATCAGGGGCGCCTTGACGGTGGCTGCCACTATTCTGCCCTCGCAGAGTTCCAGGCGGTGCAGGCTTTCTTCCGTGATCAGTGCGTTCACTTCCAGCCCGGCGGCAGTGGCAAGGCGTACGTCCACAAGAAATTCCTGCCTGCGCAGGGCGGTGATGCGCCCGGCGAACACATTGCGCGCGCTGGTCCGTCTGGCCATGCTGCGTCGCAGATGCTCCTGCGTAATCCGCAGGGCATCTTCGGGACTGTACTGGAGAAAGGCCCGCCGTTCGGCATCTGTCAGCCCCAGAAAATGGTGCACTACCGGCAGGGGAAGTCCCTGTCGGCACAGTTCCACGGCGCGGCTGTTGCGCAGCACGCGGGCGGAGACAAGATGGCCTGGCAGGCCGGCAGCCGCCGCGCAGACATAGAGGGAACGCCGCAGAAATCCCGCATCCAGCGCGCAGAGAGAGCCGCGCAGGGATTGGATGGCCGGTTCGTTCAGCAGGCGGCGCACTATGCGGCATAGCTCCGGCGGCAGGGAAATGGCGCGTTCGTGCGCGCCGCGCACCAGCATGATCTGCTCATCCAGCCTGAAATCGCACCTGTCGTCCAGGTTCAGAGCCTCGGCCAGGCGCAGGGCCTGCCAGCGCAGGAGAAGAAAAATCAGGAGCAGGCGCAGGCGGGAAGCGCGCTCGCGGCCGTTGCGGGAAGATTGCATGCGGGCTGTGATGGCCTGCTCCAGGGCCTTCATCTGGAGGGGGGTCAGGAGACGCTCCGGTACGGGAGAGGCAAACTCCGGGAGGACGGCAGTACGCCGTTCTCCGTCTGCCGGAGAATACGGGGTTGCCAGCGGCGAAAGCAGGGATGCGGACTGGGGGCGAACGGTCATGACAGGCAGCATAGCCTGTTTTTTATGGGGACGCAAAGGCGGCCTGCTACGCGAAGTCACGTTTTCATGCTGAAAAATGACCGGGTTGCGACAAAGGGCGGAAGCAGGCATAGGATGGCAGAGATCTGCGGCCTTCGGCCGGCGGTATGACACAGCAACAGGAGGAATCTTCCATGCGTCCATTTTTCCGTGCATCGGCATGCGCCATTGTCGCCCTCGCCCTGCTTTCCACTCCCGTTCTTGCTGCCGAGCTGACTGTCTCGGCGGCGGCCAGCCTGACTAATGCCTTTACCGAGCTGAAGGCCATCTTTGAAAAGAGTCATCCAAATGTCATGCTGCACATGAACTTTGCCGCCTCCAATCCGCTGCTCAAGCAGATTGTGGAAGGTGCGCCTGTGGATGTCTTTGCGTCCGCCGATCAGGCAACCATGGACAAAGCTGCCCAGGGCGGCTGCATTGATCCCGCATCGCGCAGGAACTTTGCGCTGAATACGCTGGTGCTTATTGTGCCCAGGGGGGCGAAGCACAGCCCCGCCGCGCCTGCGGATCTGGCCGGTGCCGACTATGCCCGCATTGGCGTGGGCAATCCCGCTTCGGTGCCTGCCGGACGCTATACCAGAGAATCGCTGATGTCGCTTGGCCTTTGGGATGGGCTTCGGAGCAAGATGGTCATGGGGGCAAGTGTGCGTCAGGTGCTGGACTATGTGTCCCGCGCCGAGGTTGACGCCGGTTTCGTCTATGCCACTGATGCCAGAAAGGGGGCGGACAAGGTGGATACTGTGCTGACCATGTCCGGCCATACGCCTGTGGAATATCCCATCGCCCGTCTGAAGAATGCCGCCAATGCCAAGGATGCCGATGCCTTCATTGCCCTGGTGCTTTCGCCCGAGGGCCAGAACGTGCTGGCGAAGTACGGATTCTCCGCCCCTGGGAAGTAATGTTCGTCTGGGCTGATTGTTCCTTGCCGCTGTTTCTCTCTCTGAAAGTGGCGGCCCTGGCCACCGCCGTATCCTTTGCGCTGGGGACGGCGGCGGCCTGGATGCTGGCACGGCGGCGCGGAGCCATGCCCGCCGTGATGGACGCCCTGTGCACCCTGCCGCTGGTGCTGCCTCCTACGGTCATGGGCTATTATCTCATCCTGCTGGTGGGGCGGCGCGGGCTTTTGGGGCCGGCGCTGGCCGACATGGGAATCAATCTGATTTTTTCATGGGAAGGGGCTGTGGTGGCCGCGACGGTGGTGGTTTTTCCGCTGGTATACAAGTCCTCGCGGGCGGCGCTTGAACAGGTGGATGCCCGGCTGGAGGATGCCGCCCGTACGCTGGGCGCATCAGAACTGCGTGTGCTGCTTACCCTTTCCCTGCCGCTGGCGTGGCGTGGCATGCTTGCCGGCCTGATGCTGGCCTTTGCCCGCGGCATGGGCGAGTTCGGCGCGACGCTGATGATTGCCGGCAGTATTCCCGGCAGGACGCAGACGCTTGCGCTGGCCATTTACGACGCATTCCAGCAGGGAGACGACGCCCGCGCCACCATGCTGGTGCTGATCACGTCCGCCCTGTGCGTGACCGTGCTGGTGGCGGCGGAGCAGCTTTCCTCGCTGCGGCGGGGAAGGAGACGCGCATGAGAGTACTGCTGCGCAAGGACTTTCACGGGCCTGCGGGCTTCAGCCTGCGTGCCGATCTGCGTCTGCCCGATGACGGACTGTCCGTGCTCTTTGGCGCGTCCGGTTCCGGTAAGACCCTGACGCTGCAATGTATCGCCGGGCTGGCAAGGCCGGATGAAGGCCGCATTGTCCTGCGCGGCGGCCGTGTGCTGTTTGACAGTGCCGCGGGAGTGGATGTGCCGGCGCGGCACAGGCGCATCGGCTACATGGTTCAGGACTATGCCCTGTTTCCCCACCTGACTGTGGAGCAGAATGTGGCCTACGGCATGGGCGGGCTGCTGGCATGGCGTGTCTCGGCAAAGGCACGGGAGAAGGCGCAGGCCCTGCTGGAAATGATGGGCATTGCGCATGTGGCGTCCCGCCGGCCTGGAGAGATTTCTGGCGGGCAGAAGCAGCGTGCCGCCCTGGCGCGTGCTCTCTGCATCGACCCTGACCTGCTCCTGCTGGACGAGCCTTTTTCCGCGCTGGACCCCCTGTTGCGTCGCCGGCTGCGTCATGAGCTGCGTGAGCTGCTGGACGCGCTGAAGCTCCCGGCCATCGTCATCTCCCATGATCCGGACGATGTGGCCGTATTCGGCGATGCCCTGGCCATGTATCGGGATGGCAGAGCCCGGGTGTGGGAAGCGTTCGATCGCACCGCCGTGCCTGCCGGGCGCATGGAAGACATGCTTCTCGCCGCCCCGGTCTGGGAGGAGGGGGGCTGAAGCGCGCGCCCGGTTCCCCGCTCTTCTTTCAGATGCGAAGATGCGCGGCCGCCACCCCTGTGGGAGACGGTCGCGCATCTGTTGTGTATCCGGTCAGGCGGCTATTTCTTTACGTCAGCGTCAGGCCTGGCCATGTGGCAGGGACGGCAGCCCTTGAATTCAGGATGTTTGCCGGCCTGCTCCGTATGGCAGGAATAGCAGGAACGCTGGGAAGCACGGCTGTGATAGGCCATGAAGCGGCTCTGGGGGTCCTTGTCCCTGCCGGGGATGGTGTGGCATTCCTCGCTCGCGCCGCAGGAAGCGTAGGACGTTTTGGCGTCGGAAGGCTTTTCATGATGGCAGAAGGTGCATTTGATGCCCTTGTGCGAGGCATGATTGAATGTCACGGCCATGCGGGGGGAGTCGCTGTTGTTGAGGACGATAGGCTTTTTCAGGGCGCTGGAGATGTCCTTGAAATCAGCGGCTTCGGCAGTGGCACAGCAGGTCAGCGAAGCAAGGAGTGAGAATATAAGCAGCGGTTTCATGCGCGTTCTCCCGGTGAGAAGAAGGGCGGCGCGGCGCGCGGCCCTAGAATTGATTCCAGAATGATGGCTTGAGAGGATGCAGTCCCCGTCCGGAGGCCACCATGTCCAAGTGCATCATGCCGATGGCCAGGGTGTCCATGTCTGGCGCTGTGTCGCGCTCGCGCAGGTCCACCGTGGGGCAGTAGCTCTTGCAGGCGGTGCACCAGTCCACCCGTTCTCCCTGGCGGCCCCTGGCTTCCTGCAGCAGTTCCATGACGCCGTTGTCATCCCGGCCGCATGCCGGGCAGGCGCCGCGTCGGAAGTGCCATTCCGTACCGCACAGGGCGCAGTGCAGGTGCTTTTTGCCGCCACCGCCCGCCAGAAAGGCGTTTTTCTCGTCGAAGGTGCGCCCTTCAAGGTAGGCAATGGAGGGGAAGGTGCCGCATACGGGGCAGATGCCCTGCGTCCATGCCGCCGGGTGACTGTCCCAGGGCGTGACGCCGGTCATGTTCGCGGCGGCGCGCAGCACCGGTCCCAGCGCGGCTTCCAGGGCAAAGGCCAGCACGGCGGCCGGAACACCGGCGCTTTCTGCCCGTGCGGCTATGGAAGATGCGTCTCCGGCCAGCAGGGCCTCGGCGGCGTCAGCCGCGTCTTTCGCCAGGCAGGAGGCCAGCCCGCCGACATGTCCTGCCATGCCGGGCAGTGCGGCCAGCAGAGGCAGCAGAACGTCAGCCGCGGCCTTCAGCGCGTCCGCTGTTCCGGCCAGGGAAGTGCCGGCCAGCAGGGGCGCTCCCTGCCCTGCCCGCTCCGCATTCCATTCCGGCAGGCGAAAGCCGCCAGCCTCCAGCAGCGGGGCGAGGGTCGCCGGCAGGGCGGCTCTTGCCTCCAGCAGGGGAGCGAAGGTCTGGAGCACGGGTCGCAGTACGGGTCGGCGCGCGACGACGTCCGCGATGGTTTGGGCTATGGTCTGGCAGGGTGCGGGCATGATGGCTCCTAAAGCGCGGGGAAACCGCGTCTGTTGTGCGGTTCCCCCGGAAAGCGGTGGCGCGCCGTGGGGCGCTGGGGAAGCGTGGCGTTAGACGAAGGCGGCGTGCTCGTGATAGTGTTCCGGCTCTTCCGCGAGCAGGTAGATCACGTTCACGTCGGCAGGGTCGAGAAGCCTCGCCTTGGGGTAGCTCCGTTTGGCCAGCGCGAGGCGTTTTTCGGCCAGGGCCAGAATTTCCTCGCGATCTCCAAAGGCCATGGCCCCGGTGGGGCAGGTCTTGACGCACATGGGCAGCAGACCGGCGGAAACGCGGTCGATGCACATGTCACACTTGGTCAGCATCCTGGTCTTTTCGTCGTACCGGGGGATGTCGTAGGGGCAGGCGTGCGCCACGGCCCTGGCGTCCTCCGCGGAGAGATGGACGCATTTTTCCGTGGGCAGCACCGCGCCGGTGGCCTTGTCCTGAATCATGGCGCCGGGCACGGCCATGTCCGCCACATCCACGCAGATGGGCGTCACACAGTGGCGGCACTGGTCAGGGAAGAAATTCCAGACCACGTTGCCCTTGTCGTCCAGGTGCTCATGGAAGCGGACAATTTTCAGGTTGTTCGGGTTCAGATCAGGCGGATTCTGGTGAGAACCGCGCTGTTTGGTTTCATTGGCGGGCAGGTTGTGCCATTCCTTGCAGGCCACCTGACAGCCTCGGCATGCCGTGCACCGGGTGGTGTCCACTAAAAACGCTTTCGGCATCGCTTGTCTCCTTCATGGGGGCGCGCCCCCGCGCATGGGGGACGCGCCCTTTTCTGGTTAGGCTATTTCAGTCAGCTTGTCGGCCTTGCGGATGTTGACGCAGCAGGCCTTGGTTTCAGGAATGGTCGTATTCGGGTCGTACGCCGTGACCGTCAGGCGGTTGGTGGAGTCCCCGCAGTCGGGGGTGGTCCAGCCATAGGCGAAGGGCATGCCGATGAGATGCACCGTCTTCCCCATGACCTCGAAGGGCCGGATGCGGATGGTGACCATGGCAATGGCCTCCACAGTACCGCGCGCGCTTTCAATGATCACGCCGTCACCGTTCTTGATGCCCTTTTCCCTGGCCAGCTCGTGGCTCATTTCCACATAGAGCTGGGGCTCGGCTTCCAGCAGGTTGGGCACGTTGCGGGTTTCGCCGCCGCCGCACCAGTGCTCCGTCATGCTGTACGTGGTCAGCACGATGGGGAAGCGGGGATCGGCGGGCTTGGCGAAGGTGTCGAACTCGCTCGTGTGGAACTTGTAGCACGGCGAGGTCAGCTGCCCGGAGAAGGGATGGGTCTCCACCGGGGTTTCAGCAGGCTCGTAATGCTCGGGGAAGGGACCGTCCAGCCGGCCGGGGCCGAAGAGCTGGGCAGCGCCGTCCGTGTGCATGATGAAGGGCTGGCGGCCCTTCTCCTTGTCGCTCATGGGCGGCCACGGGCCATCGGGCACGTCGCCAATCCACTTGCCGTCCTTCCATTCAATAACGGCCTTGGCCGGATTCCACGGCTTGCCGTTCAGGTCGACGGAGGCGCGGTTGTACAGGATGCGGCGGTTGACCGGCCAGCACCACGACCAGTTGGGATAGATGCCGATTCTGGCCTGCATTTCCGTCTGGGACGGGTCGCGGCGTTTGGACTTGTTGCCCTCTTCCTCGGTCCAGCTGCCGGTATAGAGCCAGTTGAGGGAGGACGTGGAGCCGTCATCCTTCAGGTTGACGAAGGAGGGCACGAGCTGGCCGCGCTTGTAGAGCTTGCCGTTGACCTCGGTGTCTTTCCAGAAGAAGCCGTTGATGCGGCGTGTCCATTCGGCGGCGTCGTACTTGTCCGTCCAGTGCATTTTCAGCAGGGGATCGGGGAAGGTGCCGCCTTCCGTGCGGTACAGTTCGCGGATTTTGTTGATCAGCGGGACGTACATGTCCGCGAAGTTGCGGGCTTCGCCGCCGGGTTCCACAGCCTTGTCAAACCACTGGAGCCAGCGGCCGCTGTTGCTGATGGTGCCTTCCTTTTCCACGCGGTGCGCGGAGGGCAGCAGGAAGACTTCGGTCTTCTGCTTGGAAGGATCGGAGCCGGGACGGCGCCAGTTGTCGGAGGTTTCCGAATTGTGCAGCTCGCCCACCACAAGCCAGTCAAGATGATCCAGAGCGGCACGCATCTTGTTGGTGTTGGGGAAGCTGTTCATGGGGTTCACGCCAAAGACGAAGCCGCCGCGCATCTGGTCGTGGAGCATCTTGTCCATGACGTACATGTAGGAATAGTCCGCGCCCTTCTCGCCCTTGGGCAGCAGCCCGTAGCAGAAGTCGTTTTCCGGCGTGGCCTCGTCCCCGAACCAGCCCTTCAGCAGGCTGGTGACGTACTTGGGCCTGTTGCTCCACCAGTTGGCGCTGTCCTTCAGGTGCGTCACCGGGGTGTTGGCCTTCAGGTATTCGCCCAGGGTCTGCCACTGTGCCAGCGGCAGATTATGGTAGCCGGGCAGAGCGTGGTAGAGCAGGGCATGGTCCGTGGACCCCTGCACGTTGGGTTCGCCGCGCAGGGCGTTGATGCCGCCGCCGGCGACGCCGATGTTGCCCAGCAGCAGCTGGATGATGGCCGATGCGCGGATGTTCTGCACGCCCACGGTGTGCTGCGTCCAGCCGATGGCGTACAGGATGGTCCCGGCCTTGTCCGGCTTGCCGGTGGCGCAGAAGGTCTTGTACACCTTCATGAGGTTTTCCTGCGAGACGCCGGTGATCCTGGACACGTTTTCCAGCGTGTAGCGGGAGTAGTGCCTGGCCATGACGTTGAACACGCAGCGTTCGTCCTTGAGGGTGAAGTCGCGCACGGGCGCGCCTTCGGCATCGCGCTTGAAGGCCCATTTCGAGCGGTCATAGGAGCGCGTCGCCGCGTCATAGCCGCTGAACAGGCCGTCCTTGAAGTCATAGCTGTCAGCCAGCACGAAGGGAGCGTTGGTGTAGTTCACCACATAGTCCCTGAACCAGCTGCCGGATTTGATGATGTAATTGATCATCCCGCCCAGGAAGGCGATGTCCGTACCCGAGCGGATGGGCACGTGGAAGTCGCACCTGGCGGACGTGCGGGAGAATTTCGGGTCGACGTGCATAAGCGTCGCGCCGTTGTCCTTGGCCCGCATGATCCACTTGAAGGAAACGGGATGATGTTCGGCAGCATTGCTGCCCATAATGAGGACCGCATCAGAATTCTTGATGTCGATCCAGTGATTGGTCATAGCGCCACGTCCGAACGACTCTGCCAGAGCCGGTACAGTGGGGCTGTGTCAGACACGTGCCTGGTGGTCGATATGAACGACCCCCAGGCCGCGCATCGCCTGATGGATGACGGCGCACTCTTCGTTGGACGCATGGGACGTGCCCATGGAGAAAATGGTCTCCAGACGGTTGACCGTCTGTCCTTTTTCATTCTTCTGGATGAAGTCCTTGTCGCGGGCATCCTTGACGCGGCGGGCAATCTGGCCCAGCGTCCATTCCCAGTCCTTTTCCACCCACTTGTCGCTGTAGGGGGCGCGGTACAGGGGCTTGGTCAGACGATGCTCGCCGGTATACATGGTGAAGAGAGCGGCGCCCTTGGCGCACAGCGAGCCCTCGTTGACGGGGAAGTCGGGGTCGCCTTCAGTGGAGACGAGCTTGCCGTCCTTCACGTGGGCGATGACCTGACAGCACACGGCGCAGAAGGGGCACACGGTGGTGACCTCCTTCGCGCCTTCGATTTTCAGCGAGCGTGCATAGGCTCGCGCTTCTTTCAGATCGAATCCGAACTGACCGAGCGTGAGGCACAGGGCCCCGGCGCCGATCATCTTCAGGAAACCTCTGCGGGTGCAATCCATATTGGTTCCTCCAGTTATAGCATATCCTGCGCGCCCTTCTTTCCGGCGCCAACAGCGGCGGCGGCAACGGCGCGACGGCAGGGACGGAGAAGCGTTTTCACGGTCCGGCCCCGCATGCATGCCTTCCTGCACGCATACGCCAAAATTCGTGATGCTTCAAGAATGGCCGCGTGTTTGCTCTTCATCATTGTTTCATTGTTCAAGCGGCACGGTATATGGGAAGATGTCCTGTAAAGTCAACAGGATAATACATGCCCCCTGATATATGCGGCCGGATGCCGGGGACGGGCATGTTACATATATGTCAAATATTTTAATGTGTTATATATAACATGCTTTTTTCATAAAATTTTGCCGCCGGGCAGGGCTGGCGGCCGGGATACGCATGTGCTATGCCCTGCTGGAGGCCGGGAGGCCATCAGCGGGGAGCGTCCGCGCCCCCGTTTGTTTCAGCCATGCAGGAGGACGCATGAACATAGGCGCGTACACATTTCAGGAATTCAAGCAGCTGGCGGAGAATTTTCATGGCTATGCCGCTCCGGGGCTGCTCATCGGCGGCTATATGGTGGAGATGGCCAAGGCGCGCATCCCCGAGGGCACGCTGTTCGAAGCCGTGGTTGAGACGCGGAAATGCCTGCCGGACGCCGTACAGCTTCTGACGCTGTGCAGCGCCGGCAACAACTGGATGAAGATACATAATCTCGGGCGCTATGCGGTTTCGCTGTTTGACAAGCACACGGGCGAAGGCGTGCGCGTGAGCATTGATGCGGCAAAGCTGGATGCCTGGCCGGAGATCAAGGGCTGGTTTTTCAAGCTCAAGGCCAAGCGGGAGCAGGATGTGGAGCGTCTGCTCCGCGAGATTGAGTCCGCGGGGGACAGCATCTGCAAGGCCGAAGCCGTGACGGTCAAGCGTCGTTTTCTCGGGCACAGGCACATGGAGCGCATTGCATGCTGCCCCGTGTGCGGCGAAGCCTACCCGTCCTGCGACGGGCCCGTGTGCCGGGGCTGTCAGGGAGAGGCTCCCTATGTGGCGGCGCGGCGCGAGCTGCCTGCCACGGCCGTGCCGCCTGTCCGTGTGGTGCCGGTGGAAGAAGCTGTGGGCCGCGTCGCCGCGCATGACATGACGCGCATCGAACCCGGGCAGTTCAAGGGGCCGGAATTTCAGGCCGGGCAGCGCATCACGGTGGGCGACATCTGCCGCCTTCAGGCCATGGGGCGCTTTCATGTGGCCGTGACGGAAGATGGGCCGCGGCATGCGGACCTCATCCATGAGAACGAGGTGGCGGAGCTCTTCGCACGCCGCATGGCCGGGCCGGGTGTGTCCTATGCTCTTCCCCCGCACGAGGGCAAAATTGACTTTACGGCGGAGCATGACGGGCTGTTCTGCGTGGATGTGGAACGCCTGCGCCGCTTCAACCTTGTGCCTGATGTCATGGCCGCCTCCCGCCAGGACGCCACAGTGGTCAGCAAGGGCGGCAGGCTGGCTGGCACACGTGCCATTCCGCTGCACCTGAAGCGTGATTTGCTGGGCCGTGCGCTGGACGTGCTGGGCGAGGAGCCGCTGTTTACGGTGCTGCCCATGCGCGCCGCCAGGGTGGGCATCCTTGTTACGGGCACGGAAGTGTTCAAGGGAATTATTGAGGACAAGTTCGTTCCCGTTATTACGGGCAAGGTGGGCGCGCTGGGCTGCTCCGTGGTCAGGAGCGCCATTGTGCCCGATGACAAAGCCATGATGCGTGCCGCCGTGGAGGACATCCGCGCCGCCGGGGCCGATTTGCTGGTGACGACGGGCGGGCTTTCCGTGGACCCGGACGACGTGACCCGGCAGGCCCTGCTGGAATGCGGCCTGACGGACGTGGTGCACGGGGTTCCTGTGCTGCCGGGCACCATGAGCCTTGTGGGGAACATGCCGCATCCTGAAGGTTCCATGCAGGTGGTGGGCGTTCCCGCCTGCGCGCTTTACTTCAAGACGACGTTTCTTGACATGATTCTGCCCAGGCTGCTGGCCGGGCGCGGCTTTACCCGTGCGGAAGCCGCATCGCTGGGCGAGGGCGGTTACTGCATGGCCTGCCGTACCTGCACATGGCCCAAGTGCTGGTTCGGCAAGTAGGCGCAACAGTGGGCCGGCCGGAAGAAATTTTTCCGGGAAAAAATATTGACACCTGCCCGTGATTCACATAGAAGTGTTCCGCGCTGACCGGAATTGACGGTGCAGCTCTTCGTCCCCATCGTCTAGTGGCCCAGGACAACGCCCTTTCACGGCGTCGACGCCGGTTCAAACCCGGCTGGGGACGCCATCTGAATGCAAAGGATGCCGATATATCATCGGCATCCTTTTTTTATGGCCCTTGTCTGGCGTGAATATATGAAAAAAGTCCCCGGCCTGTCACCGGGGACTTTCCTATCGCGGCAACTGCCGGAGACTACAGCTCTTCCGTGCCGCCGGTCATGGCGCGTTTGCGCACGCGGGCGCTCTGCGCCTTCTGCACGGCGTTCATGAGACGCTGATACATGATTTTGCTCATCAGCGGCGTGCTGGGGTCGTAGCCGCACAGACGGCGGTATTCCTCGGGAGTGGCGCCGTGGGTGGCCAGGTGCGCGGCGGAGAGGCGCTTGAACTCCTTGCCGCAGACGCAGCAGGTGATGGCGGTCTGGGTGATGGCCGCGGCAGGATCGCCCTTGATCTGGCGCTTGGTCAGCTTCTTGACCGGAGCGGGCGCCGGTTCGCTTTCTTCAACGGCCGGGGCGGGTTCCGCTGCACAGGTGCATTCCTGCGGGGTGGTTTCCAGCTCAGCCAGCAGCTTTTTGTAGGTGCTGAATTCACCCATGATAAATGCAGGATCATGCGTGGGATACTTTTCCATAAGCATACGCAGCAGGTCGGAATCAACAATCATAGTGTACTCCATATATGGACAGGTTGCGAAGAGATATTTCTTGAAGCCATGCTTCACTGAAAGCTATAGGTTCTTTATGGCAGCAGGTCAATAGCGAAGTCCTGCCATTTCAGGGAAATCCTTGCAACATGTGGTGCTGAACCGCGAGGAAATGGCAGATTTTTTCTATGAAATTGCCGCAGGGTATGCCTTGTGGCCGTATCTGGCATGCCGGCGCTGTCGGGCCATACTGGCCTGCCTATGTCAATGGCATGATGTATTGTATGGATTTCACCGTTGTTGTCATTGCCATTGGAAGGCATACGACCGCAATGCGTGCCGGCTTCATCGTCCGCACGGGATTCACGTCGGGAGCGTGCGGCAGCATGCTGTCACTATGCGTCGGGAACATCACAGCCGATCCATTCATCCGGCAGGGTGCGTGCATATATCCGCCAGTCCGCAGAGCCGAGATCGGATTCGTCAGGCAGGTATCTGCGCATGTCGGCCAGTCCCGTTTCTCCGATGTATGCTCCGATCAGCAGGCGGCCGCCGCGTTTGGCGAGAAAGCGGGGAGAAAGGCCGGGGCGCGTCACCAGCTCTCCGGCATCAAGGTACTGCATGGCTGTCATGAAATTCATCTGAATGCTCTGCCACCTGCCTTGACGGCGCAGCGGACTTGGCGGATGCTGTGGAAAAAATTCCGGACGATGGGATGCAGGAGGTAGGAATGTGTCCAGAAGCTGTCATTACCATGGATGTGCGGCATAGTGATGTGGGCGCCGATGGCCGGGCGCGCCTCACTGCCGTGGGGGGCTGGTTGCAGGAGGCTGCCGGACACAGCGCCGACGCGCTGGGCTTCGGGGAGGATGTTCTCCGGGAGCGTGGCCTGACGTGGGTGCTGGTGCGCCAGCAGCTCCGTATCCGCCGCCTGCCTGCCGCCGGGGAGCGCCTGCGCGTGCGCACATGGCCGTCTTCCTGCGTCCGGCTTGGCTGGCGTGGCTACGAGATTTTCGACGCTGCCGGCAGGCTGCTGCTGGAGGGAGTCAGCGGATGGGCTGTCATGGAGTTGCGGAGCCGCTCGCTGTGTTCCCTGCCCCATGATCTGCTGCGCGCCTATCCCGCGGATGTGCATCCCGTGGAATCCATTGCGGCGAGGGCTCCGGCCCGCGTGCCGGCCGTGGAGCGGGAGAGCCTGCTGCGGGTGCGGCATGACGACGTGGATATCAATTGTCACGTGAACAATGCCTGCTATCTGTCATGGCTGGCGGAATGCCTCCCGCAGGAAGAACGTTCAACGTTGTCCCTGCTGGACATATCCTACCGCGCGGAGACCTTTCCCGGTGAGGAGCTGATCTCTGTATGTGGCGCGGCGGAACCTGACGGACAGGGCTTCCGCCGCGCGCTGGCCATACGCCGTCCCGATGGCGTGGATGCCTGCCGCGCTGCCATGCGCTGGGAGTGCGGTTCTATTTGACGTGCACCAGCTCGTATGCCGCATTGCCCAGGCCGATTTTTTCCGCATGGGCGATCTGGCTGCGCCAGTCTGTGGAAGGATGGATGCTGGTGAAGTGATCGTGGCGTCCGGCGTCCTTCTGGGCAAGGGCCGAACCGGGCAGGGCGGGTGCGGCATTGACGGCGTCAATGCAGGCATGATCCAGCGCCACCGGGTCGAAGGAGGCGAACATGCCCAGATCGGGCACGACGGCGGCGTCATTTTCACCGTGGCAGTCGCAGCAGGGGGAGACTTGGTTGACGATGGAGACATGGAAGTGCGGCCGACCGTCCACGACGGCCTTGGCGTATTCGGCCATGCGGGCGTTCAGCATTTCCGGCGCCGACCACAGGCCGTTGGCAATGGCGTCAAAGTTGCATACGCCGATGCAGCGTCCGCAGCCGACACATTTGTCCGCATCAATGCCGGCCTTGTGTCCGGACAGAGAGATGGCCTCCTGTGCGCAGTAGCGGGCGCAGGTGCCGCAGCTACGGCATTTTTCCTGATCCACCACGGGCTTGCCGTCGCAGTGCTGGGCCATCTTCCCGGCGCGCGAGCCGCAGCCCATGCCGATATTCTTGATGGCGCCGCCGAATCCGGCCATTTCATGGCCCTTGAAGTGGGACAGGGAGATAAAGACATCCGCGTCCATGATGGCGCGCCCGATAAAGGCCGTCTTGCAGAGAATGCCGCCGCGCACGGGAACTTCCACGTCATCCGTGCCCTTCAGACCGTCGGCGATGATCAGCTGGCAGCCGGTGGTCAGC
This sequence comes from Desulfovibrionaceae bacterium, assembly GCA_029008115.1. GTDB lineage: Bacteria > Desulfobacterota > Desulfovibrionia > Desulfovibrionales > Desulfovibrionaceae > JAQVCS01. The sequence goes on along the minus strand of JAQXJC010000021.1, from coordinate 7,440 downwards.
GGGGAGAAGCCGTTTTCCTGCGCGGCCTCCAGATGCTCAAGCGCGTTCTTGCGCCGCCCCACGTAGAGCGTGTTGCAGTCGGTCAGAAAGGGCACGCCCCCGTGGCGCCGCACCGCATCGGCCACCGTTTTGGCAAAGTTGGGGCGCAGAAAGGAAAGATTGCCGGGCTCCCCGAAGTGCATCTTGATCGCCACGAACTTTTTTTCCATGTCGATGCTGCCGAGTCCGGCCTTTTCCATGAGCTTGTCCAGCTTGGACAGCAGGCTGACGCCTTCCCTGCAACGCATGTCCGTAAAATAGACGTGTGACTTGGCCATAGGATTCCCTCCTGTTCGGAACATTGCTGCGGCTCTTCCCGGCGGCAGAAGAATGCCGGCAGATGCGGTGATGTACGGCGTCTTCAGCCGTTGCGTCAAGATGTTGCACCGCCTTCCCCTGTTGCCGGCGCCCGTATGACCTGCCTTGCTTGTTAAAAAAAGTTTTTGTTACGCTTTTTGCCGACAGTCATTGACGCAGACGGCGACGCGGGCATATCCTGAAAGGACACGTCGGGCTCCGCCGTCCGGCGTGCGGTGCCCCCCGCCGTTCCGCGCTGTGCCCTTCCCCGGCGGAAAACCTCTCCACAGGCCCATGCCGGAGGCTTTCCTCTATGTATGATCCAAAATCTCTGCACGCCTCGGAATTCATCGATCATGGCGAAGTACTGGAGTCGCTTCAGTATGCTACCGCCCATGCCCGTGATGCGGCGCTGATCGATGAAATTATTGATAAGGCCGCCCTTAAAAAGGGACTGACGCACCGTGAGGCGTCAGTGCTGCTGGCCTGCGAGCTGCCCGACAGGATGGAGCGGGTGTTTACGCTTGCCAATCAGATCAAGCATGATTTTTATGGCAACCGTATTGTCATGTTCGCGCCGCTGTATCTTTCCAATTACTGCATCAACAGCTGCGTGTACTGTCCCTATCACGCGAAGAACAGGCATATCGCCCGCAAGAAGCTGACACAGGAAGAAGTGGCCCGGGAGGTTATCGCCCTTCAGGACATGGGGCACAAGCGCCTCGCCCTGGAAGCTGGGGAACACCCCACCATGAATCCCATCAGCTACATCCTGGAGTGCATCAATACCATTTACAGCATCAAGCACAAGAATGGCGCCATCCGCCGCGTGAACGTGAATATTGCGGCCACCACGGTGGATGAATACCGCATGCTCAAGGAAGCGGGCATAGGGACGTACATTCTTTTTCAGGAAACGTACCACAAGGAAAGCTACGAAAAGCTGCATCCCGTCGGCCCCAAGCATGATTATGCCTGGCATACGGAAGCCATGGATCGCGCCATGCAGGGCGGCATTGACGATGTGGGACTGGGTGTGCTCTTCGGGCTGGAGGGCTACCGCTACGAGTTCGCGGCCCTGCTCATGCATGCCGAGCATCTGGAGGCCGTATACGGCGTTGGTCCCCACACCATCAGCGTGCCGCGCATCAAGCGGGCCGACGACATCGACCCCAACGTGTTCGACAATGGCATTGACGACGATATCTTCGCCCGCATCTGCGCCTGCATCCGCGTGTCCGTACCGTACACCGGCATGATCATTTCCACGCGGGAAAGCCAGGCCGTGCGCGAGCGCGTGCTGCCCCTGGGTGTTTCCCAGATCAGCGGGGCATCGCGCACCAGCGTGGGCGGCTACTGCGAGCCGGAGCCGGAAGAGGAAAATTCCGCCCAGTTCGATGTGAGCGACCGCCGCACGCTGGACGAGGTGGTGAGCTGGCTCATGGATCAGGGGCATATCCCCAGCTTCTGCACGGCCTGCTACCGTGCCGGCCGTACCGGCGACCGCTTCATGAGCCTGTGCAAGAGCCAGCAGATTCTCAACTGCTGCCATCCCAACGCCCTGCTGACGCTCAAGGAATATTTGCAGGACTATGCCTCTCCGGCCACCCGCGCCAAGGGGCTGGCCATGATCGACGCTGAATTGCTGAAAATTCCCAGCGACAAGGTCCGCGCCAAGGCCATGCAGTATCTTGAGGCCATTGAGCGGGGCGAGCGCGACTTCCGCTTCTAGGTCCGGCCGGACAAGAGAGCGCCATTCGTTCACCGTATTGCCTTTTTCCCCTCCTTGGGCAAAAATAGTCCCCCGCACGCCGGCGGAGCGCCACGTGCGGGGGACTGCCGGGTATACCGAAGGGAGATGCGTATGATGCGGAAATGGATGGAGCGGGGAAGGGAAAGATGGGCGGCCTGCTGGACGGAGTTCCGGGTATTGCCGCCAGGAGAACAGTGCTTTCACGGACTGTTCTGGACTTTTTTCTGCTACGTTGTCTCCTTCTCATGGGGCTATGGCGTCCGGGAAGTGCTGCCTGTGATTGCCGCCATCTTTCTGGCCGGCCGCTGGCTCTGGAGCTGGCAGGAAAGCAATCTGCGCCGTCTGCCCCTGAAGTGGGCGCTGGTCATGTTCGGCTGCTCCCTGTGCTGGGCCGTGGCTGTTTCTTCTGATCCGTGGGCCTCCTTTATTCATGTAGGCCGCGGTATCAATAAGCAGTATGTCATGTTTTTTGTGGCGCTGGAGGCTGTGCGCGGGGAGCGCGAGCTGCGGCGGCTGGTCTGGGCAGGCGCGGCCGCGCTCTTCCTTCAGGGGCTGAACTGCCTCTGGCAGGGAAGTACCGGACTGGATTTTATTCAGGGAGACCCGCCCAACGCAGGCCGCCTGACCGGCAGCTTTGGCGATTACTGGATCGGAAACTATTTCGCGCTGGCTCTGCTGCCTGTGCTGGGGCTGTGGATAGTGCTGCGCCGGGTTCTGGGACGTGCGGCCTGCATGCTGCTGTGTGCCGCCCTGCTGTGGCCGGCCATGTATGGCATCATCTTTTCCGGGGTGCGCAATGCCCTGCTCACGCTGGCGGCTGTCCTGGCATTGTCCTGGCTGTATGCCGCAGCTGTTCGCTGGCGGGCCCTGAGCCGCATGTGCGCTGTTCTGCTGCTGTCCGGCGGCCTGCCGCTGGTGCTGGGCCTGTTGTTCGTGCGCCCGGATGCCTTCGTGGGTGCGGCGGATGATGGACGCTGGAACCTGTGGCGTCTGGGTCTTGCCGTTTTTCTGGAAAATCCCGTCTGCGGGGCCGGAGCCGGGCAGTACAACGCCGCCTTCCGCGCGCTGGGGCTGATGCCGCTGAAAGACGCCGTCACCATTTCCCATCCGCACAATATGTATCTTCAGGTGCTGTGCGAGACCGGTATTATTGGCGCACTCCTTACCCTTGTGCCGCTGGGCGCGCTGGCCGTCTGGCTGGAGCGCGCGCTGCGCCCCTGCCTGCGCAGGGAATGCGCGGCGGCGCTGGAGGGGGAGTGCGGCGTCTACTGGCGGCTGACGTTTTTCTTTGCCCTGGGCTTTGCGGCCTTCTGCATCAACGGCATTGTGGGACATGACTTCTATCGGCCGTGGTATCAGGCCATGGCCTTCACGCATCTGGGCGTGGCGCTGGGCGCTGTGCTTGCAGGCGGTTCGCGGGATGCCGGCTGCCGCTGACAGCGCGTTGACGGGGAAAGGGGAAAGGGCTACCGTGCCCGCACCTTTTGGGCATCTTTCCGTCCACAGCAAAGAAATGCCGCCCTTTCTCTCCGGTTGCCGCGCCCGCCGGAGCGGCGGCTGAAGATCACAACAAGGCATCCGCATGTTCAGACGCAAAATTTTCAAGACAGCCAGTCCGGAGGAGAAGACTGCTCCGGAGGAATCTGTCCGTCCTGCCGCCAGCTTCAGCATTATTGATCATCCAGACATGCCTTTTGCCCGGCATGCCGCGTCCCGCTGGCTGCTGCGCCTGCTGCCCTGCGCGCCAGTTACCGGCGCGCTGCTGACGCTGGCCAACTGGGCCTCCGGCGGCGCTCTGAACCTTCTGCCGCAGCAGGTTACCGGCCTTGCGCGCGAAGCGGCGCGCAAATATGGCAGGCCATCCGAAACAGTGCGGGACATGCTGGACGATTTGGAGCAGCTCTGCTGCGGGCCGGCTGAAGAGTTTTTCAACGCGCTGCCCGAATATTATGGCATGCTGCCCCAGCTGCCGGCACTGCTGCACCGGCTGGTGCGGGAAGCGCTGGAAAGGGTCGTGGCGCAGGAGGCTCCCGCTCCCGGCAGGGAAAGCGCCCGGGCATGGGATCGTTTCCGCGACCTGCTTCTGCTGGATCGTCCCGCCCGGCAGATTGCCATGCTCTTTTACTGGATGAACTTCTTCGGCCCCGTACACCGCTTTTTTTCCGAAGATGCCGACATGTCCAGCATGTACGGACTGCGCGCGCTGGATCGCATGCTGGACCTTCCCTCCGGCGGCTCCAAGCGTGCCGTGGATGATCTCATTGCCGTACGCCTGCTGATGGACAACGGCAGAAATGCGCTGGCCTTCAACATGGATTTCTGCGCCTTCTGGGCGGACGGGGAGGACAGCAGACTGCCCGGGCTCTTCCGCCTGCCCATGACGGGAGAGGCCCTGCCGCTGGAGGCATTTCCACTGAAGAAAGACGAGGCTGACATGGCCGTGGCCCTGCTGCGGGCTGGCGCGCGTGAACGACCCGTGAACATTCTGCTCTACGGGCCGGCCGGCAGCGGCAAGACGGCCTGTGCCCGCGCGCTGGCGGAAGCCGCCGGCTGCCGTGTCTGGACCGTGCCGCCGGAAGGCTACTTCCAGCGTGATGCCGCGCTGGACCTGTGCACCAGGCTGGCGGCCGGCGAGGAAAAGTCCTGCCTGATAGTGGACAGCGCCGATCAGTTTCTGGACAGCGAGATTTTTTCCGGCCGCGAGACGACGGACAATGCCTGGCTGGGCACGGTGCTGGAAACGCCGGGGCGCGTCATTATCTGGACTGTCGGCGATACGTCGCACATGGAGCCGACGATAAAACGGCGTTTCAGCTACAGCCTGCATCTTGGCGTGCCGGATATGGCGCAGCGCAGGCGTCTGTGGCGGGAGCTGGGTGTCAGAGTCTGGGGCGAGGGCGCCCTTGCCGATGCGGACGCCGACAGGCTCGCCCTGCGCTTTGAGCTGCCGGCCGGCATTGCCGCAACCGCCGCGCAGCGGCTCTCCTGTCCCGGCATGCTGCCGGAGGGCGCGGACAGCGCAGCCAGAGCCGCTGCCCTGGAAGCGCTGCTTGCCTCTCATGAACGGCTTGCGGGCAACGGCCTTCCTCCCCGTCGCAAGCCGGCCGCCGCCAGGGGATACACGCTGGACGGGGTGTGCCTGGCGCAGGGAAGCGGCGATGTGCGCTCCCTGCTGGAACGGTGCCGGGGAGCGGATGCCCGTCTGTGTGATGGTTCGCTGGATGCCGGCGCCTGCACCTTCCTGTTCTACGGCCCTCCCGGTACCGGCAAGACGGCGCTGGCCCGCCATATCGCCGATCAGCTTTCCCGGGAATGTGTCGTGGTGCAGGCGGCAGACCTGCTGGACTCGTATGTGGGCATGACGGAACGCAATATTGCCGCCACCTTCGCCCGCGCGGAGAGAAATGGCGCGGTGCTGGTCGTAGACGAGGCGGACAGCTTCATTTTTTCCCGCGATATGGCTCATCATTCTTGGGAAAGCACCATGGTCAACCAGTTCCTGACATCGCTGGAGAGCTACCGGGGATTCTGCATCTGCACCACCAACCGCCGCGAGTCCATGGACAGCGCGGCCATGCGTCGCTTTACCTTCAAGATCGGTTTTACATGGGCAGGCCCGGCGCAGGTGCTGGCGCTGTTCCGTGCCATGCTGGAACCCGGGTGCTGCCGGCCGCTTGCACCGGAGGAGGAAGCGCGTCTGCTGGGGCTGAAGCGTCTTGTGCCTGGTGATTTCAATACGGTGCGCGGCCAGTTCGCTTTTGCCGCCAGTCCGGTGGAGCCAGGTGTCCTGCTGGATGCGCTCTCCCGAGAGCTGCGGACGCGACTTCACGGCAGCGGTGGATCGGTCGGTTTCTAGCTGCCGCGCGGCTGTCGTTTCCGCCGTATCTGAAGGGCGGATGCTATACTTCTAGAAGTCTAGATATCTAGCATGGAGACATGACTCGCGCGGGTGATACAGATATGTATCCATCTAACAGAGCGGCATACCTGTACATTTAAGAAAAACAGGCATGAAAATAGGCGCCCGGTATATCCTGCCGGGCGCCTTTGTTGTCTAGATATCTAGACTTCTATGTTTCTAGCATGCTAGCTCTCCAGAGGCATTTTTCTGGACAGGGCATCAAGATATGCTCCCAATGCCTCGCGCACGATTTGCGATTCTGTTGTGCCGGTGTGCACGGCGGCCAGCTTGATACGCCGGGCCAATTCCTGCGGAATGAGCCAGTTTTTCTGGACGCAGCCGGAGCGCAGCTTTGCCGCCGGGGCGGCAGGCCTGGCCTGCGGAGCGGGTGCTTCCTGTCTGGTGTCGGCAAACAGGGAATCATCCTGCCTGATGAGGATGTTCTTTCCACGTGGAGCGAGTCCCATGCTAGGCCTCCTCTCTGCTGACAGTCTGTAGCCAGCAGGATACGGCGGCGGCATAGTCCTGCGCACCCTTGCCCCTGGCATCATGCGCAAGGATGGAGACACCTGCCGAGGGAGCCTCGGCAAGTTTGGTGCTGGTGCCGATGCGGGCCGCGATGAGATGCTTGCCCCAGATATCTTCCGCAAGAGCGCTGGCCACATCAAAGTGCAGGCTCTTGCGCCGGTCAAAGAGCGTGAGCAGTACGCCATCAATACGCAGATGGCGGTTCAGTTTTTTCTGAATCTGCTCCACTGTGCGCCGCACGAGCGTGAGCCCGGCCATGGCGAAATATTCTGTCTGCACGGGAACAAGAACGCCGTCGGCGGCGACCAGGGCATTGACGCAGAGCAGCCCCAGAGAAGGGGGGCAGTCAATGAGCACGTAGTCATACCTGTCTGCAAGAGGCTCCAGCACATCCTTGAGCAGGGACTCCCGACCGTATGCGCTGACCAGATTGATTTCCGCCTCGGCGAGCCGCACGTTGGCCGGCAGGATGTCCACCGTCCCGCCGTTTCCCGCGTCCTCGACATGCTGCACGGCATCGTCAAAGGAACATGCCCCCGTAAGCACATCGTAGATCATACGCTCAAGAGAAAGCGGCTGGAGGCCGCAGGCATCGGTGAGATTGCCCTGCGCATCAAGGTCCACCAGCAGTACCCGTCTGCCATAGTTGCTGGCAAGCACGGCGCCAAAGTTCTGTACCGTGGTCGTTTTTCCGACGCCGCCCTTCTGGTTGAAGACCGCTGTAACATGCATGACCGTTCTCCTGTTTCAGTCACAAAGAGGCTGTCTTTTCAGGATATTATCTGTTATGTCTAGAAATCTATATGTCTAGAAATCTATATGTCTAGAAATCTATATGTCTAGAAATCTATATGTCTAGAAATCTATATGTCTAGAAATCTATATGTCTAGAAATCTATATGTCTAGAAATCTATATGTCTA
>JAQXJC010000020.1 GCA_029008115.1 Desulfovibrionaceae bacterium | reverse complement strand
CTGCCTGCCTGCCTGCCTGCCTGCCTGCCTGCCTGCCTGCCTGCCTGCCTGCCTGCCTGCCTGCCTGCCTGCCTGCCTGCCTGCCTGCCTGCCTGCCTGCCCGGATACCTGCGGCTGATCCCGCATCGGCCGCGCCGGAAGGGCACGGCCTGCGCACTGCCTCCGGCGATCGCCCTTCCGGCGACGGCGGGGGAACCGAACCATCATGGCCTCTGCGGCTGGATGCGGACCGGGGAACTTTCCCCGGACGCTGCATCGCGGCCTGCGTGCAACGCTCCGCTCCGCGTGGAAGAGATGCGGGGGCCGCCGTCCCGGCCTCCGCGGCTCCGGCAGCCTGGCCTGTGCAGGGCCGGACGGTCAGGAAAGCATGGACAGTAAAATATATACAGTATAATGATACGGAATAACGAGAGTATCAGGGCATGATGCGACGGTGGAGGACGGGGATGCCGCAATGGGTTGCCAATACGAACGGAAGCACGGGACGCCAGATGCTGGTGTGGGCTATCCTGATAGCCTGCATCGCCCTGGCTTTTTTGAACTTCTCAAGGGAAAACTTTGACAGGGTCGTAACGCTGAATGCAAGCTATGCCGCGGATGCGGCACGGCAGAAGGCACGCTATATTGATGAAGTCCTCGTCAATGCGCAGAACAGCATCAGGCAGGTGGCATTCTGGTGCAGCCAGTATGATATTCTCCCTCAGGCTGATGGCGGGCGTGCGGTACTGCAAAAGGTTACTGCAAATTCACCATTTGATCACCTGGAATTTGTTGACAGCGCTGGCCTGGATCGCACTGCCCCGGGTGGGATGGTGGATGTTTCCGATCGTACCTATTTTCTTGAGGGGATGAAGGGAAACAGCGGCATTGACGTTGTATTCCATCCTCGTGTGACCAATGGAACATTGGTCATGTTCTATGCTCCCGTATATCAGGGCAGCAAGATTATCGGTGTCTTAGTCGGACATTACCGCGAACAGCGGATGCAGGAGATTCTGGAGACCTACTTCTTCGGGAAGAAGGGGAAGGCATATCTCTGCATGGCGGATGGCACGGTTATTTCCGCGACGCGGCAGGAAAGCGGCCGGGACAACATGCTGACATTCATAGTGAAGAATGCGGGATTGCGGCCGGAGGAAGCGTCTGCGTTTACGCAGTCCTTTGCGGACAGGCAGTCCTATGGCTGCATGTATGACGTGCCGCAGGGCAGAGGGAATTTCTACAGCACTCCTGTCAGCGGCACTGACTGGATGCTGATACAGTCCTTTCCGCCCATGGTCACGGAGAGCATGATACAGGAAGCCAACGCCGCCGGCATCCGGCTGGAGCTGCTGCTGGTGCTGGTCTTCGCCCTGTATATCCTCGGGATGCTTGTGCGGCACAGGGTACGGAACAGGCATCTTGTGCAGGAAAAGCGGAAGATGGAAAATATCGTGGGCGGCGTCACGGCGCTGTTTTCCCGCTTTACTGTGGTTGATCTGGATGAAGATACCTATGTGTATCTGGACAGCTGCGCGCATGATGTTCCCAGAACAGGGCAGTATTCCGAGCTGCTGAAATATGTTTCCAGAAGATATGTCAGTACCGGCAATGCAGTGACTATGCCGGAAGTGCTCAGCAGCCAGTATATTAAAACGCATCTTGCGGAAGATATTCCATACTTGCAGTATGACTATCAGATACGGCTGAAGGAGGGCCTGCGCTGGGAAAACATATCCATCATCTGCCTTGAGCGCAGGGAGGACAAGCCGGCGATCATCCTCCTTGCCGTACAGGATATGACAGTCCTGAAGGAAGAGGAGATACGCAACCGCAAGGCATTACAGAAAGCAACGGCCATGGCGGAGGCGGCGAACAACGCAAAGACGGCGTTCCTGTTCAATATGTCGCATGATATTCGCACACCCATGAACGCCATCATCGGCTTTACCGAGCTTCTGGAAAAATATCAGGATGATGCTGAAAAAAGAGCGGACTACCTGAAAAAGATACATGACTCCAATACGGTGCTCCTTTCCATCATAAACAATGTTCTTGAGATGGCGCGTATTGAAAAGGGGATAATCGAGGTGGAGGAAGTGGCATGGAGCACGGAACAGTTCAATGACATGCTGTACTCCGTCTTTCAGGAGATGATGCGTCAGAAGAATATTGAATTTACAGGGAAGATTACGGTAGACCATCCCTATGTCTTCTGCGATCCCAGCAAGCTGCGGGAAGTCTTCATCAATATTCTCTCCAATGCCTACAAGTACACGAATCCCGGCGGCAGAGTCACCATGGACCTTGAGGAAATTCCCTCACATCGGGAAGGATATGCGCTGTACCGGACGACGATTACGGATACTGGCGTCGGGATGACCAGGGAATTTCTGCCGCATATCTTTGAGGAATTTGCCAGAGAGCATTCCGCCACGGAGGCCCAGGTGGAAGGCACCGGGCTTGGCATGCCGATTGTGAAGCGGCTGGTTGAGTTCATGGGAGGAACGATAGAGATTTCCAGCCAGAAGCATGTCGGCACGACATGTATCGTGACCATCCCCCACAGAATAGCGGCCAAGGCGGACCTTGTGGAGCAGAGGGGCGGAATGTCTGATCCGGAACAGTTCAGAGGGAAGCGCATCCTGCTGGCGGAAGATAATGATCTGAATGCCGAAATTGCCGTGGAGATATTGCAGGACGCCGGATTTGCCGTGGAACGGGCGGAAGATGGCAGGATGGCTGTGGAGATGGTGCGCGCCGCGGATGCCGGCTACTATGATGCCATCCTCATGGATGTCCAGATGCCGAAGATGAACGGCTATGAGGCCGCCAGGGCCATCAGGTCGCTTCCCGATGCCGGAAAGGCCGGTACGGTCATCCTTGCCATGACGGCAAATGCCTTTGAGGAGGACAGGAAGGAGGCCCTGGCCGCTGGCATGAATGGTCATTTCGGCAAGCCCATCGACGTGCATGAACTGATGAAGGCCCTGTCGGCGATGTTGCGCTAGCGGGCTCTGGATCGTCCGGAACCATGCGGTATTCTTCCCTGCCGCCGGAGCTGGCGGCAGCCTTTCCGCGTCCCTGGCAGGAGATGCGGGCCTGAAGTGTTGACATCTCTTCCCGGGGATGGAAAGGAAGGCGAAGCGGCCTGCCGGCGTCCGTCCCCCGTACTGCGCACGCCTCCGGCGGGCCGTATCCTTGCGGGGAAATTATATACATTTTACTATGAAAAGAAGTCCACATATACCGCATCCGCGTCTCATGGCGGGGAGAAGCAGTCTGACAGGCGGCATGACATGCCTTTTGCTTGTGCTGATGGTGCTTCCTCTTGTCTGTCCGCCTGCCGCCTGGGCATCGCAGCCCCGGACCATCCGCGTGGGGTATTTTGCCTTTCCGGGGTATCATGAGATCATCCGGGATGAAAAGGGGCCGCAGGGCAGCGGGTACGGATTCGACTTCCTGCGTCTGCTGCGCAGATACACCAGCCTGAACTACCGGTATGTGGGCTATGAGGACAGCTGGCAGGATATGCAGCAGATGCTCCGCGACGGGGAGATCGACATGGTGACCTCTGCGCGGAAAACCAGCCGGCGGGAGAAGGACTTTGCCTTTTCAAGCCCCATCGGCACCAGCTATGCGGAGCTGTGCGTCCGTGCGGGCGACAGGCGCTTTCAGCTCAATGACTACAAGAGCTTTGACGGCATGCTCATTGGCGTGCTCAGGGCCAGCAGCCGGAATGACGATTTGGCGGCGCTGGCCAGGGAAAAGGGATTCACCTATCGCACGGCGGAGTATGACGAGGAAGCGGCACTGACCGAAGCGCTTCACAGCGGTGAAGTGGAGGGAATTGTTGCCAGCAGCCTGAGAAAGCACACCGGCGAAAAGATCGTGGCGCGCTTTGCGCTGGAGGAGTTCTATGCCATCGTGAGAAAGGAGGATGCGGCCCTGCTGCATGAGATCAACAGGGGCATCGAGGAGATGGACAGGAACGAGGGCGACTGGAGAAACAAGCTCTACTACAAATACACGACCAGCAGCCTGGGGAGCACTCTCTCCTTTACTCCTGAGGAACAGGCCTATATCCGCGCCGTGCAGTCCGGCGAAAAGACCGTCCGGGCCTGCGCCCAGCCGGACAGAGACCCTTACTCCTATGCGGAGCAGGGAAGGCTGGCAGGCATTATTCCCGAGTACTTTGATCATCTGATGAGGATGGTCGGCATTCCCTATACTGTCATGGCTGCGGAGAGCCGGGCGCAGTACTATGACTGGGTCATGAAGGGCGCGGCGGATGTCTATATGGATATGAGTGCGGAGCGAAGCACGCTTCTGCAGGAAGACAACGGCCTGTCCACAGACCCCTATATGCAGCTGACTATGTCCCGTGTGACAAAAAAGGATTTTCAGGGGAAAATCCGTACCATTGCGGTCGCCTATAATCAGGTATATGACAGAATCGATATTGATCAGGCGGATAATATTCATATACTTCATTATGACACACGCAATGAAGCCATGCAGGCCGTCAAGGACGGGACTGCGGATGCCTGCTATGTATATACATACATGGCGGAAAAATATGTCAATCAGAATCAGGATGGAGAGCTGATTTTTCACATTGTCAACAAGCCGCCATCCGCTCTTTCTATTATGATTTCTCACCATACCGATCATGAACTGGTCAGTATCCTGAACAAGTGCCTGAAGGCAGATCAGTCCATTGCTATGGATGAGATTGTTGAAAAGTACACGCATTACGAGCAGCCGGATGTCACTCTGGCACAGTTTGTCAGAAATAATCCGTGGTTTTTGATTGCATGGATTGCCATTTCCTTCTGCGTCGGCACGGCAATCATGCTGACACTCAGAAATAACAGGAACATGCGTGCCATTGCGGAAGAACGCAGCAGGTATGCCAGTCGCCTTCAGGAAAAGAACAGCCAGCTGGAAGAGTCCGTCCGGCAGGCACAGAGTGCGAATATTGCAAAGACAACATTCCTGAACAACATGTCCCATGATATACGGACGCCAATGAATGCCATCATCGGCTTTACCAATATTGCCCTGAAGCAGCAGCCCGCGCCCGCGGTGCGGGACTGTCTGGAAAAAATCAGCGACAGTTCCGAGCATCTGCTGGCCCTCATCAACGATGTGCTGGACATCAGCCGCATTGAAAGCGGAAAAATAAAGTATTCGCCTGTTCCTGTGGACATCGCCGCCGTCAGCGATGCGGTGCTGGATATTACCAGAGGCTTCCTGATCAATCGCGACCTGACATTCACGGTCAGACGGGCCCGGCTGGAGAATACCTGCGTGCTGGCGGATGCCGTGCGCATTCGGGAAGTTCTGGTGAACATTCTGAGCAATGCCGTGAAGTTTACCGATGACGGTGGCAGCATCTGCTATGAAGAGACGCATCGCCCCGGCGCGGATGACCGGCATATTGTCATGTGCTATCGTGTGACGGATACGGGCGTGGGCATGAGCGGGGACTTTGTCAATCGGGTTTTCGAGATGTTCGCGCAGGAGGACAATGGCGCAAGAACCCAGTACAAGGGCACTGGTCTGGGCATGGCCATTACCAGGCAGTATGTGGAGATGATGGGCGGCAGCATACGCGTTGAGAGCAGGAAAGGCAGCGGGTCGACGTTTATTGTGGAGCTTCCCCTGACGCTGGTCGATAGGGAAGCGGCCGACCAGAAGGAGCTATCCCGCGTGCGGGAAAATCTGCATGGCGTCCGGGTGCTGCTGGCGGAGGACAATGATCTCAATGCGGAGATTGCGGAAATCCAGATGACGGAGCTGGGCATGACCGTCACGCGCGCCGTGGACGGCAGACAGGCCGTGGAGCTCTTTGCCGGGCGCCCGGCAGGCAGCTTCGACGTGATCCTCATGGACATCATGATGCCCCGCATGGATGGCTACGAGGCCGCACGAGCCATCCGCGCCATGGATGACAGGCCGGACGGCGGCACCATCCCCATCATTGCCATGACGGCCAATGCCTTTGCGGAAGACGTGCAGGCCTCGCTGGAGGCGGGAATGAATGGCCATCTGGCAAAGCCCATTGTGATGGATGAGGTCGTCAGGACTATTTCGCGGCATGTGCGCGGATGCGGCGCGTGAAGCAGCGGTCATGCTGCCGGAAGATGCCGCAGGCCGCCAGATGAAGACGCGCAGGAGGCAGGAGCATGGAAAACAGTCAGCCATCCTTTATGGACCTGCTGCTTGAGGCACACAGAGGGCTGGAACGTCAGGGGCCGGGCAGTCCGGAGGCAACAAGGCAGGCGCTGGGGTTCCTGGGGCCGCTGGAACGGTTTGCGCGGGTTGCAGACCTGGGATGCGGCACAGGCGGGCAGACCCTGCTGCTGGCGGAGTCTCTGCCGGGAAGTATCACAGCTCTGGATATGTTTCCCGACTTCATTGGGCGGCTTGCGAAGAGGGCGGCAGGCAGAGAGTGTGCAGGCAGGATTGCCGGCATTGTCGGCGATATGGCGCATCTGCCATTTCAACAGGAAAGCCTTGACCTGATCTGGTCGGAAGGCGCCATCGATGCTATCGGTTTTGAGAACGGTCTCCGCCATTGGCATGCGTTCCTGAAACAGGACGGCTATGTGGCAGTCACATGCCCTTCGTGGATAACGGAGGAGCATCCGGCTGCTGTTGATCAGTTCTGGTCTGGTGCGGGCGTCCATCTGCATACTGTGGCAGAGAATATCGAAAGCATGCGGCATGCCGGCTATGCCTTCATTGCCGCGTTCGTCTTGCCTGAAACATGCTGGACGGACAACTATTTCACCCCAAGAGCGTCGGCCATTCAGGATTTGGCGAACAGGTACGCCCATAGCGATGTCATGAGGGAATATGCCGCAATAAATCAGCAGGAGGTTGCGCTGTTTCTGAAGTACAGACAGCACTACGGCTATGTGTTCTATATCGGCCGGGCGATATGACGTGAGCTTTTGGGTACTTGACAAGTAATTCCCCGCAAGTAGAAAGAGATGTTGACCTGTGCGCGTCAATATCTCTTTTTTTTACGGGCTGGGCTGCCGGAGATGTTCATGAAAGGCGGAGCAGCCTGAACTGTCATGGCTGAAGGGGAGGACGGCATGATCGCAAAAGCTGTTTCCGGCGGTCTGCTGGGGGTGGACGCCTTCCGCGTAGAGGTGGAGGTGGATTTCAGCCGGCGGGGCATGCCGGCCTTTACGCTGGTGGGCCTGGCCGAAGCAGCCGTGCGCGAGGCGCGGGAGCGCGTCTTTGCGGCCCTGCGCTCATCTGGCTTCCGCCTGCCTGCCGGGCGCATTACGGTGAATCTTGCGCCTGCCGGCCTGCGCAAGAACGGCACGGCCTATGACCTGCCGCTGGCGCTTGCTCTGCTGGCGGCTGCGGGCGCGCTGGAGGGGAACCGCCTGCACGGCTGGATGCTGGCAGGGGAGCTCTCGCTGGACGGCGCGCTGCGGGCGGTGCCCGGCGTGCTGCCTCTGGCCGTGCTGGCCCGCGCGGAAGGTGCGCGGGGGCTGATTGTGCCGCCGGACAATGCGGAAGAAGCCGCCATCGCGCGCGGTCTTCCTGTCTTTGCGCCCCGGACGCTGGAGGAGGCCGTGCGCCTGCTGACTGGGGAATCCTCGCTGGCACCCGTGCTGCCGCAGCAGTCTGCGCAGCCGGCCGAAGACTGCGGCATGGATTTTGCGGAGGTCAAGGGGCAGAGCCTGGCCAAGCGCGCGCTGGAAGTGGCGGCGGCCGGCGGCCACAACGTGCTGCTCATGGGCCCTCCCGGCAGCGGCAAGAGCATGCTGGCGCGGCGCCTGCCCACCATTCTGCCGCCCCTCAGCTTTGAAGAGGCGCTGGAGGTGACGAAAATCTACAGCGTGGCCGGCCTGCTGCCGCCGGGGCGGGGACTGATGACGGCGCGGCCCTTCCGGTCGCCGCATCACACCATTTCCGAAGTGGCGCTGGTGGGCGGCGGGCAGCACCCGCGGCCCGGAGAAGTTTCGCTGGCGCATCGCGGCGTGCTGTTTCTGGACGAGCTGCCGGAATATCAGAAGCAGACGCTGGAGGTACTGCGCCAGCCGCTGGAGGACGGCACGGTCTGCATTGCGCGGGCGGCGCAGTCGGTGTCCTATCCTGCGGCCTGCATGCTGGTGGCGGCCATGAATCCCTGTCCCTGCGGCTACCAGACGGACCCGGCGCATCAGTGCGTCTGCTCGGAGGCGCAGATTGCCCGCTACCGGGGCCGGCTTTCCGGCCCGCTGCTGGATCGCATCGACGTGCACATGGAAGTGCCCGCCGTCCCCTATGAAGAGCTGCGGGACAGCAGAGGAACGGCGAGCTCGGCGGAAATGCGGGCGCGGGTACTGTCCGCCCGGGCCGTGCAGGAAGCGCGCTATGCCGGCACGCCCTGCCGCTGCAATGCGGAGCTTTCCGGGCGGATGCTGGAAGAGCACTGCGCGCTGGACGCCGCCGGGCACAGCCTGCTGCGCGGCGCGGTGCAGACGCTGGGCCTGTCGGCGCGGGCCTATGCCCGCATCCTGCGGCTGGCCCGCACCATTGCGGACATGGCGGGAGAGCCGAAGCTGCTGCCGGAATTTCTGGCGGAGGCCATTTCCCTGCGCGTGCTGGACAGGGAACGGAGCTGACATTGAACAGCTGCCGCTGCGGAGGGCGGCGCATCATGTGGCAAGGATTTGTTTACGGGCTGCTTTCGTCCTGCTCGTTCGGGCTTATTCCTCTCTTTACCCTGCCGCTCATGGCGCAGGGCATGAATACCGGCTCCATTCTGGCCTGCCGCTTCGGCATTTCCGCGCTGGTCATGGGCCTGCTGCTGGCCATACGGCGGGAGCCTCTGGTCATTGCCGGGGCGGATGCGCTGCGGCTGGGGGCACTGAGCTTCTTCTATGCGGCCGCGGCCGTCACCTTCTTCTTCGCCTTTCGCTGCCTGGACAGCGGACTGGTGGCCACGTTGCAGTTCAGCTACCCTGTGTATGTGGTGCTGATCATGATCTGCTTCCTGCATGAAAAGGCGCGCCTGTCCACCTTTGCGGCCATGTTCATGGCCATGGCCGGCGTGGCCCTGCTGTCTCTGCATGACGGCGGTACGGGGCGCTTCAGCCTGCTGGGGATTGGCGTGGCCCTGTTTTCCGCCGTGCTCAATGCCCTGTACGTGGTGGGCATCCAGGCCGTTCGTCTGCGCGTGTCCAGCGGCCTTTCCATCACCTTCTATCTGATGCTGTTCGGCTCCCTGTATTCCCTGCTCTATGCCGTCTGGGACGCCAGCCTGACCCTGCCGCGGGGCTGGGCGCAGTGGGGAGAGCTGCTCCTGCTGGGCGTGATCACGGGCGTGGTCTCCAATCTGACACTGGTGGCGGCCATCCGCCGCATCGGCTCCACGCTGGCGTCCGTGCTGGGCGCCATGGAACCGGTCACGGCGGTCAGCGTGGGGGTGCTGGTGTTTCATGAACCCTTCACCCTGCGCTCCGCAGCGGGATCGGCTCTGATTATCGGCGCGGTCATGCTGATCATGCTGGCGCCTCATTTGCGCCGCAGGGAGGCATGACCGCCGGGGCCGGCATGCAAGGCCCCACCATGATGCAGACAGGCCGGACATGAATATCATGCCCGGCCTGTTGTATGGACAGTCTCTGCGCCACAGGCGCATTACGGCTGACTACAGCTTCTTGACTTCGGCATACCACGCGCCGGCCTGCGCCAGCAGGGTGTTGGTGCGGGCCGCCAGCGCCTGCGGGTCTTTCAGATAGCCGTCCAGCAGCAGCGCGGCGTCAAAGACGCCCTGCGTCATTTCAGCAAGTACGCTGTCCTGCGGATCGGCCTTGTAGATGCGCAGCATGGCGCGCATAAGCCCGTGTTCGCGGTTCACTTCCAGCACCTTCACGGGAATGGATTCATCCTTCTGCATGACGCGCATGAATTTTTCCATGCTGGAGCTCACGCCGTCGGGCGAAACGAGACAGGCGGGACTGTCCGCCAGACGGTGGGAGAGGCGCACTTCTTTCACCTTGTCGCCCAGAATTTCCTGCATGCGGCCCAGCAGCCTGTCGAAGGCGCTGGCGTCATCCTCGCTGAGGGGGGCTTCCTTCGGAGCTTCCCCGGGAGTGTCGGCAAAGTCCCTGAGCTGCTCGTCCGTGGCGCTTTCCACGGATTTCAGCTCCCAGTCCTTGTACTTGCCGAGACCTTCCATGACAAATTCATCCACAGGCTCCACCAGATAGAGCACTTCCAGCCCCTTGCGGCGGAAGACCTCGGTGTGCGGATTCATGCGGGCGGCTTCGCGGTTGGGGGCGACCACGTACCAGATGGTCTTCTGGCCTTCCTTGCCGCGGGCCATGTAGTCTTCCAGCGAGGTGAGCGCCTCGCCGTCGGCATGCTCGGAAGAATTGAAGCGCAGGAGGGCGGCCACGCGGTCGCGGTTGACAAAGTCATTGTAGCCGAGCTTGAAGATGCGTCCGTGCCGCTTCCAGAATCTGGCATAGGCTTCAGGGTCGCCCTTGGCGGTTTTTTCCAGATGACCCAGCACCTGCTTGACAATGGTCTGCTGTATCTTGCGGATGACCACATTTTCCTGAAGCGTCTCGCGGGAGATGTTCAGGGGCAGGTCCTCGGTATCCACCACGCCCTTCAGAAAGGCCATGTATTCGGGGATCAGGTCCTTGTTCTCATGGTTGATGAGCACGCGGCGGGCGTAGAGGTCCAGCCCCCAGTGATCGCGGCCCATGCCGTAGATGTCGGATTCCGTATCCGGGATGAAGAGGAGGGCGTTGAACTGCACCGGAGCATCCACGGAAAAATGCAGCTGATCCTGCGGCTCCTTGTAGTCGTAGGTCATGGCCTTGTAAAATTCGGCGTACTGCTCCCTGGTGACGGAGAACTTGGGCTCGCGCCACAGGGCGGGCTGCGTATTGACCTTGTCGCCATCCACCAGCACAGGGAAGGGCACGAAGCCGGAGTGCTTTTTGATGACGCTTTCGATGCGGTATTTTTCCAGATATTCGGCGGCATCGTCCTTCAGATGGGCCACGATGACCGTGCCGCGCTCGGGCGCGTTGTCGCCGGCATCGCTGAGGGCATAGGTGCCGAGCCCGTCAGACGTCCATGTGGCGGCCGGAGCATCGCCGTAGGCCGGACGTGAGGTCACTTCCACTCTGGAGGCCACCATGAAGACCGAATAGAAGCCTACGCCGAAGCGCCCGATGATCTGGGAGGCATCGGCCTTTTCGCCGTCTGCGCCGGCGCCCTCCCTGGCCAGCTCGTTCAGGAACTGTTCGGAACCGGAGCGGGCGATGGTGCCGAGATTTTCGGCCATCTCCTCGCGGCTCATGCCTATGCCCGTATCCCGGATGGTCAGGGTCTTGTTGTCCTTGTCAATGCTGATGCTGATTTCCAGGGGCAGATCGGGATTGCGGGGCTGCTCGCCCTTGTTCTGGGTGAAGCGCAGCTTGTCCAGAGCATCCGAGGCATTGGAAATGAGCTCGCGCAGAAAGATTTCGCGGTTGGTATACAGCGAGTTTGTCAAAATGTTCAGAACTTTGCGCACCTCGGCGCGGAATTCATGGGTGCTGGCGTCAGCCATCTGCTGTCCTCCTCAAAAGAATGTCGGCGCGTTGGGCGCCGGAATGTTCGCGTTGCGCTGTACATAAAGCGTGCGGCGGCGGAGTCAAGGGGCGGAAGGCGCGGGCGGCGGACAGAAAAAAACAAGGCTTATGCTCCGGAAGGATGAAAAGCATAAGCCTTGAGCGCACACGTGCGCTTGGGAAGAGAGGAAAACGTCACCACTGGGAACAGCCATAGCAGAAAAGAGAGGATGGGTAAAGCCGCGGGCACGCTTTTCAGGGGAAATTTTATAAAAACGACAAAGTTGTGCTCATTTTGCACGTTTTTGTGAAAAAAATCCGCCTGCATTGCGGAAGAGCGCAGGCGGAACACGAGCGCCGGAAAGCCGGCGGGAGGGCGGTGCGGCAAAGGCGTGCGGAGGGGGCGGGGCGCAGTGAAGGGCCTTGCGCGGACAGAAAAAGGGCGGAGGCCATGCCCCCGCCCCGGAATGCCCCGCCAGCGCGGCGCTAGGCCTTTTTCTTCAGGCCGGCGATGCGGTAGCGCTCCTGCGCGGACAGCACGGCCTTGCGCATGCGGATGGACTGCGGCGTGACTTCCACCAGCTCGTCCTCGCGCACAAAGTTCAGCGCCTGTTCCAGCGTCAGACGCTTGATGGGCGTCAGAGTGCAGGCTTCATCCTTGCCGGCGGCACGCATGTTGGTGAGCTTCTTTTCCTTGGCCGGGTTCACGTCGATGTCATTTTCGCGGTTGTGCTCACCCACGATCATGCCTTCATAGACGGGATCGCCGGCAGTGATGAAGAGCCGGCCGCGCGGTTCGAGGTTGAAGAGGCCGTAGGCCACACCCACGCCGGAGCGGTCGGCCACGATGGAGCCGGTGTAGCGGCTGGGGAAGTCGCCGCGGTATTCTTCGTAGCCTTCCAGATAGGAGTTCAGCAGGCCCGTGCCCTTGGTATCCGTAAGAAATTCATCGCGGTAGCCGATGAGCCCGCGCGAAGGCACGGAGTACTCCAGACGCACGCGGCCCGTGCCGTGATTGGTGCAGTTGATCATGCGCCCCTTGCGCTGGTTGATCTTGTCCGTCACCACGCCCATGAAGCCTTCGTCGCAGTCCACGTACAGATGCTCGATGGGCTCAAGCAGCTTGCCGTCCGCGTCCTTCTTCATGATGACTTCAGGCCGGCCCACGGAAAGCTCGAAGCCCTCGCGGCGCATGGTTTCGATGAGAATGGCCATCTGGAATTCGCCGCGTCCCTTCACGAGGAAGGCGTCGTTGTCTTCGGTGCGTTCCACGCGGATGGCCACGTTGCGCAGGCATTCCTTCTGGAGGCGATCCCAGATCACGCGGCTCTGCACCAGCTTGCCCTCGCGGCCGGCCAGGGGGGAGGTATTGATGCCGAAGCGCATGGCAACGGTGGGATCGTCCACCGTGATGCGGGGCAGCGCGCGGGGATTATCCTTGGTGCAGATGGTGTCGCCAATGGTCACGTCCTCGATGCCTGCCAGCACCACCACGTCGCCCGGTTCGGCTTCGCTCACTTCAGCCAGCTGAAGGCCCCTGTACACCTGAAGCTTGGTGACGCGCAGGGTCTCCGGCTGGCCGGATTCTCCGATGCAGGCCAGCGTATCCTTGGACTGCACGCGGCCGTGCATGATGCGGCCCACGGCCAGACGGCCCAGATAGTCGGAATAGTCCAGGTCGGCCACCAGCATCTGGAAGGGCTCTTCGGGATCATAGACCGGGCCGGGGATGTGCTCCAGAATGGCGTCGAAGAGCGGAGAGAGGTCCTTGCGCTCGCCGTCCAGATCATTCATGGCCACGCCTTCGCGCCCGATGGCGTAGAGCACGGGAAATTCCAGCTGCTCGTCATTGGCCTCAAGGTCGATGAAGAGATCGTAGACTTCGTCGAGGACCTCGGCGGGGCGGGCGTCCTTGCGGTCGATTTTATTGACCACCACGATGATGGGCAGGCCGGCGGCCAGCGCCTTGCGCAGCACGAAGCGGGTTTGCGGCAGGGGGCCTTCGGAGGAGTCCACCAGCAGGATGGCGCCTGTGGCCATGGAGAGGGAGCGCTCCACCTCGCCGCCGAAGTCGGCGTGCCCGGGGGTGTCGATGATATTGATCTTTACGCCCTTCCAGGTGACGGAGCAGTTTTTCGCAGCAATGGTGATGCCGCGTTCACGCTCCAGGTCCATGCTGTCCATGATGCGATCGTCGACCTGCTGGTCGGCGCGGAAGGTGCCGCTCTGTTTGAAAAGGGCGTCGACAAGGGTGGTTTTGCCGTGGTCAACGTGCGCGATGATGGCCACGTTGCGTAGGTGTTCGTTCTGCATTGGTGGTGACTTCCGTCTAGATGTTGAGGTGTGGTGATGTTTCCCGGAAAATTTGGAGGGAAGCAGGGTACAGCTTTTTCCTGTGCTTGTCGAGAGCCGGCCCGTCCTCCTCCCGCGCCTACATGTCCGGCAGGACGGCGCGGATGAGCCGGCCGAGCGCATCGGCTGCGCTGTTTGCGCTGGCGATGATGTCCTCCAGCGTCGCTTCCGCCATGCAGTCGGGGAGATTCTTGTTGGTCAGGCAGGAAAGGCCCAGCACGCGCATGCCCATGTGCCGCGCGGCGATGACCTCCAGCACGGTGGACATGCCCACGGCATCGGCCCCGGCGGCGCGATAGAAGCGCGTCTCCGCCGGTGTTTCCAGCTGGGGGCCGGGCGTGCAGAGATAGACGCCGCGCTCCAGGCGGATGCCCAGCTCCGCCGCCTTGCGCAGGGCAAGCCGCTGGAAGTCAGCGTCGTAGGGCGCGCTCATGTCGGGGAAGCGCGGCCCCCATGCCTCGCAGTTGCGCCCGGTCAGCGGGGATCGGCCCGTGGCGTTGATATGATCAGTGACGAGCATGAGATCGCCCGCGTCAAAGCGGGGGTTCAGGGCCCCGGCGGCATTGGTGATGATCAGCCCCGCCGCGCCCAGCCCGCGCATGACGCGCACGCCGGCGCAGACATCGCGCGGGCTGTAGCCTTCATACAGGTGGCAGCGTCCCTGCTGGCAGATGACCGGCACGCCGGAGAGGCTGCCCAGCAGGAAGCATCCGGCATGGGAATCCGTGGTGGAGCGGGGAAAGCCGGGCAGGCTGGCATACGGAATGCGCACGGCATCTTCCATGGCATCGGCAAGGGTTCCCAGCCCGGTACCCAGCACCAGGGCCATACGCGGGGCGGCCTGCGGGCACAGCTCCCGCAGGGCGTCCACGTGCCGCTGGACATCCTGTGGATTTTGCATAAAAGTGTTCCTCACGGCTTCAGGCCGTCATGTTTTTTGCAGGCGGATCATGCTGTCTGTGGCGCCGCGGGTCGCTTTTGGCGGCCGTGCGCCCCTGCGGAGAATCTAGCGCAGCCGCCCTCCGTTCCGCAAGGCTTGCGGCGGAAAAAGGCTTGCCACGCGGGCGTGAAACCCGTATAGCATGGAGCGCTGCGCGTGCAGGATAAGTGATAATATAAAAAAATACAGTAATACTTTGCGCGGACAGGCCGCCCCGGCTGTCACCGGGGTGCGGAACCGCCCGGCGGGCGCGCCGTGCGAAGCTATGGAGAAACAAGGCGTGGAAAACAAAGAACCTGTGGATATCACGCGGCATAAGATACTGGTAGCCAACCGCGGGGAGATCGCCATGCGCATCATGCGTGCCTGCCGCACGCTGGGCGTGGCCTTCACGGCAGTCTACACCCGCGAGGACGCAGACTCCGGCCATGTGCGCCTTGCCCGCGAACAGGGCGGCGACAAAAGCCTGTATCGCGTGTCCTCCTACCATGACGCCAACGAGCTCATGGCTGTGGCCGACGATGCCGAATGCACGGCGGTGCATCCCGGATACGGCTTTTTCGCGGAGGACTTCCGCTTTGCCCGCCGCGTGTGCAAGCGCGACCGCAGGCTGATTTTCATCGGCCCGTCGTGGAAGATTATCCGGGAGCTGGGCGACAAGATCAACACCAAGCGCCTTGCCCGCAGCCTGAACGTGCCCACCGTACCCGGTTCCGACAGGCCCATCTATGACGAGATGGAAGCCGAACGCATTGCCCGCAGCGTGTTTGAGTTTCAGGCGCAGCAGGGCATTGCCCGCCCGCTGGTGCTGGTGAAGGCTTCTGCCGGCGGCGGGGGCATGGGCATTGAGGAAGTGTACGACATCGACAACTTCCGCTCCGTGTACCGCCGCATCCGCAACTACGCCCTGCGCCAGTTCAAGGACGAGGGCGTGCTCATCGAACAGCGCATCACGGACTTCAACCACCTGGAAGTCCAGATCGTGTCCGACCGCAGCGGCAAGAACCCCGTGCACTTCGGCACCCGCAACTGCTCCATCCAGTCCACCGGCCTGCAGAAGCGCGTGGAAGTGGCCCCCGGCTTCGTGCCCGCCCAGATGGACTACAGCTTCGATGCCGCCAAGGTGCTGCAGGACATCGTCCACTACTCCCTGACCATGGCCCGCAAGGTGGGCTATGACAACGTGGGCACCTGGGAATGGATCGTCACCCGCCAGGGCGAGCCCTTCCTCATGGAAGTGAACACCCGCATCCAGGTGGAGAACGGCGTCTCGGCCCGCATCTCCAGCATCCGCAACCACGAAGGCCCCGTGGACCTCATCGCCGAACAGATCCGCATCGGTCTGGGCGAGCCCCTGGGCTACACCCAGGACGACGTGACCTTCGACGGCGTGGGCATCGAATACCGCCTCATCGCCGAAGACCCCGAGCACGGCTTCACCCCCTGGGTGGGCCGTATCGAGCGCTTTGCCTGGAAGGAAGAGCCCTGGCTCACCATGCTGACCCACGTGCCCACCGACACGCCTTACGAGATCCCCACCGAATTCGACCCCAACCTGGCCCTGGCCATCATCTGGGGCAAGGATCTGGCCGAGGCCCGGGAACGCGGCGTCTCCTTCCTGGACAACCTGCACCTGGAAGGCCGGAACAACGCCGGTGAAGCGCTCAAGTCCAACGTGGACTTCCTGCGGGCCAACACCGCCCGCACCCTGCGCTTCTAGCTGACGGGCCGCCCCGGCGGTCCCCTTCCATCAACGTCAAACGGCGCAAGAGATTATGGACAACACTATCGAAAAACGCATCCAAAGCCTGAACGACAGGCTCTCGTATACGCGCGACATCTTCGCCGGCAAGCACGAGGACAGCATCCGCCTGCTGGACGAGAAGCTGACCGAGTTCACCAATCGTGTGCGCAACGGCGAGGTCGAGGATCCCCATACCGAGATCGTTTCCCTGGAAGACCTTTTCGTCTTTGTGGAAAAACGCCTGGAAAAGCTCATCACGCCCATGGACCGCGTGCGCATCGTGCGCCATCCCCAGCGCATCTGCCTGCGTGACATCCTGGAGAACGTCTACGACAACTTCACCGAAGTGGGCGGCCAGGACGAGCACAGCCTCGACCCCAGCATGCTCATCGCCCGTGCGGTCATCACCCGCCGCCGCGGCAAGAAGATGCACACCCAGTCCGTCATGGTCATCGGCCAGGAAAAGGGCCACGGCGCCGAGTTCCGCAACGGCGGCTCCGTGAAGCCCTGGGGCAATGCCAAGGCCCTGCAGTACATGCGCGTGGCCGAGACCGAAGGCATCCCCATCCACTGCTACATCTTCACGCCCGGTTCCTACCCCATCGAGGACTACCCCGGCGCGGCCCAGCAGATCGCCCGCAACATCTACACCATGGCCGGTCTGCGCGTGCCCGTCATCTCCATCATCTCCGAGGGCGGTTCCGGCGGCGCCGAGGCCATCGGCCTGGCCGACAAGCGCCTCATGCTCTCCCACGGCTACTACTCGGTCATCTCGCCCGAAGGCGGGGCCGCCATCGAAGGTCGCCTCAAGGCCGGCCAGCGCGCCGCGCCCGAGCTCATCGAGCATTGCGCCCAGAACCTGCACATCACCGCGCAGGACAACCTCTCCTTCGGCTACATCGACAGCGTGGTGCAGGAACCCGCCCTGGGCGCCCGCCCGCACCACTTCGACTTCTTCCGCTCCCTGCGGCAGGAAGTGCTGCGCGCCACCGACGAGGTGGTCATCACCAACACCAAGCCGCCCATGGTCCGCGGCCTGGCCCTGGCGCGCCTGCGCAACCCCGAAGCCAACCTGGACGAGATGTATGTGCGCTGGGGCATGTCCGGCGCGGCCAAGAACCGCATGCGCGAACGCCGCCAGCAGAAGTTCCTGCGCCTCTCCCGCGCGGCCGCCATCGACAACCGTCCCTTCCTGGCCAAGAACGCCGCCGCCCTGCGCGACTGGGTGACCAAGCCCTGGATGCACTTCAAGTACGACTTCGTGCGCCGTCACCAGCGCAAGCTGCACAACATCATGGAAGAGCTGAGCAGCGAATGGGATGTGTTCAAGGGCCGCCTCTTCAGCCCCTGGAAGCGCATCGCCAGCCCGGCGGAAAAGAAGGCCACGGCCAAGGAACTGACCACCCTTTCCAACTGGGTGGACGACAACCGCGTGAGCAAGTGGAACTACCTGTCGCCGCGCTACAAGGTCGACCGTACCATCACCTGCCCCAACAGCGCCTCGTACGGCTGCCTCGACCTCTGGGGCCCCGATCTGTTCGCCGAGTTCGCGGGCGTGTGCAGCCATTGCGGCTACCACTTCCCCATGGAGCCCGAATGGTACGTGCAGAACGTCTTCGACAAGGGCTCGGTCTTTGAGTTCAACCGCGAGATCGAAGCCGGCAACCCGCTGAACTTCCCCAACTTCGAGGAACGCATCAAGGCCGCCCAGGAAAAGACCGGCTGCCGCAGCGGCTGCATGACCTTCGAGGCCCGCATCGACGGCACCAAGCTGGTGGTGGCCATGCTCATGGGCACCTTCCGCGGCGGTTCCTTCGGCGCGGCCGAAGGCTACAAGTTCGTGGAGGCCGCCGCCCGCGCCGCCAAGAAGCGCTATCCCTTCCTGGCCTATGTGCACGGCACCGCCGGCATCCGCATCCAGGAAGGCACCCACGGCGTCATCCAGATGCCCCGCTGCACCGTGGCCGTGCGCCGCTACATCGAGTCCGGCGGCCTGTACCTGGTGCTGTACGATACCAACTCCTTCGCCGGTCCCGTGGCCAGCTTCCTGGGTTGCGCTCCCTACCAGTTCGCGGTGCGCTCCTCCAACATCGGCTTTGCCGGCCCCGGCGTCATCAAGGAGACCACGGGCATGGACATCCCGCCCAAGTATCACCGCTCCTACCGGGCCCTGTCCCGCGGCCATATCCAGGGCATCTGGGACCGCCGCCAGATCCGTGCCAACCTCAAGCAGGCGCTGCTCACCATGGGCGGCCGCAACCTGTACTACCGTTAGCAAGCAGACGGCGGGGCGGACTTTCCGCCCCGCCTTTCGCCGCCCTTGACGGTGCGGCCCCACCCAAGACAAACGAAAAAGCGGGAAAACCACATGATCAACATTTCCGCATTGCTGGATGAGATAAAAGCCTCCCCCTACCGCGAGATCGTCATCCGTACGCCCCACACCGGCGTGGTAACTTTCGCCGACATCAAGGAAGGCGACGAGGTCCTCGGCCCCCAGGGCCAGTGGAAGGAAAAGCCCGGCACCCGCCTGGCCACCCTGGAACGCGAACGCAACCCCAAACCCATCTGCTCGCCTGAAAAGGGCATCATCAGCAAAATCCACAGCCAGCTCGAAGGCATGTTCGTGGAGGCCGGCACGCCCCTGATGGTCATCCGCCACATGCTCACCCGCAGCGAAGTGGAACACCAGATCCTCAAGAAGGCCCTGTACCTGTTCCGCGCGCCCGAGCGGGCCAAGTATTACTTCACCCCCGAGGTGGACAAGAAGATCCGCGCCGCGGACGCCCACTCCGTGGTGGTGCGCGACGGCATGGAGCTGCTCATCATGTCGCGCATGAAGCGTGAGGTGCCCCTGCACTACAGCGGCCCCACGGGCGTCATCTACGCCGTCTACTTCAGCTACAACGAGAACATGGATGCGGACGCCCCCCTCATCGGCGTCTGCCCCGAAGACCAGCTGCCCGTCATCCAGGACGTCATCATGCGCGTCCAGACCGAGTGGACGGAAAAGGGCTAGACCGTCATGGGCAAGGCACTGCAGATCCGCCAGAAAGCCGCCGACAGCCCCCAGGGGCTCACGGCCCGTCGCTGGCCCGCCCTGCTGGCCCTGGCCCGCAAGGCTGCCGGTCCCTATGGTGAGGACGTGGCGGCCTGGCTGGCCGTGCCCGAAGCACAGGCCGAGCCCTGCCTGCTGGAACTGGCGCAATGCCTGAGCCGCCTGACCATGCGCAACGTGGACGACCTGGCGCCCCTGACGCTGGACAGTCTGCGCCCCCTGTGCGACCTGACGCGTCACTGCGAGGACGCCCTGGGCAGCTGGCAGGCCGAAGACGCCGCCGCGGGCCTCCAGGCCCTGGCCGCCCTGCTGGACACGCTGGAGGCCACGCTCACGCAGTCCGCCATCCGGCCCCCGCTGACCACGCCCGTGGCCCGCATCGCCACCGTGGACGTCACCTGGAACTCCGGCCTGCTGGAAAAAAGCTGGCCCGGGCTCAGTCTCCTGGCGTTCGGCCATGCCGGTGTGGGCGGCGCCGGTGTCCGCGACCTGCTGGACCGTCTGGAACGGGGCATGGCCGAGGACCGCTGGCCCGAGCAGCAGGCCCCCTTCAAACAGGCTCTGGCCGATGCCCTTACGCAGCGCTGCAGCCTGGATGCGGCCCTGCGTGCCAATGCCCCCCGGGCCGCCCATCGCGCCAGCGAGGCCCTGGAAGACGCCCTGACCGAAATGGAAGACAGCCTGCTTGCCGCAGGCTCCGGCCCCAAACGCAAAAAACCGTCCTTCTTCCGGCGCCTTTTCGGCCTGCGCTGAGACGGTACAACGAACAACCGTTCGAGGAACAGAATCTATGCTGAACAAAGTCATGATCATCGGTCGCCTCGGCCGCGACCCCGAACTGCGCTACACCCAGAGCGGTTCCCCTGTGGCCACCCTCAATGTGGCCACCGACGAATCCTACATGGACCGTGACGGCAACAAGGTGGAACGTACCGAATGGCACCGTGTGTCCGTGTTCCAGCGTCAGGCCGAGAACTGCGCCAACTTCCTGACCAAGGGCAGCCTCGTCTACGTGGAAGGCAGCCTGCAGACCCGCAAGTGGCAGGACCAGAACGGCCAGGACCGCTATACCACCGAGATCAAGGCCCAGCGCGTCCAGTTCCTGGATCGCCGCAGCGATGGCCCCCGTGCCGACATGGGCGGCTATGAAGACGACTATGGTGCGCCTGCGCCCGCTCCCCGCGCTCCCCGCGGCGGCAACATGGGCGGCGGCCAGCGCCAGGCCCCGCGCCGTCCCGCGCCCCAGCAGCGCGACGACGATCTGGGTCCCGCCTTCCCCTCCGAAGCTTCCAACATGGACGAAGTGCCCTTCTAGGCACGGATGCCGCATCTGGAGCATATGGCAGGGCGTTCCTCACGGGGAGCGCCCTGCTTTTTTTGTGTCCGGCGACCGCCAGGCCCGGACAGCCCCTGTTCCCCCCTTTTTTTGCCGGGATCCCCTGCAGGCGGCCTTTCCGGAGCACGCGGGACAGGCGGGGCAGACGGCCATGGCAAAATATTAGTTATCTAATTGGAATAATTATCCATCAGCACGAACAGTCAAAAATCTTTCATAAAAAATATGCAGAAAATAACAACTTATCCATCTAATAGTAAAAATTCCTGTTGACTTCCGGCAATACTTGTGAAAAAAAGCTCCTGCTGCCACCGGCAAACCCCGTGATGCCGACCCGGCATCGCCCCCCAAGGAGGACGATATGAAGGAAAAACTGCTGGCTTCCGCGGCCCTCGTGCTGCTGGCCTGTACCCCTGCCATGGCGCAGGGGCTGGACGATGTGAAGCACAAGTTCGCCAGTGTCTCTGGCATCGTGCAGGACAAGTGCATGGCCTGTCACTCCCGCGGCTATGACCTGCCGTTCTATGCCAAGGTCCCCGGCATCAGCGCCATCATCGAAAAAGACTACAGGGACGGCATCCGCGCCATGGATCTCAACCAGGAGCTGGTGCAGCGCAAGGATCGCCCCGTGGGCGAGACCGTGCTGGCCAAGATGGAATGGGTCATCCTCAATGACACCATGCCGCCCGCCAAGTTCGCCGTGGTGCACTGGGGCAGCCGCCTGTCCGACCAGGACAAGAAGGACATCCTGACCTGGGTGGCCCAGACCCGCAAGGCCCACTACGCCACGGACGCCGCTCCCGAGCATGCCAACGAGCCCATCCAGCCCATCCCCCACCGTCTGCCCATGGACGAGGCCAAGGTGGCCCTGGGCAAGACCCTGTTCAACGATGCCCGCCTCTCCGCCGACAGCACCGTGGCCTGCGCCACCTGCCATGCCATGGACAAGGCCGGCACGGACAACGCCCGCTTCTCCGAAGGCATCCGCAAGCAGCTGGGCGATGTGAACGCCCCCACCACCTTCAATGCCGTGTTCAACTTCGTGCAGTTCTGGGACGGCCGCGCTGCCGACCTGCAGGAACAGGCCGGTGGCCCGCCGCTGAACCCCATCGAGATGGGCAGCAAGGACTGGGACGAGATCGTGGCCCGTCTGGCCGCCGATGCCGAACTGACCGCCAAGTTCCGCGCCGTCTATCCTGACGGCTGGTCCGGCAAGAACATCACGAACGCCATCGCCGAATACGAAAAGACCCTCATCTCGCCCGACAGCCGCTTCGACCGCTGGCTGCGCGGCGACAAGAGCGCCCTGACCGCCGCCGAAGTGGAAGGCTACGAGCGCTTCAAGGCCTACCGCTGCGCCTCCTGCCACGTGGGCAAGAGCATGGGCGGCCAGTCCTACGAATATCTGGACCTCAAGAAGGACTACTTCGCCGACCGCGGCGGCAAGCCCCTGGGTTCCGACAAGGGCCGCTTCAACGCCAGCGGCAAGGAAGAGGACATGCACCGCTTCAAGGTGCCCAACCTGCGCAACGTGGAGCTGACCCATCCCTATCTGCACGACGGCACCGTGACCACTCTGGACGAAGCCGTGCGCATCATGGGCATCTACTGCTCCGGCCTGGACGTGCCCCAGAAGGACCGCGCCCTCATCGTGGGCTTCCTGCGCACCCTGACCGGCCAGCATGAAGGCCGTCCCGTGCAGGGCGAGGCCGTGGCCCGCTAAACTGACCTGACCGGATACGACCCGCAGCATCCCCGGCCCGGCACCTTGTGGTGCCGGGCCTTTTTTGCGTCCGGCGGGGCGGGACGGCGCCCGCCCCGTGTGCGGGCGCACGAGGCAGCAAGAATTTGTCCTTGTTTTCCGCACGGCTGGGAAAAGGATACAGCAGCAGGCCCGCAGGCCCCCTTTTCATGCTTTGGCGGCCATGCTATGTTCCTCCCAAACTCCGGCAGGAGCCCCGGCCATGATCGTGCCGGGATCTGCCAGCCGGGACGGTATGGGGCCCGAGTGCGCGTCAATTTTCACAATAAAATTTTTCTCGCACTCTTTGTGTTGTAAATCAATGTGATAGCCGTTTTCCGCTACGTCTTTTTCGTGTCGTTTCCGTGAAAAATTCGGAAAGGTGGTTGACTTTTTGTTAGATTATTCACAAGATGTAACTCACAAAGAGACGTTACGGATGCGCCACTTGCGCAACGGTATAGCAACAAATCAAATGGAGGATTTCTCAATGTCCAAACTGGTACCCCCTCATGGCGGCAAGGGCCTGGTGTGTTGTCTTCTGGAAGGCGCGGCGTTGGAAGAAGAACTGAAAAAGGCTGCCGGCCTGAAGCAGATTGAGATCTCCTCTCGCGCCAAGGGCGACCTGATCATGATGGGCATCGGTGGCTTCTCTCCCCTGAACGGCTTCATGAACAAGGCCGACTGGAAGAGCGTGTGCGAAAAGATGCTGCTGTCCGACGGTACCTTCTGGCCCGTGCCGGTGACCCTGGACGTGTCCGCTGACGACGCCAAGGCCCTGAAGGTCGGCGAAGAAGTCGCCCTGGTCCGCAAGGGTCAGGTGATGGCCACCATGAAGGTGGAAGACATCTACGAAATGACCGAAGCCGACAAGAAGTGGGAATGCGAACTGGTGTTCAAGGGCTGCGGTCCTGACTCCGAAAAGTTCTGGGAAGTGGCCCCCAATGACCATCCCGGCGTGAAGATGGTCCTGGGCCAGAAAGAATACAACATCGGCGGCCCCGTGAAAGTCCTGTCCCAGGGTGAATTCCCCGAAAAGTTCCCCGGCGTGTACATGACCCCCGCTCAGCTGCGTGCCAAGATGGACGAACGCGGCTGGAAGAACGTGGCCGCCCTGCAGCTGCGTAACCCCATGCACCGCTCTCACGAATACCTGGCCAAGCTGGGCGTGGAAGTGTGCGACGGCGTTGTGATCCACTCCCTGGTGGGCGCCCTGAAACCCGGTGACATCCCGGCCGAAGTCCGCGTGAAATGCATCGACACCCTGGTGCAGAAGTACTTCGTGCCCGAGCATGTGATCCAGGCCGGCTATCCTCTGGACATGCGTTACGCCGGTCCTCGTGAAGCCCTGCTGCACGCCACCTTCCGCCAGAACTACGGTATCAACCGTCAGCTGGTGGGCCGCGACCACGCCGGTGTGGGCGACTTCTACGGCATGTTCGAAGCCCAGGAAATCTTCGACAAGATCCCCACTCCCGCCGAAGAAGGCAAGCGCCTGCTCTGCGAACCCATGAAGATCGACTGGACCTTCTACTGCAAGAAGTGCGACGGCATGGCCTCCATGCGTACCTGCCCCCACAGCAAGGAAGACCGCGTCATCCTGTCCGGTACCAAGCTGCGTAAGATGCTGTCCGAAGGCGCTGAAGTGCCGGATCATTTCGGTCGTGAAGAAGTGCTCGCCATCCTGCGCGAATACTACTCCGGCCTGACCGAAAAGGTCGAAATCAAGATGCAGCGCGCTGCTTCCGGTTCCACCATGTAAGCATCGCCGGGTTTTCCCAGCGAAATCCTGATAGCGGGCGCCCCTTCGGGGGCGCCCCTTTTTTTGCCCTGCCTGCCCGCCTTTTCGTATTTCCGGCATCGTGCACGGAATCACAATGTTCCCTCATGCAACGGCCGTTCTTTATCAGGCAAGACTTGCGAGGAAGGCCGCCCGCACCATGATGCAGTTCTTTTTTTAGGAAAGCGTCATGACTGCAACTTGGCTCTCTTGCTCAGCAATGGAAAAAAATTTTTCTTTTTTCCTCTTTTCCTTACATAAGGATATCCTTGTCAGCTCTGTTTGTTTCCGAAACAAGACAGCCATTTTTTCCCTTTGCCCAGATCATGGCCATATTACACAACGCAACTCCCGGCAGGCATGACAAGATGCCTTTACCTGTCCGGGATTATGGAGTATACAGGGTGTGCGTCTGCATCTGCCGGACGTAGTTCCTTTACCAAGGAGAGCCATGAAACAGGACTACGGCATCTCCGGCGGCGCACTGGCGGCCGCCCTTCTGGGTATGCTCTTCTGCATCTGGACGGCATTGGGCAACGAAGTGGCCTTTTGCGTCACTGCGGGCTGCTCTCTGTACCAGGACCTTGTCATCGGCGGTCTCTCCATGTGGTGGATCGGCACGGCCGCTTTTGGCGTGCTGGCCTGCCTTGCGCTGCTGGGCGCTGTCCCGGCGGGGCACTTCCTGGCGGGACTGACCCTGCTGGGCGATATTTGTCTGCTGCTGCTCATGGCGCTGACCTCCCCCTGTGTCAGCTGCCTGGTAGTGGCCTGTTTTTTTGCCCTGACCTACTGGCTCTTCCGCCGTGCGCTGCACCGGGACGACAGACGCCCGCAGGAACGTTCGCTCCTGCTTTGCGCCTGGCTGGTGCTGTTCGTGGTCAATGCGGGCCAGGTAGTGCGCATGCAGGGCGAGGTCTGGAGCATCAGCGAGAACTCCGACCAGGCCACGGTGCGCATGTTCTTCTCGCCGTCCTGCTCGGCCTGCCGCGAAGGCATCGGCATCCTGTCGGGCAGCGTGGACGTTGCTTTCTGTCCGGTGGCGGAGAACGATGCCGATGTGGCCCGCGTGGAGCGCATGCTGCTCCTGCTGGAAGAAGGCAAGACCCTCAAGGAAGCCGTGGCCGCCTGCCAGAACGTGGAGGAGCCGGGCCCCTGGGCGTTCCTGCATCCGGGGCAGTGGGGCCTGCGCCTGCGCCTGCAGCGCAACCGGGCCCATATTTTCAATGCCGGTTCCCGTACGGTACCGTTTTTCGAGTATCACGGCCTGCCGGCCATGCTCAAAAAACAGGCCCAGCCTCCGGCCCCTGCCCGTGCACAGGAGCCGGTCATCGAATTTTCACCGGCCGGTGGCCAGACGTTACCGGACGCCGTCCTGCCCCTGGAACCCCAGGTGGCCGGACAGTGCGGCGGCCCTGCGCCCTGCCCGTAGCCGCCGTCGCCGGACGATGAAAAACTTGACGAGAAAAGCCGGGCACTTTATAGGAATGCCCGTTTACCCTTTTGCCAAAGTACTGCCATGAACGTACAAAAAATTTTCCGTGAGCAGCGCGCTGTCATCGTCGAGGGGTGGATCAATGCGGTCTATTCGACCTATCCCCTTCAAACGACTGGCTTTTTGCGCACAAAGAACGATCCTTTCACCAATCCGGTGGGGGATATGACCAAGGAAGCCGCCGGCCTCATCTACGACGTGATCGCCGGCGAACATGTGACGCCGCAAAAGATCAAGCACGCCCTGGACCGCTTCGTGCGGCTGCGTGCCGTGCAGCAGTATACGCCCAGTCAGGGCCTGGGGGTCTTCTTCCTCATGAAGCCCCTGCTGCGCGAACACATCCTTCCCCTGTGCCGGGAGAAGGAAGATCTGGCGGAGTATCTGGACGCGGAATCTCGGCTGGACAGCGTCACGCTGCTGGCCTTCGATTTGTATTCGGCCGCGCGCGAGACCCTGGCGGAAACGCGCATCGCCGAAATACGCAATCAGCATGCCCAGCTGGTGCGCTGGGCGCAATCGGTGGATGGCAGCCCGGTTTCGGGCAAAAGCTAACACTCTTCGAAGCGAGGTAGGGAATGTTCGCATCATTGCTGGTGGTGGCGCTCATCGGGGCCATTGCCTGGGCAGGTTCGGCCATTGGTCTGTCGTACCTGTTCGGCGTGGTTTTGCCCTATGTGGCGGTAGTCACCTTCTTCCTGGGCGTCATCTGGCGCATGGTTTACTGGGCCAAATCGCCCGTGCCTTTCAGCATCCCCACGACCGGGGGTCAGGAAAAGTCGCTGGACTTCATCAAACATGAAAAGTGGGACTGCCCCAACACCAAGTTCGGTGTGGTCGTCCGCATGTTCCTGGAAGTCTGCTTCTTCCGTTCGCTGTTCCGCAACACCGCGGCCGACGTGCGTGAATTCGACCCTGTGACCAAGGGCCCCCGCACCATCTACTACTCCTCCAAGTGGTTGTGGTTCTTCGCCCTGCTGTTCCATTACTGCTTCCTGCTGGTCTTCATCCGCCACTTCCGTTTCTTCATGGATCCGGTGCCCGGCTGGCTGACCTTCATGGAAAGCATCGACGGCATCATGCAGATCGGCGCCCCCCGCTTCTTCTGGACCGGTGGCCTGCTGCTGGTGGCCGTGCTCTTCCTGCTGGCCCGTCGTCTGTTCAACCAGCGTCTGCGTTACATCTCCCTGATGAACGACTACTTCCCCCTGTTCCTCATCCTGGGCGTCGTTCTGAGCGGTATCTGCATGCGCTACTTCGATAAGACCGACATCGCCCAGGTCAAGGTCTTCATCATGGGTCTGGTGCACTTCTCGCCCGTGGCCCCCGACGGCATCAGCCCGCTCTTCTTCATGCATCTGGCCTTTGTCAGCGTGCTGCTGCTGTACTTCCCCTTCTCCAAGCTCATGCACATGCCTGGCGTGTTCTTCAGCCCCACGCGCAACCTTCCCACCAACACCCGCGAAGTGCGCCACGTGAACCCATGGAACCCGCCCAAGCAGTACTTCACCTATGCCGAATATGAGGACGTTTACCGCGATGCCATGGCCGAAGCCGGCCTGCCGCTGGAAAAGCAGCCCTCTTCCAAGGCCGCCGAGTAAGGAGCTGACATCATGGCTAAATTACCTACGCCACAAGAACTCATCGCCAGCCGTCCCGAGTTTCCCTCGGAACCCTGGCTGGACATCAAGCCCCAGTTTGCGCCGGGCAGCTTCTGCTATCCGGCCAAGAAGGAAACCATGGAGCTGCTGCACATGCCCAATCCCCACGATTGGGATCCGGCGGCCGAAGACTGGAACCTGCCCGAAAACTGGGAACAGATCCTCTGTGACGCCTTTGAGGAACGCCTGCAGAAGCACCGCTCCCTCAAGCTGTTCATGGACATCTGTGTGCGCTGCGGCGCCTGCGCCGACAAGTGCCACTTCTTCCTGGGCACCAACGACCCCAAGAACATGCCCGTGCTGCGTGCCGAGCTGCTGCGCTCCCTGTACCGCCGCGACTACACCAAGCTGGGCAAGATCCTCGGCAAGCGCGCCGGCGCCCGCAGCTGGGACAAGGAAGTGGTGAAGGAACTCTTCTACTACGCCTACCAGTGCACCGAATGCCGCCGCTGCTCCCTGTTCTGCCCCTACGGCATCGACACCGCCGAGATCACGGCCATCGTGCGTGAACTGCTGCACGAAGTGGGCCTGGGCATCCACTGGATCATGGACCCTGTGAAGAACTGCAACGTAACGGGCAACCACCTCGGCATCCAGCCCCATTCCTTCGTGGAAATCGTGGAAATGCTGGCCGATGACTGCGAAACCATCACCGGCATCCGTCCCAAGACCCCCTTCAACGAGAAGGGCCACGAAATTCTGTTCATCACCCCCTCCGGCGACGTGTTCGCGGACCCCGGCATCTATACCTTCATGGGCTATCTGATGCTGTTCCACGAGCTGGACCTAGACTACACCTTCTCCACCTACGCTTCCGAAGGTGGGAACTTCGGCTCCTTCACCACCTTCAACATGGCGAAGAAGCTGAACGCCAAGATGTACGCCGAAGCACGCCGCCTCGGCGCCAAGTGGATTCTGGGCGGCGAATGCGGCCACATGTGGCGCGTGATCAACCAGTACATGGACACCTACAACGGCCCCGCGCCGGAGACCATGGGCACGCCCGTCTCCCCCATCACGGGCACGGTGTTCAAGAACGCCCTGTCCACCAAGATGGTGCACATCACGGAGTTCACGGCCGACCTTATCAAGCATAACAAGCTGAATCTTGATCCCAGCCGTAACGACCACATCATCACCACCTTCCACGATTCCTGCAACCCCGCCCGTGCCATGGGCCTGCTGGAAGAGCCGCGCGCCATCCTGAAGGCCGTGTGCAACAACTTCGTGGAAATGCCCGAGCAGACCATCCGCGAGCAGACCTTCTGCTGTGGCGCCGGCTCCGGCCTGAACACCGAGGAAATCATGGAGCTGCGCATGCGCTCCGGCATGCCCCGCGGCAATGCCCTGCGCTACGTGCAGGAAAAGTACGGCGTCAACCACATGGCCTGTGTCTGCGCCATCGACCGCGCCACCCTGCCCCCGCTGGCCAACTACTGGGCTCCGGGCGTCACCGTGAGCGGCGTGCATGAACTTGTCGCGAACGCCCTTGTCATGAAGGGCGAATGCAAGCGCACCATGGACCTGCGGCAGGAAGACCTGCCCGGCGTGCAGGAGGATGAATAATGTATAACGCCAAGTATGTGATCGCCGGGATCATCGTCTTCGTGGCGCTGTTCTCCACGCCCTTCTGGGCCGGCATGCTCAGCGGCAGCTACCAGCGGCCCGAGCTCGTCCTGCCCCAGGGCGAGAAGGAGTGCATCGAGCCCGCGGCATTCATGCGTGCCGAGCACATGCAGCTGCTCAACGAATGGCGCGACCAGGCTCTGCGCAACGAAAACCGCACCTACGTCGCTTCCAATGGCAAGAAATGGGAGATCAGCCTCCAGAACACCTGCCTGAAGTGCCACAACCAGCCCGCAGAATTCTGCGACAAGTGTCACATCACCAACAGCGTGTATCCCTACTGCTGGACTTGCCATATTGAGCCCAAGGGGAAGAAGTAATGAACAACAGCAGAAGACAC
This sequence comes from Desulfovibrionaceae bacterium, assembly GCA_029008115.1. Taxonomy (GTDB): domain Bacteria; phylum Desulfobacterota; class Desulfovibrionia; order Desulfovibrionales; family Desulfovibrionaceae; genus JAQVCS01. The sequence goes on along the minus strand of JAQXJC010000020.1, from coordinate 55,146 downwards.
TTCCTGAAAGTCGCGGGCATCTCCGCCTGCGCCCTGAGCGCCGGCCTGGCCGGAGTCGCCCAGGCCCAGGCAGGCTCCTACGAGCCCAACGCGCAGGGCCTGAAGGCCAAGCGCTGGGCCATGGTCATCGATACGCGCAAGTTCACCAGCGCCGAGGACTACAAGCCCCTCATCGAAGCCTGCCACAAGGCGCACAACGTGCCCGACGTGCCCGGCAACCAGAATATCAAGTGGATGTGGCTGGACAAATATGACCGCGTCTTCACCGACGACATGAACGCCCAGCTGCCCGAAAAATTCAAGAAGGGCATGTTCCCCCTGCTGTGCAACCACTGCACCAATCCTCCGTGCGTGCGCGTGTGCCCCACGCAGGCCACCTACAAGATGGCCGACGGCATCGTGGCCATGGACTACCACCGCTGCATCGGCTGCCGCTTCTGCATGGCCGGCTGCCCCTACGGCGCGCGTTCCTTCAACTTCGTCGACCCGCGCAAGCATCTGGCCGATCCCGTGCCGAATCCCGCCTATCCCACGCGCATGATCGGCGTTGTGGAAAAGTGCACCTTCTGTGCCGAGCGTCTGGCCAAGGGCCAGCTGCCCGCCTGCGTGGAAGCCTCCAACGGCGCCGTGCTCTTCGGCGACCTTGAAGACCCGAACTCCGTGGTGCGCAAGGCTCTGGCCGAAAACTTCAGCATCCGCCGCAAGCCTTCGCTGGGCACGCAACCCGGCGTCTACTACCTCATCTAGGGAGAACACGCCATGGTAGAAAGACTTCTGACCGGCTCCAAACGCTACTACATGTGGCTCGCCTTCCTGTGCGTGGTCATCCTCGGCTGTCTCTGCGTCTACTGGCAGCAGCTCCAGCAGGGACTGGGCATCACGGGCATGAACCGCGACGTCTCCTGGGGCCTGTACATCTCGCAGTTCACCTACTTTGTGGGTGTGGCGGCCTCGGCCGTCATGCTGGTGCTGCCGGCCTACTTCCATCACTACAAGAAGTTCAAGCGCATGATCATCTTCGGCGAATTCATGGCAATCTCCGCCGTGATCATGTGCGCCCTGTTCATCGTCGTGGACCTTGGCCAGCCCCAGCGCATGGCCAACGTGCTGCTGCACCCCACGCCCAACTCCGTCATGTTCTATGACATGATCGTGCTCATCGGCTACCTGTGCCTCAATGCCCTCATCGGCTGGGTCACGCTGGAAGCCGAGCGCCTGGGCGTGGAGCCGCCCAAGTGGATCAAGTTCTTCGTGTACCTGTCCGTCATCTGGGCCTTCTCCATCCACACCGTGACCGCCTTCCTGTACGCCGGCGTTCCGGGCCGCCACTACTGGCTGACCGCTATCATGGCCGCCCGCTTCCTGTCCTCGGCGTTCTGCTCCGGTCCCGCCATCCTGCTGCTGCTGGTCTTCCTGCTGAAGCGCCTCACCGGCTTCAATCCCGGTGAAGATGCGGTCAAGACCCTGACGAAGATCATCACGTATGCCATGTGCATCAACGTGTTCTTCTACTGCCTGGAACTCTTCACCGCCTTCTACAGCAACATCCCCGGCCACATGGAACCCCTGGTCTTCCTGTTCTCCGGGCATGACGGCCACGTGGCATGGGTGACCTACTGGATGTGGGCCGCCGTGATCATGGCCTTCGCCTCGCTGGCCATGCTCATTCCGCCCAGCCTGCGCGACAACATGAAGCTCCTGCCCTACGCCCTCGGCATGCTGGTGCTCGCCAGCTGGATCGACAAGGGCCTCGGCCTGCTCATCGGTGGCTTCACGCCGAACATGTATGAAGCCGTGACGCCCTATGCGCCCACCTGCGCTGAAGTCGTCGTGGCCCTCGGCGTCTATGCCATCGGCGCGCTGGTGCTCTCCCTGCTCTGGAAGATCGCCCTCGATGTGAAGAAGGAAAGCGGGCATTTCGGCGACTAGCCCGAATACCGTCAGCTTCCGCTGAAAATGAAAGCCCCGGCATGGCCGGGGCTTTTTCATTGCGGGAATATCCGCATTGCCGGGGCAGGAGCGTTAGGCCTCCCGCACTTCCAGAAGCTGCACTTCGTTGTACAGCGGGTTGGCCTTGCCAATCCGCACCTGCACAGCCTGCCCGGGGCAGGCCCGCTCCCCAAAAATGTGACGCCTGCCACGCACAAACAGCTGCTCGCGCGGCAGGGAAACCGTGGCCCACATGTCGTTTTCCTCCGTGATGACGGCATCCCACCACATCTTGTCGCCCTGCTGGCGAAAATAGAGCAGCTTCCAGTAGCGGGGACGGAAACGCTGCACCTGTCCGGCGGCATCCAGCCGGATATTCAGCGACATGAGCAAACTGCTCATGGCATCAGCATCCAGCCGGGGCGTGCCGCCGTGCAGAAAGGAGACGATTTGCGCGGCATTGATCAAATCCGGATACCGGCGCAGGGGGGATGTCACAGGCGCATAGCGGTTCACGGCCAGCGCGGCGTGGCGGCGCGGCAGCACGTCCAGACTGGAGGGAACCAGCGCGCGCATGATGCGCGCCATTTCGTGGGGTTCCTTCCAGACGCCGGCGTATTCCCTGGGCAGGGCCACATCCTGCGTGCGGAACAGCATGGGAATGTCACGCTCCACGGCCCAGTCCGCAATGGCGGCGCTGGCCAGGATCATCATCTCGGCCACCAGGTCCTGCGCACGGGCGGCGGGCCTGTCTTCCTCCAAAAGCACGCGCACGTCCGCGCCCTCTCCCTCCAGCGCCAGATGCGGATCGGGACGCTCCATAATCACGGCGCCTGCCGCAATGCGCGCCTGCCGCCGGGCTTCCGCAAGCGCGTGGCCCATGCGTATCTGCCCGGCATAGGGGCTGGCGGCATTGTCCGCAGTCCCTTCCAGCACGGCCTCGCAGTCCGTGTAGCACAGATTGGCGGCCAGACTGACCACGCGCAGCGAAGGCGCGCAGGAAAGCACGGCCCCATCCGCATCGACATCGCAGGTCACGCACAGCGAGGGACGAACCCTGCCGGCCAGCAGGGAAAGCGCGTCCGTGCCCAGCACCTCGGGCATCATGTGCAGCGTTCCCTCCGGGAGATAGATGCTGGTGCCGCGCCGCGCAACGAGCCTGTCCAGCGCGGAACCGAATTCCCAGCAGGCCGGGGGACAGGCCAGCGCCACTGTCACGCGCCAGCCGCCTTCAGGCCGCTCTTCAAGAAAAAAGGCGTCGTCCACGTCCCGCGTGGTGGAACTGTCTATGCTGAGGAAGGGCGTGGCACAGTCCGCCTTCAGGGCATCCACACGCGCCATCACCGCCTCCACATCCGCAGCGCACGATTCCCACCAGCTGTCACCGCGCGCGTAGTCCGCGCGATCCAGCCAGAAATTGTAATGCGGCGGCACCAGCCCCCACGCCTCGGCCAGATGCAGGGCAAGATGCTGCACATCGGGCAGGGAGCGGGTGAGCGTGCGCCACAGCACATCGTCCACCTGCGTCTCGGGATCGGCAATGCGTCCCATGATCAGGCCCTTCAAGCGCTCCTGAATCTCCGGAGCGGGCCATTCCGGCGCCCCTTCCAGCGGCAGGGTGCGCTTGCGGCTGTGCACTTCCCACAGCACGCGGAAAAATTCCGCGCCGCCCATGATCAGGGCCTCGCGCTCGCGGGCCGCCTGCTGTTCCGCCAGACGCTTTTCCACCGTTTCGGCGGAATATATTTCAAATTCCGGCGGCTGGAACTTGAAGTGGCTTTTGCAGGCCAGCAGCGCGCGGCCGTAGGCGGCCACGGCATCCGCATCCGGGGCATCCTCCATAAGCTCGGCAAACCAGTCGGCTCCGGCGCGCTCCAGCTCTCCCTGCGCCATTTCCCACAATGCCAGCACATCAATGGCGGCAGCGCGCTCCTCGCGCCGCCGGCGGTGCTCCTCCAGCATTCTGATGGCGGCATCGCGGCTCATGCCGCTGCCACAGGACGGCCCCGCCCAGGGCAGCAGACGCCCGGCGTTCAGGCGCGTTTCCCGCCTGTTGGGCAGCAGCAGGCGCAGACGCCCGGCCTGCTCCTCCATGACCAGCGCAATCTGCGGCGCATTTCCTTCCATGTATTCCACCACGCAGCCCGCACCGGGATATCGCACCAAATCCGCCATCATGCCTCCTTGCATGCTCCGGCATGCCTGCGCAGCAGGACGCCCGCCGGACAGAAAAATACGCCGGCGCACAGCCGCGCCGGGAGAAGCAGTATCCGCAATTTCAAAAGGCATGGCAAGAGAAAGCTCCGTGCCCGGCCGGCGAGCAACCTCTGGACTGCCGGCTCATTGCGGGCTATACTGCCCGAATACCCTTCATTTTACCCGGAGTCTGTCATGGCCCTGCTGCATAACAAAATCCCCTCTCCCCGGCTCCCGCTGGAAAACCCTGACAAGCCACAGCTCTACCGCGAGCTGTTTCCCTATACGTCAGTCTGCCGCACGACGTTTGACGATGTGCTGCTGGCGCCCCGCCCGGCTGAAGTCATGCGCATCACGGACACCACCTTCCGCGACGGCCAGCAGGCCCGCCCGCCCTACAGCGTAAAGCAGATTTCCAAAATTTTCGACCTGCTTTACCGCCTCGGCGGCAAATCCGGCCTGATCAGTGCCTCGGAATTCTTCATCTATTCCCCCAAGGATCGCAAGGCCATCGAAGTCTGCCGCGCCAAGGGCTACCGCTTTCCGCAGATCACCGCATGGATTCGCGCCAATAAGAATGACCTCCAGCTGGCCCGCGATATGGAATTCAAGGAAGTGGGCATGCTCACCAGCGTGTCGGACTACCATATCTTTCTGAAACTGGGCAAAACCCGCGCCGAGGCCATGCAGATGTATCTGGACATGGCCCGGCAGGCTCTGGAATGGGGCATTGTCCCCCGCTGCCACTTCGAGGATGTGACCCGCGCCGACATCTATGGCTTCTGCCTGCCGCTGGCGCAGGAGCTCATGCGTCTTTCGCAGGAAAGCGGCATGCCGGTGAAGATACGTCTCTGCGATACCATGGGCTACGGTGTGCCCTATGCGGGCGCGGCCCTGCCCCGCTCCGTACAGCGCGTGGTGCGCGCTTTCGTGGATGAAGCCGAGGTACCTCCGGCCCAGCTGGAATGGCACGGCCACAACGACTTCCACAAGGTTCTGGTCAATGGCGTCACGGCCTGGCTCAATGGCTGCGGCGCGGTCAACGGCACGCTGCTGGGCTTTGGCGAGCGCACGGGCAACACCCCGCTGGAGGCCCTGGCCGTGGAGTATATTTCCCTCACGGGCGACGATCTCGCGGCGGACACCACCGTCATCAATGAAATCGCCGAATACTTCCAGAAGGAGCTGGATTACAGCATCCCGCACAACTATCCCTTCGTGGGCCGCGACTTCAACGCCACCAGCGCCGGCGTGCACGTGGACGGTCTGGCCAAGAACGAAGAAATCTACAATATCTTCGATACCAAGAACCTGCTCGGACGCCCCGTCCCCATCATCATTACCGACAAGTCCGGCCGGGCCGGCGTGGCCTACTGGATCAACAATACCTTCAACCTGCCCGAAGAAAAGCGCATCTCCAAGAAGCATCCCTCCGTGGGGCAGATATACGACCGCATCATGGCCATCTACGAGGAAACAGGGCGCACGACCTCGTTCTCGCATGATGAAATGTCCGCTCTGGTGCAGCGCTACATGCCGGAGCTCTTCGTGACGGACTTCGACCGCATGAAGAACCTGGCCGGCGAGCTGGCAGCCTATCTCATCGTCACGCTGGTGAAGGACCCCCGCGTGCTGGCCGGCGGCTCCACAGCCTGTCCCTGCCTCGATCAGTTTGTGCGGGACTATCCCTTCATCCAGTACATCTATCTCACGGACACCGAAGGCAAGCTGGCCTGCTCCGCCATTACCGATCCGGCCTACAGGGAGCGCTACGAGGCCCTGCCGCTGGGCTACGACTTCTCCCAGCGCGAATGGTTCAGGGAACCCATGCACTCCGGCGACCTGCACATCATGGATGTCTACCAGTCCCAGTTTACGGGGAAGCTGATCATCACCGTTTCCTGCGCGGTCACGGACGGGCAGGACAACATCGTGGGCGTCATCGGCGCGGACATCCAGCTGGAACAGCTGCTCCAGCGGGCCAAGGCGCTGCGCGACGAAGCGCACAACAGCGCGGATATCGAGGAATAGGCGGGCCCCGGCCCTTCACGCACACCACGCCGCCCGGCTCCAGCCGGCTCCGGCTCCACCACAAGGAAGGATAGCATCATGCAGAAGCGAGTTTACTGGATTCAGGGCGACGGCATCGGCGCGGAATGCTGGAAGGCGGCACGCCCCGTCATCGACGCGGCCGTGGCCAAGGAATATGGTCAGGAACACAGTTTTGAATGGGTGGAACTGCTGGCCGGCGAAAAGGCCGTGCAGGAAACCGGCACTCCGCTGCCGCAGGAAACGCTGGACACGCTGGCCCATGCCGAACTGGCCATGAAAGGCCCGCTGGGCACGCCCGTGGGCCACGGCATCCGCAGCCTGAACGTGGCCCTGCGCCGCACGCTGGACCTCTATGCCTGCATCCGCCCCATCCAGTACTTTGATGGGCTGGAAACGCCGGTGAAGCATCCCGAGCGCGTGAACATGGTCATCTTCCGCGAAAACACGGAAGACGTCTATGCCGGCATCGAATATGCCGCCAACACCCCCGAAGCCAGAAAGCTGGTGGAACTGCTGGAATCCCTGGGCGCCAAGGTCGCTCCGGATGCGGCCATCGGTCTCAAGCCCATGACGGAAGGCGGTTCCAAGCGGCTGGTGCGCCGCGCCATCCGCTTCGCGCTGGATCAGAAGCGCGCCTCCGTGACGCTGGTGCACAAGGGCAACATCATGAAGTACACGGAAGGGGCCTTCCGCCAGTGGGGCTATGACGTAGCCGCGCAGGAATTTGGCGACCTGACCTGCACCGAAAAGGAACCGCAGGACGGCAAGCTGATCATCAAGGATCGCATTGCCGACGCCATGTTCCAGGAAGCCCTGCTCCATCCCGAACAGTACCAGATTATTGCCACGCCCAATCTCAACGGCGACTATCTTTCCGACGCGCTGGCCGCACAGGTGGGCGGCCTCGGCCTCGCCCCGGGGGTCAACATGTCCGACACGCTGGCCTTCTTTGAAGCCACGCACGGCACCGCGCCCACCATTGCCGGACAAGACAAGGCCAATCCCGGAAGTCTCATCCTCTGCGGCGCGCTGATGCTGGATCATGTGGGCTGGCATGGCGCGGCCACGCGCATCCGCGCCGCCGTGAACAAGGCCATCGCCGCCAAAACCGTGACCTGCGACCTTGCCGGACAGATTGCCGGCTCCACCACCGTAGGCTGTACGCAGTTCGGCGAGCTGGTTCTGGCCGGTCTGTAACATACTGCCGGGGGCAGCGCCACGCATGCGCCCGGCCCCCGCAGACTTCATTCCGCACGATCGCGCGGCGAACGAACGGTTCGCCCCAAGGGAAAACAACATGGGACAGAGCATCACACACAAGATCATCGCCGCCCACATGGTGGGAGGCAGCATGGAACCCGGCAAGGCCGTGGACCTGCGCATTGACCAGACCCTGACGCAGGACGCCACCGGCACCATGGCCTGGCTTCAGTTTGAAGCCATGGACGTGCCCCGCGTGAAGACCGATCTCTCCGTCAGCTACGTGGATCACAACACCCTGCAAATGGGCTTCCGCAATCCGGATGACCATCAATTCCTGCGCACCACGGCCCGCAAGTTCGGCGCTGTCTTTTCCGCGCCCGGCACGGGCATCTGCCATCAGCTCCATCTGGAAAACTTCGTCAAGCCCGGCGTCACTCTGGTAGGTTCCGACAGCCACACCCCCACGGGCGGCGGCATGGGCGCGCTGGCCATGGGCGCGGGCGGCCTTTCCGTGGCGCTGGCCATGGCGGGCAAGCCCTATACCATTCCCATGCCCAGGGTTGTGCGCGTCTGGCTGACCGGCCGGCTCACCGGCTGGGCGGCAGCCAAGGACATCATCCTGCACCTGCTGGGCAGGCTTACCGTGAAGGGCGGCGTGGGCAAGGTCTTTGAATACGCCGGCCCCGGCGTGGCGGCGCTCACAGTGCCCGACCGCGCCACCATTACCAACATGGGTGCGGAGCTGGGCGCCACCACCTCCATCTTCCCCAGCGACGAAACCACCCGCGCCTTCCTCCGGGCGCAGGGGCGCGAACAGGACTGGCAAGAACTGACCGCCGATGCGGACGCCGTCTATGACGAGGAAATCACCATCAATCTGAGCGAGCTGGAACCGCTGGCCGCTCAGCCGCACATGCCCGATCTGGTCGTGCCCGTGGCCCAGCTCGCCGGGCTGAAGGTTAATCAGGTGGCCATAGGCTCCTGCACCAACTCCAGCTATGCCGACCTGCGGCAGGTGGCGGACATCGTGGCCGGACATCGCCTGTGTGAAAGCACGGACACCTGCATCTCGCCCGGCTCCAAGCAGGTGCTGGACATGCTGGCCATGGAAGGCGCCCTGGGCGACATTCTGCTCTCCGGCGCGCGCCTGCTGGAATGCTCCTGCGGCCCCTGCATCGGCATGGGCGGCTCGCCCGTCTCCGCCGGAGTGAGCGTGCGCACCTTCAACCGGAACTTCGAAGGCCGCAGCGGCACCAAGGACGCCAGAGTCTATCTGGTCAGCCCGCTTACTGCCGCCATGGTAGCCCTGCGCGGGGAATTCTCCGATCCGGCCACCTGGGGCGAAGCGCCCGTGCAGCCTTCCCTGCCGGACGACGTGCCTTCCATCAGGCATCTCTTCGTCCAGCCCGCACCGGAAGGCGAAGACGTGGAAATCCTGCGCGGCCCCAACATCGTGCCGCTGGAAAAGTTCCCGCCCCTGCCAGATACGCTGGACGCGCAGGTGGTGCTGAAGGTGGAGGACAATATCACCACCGACCATATCATGCCTGCCGGCGCGGCCATCACGGCCCTGCGCTCCAACGTGCCGGCCATTGCCGAACACGTCTTTGAACGTGTGGATGCCGGCTTTGTGCAGCGCGCCCGCGCCGCCGGCAATGGCGTCATCGTGGCCCGCGAGAACTACGGACAGGGCTCCAGCCGCGAGCATGCCGCGCTGGCGCCGCGCCACCTCGGCATCCGCGCCGTGCTGGCCTGCTCGCTGGCCCGCATCCACCGCGCCAATCTGGTGAACTTCGGCATCCTGCCCCTGACGTTCGACAATCCTGCGGACTACGCCCGCATCCCCGCCGATGCCGCCGTGCGCATCGATACCACAAAGCTGGCTGCCGGCGGCGTCATGCCCGTGAGCATCGCCGGCGTGGGCGAGGTGCTGGTACGGAATGACCTCAGCGCGCAGGAACTGGACATCATCAGGGCCGGCGGCCTGCTGAACTACGTGAAGCAGTAAAACCCTGCCGCCGGTGGCGCAGACCACCGTGCGCATGGGCATACATACAGAAAGGGGACTGCCTGCGGGCACGTCCCCTTTTTCATAAATGATGCAGGCATGCGCATTATCCCGGCAGGGACAGCCGTTTCTCCGCATCCGGATCGGCGGGAACCACGCGGGTAGTCAGCACCTTGTCAATGCGTACCTTGCCCGGCGCGGCATTGCGCATGGGCTTGACATGTCGCGCTTCAGCATAGAGTACGGCGGCCCGGTCGCTGTCCCGCTGCCAGCTCTTGCAGGCCACCAGCGCTCCGGCCTCCAGCAGGGTGCGCTCCGGCACCTCCTGCCCCGCAAAGCCGCGCCGGATCACGGCATGCGCTCCCGGGCCGCCTTCCACATGCAGCCACACGTCATGCGGACTGGCAAGGCGCAGGACGGCAAGATTTCCCTTCACATCACGCCCGCGCAGAATGGCAAAGCCATCCGAGGAGACAAAACCCTGCACTCCCCTGGGCAGGGCGCGCGCCAGCGCAGCCCCGGCTTCCGGCGCGGCGGCCTTGCGCGGCGCAAGGGCCGGCGTCAGTCCCATGCGGGCGCGGGCGGCGGCTTCCAGCGCGGCATCCCTCTCCCGCTGCACCTGCGCACGCCGTTCCGCCACAAAGGCAAGACCGCGTCTGCCGCGCCGGGCCCTGTGAAACAGCGCCTCCATATTGCCGCGCAGCGTCAGGCGCGGGTCCAGCCGCAGCCGCCGCCAGCCAGTCTCCGGTGGCGGCAGCTCTCCGCCGGCCGCGGGCAGGGGTACGCCGGGCGCCGCCGCCTCCGCCGGCGGTACATCCAGCACCGCAGCCTTCATGTCTGCCGGGAACTGCCAGAGCACGGCCTGCAAGGCCAGCGCATCCTCCTGCGCGGCACACATGGCTGTCAGCCGTGCCTCTTCGGCGCATTGCTTTTCCAGAATGCGTCCAAGACGGGCGGCCTCCTTCTCCAGAGGCACGGCGGCACTGGCGCGTGCCGCTCTGGTCAGCTCGCCCAGCACGTGCGCGGAAGCGACTTCGGCTACGGCGGCCAGCACATCTTCGCGCACGCTTTCCACCCGGCCTCTGCGCAGGGCCGCCGGCAGTGGCCAGGCGGAAATCTCCATTGCCGCATCCGTCACGCCATCCTCCGCATAGCAGAAGAGATCGCCGCCGCCGTATTCCAAATCCGCCAGCAGGGCCAGCTGATCCAGCCTGTCCAGATGCGGCAGGGTACGCCGCAGGGCAGGCGTGATTACCGGCCAGGAACGCCAGCCGGCGCAGGCTTCCTCCAGCTGATCCGGCGCAGGCCAGCGCACCGCGGGAGGCACAATGCCTCCCTTCTCTTCACAGGATTCCGGCGCCGCATCTTCCTCTGCCGCAGGCACGGGGCGGCCATAGGCCCAGCCCATCCAGAGCGACGGGCCTTCACGCAAATCCAGCACCAGCCAGCATTCCTCCCCGGCATGCGCGCCTTCGGCAACCATGCCGCACAGCAGGCTTAGACGACGCGCGGCCCAGTCCGGCACACAGGCGGTCACGCGCCTGCCACCGACATATTTGCGCAGACGCATGACCTGCGCGGAAGGCTGCGCCCCCGTGGAGCTCTTGCAGGAAGACAGAAAGAGAAAGGGATGCTGGCGGCCCGCACGCAGATAGAGATACTGCTTGCGTCCCTGCGCGAACAGCGTGAACACATGCACGTCCGGCGCGGGAGACTGGATTTTCTCCAGTCTGGCTCCGGTCAGCAGGGGGACGAGCGCCTCGCAGCACCGTCGAAATACATGGGCATCCATAGCGGCCTCCTGAAAAGGAAGCCGCCGCGCCCCTTCCGAAAAACCGGCGGGCACGGCGGCATGTCAACATGATGCATCCGCAGGCTATTCGCTGCGGAGATGCTCGTCCTCTTCCTGCTTGCTCTTGCAGTTGATGCACAAACGGGTGACGGGACGGGCCTTCAGGCGCGCCACGCCAATGTCCTCGCCACATTCCTCGCAAACGCCGTAGGTGCCGTCCTCAATACGCTGGAGGGCACTCTGAATCTTGCGAATCAGACGGCGTTCCCGGTCGCGGATTCGGAGCGTGAAGGATCGGTCGGACTCTGCCGTGGCCCTGTCCGCCGGATCGGCAAACAGTTCATTGCTGTCCGTCAGCTCCTCGATGGTGGAATCGCCCTTTTGCTTGGCGTCTTCCAGCATATGGCTCAGAAGCCTGTGGAAATACTCTAAATCACGCTGATCCATGAAATTTCCCCCGGATGAGAGATTCCGCCGGCTGGCCGGCGCCGATGGTGTGCTTCTCTGACCTATATGACAGCTGATATTTATATCCTGCTTCAGGCAGAAAGTAAAGATGCCGCGGCAGCCCTCCCGGCAGGCAGCAGGATGCGGAAAGGCCGGACGGCCTGCTAGCGCAGAGCCGATGCGGCGCCGTGCAGGCGTTCCTTCTGCTCGGCGCGTATTTCCTCCCGCACGCTCTCCCACGAGTCGTCGTTCCAGGCGGCATCGCGATGCGGCACGACCCGCACCATGCGATCGATGCCGCCGCAGCGCACGGAAACGGCCACCTCCCCTCCCTGCCGCACGGCACGCGGCGAAAAGGAGGCGACAAAGGCGGCGGCTTCGCGCACGGCCGCATCAGGCCAGCGCGCCCACTGCCGCCCCACCGCCAGAGGCCCGGGAAACTCCGCCAGCTTGAACGACAGGTCTTCCGGCGAAAGGCAGGCCAGCAGCGCCAGATTGTCATCCCTGTGGCGGCCTATGCACAGCCAGTACGGATGCCCGTCCATGGAACGCCAGTATTGCCGGCCGGTGTTGGCCAGATAAAAATCCTGCGCGCAGGGATGGGGCAGGGATTGCAGCACCTTCCAGTAGCGCATGGCATTTTCCCGTTCCGTCAGGCGGCAGCCGCCCGCCGGGCTGGGAATCTCCCGCAGCCCGTACTTCTTCGCCAGTTCCATCTGCTCCTTGCGCCCGCGCCCGGTGATGCCCAGCAGGCGGGAACGATCCACCAGTCCGGAAAGCTCGGCCTCCGTGGGGTCCAGATGCAGGGCGCTCAGGGGGCGCAGCAGACTGTTCCCCAGTCCCGCATCCCTCTTGATGATGTTCAGAGTGTCGCGGCGCTGGCTCATGGGGCGCTGGCCCAGCACCTCGCCGCTGGCAACGCAGGAAGCGCCGTAGGAGGCCATCAGCTCACGGGCCCGGCCGGCCAGCAGAATCTTGCAGTCCACGCAGGGATTCAGCACCTTGCCAAAGCCGTGGGCAGGCCGCTGGACGAGCATCTCCACAAATTCGGGGCCGATGTCCACGCTTTCAATGTCCAGCCCGTACACCGCGCGCCAGCGCGCCACCCGCCGGGGATGCCCGAAGAAGGGGGAGTGGAAATGCAGGCATTTCACGCGCAAGCCCTGCTCTTCCAGCAGTCTGGCGGCCAGTATGCTGTCCAGCCCGCCGGAGAACAGCATGATGATGTCGTATTGGTTGCTCATGCGGGAGGGAATAACGTGCGCGCCGCCGACAGGCAAGGGGAATTTGCCAGGATGCGGGACTTGCCGCCGCTTCTGCCTTCTGTTATCTTTTCACGCCTGAAAAATTTATTTTTGGAGCACAGCCGTATGGCAAAGAAAACAGCTCTGACGCCGGAAGAAGCGCGCGCCGAAGCGTTGCAAACGGCCCTTTCCACCATTGAGCGCAAGTACGGAAAGGGCGCCGTCATGAAACTTTCCGACGATGCTCATGTAAAAATTCCTGTTATTCCCACTGGTTCAATAGGACTTGACCTGGCGCTTGGCGTGGGCGGCATCCCGCGCGGCCGCATCACCGAAATTTTCGGTCCCGAATCTTCGGGCAAGACCACGTTGACCCTGCACGTCATCGCCCAGTGCCAGAAAATGGGCGGCACCTGCGCCTTTGTGGACGCGGAACACGCACTGGACACGGCCTACGCCCGGCGCCTGGGCGTGAACACGGACGAGCTGCTCATCTCGCAGCCGGATTATGGCGAGCAGGCCCTGGATATTGCCGACATGCTGGTGCGCTCCAATGCCGTGGACCTTGTGGTGGTGGACTCCGTGGCCGCGCTCATTCCGCAGGCCGAGCTGGAAGGCGTCATGGGGGAAAGCCAGGTGGGCGGACACGCACGCCTCATGTCCCACGCCATGCGCAAGCTCACCGGCACCATCCACAAGTCCCGCACTTCCGTCATCTTCATCAACCAGATACGCATGAAGATCGGCGTTACCGGATACGGCAGCCCGGAGACCACCACCGGCGGCAACGCTCTGAAGTTCTACTCCTCCATCCGGCTGGACATCCGCCGCATCCAGACCATCAAGGACAAGGAGGAGGCCATCGGCTCCCGCACCCGGGTAAAGGTGGTCAAGAACAAGGTCGCGCCGCCCTTCCGCGTGGCCCAGTTCGACATTCTGTACGGCACGGGCATTTCCCGCGCCGGAGAGCTGCTGGACATGGGCATCGAGGCCCGCATCATCGAGCAGAGCGGCTCATGGTTTGCCTTCGGCAGTGAAAAGCTGGGGCAGGGACGCGAGAAGGTGCGCGCCCTTCTGGAAGAAACGCCCGAACTGTCCAGGGCCATTGAAGACAAGCTCATGGAGCATCTCGGCATGTTCCCGCAGGATTTTGCGTCCGTGGCCGCAGAAACGGACGCCGCGGACGGCGAACTGCCTCCGACCGATTACGAATAGCGCGACGGGCGCCGGGCCCCGCAAGGCCCGGATGCCGCGCCGCATCCATCTGGAGAACGCATTATCATGTTGACCGCCAAAGAAATACGCCGCCGCTATCTGGAGTTCTTCCGCAAACACGGGCATGCCGTTGTCGCGTCAGACTCCCTCATTCCCCAGAACGACCCCACCCTGCTGTTCACCAACGCGGGCATGGTGCAGTTCAAGAAATGCTTTACCGGCGAAGAGGACCGCGGCTATTCCCGCGCCACCACCTCACAGAAATGCCTGCGCGTGTCCGGCAAGCACAATGACCTTGAAAACGTGGGCCGCACCGCCCGTCACCACACGTTCTTCGAAATGCTGGGGAACTTCTCCTTCGGCGACTATTTCAAGCGCGAAGCCATCACCTGGGCCTGGACCTTCGTGACCCAGGAGCTGGAACTGCCCAAGGACAGGCTGTGGGTCACTGTGTTTCGCGATGACGACGAAGCCTTCGCCCTCTGGCAGGAGATTGCCGGGCTGCCCGCGGAACGCATCGTGCGCATGGGCGAAAAGGATAACTTCTGGACCATGGGCGACACCGGCCCCTGCGGCCCCTGCTCGGAAATCTACATCGACCAGGGCGAGGACATGAGCTGCGGCCCCGACTGCGGCATAGGCAAGTGCGACTGCGACCGCTTCCTTGAAATCTGGAACCTTGTGTTCACGCAGTTCGATCAGCAGCCGGACGGTACCCGCCTGAACCTGGCCAATCCCAATATCGATACCGGCATGGGCCTTGAGCGCATCGCCGCCGTGTGCCAGGGCAAGCATTCCAACTTCGACTGCGATCTGTTCCAGGAGATCATCCAGTACGCCGCCGAGCTGGCGGGCGTGACCTACAGCTTCAGCGCGCCGGACACCAACGACGTGGACACGGCCCTGCGCGTCATCGCCGACCACAGCCGCGCCGCCGCCTTCCTCATCGCGGACGGCTGCCTGCCCTCCAACGAGGGCCGGGGCTACGTCCTGCGCCGCCTGCTGCGCCGCGCCCTGCGCTTCGCCACTCTCATGGGTGTGCACGAGCCCTTCCTGTACAGGAGCGCCCGCAAGGTTGTGGACGTCATGGGCGATGACTATCCCGAGCTCAGGGAATCCGCCGACTTCATCACCCGCGTGGTGCGCGAAGAGGAGGAACGCTTCTCCCTGACGCTGGAAAAGGGCCTTGCCCTGCTGGAAGACGAGCTGAAGTCCCTCAAAGATGCCGGCGCGGACGTGGTGCCCGGCGACTTCTGCTTCAAGCTCTACGATACCTACGGCTTCCCGCTGGACATTGTGAACGACGTGGCCGAAAAGCGCGGCTTCCGCGTGGACGAAGCCGGCTTCACCAAGGAAATGGCCGAACAGAAGGCCCGCGCCCGCGCTGCCCAGAAGCAGGGCGGTCTGCTGGGGCAGGGCGGCAAGTCTGCCGCCGACATGTTCAAGGCGCTTACGGATGAGGGCATGAGCAGCGAGTTTGTGGGCTACACACGCCTCGCCTGCGCTTCCCGCATCACGGCCCTGCTGGATGCGGACGGTCTTTCCGCCGACGCGCTTGCCACGGGCGCGGAAGGCTATGTGGTGACCAGCCATACGCCCTTCTATGGCGAATGCGGCGGCCAGCTGGGCGATACCGGCACCGTGTCCACCGCTTCCGCCAGGGCCGATGTTGTTTATACGCTGAAGGCTGCCCAGAATCTCACCGTGCACCGCGTGAAGGTGACGGAAGGCGAGCTGCTGGCAGATCAGGCCGTGGACATGCAGGTTGCCGAAAACGATCGTCTGGCCTCCGCCCGCAACCATACCTGCACCCATCTGCTGCACGCCGCCCTGCGCCGCGTGCTGGGCACGCACGTGAAGCAGGCCGGCTCGCTGGTCGGCCCGGATCGCCTGCGCTTCGACTTCAGCCATATTGCCGCGCTGACGCCTGACGAGCTGGCCGCCGTCGAGCGCGACGTGAACCGCGTGATCATGGCCAATCTGCCCGTCGCCACGGCAGAAATGGATCATGACGAAGCCATGCGCACAGGAGCCATGGCCCTCTTTGGTGAAAAGTACGGCGACAGGGTGCGCGTGGTCTCCGTGGGCGAAGGCGACTGCAAGGAATCTGTCGAGCTCTGCGGCGGCACGCATCTTTCCGCCACCGGGCAGGCCGGCAGCTTCCGTATAGTCTCCGAATCCGGCGTGGCTGCCGGCACGCGCCGCATCGAGGCCGTCACCGGCTGGAACGCCCTCGGCCTGTGCGATGCGCAGCGCAGCGAGCTGTCCGCACTGTCCGCCCTGCTCAAGGCCAAGCCCGGGGAACTGGCGGCCCGCGTGGAGGCCCTGCATGCTGAAGTGAAAAAACTCCGCAAGGATATTGAAAAGGCCGCCGCTCACGGCAGCGGCGACATCATGGCCGGACAGACCGACATCAACGGCGTGAAGGTGCTGTGCGCCTCCGTGGGCGGAATGAACATGAACGCCCTGCGCTCCGTCATGGATGATGTCCGCTCAAAGATGCCTTCCGGCATTGCCTGCCTTGCCGCTGCGGAAGAAGGCAAGGTCAGCATGATCCTGTATGTCTCCAAAGACCTGCATGACAGATACACCGCCCCCGCGCTCTTCAGGGAGATTGCCCCCGTGGTGGGCGGCAAGGGCGGCGGCCGTCCCGATCAGGCTCAGGGCGGCGGCGACAGGCCGGAGGCAATCGAAGAGGCTTTTGCCCTGCTGAAGAGCAGAATCTAGCATTCCGCCGCGGGGAGTCCCGTGCGCCGCGCTGATGCGGGGCGGCGCACGGACGCATACCAGAAACATTGCTACGGAGAACATATATGATCGGCATTTCAAAACTGTACTGCGGGCAGGTCGAGCCTTCCGACGCGCTGCGCTATGGACGCCAGTCCGGCCAGCTTCCCTCGCACCTCCTGCAATTCTCCAAGGACAAGAAACCCGTGGTGGTCTGGAACTCCACCCGCCGCTGCAACCTGAAGTGCGTGCACTGCTACGCGCAGGCGCAGAACGAGGACGGGCAGGATCAGATTTCCACGGCGCAGGCCAAGGAAATGATCAACGACCTCGCCGCCTATGGCGCGCCGGTCATGCTCTTTTCCGGCGGCGAACCGCTGGTGCGCAAGGACCTTGTGGAGCTGGCCAAGCACGCCACGGAAAAGGGCATGCGCGCGGTCATCTCTACCAACGGTACGCTGATTACCAAGGAAAAGGCCAAGGAACTCAAGGAAGTGGGCCTTTCCTACGTGGGCATCTCGCTGGATGGCATGGAAGAGGTGCACGACAAGTTCCGCGGCGTGAAGGGCGCCTTCAGAAAGGCGCTGGAAGGCATTGCCAACTGTCAGGCCGAAGGTCTCAAGGTGGGCCTGCGCTTTACCATCAACAAGCGCAATGCGGCTGAAATTCCCGGCATTTTCACCCTGCTACGCGATCTGGAAGTGCCCCGCGCCTGCTTCTACCATCTGGTGTACTCCGGGCGCGGCTCCGAGCTGATCAAGGAAGACCTTGACCATGCTGAAACCCGCGCCGTGGTCGACCTGATCATGGACGAGACCCGCGCCTGCTTCGAAGCGGGCAAGCCCAAGGAAATCCTCACCGTGGACAATCACGCGGACGGCCCCTATGTCTGGGAACGCCTGAAGCGCGAAGACCCCAGGCGCGCCGAGGAAGTCTTTGAGCTGCTTCAGTTCAACGAGGGCAACAACAGCGGACGCGGCATCGGCTGCATTTCATGGGACGGGCAGGTGCATGCCGACCAGTTCTGGCGCAACCACACCTTCGGCAATGTGCTGGAGCGCCCCTTCTCCCAGATATGGGATGACCCCAACATCGAACTGCTGCACAAGATGAAGGACAAGAAAGCCCACGTGAAGGGCCGCTGCGCCCGCTGCCGCTACCTGAACATCTGCGGCGGCAACTTCCGTGCCCGCGCTGAAGCCTACTATGGCGACATCTGGGCACAGGACCCTGCCTGCTACCTGACCGACGACGAAATCAGCTAGGCGAGAGGCGGCGGCGTTCTTCCAGAACCTCCCGCCCCCGCCACCATCTCCCTCCGGGGCACTCTGAAGACGGGCGGCCGCAGGGCCGCCTGCTGACTGTGAGGAGCATCCAAATGAGCAACGCTTTCTTCCGCGGCCGCCGTCTGCGCCGCACCCCCACCATCCGCGCTATGGTGCGCGAAACTCCGGCTCTTGCCGCCGCCGACCTGATCATGCCCTATTTCGTTGTGGAGACCGAAGATGCGGGCTTCCGCAAGGAAATCGGCGCCATGCCCGGCCAATATCAGCTGTCGCTCCAGTCCCTGAAGGAAAAGGTGGGCGCGGCAGTGGCAAACGGGCTCAAGGCCGTCATCCTGTTCGGCATTCCGGCGAAGAAGGACGCGCTGGCCAGCGAGGCGTACAATCCCAACGGCATCGTGCAGATGGCCGTGCGCATGCTCAAGAGCGCGTGGCCGGAGCTCTATGTGATCACGGACGTGTGCCTCTGCGAATATACCTCCCACGGGCACTGCGGCATGCTGACTCCCGAAGGCGAAGTCCAGAACGATCCCACGCTGGATCTGCTGGCCCAGACCGCCGTCAGCCACGCCCGCGCCGGCGCGGACATGGTGGCCCCTTCCGACATGATGGACGGGCGCGTGGCCGCCATACGCGGCGCGCTGGACGCCGCCGGCTTCACGCAGGTTCCCATCATGTCCTACGCCGTGAAATACGCTTCCGCCTTCTACGGGCCCTTCCGCGAGGCTGCCGAATCCGCCCCCGCCTGCGGTGACCGCAAGGCCTACCAGATGGACCCCGCCAACACCCGCGAGGCTATGCGCGAAGCGCTGGCAGACATTGAGGAAGGTGCGGACTGCATCATCGTCAAGCCTGCCGGGCCATATCTGGATGTCATGCGGCAGGTCTACGACAACTTTGATCTGCCCGTCTGCGCCTATCAGGTGAGCGGCGAATATTCCATGATCCGCGCCGCCGGGCTCAACGGCTGGATCAACGAGGACGCCGTGATCATGGAATCCCTCACCGGCATGCGCCGCGCCGGGGCCAAGATGATCATCACCTACTTTGCCGAATATCTGCTGGAAAAAGGGCTGGTGCGCTGATATGGCCGGCCATACCGCACAACACGGGCAGGGCGGCATCCCGCATGGCCATCCCGGCGCCGATCCCATGCAGGCGCATGCGGCAGGCATGGGACATCCCGGCATGGGCGGCCCCCGCACGCTGGAGGACGGCAGCCCCGTCTGCAAGCTCATCGCGTGGGAGGTGACCCGCTCCTGCAATCTGGCCTGCCGGCACTGCCGGGCCGAGGCGCACCTGGAGCCCTATGAAGGCGAGCTTTCCACGGAAGAGGCAAAGGCGCTCATCGACACCTTCCCCCAAGTGGGCAATCCCATCATCATCTTCACCGGCGGCGATCCCATGATGCGCCCCGATGTGTATGAGCTGGTGGCCTATGCCCACGGCAAGGGACTGCACTGCGCCTTTTCCCCCAACGGAACACTCATTGACGCGGAAAGCGCCGCAAAAATCCGCGCGGCGGGCGTGGAGCGCTGCTCCATCTCCATCGACGGGCCGGACGCCGCCAGCCATGACGCCTTCCGGGGCGTGCCCGGCGCCTTCGAGGCCTCCATGCGCGGCATTGAGCATCTCAAGGCAGCCGGCGTGCCCTTCCAGATCAACACCACTGTCACCCGCAATAACCTGTCCAGCTTCAAGGACATCTTCCACCTGTGCGAACGCATCGGCGCGGCGGCGTGGCATATCTTCCTGCTGGTGCCCATGGGCCGCGCCTCCGGCCTGGCGGATCAGGTCATCAGCGCGGAAGAATACGAGGATGTGCTGCACTGGCTCTACGATTTCCGCAAGACCACCAGCATGCACCTCAAGGCTACCTGCGCTCCGCACTACTACCGCATCATGCGCCAGCGCGCCCATGAAGAAGGAGTGAGCGTCACGCCGGCCACCTTCGGCATGGATGCCCTTACCCGGGGCTGCCTTGGCGGCACGGGCTTCTGCTTCATCAGCCACGTGGGGCAGGTACAGCCCTGCGGCTATCTGGAGCTGAACTGCGGCAACGTGCGTGAGACGCCCTTCCCGGAAATCTGGAAGAAGAGCAAATACTTCCAGCAGTTCCGCACGCAGGACTGCTATGAGGGAAAATGCGGCGCCTGCGAATATCACAAGGTATGCGGCGGCTGCCGCGCCCGTGCCTACAGCATGCACGGCAATCACATGGGCGAGGAACCGCTGTGCACCTACGTCCCGCAGAAACTCCGCAGATAAAAGGACGCACATGGAACTCGACAGCATAGACAAGCAGCTGCTGGACATCATCCAGACGGACTTCCCGCTCTGTCCCCGTCCCTATGCGGAACTGGGACGGCGGCTGGGCATCACGGAAGACGAGGCGCTGGCCCACGTGCGGGCCATGCGGGACAGCAAGATCATCCGCCGGCTGGGCGCAAACTTCCAGTCCGCCAAGCTGGGCTTCCGCTCCACCCTCTGCGCCGCCAAGGTACCGGATGACAAGATGGATGCCTTCATCGAGGCTGTGAATGCCTGCCCCGGCGTGACCCACAACTATCTGCGCCGTCATGCCTACAATATCTGGTTCACGCTCATCGGCCCCTCGTGGGAAAGCGTGTGCGCCACACTGGCGGACATCACGGCGCGGACGGGCATAGAAATTCTCAATCTGCCCGCAACCAGGCTGTACAAAGTCCGCGTGGACTTCCAGATGGGCGGATAGCCCCCCCCGGTGACGCGCCACGCATGTATCAGAAATCATTCCTGAAATGGCCCGGCGGCAAATACCGGGCGCTCCCCCGCCTTCTGGCGGCATTCCCACGGGGCGCCCGGTTCGTCGAGCCCTTTGTCGGCTCCGGCACGGTCTTTCTGAACACGGACTACCGCGAATATCTGCTCTGCGATGCCAACCCGGACCTCATCGGCGTCTTCCGGCTGCTGCGCAGAGAGCCGGAGGCCTTCATCCGGCGGTGCAAAGCCCTGTTCACACCTGCCAGCAACACGGCGGAACGCTACTACGAACTGCGTGCCGCCTTTAACAACGCCTCATCCCTGCGCGAGCGGGCGGCCCTGTTCATCTACTGCAACCGTCATGGCTACAACGGCCTTGTGCGCTACAACGCACAGGGCGGCTACAACGTGCCTTTCGGCCGCTATGCCGCTCCCCATTTTCCAGAGGCGGAGATGCGCGCCTTCAGCGCAAAATGCCGTTCCTGCGCCGTGGAATTCGCCGCGCAGGACTTCTCCGCCACCTTTGCCCGGCTCCGCACCGGCGACGTGGTCTATGCCGATCCGCCCTACGTGCCGCTGTCACGCACAGCCAGCTTCACGGCCTACGCCGGGCTGGACTTCGGCATGGAGCAGCAGTGCGCACTGGCGGAAGCGGCGCGGCAGGCGGCGGCGCGGGGCATCCCCGTCATCCTCAGCAATCACGATACTGCGGATACGCGACGGCTGTACGCAGGCGCGGCGCTGCTGTCCTTCCCCGTGCGGCGCTCCATCAGCTGCAACGGTGCGGCACGCGGAGATGCCGCCGAACTTCTGGCGGTATTTTCATGACGCAGGGCAATCTGGCGACTGCCCAGGGCAAAATCCTGGAAAATCTGGTGGAATATACCTTCCTTCAGCATGGCTTCCGCAGTATGTCGCACGCGCAGTTTCAGAAAAGTCCCTATGATGGCGGCGATGTTCTGCTGAAGAATGTTCCCTTCACCAATATCTATGGCAGTACCAGCCGCACGGAATTTGCGGCCCGCTCGCCGCGCCTGGGGCTGAACCTCCGCATTGAATGCAAGTGGCAGCAGTCTTCCGGCAGTGTGGATGAAAAATTCCCCTATCTGTACCTGAACTGCATGGAAGCCATGCCCGAGCCGCACGTCATTATTCTCATTGACGGCGGCGGCTACCGTCCGGCGGCGCTGCACTGGCTGGAACAGGCCGTGGCCCAGCGGCGCTATGCGGCTGGCAATGCCAAGCGTGTGGATGTCATGAACATGGGGCAGTTCGTGGCCTGGGCCAACGCAGCCCTGCGCTGATCCGACATCGCCGCAACAGCGGCCCTTCCCCGCATGCCCGCCCGTCTGCCGCAGACATTCGACAGCACCATATAATAAAGGAGGCCCCTGCCGGAGCCTCCCTGTGCATGCGCCATACCGCCGCCGACGGCTATGCGCCGTATTTATCGTGCAGGGACGCGGCAGCTTTGTCCACGTCCGCCTTGAATGCGGCGCGGGCGGCGCGGAGCTTTTCAGCCAGCGCGGCATCGTTCAGCGCCAGAATCTGCGCCGCCATCCACGCGGCGTTCTTCGCGCCGGCCTTATCCGTCGCCACCGTGCCCACGGGGAAGCCGGGAGGCATCTGCACCGTGGAGAACAGCGCGTCCATGCCCGCCAGAGCATTCCCGGCAATGGGAATGCCGATGACGGGCCTGATGGTGCGGGCCGCCACGGCTCCCGCCAGATGCGCCGCCATGCCCGCCGCGCAGATATATACCTGCACCCCGCCGGCCTCACATTCTTCCATGAGCTGCACGGTGCGCTCCGGCGTGCGGTGCGCGGATGTGATGGTGAAAGTGAAGGAAATGCCCAAATCGCGCAGCACCTGCGCGCACGGGGCCACCTTTTCCTCATCGGAAAGGGAGCCCATGAAGATTGCCACCTGCGGCATGCTATCTGCCCTCCTGCAAGCGCCGGATGCCCTTGGCGCCGATATCCGTGCGGCACTGGCTGTCCGGCATGGTGATGCGCTCAAGCGCGGCATAGGCGGCGCGCTGGGCGTCCGCCAGATCATTTCCCAGCGCGGTGACGCACAGCACACGCCCGCCGGAAGCCAGCGTTCTGCCATCCTCCACGCGCGTGCCGCTGTGGAATACCTTCACGCCCGGCAGGGCGTCCGCCGCGGGGATGCCGGCAATTTCCATGCCCCTGGGATAGGAGCTGGGATAGCCACGCGCTGCCAGCACCACGCCCAGGGCAGTCCGGCTGTCATAGCGCACAGGCGTCTGATCCAGCGTGCCGTTCACGCAGGCGCGCATGATGTCCACCAGATCGCTCTCCAGACGCATGAGCAGCGGCTGGCACTCCGGATCGCCGAAGCGGGTGTTGTATTCCAGCACCTTGGGGCCGGAGGAAGTCATCATCAGGCCGGCATAGAGCACGCCCCTGAACGGATGTCCATCGGCTGCCAGCACCCGCAGTACGGGCAGAATGACAGTCTCCATGGTGGATGCGGCCTGGGCGTACGGCAGGACGGGAGCGGGGCTGTAGGCGCCCATGCCACCCGTATTGGGACCCTTGTCGCCGTCCCAGGCAGCCTTGTGATCCTGCGCGCTGGGCAGGGGCACGGCGTGTTCACCATCGCAGAAGCAGAGGAACGAGGCTTCCTCGCCTTCGAGAAACTCCTCGATGACCACCTTGTCCCCGGCGGCGCCGTGGGCGTGGTCACGCATAATATCGTCCACGGCGGCAAGGGCTTCCTCCGTGGTGGCAGCCACCACCACGCCCTTGCCCGCGGCCAGCCCATCGGCCTTCACCACCAGCGGCCCGCCCACCCGCGCCACATAGGCACGGGCCGCGGCATAGTCCGTAAAGACCTCGCTGGCCGCCGTGGGCACGCCGCCCCGGCGCATCACATCCTTGGCAAAGGACTTACTGCCTTCCAGCCGGGCGCAGTATCTGTCCGGGCCGAAGCAGGGAATGCCCGCCTCCCGCATGGCATCAACAATGCCCTCGGTAAGCGGCAGCTCCGGCCCGGGAACGACCAGGTCTACGGCCTTTTCTCTGGCAAAGGCCACCAGCGCGGGGATGTCGCCCGCGCCTATGGCCACATTCTCCGTTTTCGCCTCCTGGGCTGTGCCGCCGTTGCCGGGGGCCACGAAAATCCGATCCACCTGGGGACTCTGACGCAATTTCCACACGAGGGCATGCTCTCGCCCCCCGGAACCTATGACAAAAATACGCACGGAAACTCCTTGCATGTTGCGCTGCGCCGCGCCCGCCGCTCCGGCAGGAGGGAAGACCGGCGGATACCATTTTCTGCCCTGCGGGGCTTTTCCTCCGGGACAAAGCCTGATACGAATTTCTAGCCGCTTGCACCGCAAAAGGCAATAGAGCCGCCACACCGGCGCCCTTGCCCGCCACGGCCAGCGCCAAAGGGAGGATTTTCAATGAATCAGCGTCACTACCGCTTTCTGCCCCATGTGAACCCGGATACGCTGGAAGAACAGCAGCTCGCCGGCGTGCGCTGGACGCTGCGGCAGGCCATGCGCTCTCCGCAGTACCGTGCAAAACTGGCTGCCTGCGGCGTCCAGCCGGAGGACATCAAAAGCATGGCCGACGTGCGCCGCCTACCCACCACGGATGTGGAGGACCTGCGCGCGGGCTATCCCCTGCCGCTGCTGTGCGTGCCGGATACGCAGATCGTCCGCATGCACGCTTCTTCCGGCACGACGGGCAAGCGCAAGATACTGGCCTATTCGCAGAAGGATGTGGAAATGCAGGCCCTGCAAATGGCCCGCTGCTATGAAATGGCCGGCCTGACCCCGGACGACCGCATGCAGGTGGCCGTGGGCTACGGCCTGTGGACGGCGGGCGCAAGCTTCCAGCTGGGCAGCGAGCTGCTGGGCATGCTCACCATTCCGCTGGGGCCGGGCAATCTGGAAATGCAGCTCCAGCTGCTGGAGGACATGGGCGCAACCTGCATAGGCGCCACGGCCTCCATGGCTCTGCTGCTGGCGGAAGAAGTGGAGCGCCACGGCCTGGGCGATCGCATCAGGCTGCGCAAGGTCATCTGCGGTTCGGAAACGCGCAGCGAAAAAATGCGGCTGGCCATTGAGGAGAAGCTGGGCCTTGAAAGCAGCTACGATATTGCCGGCATGACGGAAATGTACGGCCCCGGCACGGCCATCGACTGCGACGCGCACGAGGGACTGCACTACTGGGCCGACATGTTCCTTATCGAAATTCTCAACCCCGAGACGCTGGAGCCTGTGGCCCCCGGCGAGACGGGGGAAATGGTCGTCACCACGCTGTGCAAGGAGGCCGTGCCGCTCATACGCTATCGCACGCACGATATTTCCCGCCTGCTGCCCGGCGTCTGTCCCTGCGGCTATGCCATGCCGCGCCACGACCGCATCCTGGGACGATCCGACGACATGATCATCTTCCGGGGCGTGAATATCTATCCCGGACAGCTCATGGAAGTCATCGGCGCATTCCCCGAGCTGGGCGGGGAATACCACGTGGAGCTGACACGCGACGAACGCGCGCTGGATCACATGAAGCTCACTGTGGAGCGCCAGCAGGGATACAGCGCCGGCGGCGATGCCGCGCTGGCCGCACAGCTGGCCGAACGCCTGCACAAAAGCATTCTTGCGCGCATTGACGTGGCCGTGGTGGACCCTGTCACCCTGCCGCGTACCTTCAGCAAGTCCAAGCGCGTTACAGACCTGCGCTGACGCACCCTTTGCACAGAAAAGCGGGACGGGCCTCAGGAGAAGTCCGTCCCGCGTCATTCCTGCTGTTCCGCGCTAGGCATGCCCGGACTGCGGGCCGCCCCGGTGGCGGCCGCCCGGACTCTCCACACGGCATACCTGCACCGTGAACTGCCTGTCCGCCTTGCCGCAGAGCGGACAGCCCTCGCTGATCAGCAGGCAGGAGGCGTCCAGCTCCAGCGGATCAACGCCGGCGGACTCCAGCACCTGCGTAGCCTGCCCTGGCTCCCAGATGACAGGCGCGCCACATTGTCCGCATTCCACAAACAGCAGCTCGGGATCAAAGCCCCGCCTCAGGGTGCCGGGCAACAGGCCGGCGGCAAAGGCATCCACCCTTTTTTCCATAGTTCTTCCTCCATCGCGGCAGCCGCCTCCGCGCACGCTCCGCAGGCATGCCCCGGACGGCCACAGGCTGCGCGCGCCCATGCAGATGTCCCGCAAGTAAGCGGCGTCCCTCCCTTTGTCAAGGCCGTCAGGCACCGGGGCCCGGCGGAACGTACCGGACATGCGGGCCCTGCACGCGGGAATCCGACCTGCCTCCCCGCGCCGGCGCTTGCCTCCGGTCTCGCCAATGCATACACTGCCCTCATGAATACGACAAAGCCGCACATCATGCTGCTCCCGCCGGAACTGCGCAATCAGATTGCCGCCGGCGAGGTGGTGGAACGTCCTTCCAGCGTGGTCAAGGAACTGGTGGAAAACAGCCTCGACGCCGGGGCAAGGCATATCCGCGTCCTGCTGGAAAACGGCGGGCAGACGCGCATCCGCGTGCAGGATGACGGGCTGGGCGTGCCGGCGGACGAGCTGGAGCTGGCCATCACCCGCCACGCCACCAGCAAGATTGCCTGCATGGATGATCTGGAACACGTCCGCACCTTCGGCTTCCGGGGAGAGGCCCTGCCCAGCATTGCCTCCGTGTCGCGCTTCCGCATGGCCTCCGCGCCGCGCCAGCCGGAAGGCGGCACAGGAGAGGCCCGCTATGTGGCCGTGGAGCATGGCGTGCTGGTCGGAAGCGGCCCCGATGCGCTGCACACGGGCACGGTGGTGGAAGTTTGCGATCTGTTTGCCACCATCCCCGCCCGGCTCAAGTTTCTCAAGACGCCGGCCACGGAATTCAAGCGTGCGCAGGAATGGCTGGCCCGGCTGGCGCTGGCAAGGCCGGATGCAGGCTTTACGCTGCATGCGGGCGAACGCGAAGCACTCAACTTTCCCGCCGGGCAGACGCTGTCCGCGCGCCTTGCCAGACTATGGCCCCCTCTTGTCATGGATGCGCTGGCTCCCTTTGACGCCACGCGCCACGGCATCCGCGTTCACGGACTGGCCGCGCTGCCGCATGTCAGCCAGCCGCGCCCGGACAGGCAATATTTCTATGTCAACGGCCGCGCCGTTACGGACAGGCGCCTCTCCGCCGCTGTGCGCGAAGCCTACAGGGGACGCCTGACCACGCGGGACTGCCCGCAGATTGTCCTGTTCGTGGATATGCCGCCGGAAGATGTGGATGTGAACGTCCATCCCGCCAAGTCCGAAGTGCGCTTCCGCGATGAATCCGCCGTGTTTTCCGCCGTCCTGGCTGCCGTGCGCAGTGCGCTGGATGCGGACGGCCTCGCTGCCACCGGACAAGACGACGCCGCGGCGCCCTCTCCGCAGTCCCTGCCGCTGCCCACGCCGGAAGCCGCGACAGCCCCCATACCACATGGAGCGGACACAGCCTGCGCACCTCAGGAGCCACTCATCATCCCACAGGAGATAGAGCACGCGACAGCCCGTGACCGCTCCGGCATGCGGCGGCATCCGCAGGGCTTCTGGGGCATGGCGGACGCCGCGCCCATTCTGCGCGGCAGCCCTTCCGAACGGCCTGCGGACAAGGGAGGCTGGAGGCTGGAATCTCTGCCGGGACGCTGTCAGGGGCTTGCTGAAGACGCCTGCGCACGGTACGAAGCCTCGCCGGACTGCGCCCCGGACTGCAACGAATATTCCGGCATAGCTCCCGCTGCGGCACAGCCGGAGACGCCTCGGGACGATGAACCGTCCCTGTCATCCGCCCCGGCGATGTCCGTCCCCAATGCCGGCGGCCGTGACGCCCGGAACACAGATGCGGCCCGGATCGGTTCGTACTCCTATCTGGGACAGGTGGCGGACACCTATCTTGTGCTGCGGGATGCCGCGGGCGCACTGATTCTGCTGGATCAGCA
This sequence comes from Desulfovibrionaceae bacterium, assembly GCA_029008115.1. Lineage (GTDB taxonomy): Bacteria > Desulfobacterota > Desulfovibrionia > Desulfovibrionales > Desulfovibrionaceae > JAQVCS01. The sequence continues at coordinate 27,357 of JAQXJC010000020.1, read as the reverse complement.
CGCAGCGCATGAACGGGTGCTGTATCATCGCATCCGGGCACGCGGCTTTTCCGGCGCGGGCCAGCTGCTGGCCCTGCCTCTGACGCTGGCGCTGCATCCCAGCGAGGAAGAACGTCTGCTGTCCCTGCGGGACGTGCTGGAATCGCTGGGCTTTGTCCTGCGCACCAGCCGGGGCGCGCTGGAAGTCCGCGCCCTGCCGCCCCTGCTGGAGCGTGGCGAAGCCCAGTCCTTTCTGCGCGAGGCCCTGTCCGGACGCAGGGATGACCTGGCGGCGCTCTTCATTTCCATGTCCTGCAAGGCTGCCATCAAGGCCGGCCAGCGGCTGACGCGGGATGAGGCCGCCGGACTGGTACGGCAATGGCTGGATACGCCGGAACGGGAACACTGCCCGCACGGCCGCCCCTGCATGCTGCGTCTTGATGCCGTCACGCTGGAAAAGATGTTCAAGCGGCGGCAGTGATGCCGCCAACCGTCGCAGCCCCGCGTACCCGTCCGCGGAGCGGCAGACTTTCCGTCAAGGAGACTCCGGCTCTTTCAGCGCCTCGGCACGGGTATCATGCGGAATCAGTGCCATCCTGAGCGATCTCTGCCTGCAATTGCCGTGTGCCGCCTGGGATTCCAGACTATGCGAGAAGCTCGCCGCGGCATTGCCATCCATGCCGCATGTGCCGCATGGCCTCTTGGCGGCATGGCGCCTGAAAGGAACAGACAGAACACATATCGCCATAACCTGTCCCGCATACAGCGCAGACTGGCCAGGAAGGATGCGCGAGGGCAAGGGAGAGCCTTGATCAAGAGGGGGGGAAGACGGCGCGCCGCCGTCCGCAGGAGGAACGACGGCGCGACAGAGCTGCTAACGCTGCGGTTCGATGACTTCCACACCGCCCATATAGGGCCGCAGGACGTCGGGAATGACCAGCGATCCGTCCTTTTGCTGGTAATTCTCCAAAATGGCGGCAAGGGTGCGCCCCGTGGGCAGACCGGAGCCGTTCAGGGTGTGCACGAACTGCGGCTTGCCGCCCTTGGGGCGGAAACGGATGCCGGCACGGCGCGCCTGAAAGTCCCAGCAGTTGGAGCAGGACGAGATTTCACGGTAGGTATTCTGTCCCGGCAGCCAGACTTCGACATCAAAGGTCTTGGCGGAGCTGAAGCCCATGTCGCCGGTACACAGGGTGATGGTGCGGTAGGGCAGGCCCAGCTTTTCCAGCAGGCTTTCCGCGCTGCGCACCATGATGTCGAGCTGGTGGAAGGAGTCATCGGGATGCGCGAAGCGCACCATCTCCACCTTGATGAACTGATGCTGGCGGATAAGGCCCTTGGTATCCTTGCCATAGGAGCCGGCCTCGGAGCGGAAGCAGGGCGTGGCCGCGCAGTAGGCCACGGGGAGCTGGCTTTCCTCCAGCACTTCGCCGGCATGCAGATTGGTCAGGGGCACCTCCGCCGTGGGGATCAAATAATATTCCCACGAACGCAGCTTGAAGAGGTCTTCCTCGAACTTGGGAAGCTGGCCCGTGCCGGTCATGGTGGCGCGGTTGACCATGAAGGGAGGATTTATCTCCACATAGTCCTCTTCCTGCGTGTGCGTATCCAGATAGAAATTCACAAGAGCCCGTTCCAGCCGTGCCGCCCAGCCGCGCAGCACCACAAAGCGGCTGCCGGCCAGACGCCCGGCGCGCTCAAAGTCCAGACCGCCCAGCGCGCCGCCCACATCGAAATGCTCGCGCACGGGGAAGTCAAAGACGCGCGGCTCGCCGTGGCGGCGCACTTCCACATTTTCGGTCTCGTCCCGGCCCACGGGCACGGAGGCGTCGGGAATGTTCGGCACGGCCATCAGCCAGGCTTCCACCGCAGCCTTGGCGGCTTCGGCTTCCGCATCCAGTTCCTTGATGCGGGCAGAGAGCCGGCCAAGCTCTTCCATCATGTGGTCGGCACTGCCGCCGGCACGCTTCAGCTTTGCCACTTCCTGCGAGGCCGCATTCCGCTGCCCCTTCAAGGTTTCCACCTCGGCCAGCAGGCTGCGGCGGCGGGCATCCAGCTCGGCAAATTCAGCAACGTCTATGGAAGAATGGCGGTTGGCCAGCGCTCTGGCCAGCACTTCCGGGGTTTTCTGCACCAGTTTGAGATCAATCATGGGGTTCTCCTTGCAAGTGGGAGGAAAGTATACAACTGAACCCGTGCAAAGGCAAACCCCGCCGCTCCCTTCCGGCGGCGGAAGGAGGCAGGCGGACTCTTGAGAAAACCGGAAGGGATGCTATCATGCCTGCGGGGAGAACGGGCACGCGCACAGCCATCCGCCCGGAAACACACCTCCCCGAAAGGAGAACACCACCATGAAGCACTACTGCCTCACCCTGCTTGCCGCGCTGTGCTGCGCCCTGCTTGCCGCCTGCGGCCCCAGCAATACCGTCATGCTTGCCGCCCCTGCGGAAATCAGCCCCGCCAATACGGCGCAGCCCGGCATCGCGCTGGTGCGCTTTGAGGATCAGCGCGGCAAGAACACGCTGGGCGTGCGCGCAGACAAAAGCCACTTCTTTGCCGCCGATCCTGTGGACGAATGGTTCAGCAAGACGCTGGCCGACGGCCTGAACAGGGCCGGCATGCACGTCATCTATGTCCGCAGCGTCGCCGAGGCCGTGCACCACAATCCCGCCTACATCCTGACCGGCAGCCTGGACGAGCTGTGGATCACGGAAAGCTCCCGCACCAACATGTCCGCCAGAATCCGCGCGCACTTCACGCTGGCCCACGGCGATCAGAATGTGAGCAGGGAAATGGTGCGCACCGAGCGCGAAAGCACCAACGTACTGTTCAGCTCCTCGGCCGCCAGCACACTGATTGACAGCACCATGAGCGATTTCTGTGACGTGATGGTGGAAAAAATCCGCCGCGCGGTAAAGTAGCCATGCGGGAAAACGTCCTGCTGAAAGTCTACGGTCATCTGTGGCCGGCGGACAGGGAGCTGCTGCATGCGCTGGAGGCGCTGTCCGGCCAGATTCTGGGCCGTGCCGATAGCGACATTCCGCTGTTCGAGCTGGAAGGAGACCTGGTGCGCATCAGCTTCGAGGGAAACTTCTTTCCTGTGGACGAAGTTCTGGAGGTTATCCGCCGCCACCTGAATACGGCCAGCAAGGGCAAGCTGGACGTGCTGGACCTGGATGCCTGGACGCTGACGCGCCATGTCTTTGCCGGAGAGGGCGTGACCACGTCCTCCGCGTCGCTCAATCATGTGCTGGACTATTCCGGCCACTAGCACGGGGCTGTGCCGCGCCCCTGCGAAACCCTGTTCCCGCGGCGGCCACGCCCCCGCGCTTTTCTGAGGTCTGCCATGCCGCACCCTGTCTTCCGCATCATCCGCCTGCCGGCGCTCCTCTGTACGCTTGCGCTCGCCGGCTGCATGTTCGCTTCTCCCCCGCAGCCGGAACCGGAAACGCCGCCCACGCCGCTCGCGGCCTTCATGATCGCCCACGAGCCGGGGGATACCGCCACCGTCCATGATCCCGACTACGGCGGCGACGTTCAGGTCACCATGCAGGAAACGTTCATCTCTGCCACGGGTGAGGAATGCCGGCGCGCCTCGCTGGTATCCCGCCAGCAGGAAGCGGAAATGGCCGTCATCTGCCGCAAAGAGGGCGGGCGCTGGGTCATGGGGGCGCGCATCTGGGGACAGGGCATCAGGTAATGCGGCACGCAGTCCCGCGTCCCGCCAACCATGCAGGATTATGATATGAAGGCATGCTTTCTTGCGGCTCTGCTGGCCGCTCTGCTGACCGCTCTGCCCGTCCGCGCGGCGGATGCCCCCGCTCCCTTTGCCGCCAATCTCTTTCAGGGCAACTTTGCCGGCAAGGATGCCGGCGATACCGCGGCCCTCATCCCCGGCGACCGCGTGCTGGTGCGCCTGTGGGGCGGTGGCCTTCAGGTGGACGACACCATGACCGTAGACAGCGCCGGCAACATCGCCCTTCCTGAACTGGGCAGTGTGCCCGTGGCCGGTATTGCCCGCGACACACTGGTGGACAGCCTGAAAAGCAAGCTGGCCGCCGCCGGCCACCCGGATTCCCAGGTCTATGTGGCGCCGCTGGACGGCCGTTCCGTCTCTGTGTTTGTCACCGGGGGCGTGAGAAAACCCGGCCGGTACAGCGGCACGCCCACCGATCCCGTGCTGGGCTTTCTGGACAGGGCCGGCGGCATTGACGCGGCGCGCGGCAGCTATCGCAACATCACGCTGGTGCGTAACGGTGCGGTGGTGGAGCGCTTTGATCTGTATCCCTTTGCCCGCAAGGGTACTCTGCCGCAGGCCCGCCTGCGCGACGGCGACACGCTGGTCGTGGGCGAGCGCGGCCCCTGCGTAACGGCCAGCGGCGCCGTGCGCACCCCGGCCCGCTTTGAATTTCCGCAGGGCAAGGCCACGGGCGCGGCCCTGCTTGAGTTGGCGGAGCCGGAAAGCCGCGCCTCGCATGCGGCTCTGCGGGGGACGCGCAACGGCGCCCCCTACAGCACCTATCTGCCCGTGCAGGAGCTGCGCGGCCTGACGCTTGCCGACGGCGACAGCGTGAACTTCCTGGCTGACAAAACGGGGGACACCATCATGATCTCGGTGGAAGGGGCGGCGCGCGGCGCATCCCGCTTCCCCGTGCGGCGCGGCGCACGCCTGCGCGATGTGCTCGCCTACGTCGCCGTTGAGCCGGATCGCGCCAATCTGGAGGCCCTGCATCTCAAGCGCGCTTCCGTGGCTGCGCGGCAGAAACGCGCCATTGCGGATTCCCTGCGCCGGCTGGAGGAGGCATCCCTGACGGCCTCGTCCGGCAGCACGGAAGAATCCAGCATCCGGGCGAAGGAAGCGGAGATGATCGCCAGGTTCGTGGAGCGTGCCAAGTCCGCGGAGCCTGAAGGTATCGTCGTGCTGGAAGGCGAGGCCAATATTGCGCTGGAAGACGGAGACGTCATCGTCATTCCCGAGAAAAGCGACGTGGTACTGGTCAGCGGCGAGGTCATGGTGCCGCAGGCTCTGGTCTGGAGCGGAAAGAAGGATTTGAGCGACTATGTGCGGGGAGCCGGCGGCTACACGGCCCGCGCGGACGAAGGCAATGTGCTGATTCTGCGCCAGAACGGCGCCGTGGCCCGCGACGGGGACGACATCCTGCCCGGCGATCAGGTGCTGGTGCTGCCGCGCGTACAGTCCAAGAGCATGCAGATCATCAAGGACATCTCGCAGGTGCTGATGCAGGTCACGGTCTCCACGCGCATGGTACTGGGGCTGCCGTCCCTGTAGCCTTCCTGCCACCCCTGCCACGGACGCAATGCGGGCCGCCCCATGCCATGCGCGGGGCGACCCGCTCTTTCTTTCCCGCCTGCCGCCACCGTCAGGAAAGGCGCGTTTTGAAATCCTCGTAGCCAAACTGGCGGACAATGCGCAGATCGTCCGTGGAAGGCCGGTAGGATGCAATGGACGGCAGGCGCAGTCCGTTGAAGGTCGTGGTCTTCACCATGCTGTAGATGGCCATATCCGTAAAGATCAGACGCTCGCCCGCAGCGAGCGGCGCATCAAAGGAATACTCGCCGATGACATCCCCGGCAAGGCACGATTTGCCGGCAAGGCGGTAGCTGTGCGCCTTTTCCCCCCGGAGGCCGGAGCCCACGATCATGGGGCGGTAGGGCATTTCCAGCACGTCAGGCATGTGGGTGCTGGCGGAGGTATCCAGAATGGCGATGGGCATGTCCGCCTCCACCACATCCAGCACGGTGGCCACCAGCCAGCCCGCATTCAGGGCCACGGCCTCCCCCGGCTCCAGATAGACCTGCACGCCGTAGCGATCGCGTACACGGTCGATGCAGGAGCACAGCAGATCAAGATCATAGCCGGGGCGAGTAATGTGATGCCCGCCGCCGAAATTCAGCCAGCGCATGCCATGCAGGTACCGCCCGAATTTCTTTTCCACCACGTCCAGCGTGCGGGCAAGGGCGTCCGCCCCCTGTTCGCACAGGGTATGGAAATGCAGGCCGGCAATCCCCTCCAGCGCGTCAGGCTCGAAATGCCGCTCCCGGATGCCGAGGCGGGAGCCGGCGGAGCAGGGATTGTAGATGTCCACCGCTCCTTCGGAATGTTCGGGATTCACGCGCAGGCCGCATTCCACGGGATGTCCGCAGGATTCCGTCAGGGCACGGAAGCGCCGCCACTGGGCAAAGGAGTTGAAGACCACATGGTCGGCCCAGCGCAGGGTTTCGCGCAGCTCCTCTTCCGACCATGCGGCGGCAAAGGCATGCACTTCACCTCTGAATTCCTCGCGCCCCAGGCGGGCCTCGTCCGGCGAGGAGGCACACACGCCGTACAGGGGACCGTTCATGGCGCGGGACAGCAGAGGAAAGGTGCTCCACATGGCGAAGCCCTTCAGGGCCAGCATCACCTTTGCGCCGGTACGGCGCTGCACGGTGTCCAGCACAGCGGCATTCCGCTCCAGCAGCTCTTCATCCACCACAAAGCAGGGGGAGGGCACGCGGGCGGGGTTCTTCAGCACGTCACTGTAGGTCAGCATAGGGCATGTCCATATTGCAAAGGTTGATACGGAAAACGCGCCCGGCAGGCACAGCCGGACGCGCTTTTTCAGCTTCGGCGGACGGGGAGCGGCGCGCCGCCCTCCGCACGGCAGACTACTCTACATCCACGCACTGCCACGGCAGGCCGTAGGCATTCAAATCCGCCATGAAGGGATCGGGGTCCATCTGCTCCATGTTCCAGACGCCGGGCTTCATCCACTTGCCTTCCACCATCATCTTGGCGCCGATCATGGCCGGCACGCCCGTGGTATAGGAAATGGCCTGCGAGCCCACTTCCTTGTAGCATTCCTCATGATCGCAGACGTTGTAAATATAGACGGCCTTCTTCACGCCGTCCTTGACGCCGCGCATGACATTGCCAATGCAGGTCTTGCCCCTGGTCAGCGGGCCGAGAGAGGCCGGATCGGGCAGCAGCGCCTTCAGGAACTGAATGGGCACAATATCCTGACCATTGAAGCGCACGGGATCGATGCGGGTCATGCCCACGTTGCCCAGCACCTTCAGATGGTTCAGATAGTTTTCGGAGAACGTCATCCAGAAGCGGGCGCGGCGGATGCCCTTCAGGTTGCGCACCAGCGACTCCAGCTCCTCATGGTACATGAGGAAGCACTTCTTGGCGCCAATGCCCGCAGGGAAGTCATACTTCATGGACCAGGAGAGCGGGTCCGTCTCCACCCATTCGCCGCGCTCCCAGTACCGGCCGCGCGCAGTGACTTCACGGATATTGATTTCGGGATTGAAGTTGGTGGCAAAGGGCTGGCCGTGATCGCCGGCATTGCAGTCAATGATGTCCAGCACTTCCACTTCGTCAAGCTGATGCTTCATGACCCATGCGGCGAACACGTTGGTCACGCCGGGATCAAAGCCGGAGCCGAGCAGCGCCATGAGCCCCGCCTGCTGGAAGCGCTCCTGATAGGCCCACTGCCATTTGTATTCGAACTTGGCCGTGTCCAGAGGCTCATAGTTGGCCGTGTCCAGATAATGCACGCCGCATTCGAGGCAGGCGTCCATGATATGCAAATCCTGATACGGAAGCGCGATGTTCAGCACCATGTCCGGCTTGACAGCGCGAATGAGCTGGCACAGCTCCGGCACGTTGTCGGCGTCCACCCGGGCGGTGTCCAGAGTGCGGCCCGTGCGCTGTCTGACGCTGTCGGCAATGGCCTCGCAACGGGACAGCGTGCGGCTTGCCAGCGTGATTTGCGAAAAGGTCTCCGCCACCTGCGCGCACTTGTGCGCCACGACGCTTCCCACGCCGCCAGCACCGATAATCAGGATATTGGCCATAGTTCTCCACCAGAAAGGTTACATGCTCCGCCACGCGCGAAGCCCGCACAAAAGAAGCCTCGCGGCCTGCCCATAAAAAATCTCGCGGGAAACATAGCTGTTTTCACCGCGGGGAGCAAATGGTATTTGCGTGCTAGCGCCCCTGACGAAGCGCCGGAGAATTCAGCGGCCAGCTGCCGCCGCGATTCATGTCGCCGCTCGATCCCAGCCGCCTGTCCAGCTCTTCGCGCTCTTCCAGCATATAGGTCTGGTACAGTTCTTCCGCCGCATCCCGATGATTGAAGGGCTCCGCCCCCAGCTCATCGGACAGTGAGGCTCTGCCGCTGCCATCCAGCGTTGTCTTCCAGCCCATGTCCGCATCCAGCGGACGCTGGCCCTGCAACAGTTCCGAACTTCTTCCGGCAAGGTCCATGCCCGCGCCCAGCGCAGGCCCGGCGCAGGCCAGCAGCAGCGCGCAGGCCGGCAAAATCGTATGCTTCATACAAAGCCTCCGCCATCACGGCAGTTGTAATGATGAATCCGGGATATTCCGGTGCGCACCGGCACGGCATCGCGCCGCCGGCAGGTCGGAAACGGGACGCCCCCTAGCCCTGCGGCGGGGCAATTCTGTCTCCGTCCAGCAGCAGCACATGGGCAAAGCAGCCCTTTTTCCGTGCGGCGGCGGCATAGGCCTCTGCCTCCGCGCGGCAGTGCTCGCAGGCCCCACGCGGCAGCAGCAGACAGAAGGACACGGCCGTGCGATCGCTCACTGTCTGGATGCGCCCCAGCCCGGCGCAGTGCGGACACAGCTTCCATGCGTCCTGCCGGCTTTCGCGCAGCATGTCCGTATCATAGAATATCTGCTTTTCAGATACCCACCAGCCGCCTTCCTCGCGCCCTTCCGTGGGAGCGGCAGGCGGATGGCGGTACACCTCCACCACCTCGTCGCAAAGCCGGGCGATCTTCTGCATGACTCTGGCGCCGTCCCGCGTGGAAGCCGGCGTCCATGCCGGCTCGCGCACGTCCGAAGCCGGCAGGCCGGCCAGAGCGAGGCAGATGGCCAGATTTACGTAGGGCAGCGCCCCCCGGATGGAATAGCCGCCTTCCAGCACGCAGATATCGGGATTGATGGCGGCATTGAGTGCGGCGTAGCCCTGCGCGGAAAGCCGCATGTTCGCCAGCGGATCCGTGAAGTGATTGTCCTGTCCGGCGGAGTTGATCACAACATCCGGCCTGAATTCCTCCAGCAGGGGCAGCACGGCATGCTCAACGGCATACAGATAGCCGGCATCGGACGTTTCCGGCGGCAGGGGGATGTTGATGGTGCGTCCCAGCGCCGCCGGACCGCCGCATTCTTCAGGAAAGCCCGTGCCGGGATACAGGGTGCGTCCATCCTGATGCAGGGAAATGAACAGCGTGTGCGGATCGTTCCAGAAAATATCCTGTGAGCCGTCGCCGTGGTGGCAGTCCGTATCCACCACGGCTACCTTCAGGGGCGTGCCGTCCGCCTTGGGATAGTGATCGCGGATGTATTCAATCATCACGGCTTCCATGTTCACATTGCAGAAGCCGCGGTTGCCGTGCGTCACACGCATGGCGTGATGCCCCGGCGGGCGCACCAGGGCAAAGGCCTTGTCCGCCATGCCGTCCATGACCAGACGCGCCGCACGGATGGCCCCGCCGGCAGAGGCCAGATGCGAGGGGGAACACACATGCCGCGTGGACGGCAGGCAGAAGTGGACGCGCTCCACGTGTTCGTAGGATGCCAGCTCGGGACGGTATTCCGTGATGCCCGGGATGTCGAACAGGCCCTCTTCCAGCAGCTGGTCGCGCGTGTAGAGCAGACGCTCCTCGCGTTCCGGGTGCGTGGGCGAGATGGCCCAGTCAAATGCCGGAAAAAAGACGACTCCCAGCGAATTGCGCGCGTTGAACATGCTCACCTTCCGGGGCTATTCCCCGTCCTCGTCCTTGCTTTCGTAGATGTCGGCCGCATACCGGGCCTGCGCCACCATTTCGGCAAAGTGGTTCAGGCTTTCGGCATAGGCCAGATTGCTTTCCGCCACCACCGCCAGCAGGGTGTCCATGTCGTCTTCCAGAATAAACAGACCGCCCGGGCCTTCCTCCCGGCGCAGCACAAGGCAGTGCAGCAGCTCCTCATCTCCCAGCGCGGCCTGCACGGCATAGCCGGGCACGGCGTCCTCATCCAGAGCGGTCAGCAGGGCCCGATCCTCGCGGGGAGAGAAGCGCAGCCCTTCCGGGCCATATATGGCTGTATAGAGTTCAGTCATGGTCATCTCCTTTACTGCAAAGGCGGCGTCAGGCCAGCCTCCCGTATTCCTGAAGTTTGCGCTCCACCACGGAGACGCATTGCAGAAGCACATCATCAGGATGCTGCGAGGCATCCACAAGGAATATCCTGTCCGGTTCTTCCGCGGCAAGCGCCAGATAGCCCTCGCGCACGCGGTGGTGGAAGGCCATGCTCTCGGCCTCGAAGCGTCCTTCTGAAATGATGGTTCCCTCCTCCCTGTTGCGGCGGCCGGCACGGGCCAACCCCTCGGAAACAGGCAGATCAAAGAGCAGGGTCATGTCGGGAATCATGCCGCAGGCGGCCTGCTCGTTCAGCATGCGCAGGCGGTCGGGGTCCATGCCGCGCCCGGCTCCCTGATAGACAAGGGTGGAATCCATGTAGCGATCACAGAGAACAATCTCGCCCTCTTCCAGCGACGGCAGAATGACTTCCGCCACATGCTGCGCGCGGTCAGCCAGAAACAGGAAGAGCTCCGCCCGGCTGGCCAGCGAAACGGTGCGGGCATCCAGCAGCAGATGCCGCAGCGCCTGCCCGAGCTGGCAGCCGCCCGGCTCTCTGGTACGGCAGACGGAAAGCCCCCTGCTCTCCAGATGCGCGGCCAGCAGTTCCAGCGCCGTGGACTTTCCAGAGCCTTCTATACCTTCAAAAGTGATAAACATGTCGCTTCCACCACCTTGCGCGGACGCGCTTTTTCTGCCTTCGGAGGCGATTCGGGCGTTCGCGCAGCCCTGTGCATGAAGCGCCCGAGCGTGGGCTGGTAGGGCGTCCAGCCCTCTTCCCCGGCCGGCATTTCCTCGAACAGTCCCCGGCACTGCGCCATCTTGGCGTCAATATTGTCTGCGTAATGCAGGGCCAGCGCCTCCGCCGTCTGCGGCAGGCGGGCGGCGCCGAATTCAGGCGTGCCGTGATGGCTGAGCACAAGATGCTTAAGATGCCGGATCAGTTCCGGCTCCAGATTGGACTTCGCCAGATGGGGCGCCAGCAGCTCCAGCCCCAGCTCCATATGCCCCAGCAGCCGGCCGGCATCCGTATAGTCATTGGCCAGTCCGCCGGAAAACTCCTCAATCTTGCCCAGATCGTGGAACAGAGCGCCGGCCAGCAGCGTCTGCCTGTCCAGCTGTGGATAGCGGTCAGCCATGCTCAACGCCATGCGCGCCACACCCAGAGTATGCTCCAGCAGACCGGCGGCATAGGCATGATGCACGCCCTTGGCGGCGGGCATCATCCTGAAGCGGGGGCCTATGTTCCTGTCGCCGAACACGGCCAGCGCCAGCGCACGCCACGGCCTGTAGGAAAATTCCTGCCGGCAGATCGTCAGCAGCTCCTCCCACATGGCATCGGGGGAAAAGGGACTGGCCGGCATGAAGTCCGCCAGATTCACTGCCGCCATTGCCGCCGGGGGAAGTACCTCCAGCGCTTCCACTGTGATCTGCATCTGCTCGCGGAACATGCCTGCCCGGCCCCTGACGCGCACCAGGCATCCCGCTTCCAGCGCGGGAAATTCCTGACTGAGCGGACTCCATATTTTTGCAGAGGCCGCGCCCGTGGCATCCCGCAGGGACAGCCGCCAGAACGGGCCGTTTTTTGCCTGCTGCAGGCTGGCCTCTTCAAGAAGAAACAGGCCCTCCACGGCATCAGCCGGGCCTATGTTTTTGACGAACTGACCTTTTTCCATATATATCTTGCCCTGCGGAGCCGCCAGACCGCCAGCCCCGTGGCTGGCGCAGAAAGATTGCGCCGGCGGCCACGGCCGCGCAGCACGCGGCGACATCGTTGCCAACGCCCGCCGAACCTGCCGGCGGAAGCCTGAACAAATCTGCCGCAATGGTAAACAAAGCCGCGCCCTTTGTATAGTACATTCGCCGCGCTGGGGCGCGCAAAAGGAAAGCCCATGTTTGTTTTGCTCACCAATGACGATGGCATCCGGGCCGTCGGACTGCGCAGCCTGTACGCGGCTCTTGTGGCCGCCGGACATGACGTGCGCGTCATCGCTCCCATGAACCAGCAGTCCGGCGTGGGGCACTCCCTCACCGTATTTACGCCTCTGCGCGTGCAGCGGATAGAGGAACCGGGCTTCTCCGGCACAGGCCTCTTCGGCACGCCCACGGACTGCGTGAAGCTGGGGCTGGCCTCCCTTCTGGATCGCCGCCCGGACATGGTCATCAGCGGCATCAACGCCGGCCCCAACGTCGGGCCGGACATTCTGTATTCAGGCACCGTAGGCGCGGCCACGGAGGCGGCGCACGAGGGCATTCCCACCATGGCCGTTTCCTGCTGCCAGACGGCGCCGGAAAATCTGGACGCGCAGGCCCGGCATGTGGTGGCGCTGGCCGGACGGCTGGACTGGAGCCGCATCCCTCCCCGCCGCGTCATCAATGTGAACTATCCCGCCGGCCCGCTGGAGCAGGCCAAAGGCATACGTGTCTGCCCGCAGACCTCGGCTGTCTGGGTCAATGGCTACGAGGAGCGCCGCGACCCCCACGGCGGCCTGTACTGGTGGCTGACAGGAGAAATCCCCCCGCACACGGTGAACGCCGGCTCCGACAAGCACCTGCTGGATCAGGGATACATCACCGTCACGCCGCTTAAGTTCGACTTCACCGACCGCGATACCATGACGGCGCTGGAGCACATGCTGGAGAGCTGAAGCAGCGCCGCACGGTCGCGCCGTTCCGCGCGGCGCATCGGCGCGACCGCTCCCTCCCTGTACCAGGCTCTCCCCGCATAAAAATTCCTTCCGCGCATTGCACGTGCCACGCTGTTCGGCTATACCCTTGCCACACACTGCGCGCGGGCGGCAGGACAGCCCGACACCACCTCAAAGGAACATCTCCACATGGACGTCTTCATGAACTTTCTCCAGACAGTCAGCAACATTGTCTGGGGCCCGGCCATGCTTGTGCTGCTCATCGGCACGGGCGTCTACCTCACCATCGGCCTCCGCTTCTTCACCTTCCGGCACATCTTCACAGCCTTCCGCATGCTGAAGCGGGGCTGCGCTTCCTCGGCGGAGAAGGGCGAGCTTTCCCCCTTCAACGCGCTGATGACGGCGCTGGCCGGCACCATAGGCACAGGAAGCATTGTGGGCGTGGCCACGGCCATCATGGCCGGCGGGCCCGGCGCCCTGTTCTGGATGTGGTGCACCGCGCTGGTGGGCATGGCCACCAAATTTGCGGAAATCCTGCTGGCCGTACATTTCCGCGAAGTGACCCCCACGGGGAATATCGTGGGCGGGGCCATGTACTTCATCCGCAACGGACTGGGCCGGCGCTGGCAGTGGCTGGGCACGGCCTTTGCCTGCTTCACGGCCATCACCTGCTTCGGTACGGGGAATGCCGTGCAGGCTAATGCCATCTCCGGCGTGCTTCAGGAGGCGCTGCACATCCCCGCGTGGATGACGGCCGTCGTGCTGTTCCTGCTGGTGGCCGCCGTCATTCTGGGGGGCATCCGCCGCATAGGCAACGTGGCCGGCCGCATCGTGCCCGTCATGGTCTTTGTGTACATCGTGGCGGCTCTTGTCATCCTGGCCCTGAACATCGGCCATGTGCCTGCCATGATCGCCCTGGTGGTCAAGCAGGCCTTTACCCCCACCGCCGCCACAGGGGGCTTTGCCGGCGCATCGGTCATGATGGCCATCCGCTACGGCATGGCACGCGGCGTCTTTGCCAACGAGGCCGGCCTTGGCAGCGGCCCCATCGCGCACGCCACAGCCACGGCAACGCCCGTCCGTCAGGCCACCATTGGCATGCTGGACGTCTTTGTCACCACCATGATTGTCTGCTCCATGACCGGCTTCGCCATTCTTGTCACCGGGCAGTGGACGGAAGCGGGCATTCAGGGCGCTTCTCTCACCGCGCAGGCCTTTGAGAGCGCGCTGCCCGGCGTGGGCGCCCTCATTGTCGCCCTTTCTCTGGTTCTTTTTGCCTTCACCACCATTCTGGGCTGGTGCGTATATGGCGAGCGCTGCGCCATCTATCTGTTTGGGGACAAGATACTGCGGCCCTTCCGTGTTCTCTATACCATCGTTGTCCCGCTGGGCGCGCTGACCCAGCTGGACCTTGTGTGGATGCTGGCGGACGTTTTCAACGCACTCATGGCCGCGCCCAACCTCATCGGCGTACTGCTGCTCAGCCCCGTGGTCTTCAAAATGGCCCGCGAGGCGGAAGCGGAACGCTTCTATGAAAAGTAGCCCGGCAGCGGCATGACAAAAGAAAGGCGGCCCCCTTCAGGAGGCCGCCTGTTTTTTTCCTTCAGAGGCCGCAGGCTACGGCTTCAGGCCCATCTTCATCACGGCCTGCATGCCGCCCATGCTGTTCCGCACGTTGGTGAATCCATGACGGTGCAGGATCAGCTCGCTGTCATAGGCGCGCAGGCCCGTATTGCAGATCAGGGCCACAGGCGCATCCTTCGGCACGTCTGGCAGCCGGCCGGCCGCCAGGTCTTCCAGAGAAATGCCGTGCCACTCGCCGGGGAACCGCTCTTCCAGCGTCCTGCTGCCAGCGGTGGGACGCGCGTCAATGAAGAACACCCTGTTTTCCCTGCGGTTCTGCCAGAGCTCCATGAACTCGGCGCCGGTAACGGGGTGCATGCGGCCGGCCAGCACATTGTCCGCCACATTGGCCACGGCATTCACCACATCCATGGCGGAAGCAAAGGGCGGCGCATAGCAGACTTCCAGATTGGAAATGTCGTCCAGCGTGGGCTTGGCATACTGCAACGCGGCGGCCACGGCGTCAACGCGGGCCTTCAGCGCATCCCCGGCAGTGCAGGCTCCCTGCATGCCCAGCACTCTGCGCGTCCCCTTTTCCACCACCAGCTCCAGGCTCATCATGTTCTTTTCGGGATAGAAATGAGCGCGATCCAGCTGTTCCACGCAGACGGAAACGGCGTCATAGCCTTCACGGCGGGCGCGCTCCACAGTCAGGCCCACGCCGCAGAAGCTCATGTCGAACAGCTTTACCGCCCATGTGCCCACATAGCCGGGGAAGGTGGCATGCCCTCCGGCCAGATTGGTGCCGATGACACGGCCCTGCCGGTTAGCCATGGAGCCCAGCGGCAGATAGCCGGTCTTGCCCGTGACAAGGTTGGGAATGGCCACGCAGTCGCCCCCGGCGTAGATGTCCGGGTCAGACGTGCGCATTTCCTCGTCCACCACAATGGCGCCGAAGGGAGCCACGTCCAGGCCGGCATCCCTGGCCAGCTGTCCGTTGGGCAGGAAGCCGGCGGCAAAGATGACCAGCTGGGCGTCCAGCTCGCGCTTGTCGGTAACAACTCTGGTCACGCGACCGTCTTCCCCTTCCAGTCGCAGCACCTTTTCAGAGGCATACAGATGCACGTCATGGCTGTCCAAATCCTGCGCGGCCATGAGGCCGAGCGTGCCGGAAAGCACGCCGGGCAGGGCCTGATCCATCATCTCCACCACGGAGCATTCCACGCCCCACATGTCGGCCAGCGCCACGGCCACTTCAAGGCCGATGAAGCCAGCGCCCACGATGACGGCTTTCTCCACCTTGCCTTCCTGGCAGGCCTTGCGGATGACGCCCGCAGCTTCCAGGCGCGTCACGCTGTGCACGCCCTGAAGATCGTTCCCCGGCACGGGAGGCATGCGCGGCGTCGCCCCCGTGGCAATGACCAGCTTGTCATAGGGAAGATGCTCTTCCGCGCCCGTCACCACGTCTCGCACCAGCACGGTCTTGGCCGCACGGTCAATTTTCATGGCGCGGGTCTGCGTCCGTACCTTCAGCCCCTTCATTTCGGCAAAGAACCGCGGATCGCGCAGCGTATGGTAGGGCGTGGAGCGCAGATCATCCAGATTCTGGATTTCGCCGGAAATATAGTACGGCAGCCCGCAGCCCCCGTAGGAGATAAAGACATTTTCATCCACAAGGGTGATGTCGGCATCAGGCATGAGCCGCTTGCAGCGGCAGGCGGCCTTGGGGCCGAGCGCCACGCCGCCGATGACAAGAATCTTCATATACGTTTCCTCCAGTGCGGAACTGTGAACACAGGGAACAGAGTGCCGAAACCGCCGGCACATGCCGGAAGTCCGGGCCGGGAAAGCTGGCGCAGCCTTCCGCGGAAGGTCATGCGCCTCTTTCTCCAAACTGTACACTCCCGCATGCAGGCTGGCAAGAAAGGTCTGCCAATACGGAGGGATATATTCCACAAAAAAATGTATGTATTTCAGCGAAACCGGGAGGATGCGCGGGAAAAATTTTTTTGCGCTCCGGAGGAGCAGGGGCGAAAAAAACGGGGGAGGCACCTTGCGGCGACTCCCCCGTCATATCAGCTCGTTGGGAAGATTACATGGCGGAGCCGGAAGCGGCGCGCTGCATCTTCACTTCGACCTTTTCAGTCAGGCCGCTGTAGTATTCGCGCAGGATGGCCAGCACTTCGTCGCGACCGAAATGATCCGGCACGTCGGCGCCTTCGGAGAGGGCCTTGCGCAGCTTGGTGCCGGACAGGATGACGCGGTCTTCCTTGCTGTGGGGGCAGGTGCGCATGGAAGCCATGCCGTCGCACTTCTTGCAGTAGAAGGTCCAGTCGATCTTCATGGGCTTGCAGAGCAGGTTCTTGCCTTCGTCTTCGCTGACGGGAATCTTGTCGAAGATTTCCTGAGCTTCGAACATGCCGTAGAAGTCACCCACACCAGCGTGGTCGCGGCCGACGATCTGGTTGTTGATGCCGTAGTTCTGGCGGAAGGTGGCGTGCAGCAGAGCTTCACGCGGGCCAGCATAGCGCATGTCCAGAGGATAGCCGGCCTGGATGACGTTTTCCTTCACAAAGTATTTGTCAACCAGCACGTCGATGCATTTCACGCGCACTTCGGCCGGAATGTCGCCGGGTTTCAGAGCGCCCACCAGAGAGTGGATGACCACGCCGTCGCACACTTCGCAGGCCAGCTTGGCCAGATATTCGTGAGAACGGTGCATGGGGTTGCGGAGCTGCAGAGCGGCAACCGTCTTCCAGCCCTTGGCTTCCATTTCGGCACGCAGCTGAGCGGGAGTCTTGTACACGCCGGGGAACTTTTCGGGGAAGTCGCCCTGAGAGAGGACCTTCACCGTGCCGCCGATGTTGTATTCCTTCTGCGCCATGACCATCTTCACGCCGGGATGGTCGGCTTCAGCGATTTCCCAGAACTTTTCGGAGTCCGGGCCTTCGCCCTTGAAGACCAGCTCGCATTCCCACTTCTTGTCGGCTTCCGTCATTTCATAGACGTCTTCGACCTTCATGGTAGCCATCACGGTGCCATTGCGAACCAGGGCGACTTCTTCGCCCACGGTCAGGGACTTGGCGGTGGCGGCGTCCACGTCCAGCGTCACCGGTACGGGCCAGAAGGTGCCGTCGGCGAGGGTCATTTTTTCAACGACGCTCTTCCAGTCGGCCTTCTTCATGAAGCCGTTCAGCGGAGAGAAGCCGCCGATACCCATCATGATGAGGTCGCCCTTGGCGCGGGAGGAGATCTCGATCTGCTTCAGGCCCTTCGCCTTTTCCTGTTCAGCAGCCAGTTCAGCGCCTTCGAGCAGACAACAAACGAGACCCTTACCACCATGCGGGGGGACGAGATTGGCCATTGCAAATTCCTCCAAAGATGTTTGCAAATTTTCATATGTGACGCGGACAGAAACCCCGAGAGATTTCGGCCCTCCGTAACCTTCCTGAAGGGCATCTTGTGAATATTCGAACAAAAAGTCAACACCCGTGAGGAATTTTTTTTGTCCGCACCATGCTATCATCATGAAATACAGCAGGTTGCGGAAAAATATTTTCCCCGGGCGGGCCGCCCTGCCCTCTGCGGCCGTGTGCAGAATCTACGAGCGGTAGTCCGCATTCAGGCTCACATAGTCATGGCTCAAATCAGATGCCTGAAGCGTGTAGCAGCCGTCGCCGCCGCCCAGACTGATTTCCATATAAATGTCCTGCTTTTCCAGCGGTTCCCGTAGCTGCTCGTCAAAGTCGCCGGCCAGGGGCTGCCCGTTGCGGAAAAGCTCCACGCCGCACAGGCTGACGCGCACGTCCTGCGGGCGGAAGGATGCGCCGCTGCGGCCGACGGCGGCCACAATGCGGCCCCAGTTGGCGTCCCGGCCGTACATGGCCGTCTTCACCAGCTGCGAATGCCCCACGGTGCGGGCCACCTTCTCGGCATCGGCATCATTCTTCGCGCCGGTTACCGCAATGTGCATGACCTTGGTCGCGCCTTCACCATCCATGACCAGCATGTGCGCCAGCGTTCCCAGCACTTCCGTGAGCGCCTGCTGCAGGAGAATCACATCCTCCTGACGGACGGCGGACACTCCCGACGCGCCGTTGGCCAGCCCGAGAATGGTGTCGTTGGTGGAAGTATCGCCATCCACGCTGACGCGGTTGAAGGTCAGCGACACCGCGCGATGGAACATGTCCTGCCATGCCCGGCCGTCCACGGCGGCATCCGTGAGCACCACGGACAGCATGGTGGCCATGTTGGGACAAATCATGCCCGCCCCCTTGGCCATGCCCGTGAGGCGGATTGTGCCGCCCGAAAGCCGCACGTCACGGCTCAGCAGCTTGGGGAAGGCATCCGTCGTCATGAAGGCGCGCACAAAATCCTCGGCGCCTTTGGAACCAAGGCTGGCGCCAATCTGCGGCACGGCCCTCTCCCATGCCGCCATGTCGAACTGCGCACCGATGACGCCCGTGGACATGGGCAGCACCTGCCCGTGGAACACGCCCAGAACATCCGCCACCATTTCGCGGGAGCGGCGGCAGTTGGCCATGCCTTCATCGCCCGTGCAGGCATTGGCCAGCCCGGAATTGGCCATGACGGCGCGCACGGGGCCGCCCAGGTCCAGCGTCTCCTGACAGACCAGCACCGGGGCGGCCTTGAAGGCATTCGTGGTAAACATGCCCGCGCACACCGCGGGAACTTCCGAAAGTATCACACCAAGATCGTCGCGCCCCGCCTTCTTGAATCCGGCGGCGGCAGTCCCGACTTTGTATCCTCTGGGCAGATCGTTCATTGGCGTATGCTCCATCTGAAAAGAAGGCATGTGTATGAAAAAAGGGCATCGTTGCCGATGCCCTTCGGTGCAAGACGCATCCGGCGGCATGCATCCGCGCCGGAGCGGGCGGGGGACAGTCTCCCCCGCCATTCAATATCAACTAGCCCTGACGGGACTTCTGCACTTCGTCCGCGATGGCCTGAGGCACGCGTTCGTAGTGGTGGAACTGCATGGTGAAGGTGGCGCGGCCCTGGGTCTTGGAACGCAGGTCCGTGGCATAGCCGAACATGGAGGACAGGGGCACCTGGGCGCGGATGCTCTGGGAGCCGCCGGCGCGGGCCTCCATGCTCTGCACGCGGCCGCGGCGGCTGTTCAGGTCGCCCATCACGTCGCCGAGGTATTCTTCAGGCGTGACCACTTCCACGTCCATGTAGGGTTCCAGCAGCGCCGGGCCGCACTTGCCCATGGCGTCCTTGATTGCCATGGAGCCGGCCACATAGAAGGCCTGTTCGGAGGAGTCCACTTCATGGTAGGAACCGAACACCAGGTTGACCTTCACGTCCACCACGGGGAAGCCGGCCAGCACGCCGGACTTCAGGGCGTCCTTGATGCCCTTGTCGATGGCGGGAATGTATTCCTTGGGGATGACGCCGCCGGTGATGGAGTTGACGAACTCATAGCCCTTTTCGGGATTGGGTTCGACCTCGATAACCACGTGGCCGTACTGGCCGCGGCCGCCGGACTGCTTGGCGTACTTCAGGTCAGACTTGCCGGGCTTGGAAATGGTTTCGCGATAGGCCACCTGCGGCTTGCCCACGTTGGCATTCACGTTGAATTCGCGGGTCAGACGGTCAACGATGATGTCCAGATGCAGTTCACCCATACCGGCGATGAGGGTCTGGTTGGTTTCCTCGTCGCCCTTCACGCGGAAGGAGGGGTCTTCCTTGGCCAGCTTGTTCAGCGCGGCGGAAAGGGCGTCGCGGTCGGCCTTGGACTTGGGCTCGATGGCCACTTCGATGACCGGCTCGGGAATGTGCAGGGATTCCAGCACCAGTTCGCGCTTTTCATCGCACAGGGTATCGCCCGTGGAGGCCTGCTTCAGGCCCACCAGAGCCACGATGTCGCCGGCGGTGGCGCGCTTGATTTCCTCGCGCTTGTTGGCGTGCATCTTCACAATGCGGCCCACGCGCTCCTTCTTGCCGGTCTTGGAGTTGTACACGGTCTGGCCGGCTTCAACAAAGCCGGAGTACAGACGGAAGAAGGCCAGATGCCCGATGAAGGGGTCGGAGAACAGCTTGAAGACCAGGCCGGCCAGCGGTTCCTTTTCATCGCAGTGGCATTCGATGATCTTGCTCTCGTCGGTGACGTCGTGGCCGGTCATGGGCGGGATGTCGTTGGGCGAGGGCAGGTAGTCCACCACGGCGTCCAGCAGAGGCTGCACGCCCATGTTGCGGAACGCGGAGCCGCACATGACGGGCACGATGTTGCGGTTGATGGTGGCCTTGCGGATGCAGGAGCGGATTTCCTCAGTGGTCAGCTCCTCGCCGCCCAGGTACTTGTCCAGCAGTTCCTCGTCCTCTTCGGCCACGGCTTCCAGCATTTCATGGCGCTTTTCGTCAAACAGGTCCTTCAGCTCGGCGGGAACGTCGATGATGTTGAACTTCGCGCCCTTGGAGGCCTTGTCAAACACGATGGCATGGCCTTCGATGAGGTCGACCACGCCTTCGAACTTGTCCTCGGCGCCAATGGGAATCTGCAGCGGCACGGGCTTGGCGCCCAGACGGGTGTGAATCATGTCCACGCAGCGGAAGAAGTTGGCGCCAATACGGTCCATCTTGTTCACAAAGCAGATGCGGGGAACATTGTAGTTGTCAGCCTGGCGCCACACGGTTTCGGACTGCGGTTCCACGCCGGCCACGGAGTCGAACACGCAGATGGCGCCGTCGAGCACGCGGAGGGAGCGTTCCACTTCGATGGTGAAGTCCACGTGGCCGGGAGTGTCGATAATGTTGATGCGGCAGTCCTTCCAGAAGCAGGTGGTGGCTGCGGAGGTAATGGTGATGCCGCGTTCCTGTTCCTGTTCCATCCAGTCCATGGTGGCGCCGCCGTCATGGGTTTCCCCAATCTTGTGGTTCACGCCGGTGTAGAACAGAATGCGTTCAGTGGTGGTGGTTTTGCCGGCGTCGATGTGCGCCATAATGCCGATATTGCGCTGTTTCTCTACGGGTACAGACACGTTGAACCTCCAGCTCAGAGCTGAGTACTGCTGTTGAACAGAACCGCCGCGCAGTCCGCCGCCGTCCATGCCGGAACGGCGCGTCTCCTTCCTAATACTGCCTGTTATTCCAACAGATTACGGCAATCCTTCGAATCTTTTCCTAGAATCATGAACACCGTGCCAGAAGGTGGCACGGTGTTCAGTCTCACATGATGATGGCCAGCGGGAACGCCCCCGGCCTACCAGCGGTAGTGGGCAAAGGCCTTGTTGGCCTCGGCCATGCGGTGCGTGTCTTCACGCTTTTTCACCGCGCCGCCGCGACCGTTGAAGGCGTCGAGCAGCTCGGCGGAGAGCTTCGCGGTCATGCCCTTTTCCCCGCGGGAACGGGCATAGTTGATCAGCCAGCGAATGGACAGGGAAATCTGGCGTTCGGGACGGACTTCCATGGGCACCTGGTAGGTGGCGCCACCCACGCGGCGGGCCTTCACTTCCAGATGGGGCTTCACGTTGTCCAGGGCCTTTTCAAAGGCGCGCATGGGTTCTTCGCCGCTCTTTTCAGCCAGGGTTTCGAGAGAGCTGTAGAAAATCTTTTCGGCTGCGCCCTTCTTGCCGTCAAACATGAGGCGGTTCACAAACTTGGTGACCAGGCGGCTGTTGTACAGCGGATCGGGCAGCACTTCCCTCTTGGGAACGGGACCTTTACGGGGCATCGTAATCTCCTTAAATGATGTTCGGCGTCACCAGCCCCGCGTCGGGGCGGCGCACTGGGCAGCCAGCGCCTGACGCATGACGTACGCCGTGTATACGAACTTTCCCAACTACTTGGGACGCTTGGCGCCGTACTTGGAACGGCTCTTGCGGCGATCGGCCACACCGGAGGTGTCGAGCGTGCCGCGAACGATGTGGTAACGGACACCGGGCAAGTCTTTCACGCGGCCGCCACGGATCATGACGACGGAGTGTTCCTGCAGGTTGTGGCCTTCACCGGGGATGTAGGCGGTCACTTCGATGCCGTTGGTCAGGCGCACACGGGCAACCTTACGCAGAGCGGAGTTAGGCTTCTTGGGGGTGGTGGTGTACACGCGGGTGCAAACGCCGCGGCGCTGCGGGCAGGACTGCAACGCGGGGGTCTTCTTGCTTTTGCGCACAACCTGCCGACCCGTACGGATAAGCTGGTTAATAGTAGGCATGGTTTCCTCCTGATGCCTGTTGCGACGCGGAGAGAGTGACGGCCGGACAGTCCGGCCTGCGGCATCCGGCGGAACCGCGTTTCCACCGGGCTGTCCGCACCGCTCATGCCGCGCGGACTCCGTCAAGAGGCGACTCTTTAGATCAGTTTTCATCCCCTGTCAAGGAGAAATACTGAAGGGGACGGCTTCGGCACGGCGGGCTTCCATGCCCTTCCGTACCGGAAACTTGCCGTCCGGCCCCCTTTCCCCGCTGTGGAAGATTGCACTTTCTCTGCGGCTGTGGCATTTTGCCCCTATCTCTTGAAAAAATAACCGCATTTTTTCTAAAACGAAGGTTTTCCGCTGCGGTCGAAACTTTTTTCTTTCGTGGAAGCGCCCCAGCGCGACGGAGTCTTCCGCCATGCGATGCCGTTCCGCCCGTGCAGGCTTCTGCCGGCGCACCGCGCAGCCATGAAGGCAACCTTTGTGGAGATGCCGCCCTGTTGCGGCACGCTCTCCGCGCATTCTCCAAGGAGTCCAGACCATGCCCCTGACCAGTCCCAAGGAAATGTTCGCCAAGGCCTACGCCGGCGGCTATGCCATCGGCGCATTCAACGTCAACAACATGGAAATCATTCAAGGCATCATGAGCGCGGCCATGCAGGAAAGGTCCGCCGTGATTCTCCAGGTTTCCGCCGGCGCACGCAAGTACGCGGGACAGGGCTACATCGTCAAGCTGGTGGAAGCCGCCCTGGCCGAAAGCCCGGACGTCCCCTGCGTGCTGCATCTGGACCACGGTGCCAGCTTCGAGCTGTGCAAAGACTGCATCGACGGGGGCTTCACCTCCGTCATGATTGACGGCTCGCACCTGCCCTTTGAAGAGAATATCGCCGTCACCCGCAAGGTGGCTGACTATGCGCACGAGCGCGGCGTGTGGGTGGAGGCAGAGCTGGGCAAGCTGGCCGGCGTGGAAGAGCACGTTTCCTCCGCCGAGCATGTATACACCGATCCTGACGAAGCTGTGGAATTTGTGGAGCGCTCCGGCTGCGATTCGCTGGCCATCGCCATCGGCACCAGCCACGGCGCCTACAAGTTCAAGGGAGAAGCCAGGCTGGATTTCGAACGGCTGGAAGCCATAGGCAAAAAACTGCCCGGCTATCCGCTGGTGCTGCATGGCGCATCCTCCGTGCCGCAGGAATTTGTGGATATGTGCAACGCATTCGGCGGCAATGTGGGCGGCGCCAGAGGCGTGCCCGAAGACATGCTGCGGCAGGCTGCCGGCATGGCCGTATGCAAAATCAATGTGGACACGGACATCCGTCTGGCGCTCACGGCGTCCATCCGCCAGTATCTGAGCGAACATCCAGAAGCTTTCGACCCGCGTAGCTACCTGAAGCCCGCGCGCGAAGCCGTGAAGAACATGGTCGCGCACAAAATCCGCAACGTCATGGGCTCCGGCAACAGCTTCTAGCCCCCCTCTGTGCCACGACATCAAGAAGGAGTGAATATGTCTGTCAAACTCGGCATTAACGGTTTTGGCCGCATCGGCCGCTATCTGGTGCGTCTGCTGGCTTCCGATCCCGAGCTGGAAGTTACCGCCATCAACGCCCGTGCGGACAATGCCGCTCTGGCCCGTCTCTTCAAATACGACTCCAGCTACGGCATCTTTCAGGGAACGGTAGATCATGATGACGACGGCCTGATCATCAATGGCCGCCACATCAGGGTCACGCGCTGCAAGGCGGGCGAATGGCAGTGGAAGGAACTGGGCGTGGACATTGCCGTGGAGACCACGGGCACGCTGAAGGACAGGGCATCCCTGGCCCAGCACCTGGCCTGCGGTGCGCGCAAGGTCGTCATCAGCGCTCCCTGCAAGGATGCGGACGCCACCATCGTCATGGGCGTGAATCAGGATGTCTATGATCCTGCCGCGCACGAAGTCATCTCCGCCGCCTCCTGCACCACCAACTGTCTGGCCCCGGCCGCCAAGGTCATCAATGACACTTTCGGCATCCGCCACGGCCTCATGACCACCATCCATTCCTACACCATGAGCCAGCGCATTCTGGACGGCTCCCACAAGGACCCCCGCCGGGCGCGCGCCGCCTGCGTCTCCATGATCCCCACCTCCACCGGCGCGGCCAAGGCCACCGCGCTGGTCATCCCCGCCCTCAAGGGCAAGCTGGACGGCATGGCCGTGCGCGTGCCCACGCCCACGGTTTCTCTGGTTGACCTGACCTGCGAGCTGGACAGGCCCACGGACACGGCCGCGCTGAACGCTGCGCTGAAGGCCGCCTCGGAAGGTCCCCTGAAGGAGAACATGGGCTTCTGCGAAGAGCCGCTGGTGTCCATCGACTACAAGGGCAGCACCTACGGCGGCGTCGTCGACGCCATGAGCACGCAGGTCTTCAACGGCACCATGGCCAAGCTCATTATCTGGTATGACAACGAGGCAGGCTTCACCAACCAGCTTGTCCGCCTGCTGCGACTTGTGGGCAGGCAGTAGCCTTTTCCTGATACGCCTCAGCTTCGCAACTCCCCGCCCCGCGCGGGGAGTTTTTTGCTGTCGCGGCGGGCGGAAAGACGGATGCGGAAGAAAGGCCGCTCCACTTTGACAGCATGCGGCAAGGCCGCTACAGAAGGCGGAGGCGACGCCGTTCGGCCCGCCGCCAAGGAGGACCTTCATGGATCAGACATCCGGAAACCGCGGCTGCACCTGCGGCCAGGCACAGGACGCGGAAGCAGGCTTCACCTTCACCGCCCCCGGCAACTGTGCGGCGGCAGACTGTCCCTTCAACCACATTCCCCCGAAAATCTGGGAGGCACTGCTGCCCAGACCCTTCCGGAAACGCCACCCCATCCTCTTCTGGGGAGGGCTGCTGCTGGCGGCAGCGCTGGCGGCGGCCGGCATCCTTGCCGGCGGCACGGACACGGGATTGCTCCCCTCCTCCGGCCTTGCCGTGGTACGTGTGGAAGGGCCCATCATGGAGCAGAAGGGGCTGCTGAAATGGATACGGCAGATAGAGCGGGATGAGAACGTGCGCGGCGTGCTGCTGCGCGTGGATTCTCCCGGCGGCGGCGTGGGGGCTTCCCAGGAAATATACGGCGCGCTGAAACGTCTGAATGAAAAGAAACCGGTCGTGGCCTCCCTGGGGTCCACGGCGGCTTCCGGCGGTCTGATGGTCAGCATGGCGGCCCGCTGGATTGTGGCCAATCCGTCCACGGTCACCGGCTCCATCGGCGTGCGCATGGATCGCCCGCAGTACTACAAGCTGCTGGAGAAGCTGGGTCTGTGGCAGGAGACCCTGACCACCGCCCCCTACAAGGATGCCGGATCGCCGCTGCGTCCCCTGAACGATGGGGATCGCAAATATTTTACGGGCATATTGCAGGACATGCACCAGCAGTTTGTGGACATCGTGGCAGAAGGCCGAGGCATGGACGGCAAGCGCGCGGCCGCTCTGGCCGACGGCAAGATATTCACCGGGCGGGAAGCCCTCACGCTGGGACTGGTGGATCAGCTGGGCGGGCAGGAAGAGGCTCTGGCCAGGCTCCGCGAACTGACCGGTCTGCCCGAAGACACGGAGCCTGTGGAACGCCCGGAAAGCGGCAAATTCTGGAAGGAGATGGCCGAGGGACTGCTGGGCATCCGCCTGAACGGCGGCGCCCCATCCCCGGCCTTTCTGTATCAGTTCTGACAGCAGGGGGGCGGCACCGCCAGAAGCCCGGCGGCACCGCCTCTCTCCCCCTCTTCTGTGCAGGCACAGCCTACTTTTCCGCTGCCCGGGCCAGCAGGGCTTCCTTGTCGCGCAGCGTCGTGCCCATGCGACGGCACAGCACGCTGTGGCGCATCTCGACAAAATTCCGGCCCGCCACCAGCGCGGCCTGCACCTCGCCAAAGTACAGCTCCAGCGTTGCGTCCGACAGCGTCTCCAGCTCGGAGGAAACATACTTGCGGAAGGCTTCCTCCGGCGCGGCCTTGATGACATGCGGATAGCGTTCCGCTGCCTCGCGCATCCACTGCGTTTCAGCCTGGGCGATGGCCTCCACGCGGGGATTGTGCGTCAGGCGGGGAATGGCATCGTTCACGCGGGCGAACTTGTCCACCACAAGATTGCGGCCCGCCTTGTCCGCCTCCGCCAGATCATTGAGATAGGAGCGGAGCACGGCCTCGCCGTGCACGATATGCGTCAGCCAGCGCGTAATCTTGAATGCCTCGGCATTCTGCGGCTCCAAGCGGCCGCTCTTCACGCCGTCCAGCAGCAGGGCATATTCCTTTTCAATGATGGCTATGATCAGCTCATTGACTGCGTCCATGGATGCGCTCTTCGTCATTGCTCACCTTTCCTTCATCCGGCCGTGCATGCCGGACAGCTCTCGTCAACCGGACAGAATCCACTTCGGACACCAGCGCATCAGACCTGACGGCGCTTCCTCACGCTGCGCTCCTGCATGGCCTCCGGCCAGTATTCTGCCGCCATTTCACGCAGCTTGAATTTCTGTATCTTGCCGCTTCCCGTCAGGGGAAAGGAATCCACCGTGGCGATGTAGCGCGGCACCTTGTACCATGCCACCTTTCCCCGGCAAAAATCCAGCACGTCTTCCTGGAGTATCGTCATACCCGGCTTGGGGATGATGAAGGCTCCCACCTCCTCGCCGTACTTGCGGCTGGGCACGGCCACCACCTGCACATCCAGCACGCCGGGCATACCCATGAGGAATTCCTCCACCTCGCGGGGATACACGTTTTCCCCGCCGCGCAGGATCATATCCTTGATGCGCCCCGTCACGGTAACATAGCCCCTCTCGTCCATCACGCCCAAATCGCCGCTGTGCAGCCAGCCGTCCGGCGTCAGCACGCTGGCA
>JAQXJC010000019.1 GCA_029008115.1 Desulfovibrionaceae bacterium | reverse complement strand
GCGTTCAATCTGAGCCAGAATCAAACTCTCCAGTTCAAATCTGTTGCTCTCGTTAAACGAAAGCTTGTAATCTCAAAGTATTTCTGTCCCTTCTCACTATTCACTTGTCAATGAACCATGCCGTCTCCGGCTCGCCCGGCTCCACGCCGGAAGCGTCCGTTTATGACAACTTCCAAGCAGAGTCAAGCTTTTTTTCGGAATTTTTTCAAATTCCTCCCGCCATCACGCTCCCCACTTCCGGGTTCCCGTTGCGGCGAGAAAGAGAACTAGACGATTGTGCCAATGATGTCAATAAAAAATTTGCATTGCACAGAACTTTTTTTCCACAGATGCCAGACAGGCGTTTGCGCCGCCTGTTCGGACAGCAGGCGGCCCCCTGTGCGCGCCACGTATCTGCAATAGTATTTTACTATATACTACAGTATGTTACATACGGATGACGACACGATCCCCGGGTTGCAGGTTGCCGCCGTCAGTATTGTTCCAGCGCATCAGGTCCTGCGGCTTCACCTTATATCTGCGCGCAATGCTCCACATGCTGTCGCCTGCCTGCACAATATGCGTCGCCTGCCGCACTGTTGCCTCCGCCGCATCGGACACCAGCCGGCCGGCCGCCGGGCGCTTCTGTTCCGCCAGCCTCGTCTGTCCGGCAATGTTGCCGTCAGGGACGACGAGTCTGATGCCCGTCTTCAGCCGCACCCCCTGATTGACCGCCAGCAGTGCGGGCACTTCAACGCCCCCCTGCCTGCTGATGCTTCGCCATGTGTCGCCGCTTTTGACGGTATACAGGCGGTACCGCGTGGGACTGGCCGTGCGCAGGTGCGCCTGGGCCAGCGCACGGCGACTTTCCGGCACATAGACCACTGTCATCTGATATGCGGATGTAATCTGATGTTTGTGCGCCGTGTTACCAGCCCGAAACTTTGCCCACGGCATGTTGGACGCCTTGGCCAGCGCCATCAAATCCGTACCGGGCTGTGCCCGCAGGGGCACCATCCTTTCTTCGCGTTCAGGATAGATGGGCGCAAAGCCCAGCGTATCCAGATTCCTCATAATCTTTACCACCGCCAGCAGGCGGGGAACGTAGGCGAGCGTCTCATCTTTCAGACGCACGCCGGCACTCAGCCTGTGATTGCGCTCCACCAGCTCGAAAAAGTCCCGGCAGCCGGCGCGATCGCGGGCGCGCGCGACCTTGCCCTCACCGGCATTGTACGCGGCCACAGCCAGATACCAGTTGCCAAAATGCTGATACAGCCTCTTCAGATAGCGGGCGGCGGCATCAGCGGATTTATACGGGTCCATGCGCTCATCCAGCCAGTCATCCTTGGCCAGGCCGTAGTGCTTGCCCGTGCCCGGCATGAACTGCCATGCGCCTGCCGCTCCGGAACGGGAAACAGCTTCCGGATTGTAGCCGCTTTCCACGATTGCCAGATAGGCCAGCTCCTCCGGCAGGCCGTAGCGGCGGAATACCTCCCTGGTTTGGGCAAGATATTTTTCAGAGCGCCGCACAATGACGTTGCTGGAGCTGCGATTCTGGCGCAAATACCGCGTATATTCACGCAGCACGGCATTTTTTCCCTTTTGCGACAGCCCGCGATCCAGCTGGCCCGTGGAATCGAAGGCGGCCTGCTCCGCCGGCGAAAGCCGTACCGCCGGCGCCGAGGTCACATAGGATGCTGTGGGGGTGCCTTTGCCGGCGCAACCGGCAAGCGACACGGCCATGCCACACAGCAGGAGCAGTACAAGCATCCACCGGCTGCCATCACCACAGCATCTCTTCCACATTTTTCTTCCTCCCGCAGGAACGTCCGTAAAATTCTTGGCAGACGCATCCCGCTGCTTTATATTTGCCCAACGCGCCCGGCGCGACATATTTTCAAGTCCACATCTCGGAGGACGTCATGACTGCTCATGCAACAGCCGGAGACGACACCGCCCTGCTTCCCGGCATAAAACCTGTTCTGGAACTTCTGGAAAAATCACCCGCGCGCGTTGACCTGCTGCTCTTGAAAAAAGGTCTGCGCACCCGGGAAACATCCCGCATGCTGGACATCTGCCGGACAGCCGGCGTCCGCTTCTCTCTCGTGGAAGGCCCGGCACTGGACAGGCTGTGCCCACCACGCGGCGCGGACGGCAAAGGCCCCCGGACGGCGCATCAGGGCGTCATTGCCCGCCTGACTGCCGCGGAATTCACCGATCTGCCCGATCTGCTGGATGCCGTGGCCACCGCCCCCCTTCCCGTACTTGTGGCGCTCGACCAGGTGCAGGATCCCGGCAACGTAGGCACGCTGGCCCGCACGCTCTACGCGCTGGGGGGAGCGGGCCTGATTCTGCCCCGCCACAATGCAGCCTATCTCGGCCCCGGCGCACGCCGCACGGCCGCCGGCGCCCTGGAGCGCCTGCCCATTGCCCGCGTACCCAACCTGGCCCGCGCGCTGGATACCTGCGAAGAAGCCGGGCTGACCATCTATGGAACGGGCATGGACCCGCACAGCCTGAACATCTATGCGGAAGCGCTGCAACTGCCTGCAGTCATCGTGCTGGGCAATGAAGACAAGGGGCTGCGGCCTGGTGTGGCCAAGCGCTGCTCCCGTCTGGCGCATATTCCCATGCCTCGTGAATTCGATTCGCTGAATGTGGCACAGGCCGGCGCTATCCTGCTGGGGCTGACCGCTAGTCGAATCATAAAATAAATTTCACGATTACGGCAACTATTTATTTTCTTTTTAAAAATGCAGGAAGGATGCCAGAACGGCATCCTTCCATATTTTGTAAGCGGTTAAAATTTCTCTAAAAAATTTTAACAATTTTTCTGGCAAATATCGCGAATACGTCCGGGTCGCTTCCACAATCCGGTGGCATGGACATATCCTCGAAAAAACGGCAGGCCATGATCGCGGTCACAGACAAAAAGCACGCCCGGAACCTGCCATACGGCAATTCCCGGACGCGCTTGCGGCATGCAGCATGCCACATATACTCCGCAGTGCGGCCAGGCCGCAGAAGAGCCTCTATGCCAGCGTCTTTGGCGGACGCGGGCCGAAGATATCCGTTCCCACCCGTATCAGAGTCGCCCCTTCCAGCACGGCTTCCTCAAAATCCCCGGACATGCCCATGGAAAGGTGGAGCAGAGGCAGTCCCGTCAGCGGACGGAGAGCATCGCGCAGTTCTCTCAGTCGGGCAAAATGCGGCCTCGCCAGCGGGCCATTGTCAAAAACCGGAGGCAGGCACATCAGCCCCTGCAAATCCAGATGCGGCAATGCGCATACAGCCTCTGCCAGCGCCGGA
Source organism: Desulfovibrionaceae bacterium (assembly GCA_029008115.1). GTDB lineage: Bacteria > Desulfobacterota > Desulfovibrionia > Desulfovibrionales > Desulfovibrionaceae > JAQVCS01. The sequence continues at coordinate 41,236 of JAQXJC010000019.1, read as the reverse complement.
AGTCCATCCTCCATCACGCCAGACTTCTGCGGCTCCGCGCCGATGTTCACCTGTATCAGCACAGGCTGCACGGTTCCCAGCGCAGCGGCGCGCTTTTCCAGCGCCTCTGCCAGCCTGCGCGAATCCACCGTATGCACCAGCGCAAAGCGGCCAGCCACCTGCGCCGCCTTGCGGCTTTGCAGATGCCCGATAAAATGCCAGCGCATGGCGCGGCATGCCGGATGCAGAGCCAGCTCCTCCTGCTTGCCGCAGGCTTCCTGCACGTAGTTTTCCCCGAAATCCACCTGCCCCATGGCCGCCACGGCAGCCACTTCCCCGGCGGAGTGCAGCTTGGAGACGGCAATCAGGGCCACATCCTGCGGTGCGCGGCCAGCCCGGCGCAGACTTTCCGCCAGGCGCTCCCGCACTGATTCCCAGCGCCGGCGCAGTGCCGGCACGTCCACGGCGTCCATCGTTCCTCTACTCCGGCAGCATGCCCATGTCGCGCAGGAAGGTCACATCTTCAGACCAGTTCTCGCGCACCTTGACCCACAGTTCCAGATGCACCTTGCCGCCAATCAGCTCCCTGATGTCCTTGCGGGCTTCGGTGCCGATTTCCTTGATGGACGCTCCGGCCCGGCCGATGACCATGGACTTGTGCGAGGGACGCGCCACGTAGATGACGGCATTGATGACGGTCTGGCCGCGCTCCGGGTCTTCCTCCCAGTTTTCAATGTCCACGGCCACGGAGTACGGTACTTCCTGCTTCATGTGCAGAAAGAGCTTTTCACGGATGATTTCCGCCGCCATGAAGCGCACCGGCGCCGTGGATATCTGATCTTCGGGGAACTGGAAGTCCGCTTCCGGCAGACGCTCTCGAATCAGGGTCTTCAGCGCCTCCAGCCCGTCCTTGCGCGCGGCGGACATGGGGAAAATTTCCGCCTCCGGCAGCATCTCGTTCAGACGGGTCAGCAGGGGAAGCATCTTGCTCTTGTCGCTGAACAGGTCAATCTTGTTGACCACCACGATGACAGGACGATTTTCCTCGGCAAGGGCCTGCATAAGCGCCTGCGTGTCATTGTCCAGAAATTCCGGGCGGCGGATGTAGAGATCACCGTCCAGCATGAGCATGATGGCATCGGCAGTGGCAAGGCTCTGCCACACGGCCTGCACCATGGCCTTGCTCAGGCGGCCGCGCACCTGCGCGATGCCGGGAGTATCCATAAAGATGGCCTGCGTGTCGCCTTCCGTCAGGATACCCACAATCTGGTTCCGGGTGGTCTGCGGCTTGGGGGTCACGATGGTAATCTTCTGCCCCAGCAGTGCGTTCATAAGGGTAGATTTGCCGGCATTGGGCGGCCCCATCAGGGCGACCCAGCCACAGCGTTGCGTCGATTCGGACATGACAAGAACTCCAAGGCGTCATCTGCGTGACGGTTGCATGCGGAAAAAGCGGGCCGCCCAGGGGCGCGGGGGGACACCAGACATCGCCCTGCACGACAGCGGGTGCGGCGCGCATGTGTCATTCCGCTTTCCCACATTGCGGGGCGGCACGTCAAGTCCGCTTGACAGCGGAAGGGCCGTCACCTATCCTTTTCCGTTATGATTTCGCTTGTGAGCTATATGCTTCTGATTACAGGCGTCAACTGGGCCTTCACCATCAGCCCGCTCATCGCCCTTCCCGGCGGGGAGATGTGGCCGCCGCTTTCCCTTGCCGTGGGCTTTATCTTCGTGGTGCGCGACGTTGCCCAGCGCCGCGTGGGACATCATGTGCTCTGGGCCATGCTCGCCGGCTGCATTGCCAGCTGGTACATGGCCTCGCCGGAACTTGCCCTTGCCAGCGCCGCGGCCTTTGCCGTGGGGGAGCTGGCGGACTGGGCCGTGTACACCTTCACGAAGCAGCCCTTCTCCCGGCGCATCCTCGCGTCCAGCCTGCTGTCCGCACCGCTGGACAGCGCCATCTTTCTTGCCGCCATCGGGCATAGTACGCTTCCCGGCATGCTGGCCATGTCTGTCAGCAAGCTACTCGGCGCATGTCTTGTGGCCTGCCTGGTGCGCCGCCGCGAACAGAGGGAGCGTCTTCTGCCGGTCGCATCCGGACAGTAGCCGTCATGCCTCCTCCGCCCCGTGGCCATGCGCATCACACGGGGGCCACGTGCAAAATATCCAGTGCGGCAATTTCCTCGCTGGCTGTGCGGCCCACCTCCGCCGCCATGCGTCCCGCGCCGCGCTCCCATGAGGCAAGCAGCGCCCTGCGCAGTACGGTGCGGAACTCCTCCACCAGCTCGTCCGCCAGCGCGTCAATGCGCCTGTCCGTCAGCAGACTGCCCACCATGCCAGGAATCTCCCAGTCCTGCATCCTGTCCAGCATTCTGCGGCCATAGCCTGTATACCTGACTGCGGCGCCCCCCAGCCCCGCCGCCGCCAGCACAGGAATGGCAGCCATCCCGGACGCCAGCAGACCGACAGCGCCCGCGCCAGCCATGCCGGCCAGTCCCAGCGCCGCCGCCACAGCATAGGCGAGCCGGTGCCGCAGGGGAGCCAGCGCCGCCTCGTCCAGACGCCCGCGCACCTCCGCCAGCAGCGCTTCCGTACCGCCCAGGGGAATATGGCGCAGACGTTCGGGCAGAATGGGAATCCCCTTCTCCTGAAACCACAGCCGCAGGGCTTCGGCGGCAGCTTCTTCCACTTCCCGCCCCAGCGATCCCGCGCTCTGCTCCAGCAGCAATTCCAATGCGGCGGACTGCGCCTCCACGGCCTCGCCCATGCGCTCGCGCAGGAGGCTCAGGGAACCGCCGTTTTTGCGGAAATCATGGCAGACAGGCACAATCACCGCATTGCGCAGGTAGGAACCGCATGTTTCCGCCACGTCATCCGCCGCAGCCTCCAGAGTACGACGCAGAACACGCGGCAAACGCTCTTCCACAAAGACAGGAAGCTCCTCCTCCAGTGCGGCGCGTCCCCGGCGCAGCTGTTCCATAAAGGAATGGTAGCGCGCCAGCCCCCGCGCAATGTCAGCATAGGGTTCATCCCCCACCAGCACCATGACTTCAGCGCCCAGTATGCCGCGCACGCAGTCTTCCACAAAGGGCCAGGCACTGCTGCCGCCCGTGAGCAGCACCGCAGGCATGCCGGCATCGCCGCAGGAGGTCAGACTCTGATGCAGCAGCGCTTCAAACCACCGTATCAAATCCACACGCCGGCCGGCCAGCAATGCCTCTCCCCACGGGGAAAGGCCCGCCATGCCCTCATGCCCGCGCAGCTGCCGGAGCAGTCCGGGCGAGGCGGCATAGTCCCCGGCACGCCGCAGGAAGCCGCTCCAGTCCAGACCGCCCACATAGACGGAATGCTCCCGCGCGCGCCCATCCTCCCACGCTGACCAGCGCACGCGCAAATCCACCTGCCGTTCCCTGTCCCGGCGCATGGCGCGGGAGAACTCCTCCTTGGCCTGACGGCAGGATAGCCAGTGAACATAGTAGGCATTGCCACTGCGTTCCAGCTCGTCCTCCAGCCCGGGATTGTGCTCCAGCAGCAGCTGCCAGAACAGGTCATCAAACAGGCGCCCGCCATAGAGCACATCACCGCTGCGCCCCGCTACCGCCGCCCTGCGCAGCAGGGAGAAGTCGCACGTGCCGCCGCCGAAGTCCACGGTCAGCACACCGCGCGCCGCCTGCGACGGGGAAAGGGCCTTCCGTCCCAGATAATGTATCACCGCGCCCAGAGGCTCGCTTAAAAAGGACGCCCGGCCCCAGCCAGCATCCAGCAGGCATGTGCGCAGATGCTCGCGATACGCCGTTCCCGCCTCGCAGGGAAGGCCCACCAGCAGGGTTCCGGCCATGTCCACCCGCGCCCGGAGCAGGCGCAGGAAATCCGTCATTTCCCGGCGGGCAGCCTCCCGCGTCCCCACGTCGGGCTTGAACAGGGCCCGGATGCTGTAGCGTTCCCGCTCCTGCGGACTTGCCTCGCCATACTCGGCCTCCGCCTGCGCGCCAATGGCCACCGGCTCTCCGTTCTCATACAGTACCAGCGTAGGTATTGCGCCGCCCACAGCGGTATTGCAGCAGTCACGCGGACGCAGCTGCCGTTCTCCCTCCACAGGATCACGACGCACCAGGCAGGTATTGCTCGTCCCCAGATCAACAGCCAGCACGGCCCGTTCTTCGCTCATACGCGCACCTTCCGCATGACGCCTCTGCGCGCCAGCCTGCCATCCCGATATTCGGGAAGCCTGTCTACAAAACAGGCATCGCCCTCGCGCAGCAGGCCGAGAGGCTCATACTCTTCCCGCAGCGCATCGCTCCAGCGGAGCGCCTCCGGCTCCTCTTCTCCTGACTCCAGCCCCAAATCCCGCAGGCGCTCCTTCAGCCAGCCGCCGCGTGGGGCATCCAGCTCCCGCGCAAAGGAAAACAGCTCCTGCCCCACCGCCGCCAGGCGGCGCGGCTCCTGCCGGGTTCCGTCGGGCATGGCGGCAGCCGCCAGCCGTTCCACCAGCGGCGCGGCGGACTCCAGCCAGCGCACGGCCGCTTCGCGCAGGCGCGCCGCCGCCAGACGCCGATTCAGCATGCGGGGCCACGCCAGTACCAGCAGGACGCAGGCCAGCCAGCCCAGAAAGCCGTATGTGGAGCTGAAGAGCGGCCAGAAATCCCCGCGTTCCAGCAGGGCATGCAGTCCGGAGAGAAGATGCTCCAGCACCGGACGCCCGAGGATGAAGTCCCGCAGCAGTGCCGCGCAGCACAGCGTCCCCAGGAGGCAGCTCAGCGCCAGCCGCAGATTGCCGCGCAGAAAAAGCCAGAAGAAGAGCAGGCGCCGCAGGTTCTTCCACACCAGCCATGCGGCAATGCCCCTGGCCTGCCACGAAGAGCGGAGCCTCCGCTTCAGCCAGCCGCCTCCGGCAGGCTGTTCCCGTGCCGCAGCGGGAGAGGGCGCTTTCTTTCTCGCGCGGCGCGGCAGTGCCGCTTCCCAGCGCAGCAGCAGACTGCCCAGCTCCAGCAGGCCAGCGGTCGTCAGCGCCGTGAACAGCGTGGCTGCCAGGGGATTCGGCGACAGGGCAAGGCCGTTCCACAGCGCTCCCGCCGCCAGCAGGGCCAGCAGCAGTCCGGCCGCGCGCCGCAGCCAGGGCAGAGGCCAGCTGAACAGGCCCTCCGGCCCAACCTCCAGCGGCGGCAGCAGCGTGCGCGTCGCCCGCCGCCATGACGCCGGCAGGTTCGCATGCGTATCCAGCAGCCTGTCCGCCAGCGCGCGCCGCACGGCAACCGCCGCGCCGCGCACCGCGCCTGTGCCGCCCACGGCGGGAATATCCCGCATGGCCGCCGCCACCAGCGCGCTCACGTCCTTCCCATCCAGCTCCGTGCCCATGCGCCCTCCTTGCATGTCGGGGCGCGCGGCGGCGGGTCTCCGCCGTCCTGCGCGCATGCCGCAGCCTAGGCCACGACCTCTTCAGGATAGAGGCCTTCCATCTTTGCCTTGAAGTCCGTAAATGTCCCGGCAAAAATCGCCGCGCGGGCCTGACGCACCGTCCTGAGATAATATGTCAGATTGTGCAGCGAGTTCAGACGGAAGGACAGCAGCTCCTTGCTGACGTACAGATGCCGCAGATAGGCGCGGGAGAAGGTGCGGCAGGTGTAGCAGTCGCATTCAGGATCAAGCGGCCCGTCATCCTCCGCAAATTCCCGGCGCTTGATATTGATCTTGCCCTGCGATGTATAGAGCGTGCCGTTGCGGGCATTGCGCGTGGGCAGCACGCAGTCGAACATGTCCACCCCGGCGGCGATGCCGTTCACAATGTCCAAAGGCGTCCCCACGCCCATGAGGTAGCGGGGCTTGGCTGCCGGCAGCTGCGGGGCGACATCATACAGGAAGTCCATCATCTCCGGCTTGCTTTCCCCCACGGAAAGTCCGCCGATGGCATAGCCGTCAAAGTCATCGACAGCGCACAGCTCCTCAATGGAGCGCTTCCGCAAACCCTTGAAGAAGCCGCCCTGCGTAATGGCGAACATCAGATTCTGCCCCGCCCCCTGCGGATAGGCCGCACGTGCGCGCCGCGCCCAGCGGGTGGTCAGCGCCAGCGACTTCTCCGTATAGGCGTAGTCCGCGCCGTAGGGCACGCATTCGTCCAGCACCATCATGATGTCGGAATTGAGGTTGCGCTGGATGGAGACCACCTTTTCCGGTGTGAAAAGATGCCTGGAGCCGTCCAAATGGGAACGGAACTCCACCCCCTCCTCGCTGATCTTTCGCAGGGAGCTGAGGCTGAACACCTGAAAGCCGCCGCTGTCCGTGAGCGTCGCTCCATGCCATGAGGCGAAGCCATGCAGGCCGCCGTGCCGGGCCACCAGCTCGTCACCCGGGCGCAGATAGAGATGGTAGGTATTGCCAAGAATAATGGGCGCACCCACGGCCCTGAGATCATCGGGAGCCACGGCCTTCACCGAGCCTACCGTCCCCACGGGCATGAAGATGGGCGTGGGCACGATGCCGTGCGCCGTCACCAGCGAGCCGGCGCGGGCCGCGCCGTCCGTCGCTTCCATAATAAATGTTCCGATTGCATGTTCCATACTGCACAGGATAAGGGTTTGCCGGCCCTGTGGCAAGGGAAAGCGTTGCAAGCGCGCGCCGTTGGTGCTATCGCGCGGAAAGCCTCCGCGCCGTCTGCGGCGGGAGGCCCAACCGATATTCAAGAGGCCGCAGCCATGAATCCATTCAGCACCAGTCCCTGTACGGCAGTTGTGAATCTTTCCGCCATCCGGCGCAACTATGAAAAATGCGCCGCTCTGGGGCACATGATGCCCGTCATCAAATCCGATGCCTACGGCCACGGCATGCTGGCCGTGGCCGACGCCCTGGACGCGGCCGGCGCACGCGACTTTGCCGTGGGCACGGTCAGCGAGGCCGCCGCCCTGCGCGGCGCCGGCTTCACGCAGTTCATTACCTGCCTGCTGGGCGCGCAGGGCATGGACGACATGGCCCGCGCCTGCGCCCTGGGCGTGACGCCGCTGATCACATCCTTCGACAGTCTGGCGCTGGCCGCGCTTCAGGGAACGCCGGAGCGCCCCTTTGCCGTGGGCATCAAGTGCAATACCGGCATGACGCGCCTTGGCTTCGGGCCGGAAGAAATCCCCTCCCTGCTGGATCACCTGCGCGCCCTGCCCAACCTGCGTCCCGTGCTGGCGCTCTCGCACCTTGCCTGCGCCGACATGCCGGAACAGGAGGACTATACGCGCGAGCAGATTGCCACATTCGAAGCCATGTCCCGGGCCCTGCGCACCGCCTTCCCGGGCATGCGCCGCTCCCTTGCCAACTCCGCCGCCACGCTGGCCATGCCGGAATGCCGCTACGAGCTCTGCCGCCCCGGGCTGGTCCTGTACGGCGGCAATCCCTTCCACGGCACGGACAGGGCCGGACTGGGCGACGGCCTGCAATGGGCCATGTCCGTAAAAACACCCATCCTCCAGGTGCGCGGCATCCGCCAAGGCGTCAGCGTCAGCTATGGCCGCCTCTTCACGTCCCCGCGCCCCACGCGCGTCGCCGTGCTGGCGGTGGGCTATGCCGACGGCTTCCCCCGCGACGCCTCGGGGAAGGTCCGCATTCTCATCAACGGACAGCTCGTCCCCCAGATAGGGCGCGTCTGCATGGGCATGATCATGGCCGACGTGAGCAGCCTGCCTGCCGTGCGCGCCGGAGACGAAGCATGGATTCTGGGCGGTCCCGCAGGCGGCCCGCAGGGCATGAGCCCGCAGGACTGGGCCGATCTGCGCGGCACCATTCCCTATGAAATCATGTGTCTGCTGGGCCGCAATACCCGCGAATACGTGTAGCGCGAACTTTTTTCTTGACAGAGAACGGCGCTGTATGTAGAAGCGGTGGTTCCTTGCTCGCATCAGGGGATGCGGGCCACCGGGCATCACGCCCTGCGGACGCACTGCGTCCGCCACCTGTCCACAGGGAGAATCTCACATGAGAAAGTTTGAAACTCTGGTGCTCCTGTCGCCTGAACTTTCCGCCGAAAAGCGCGAGGGCATCGTCAACGCCCTCGTGGCCGTCGTGGAACGCGAACAGGGCAAGATGATTACGGTTGACAACTGGGGCATGCGCGACCTCGCCTACCCCGTGCGCAAGCAGATGCGCGGCAACTACGTCCGTCTGGAATACGCCGCTCCCGCCAATCTGGTCGCCGAACTGGAACGTAACATCCGCATCACCGACGGCATCTTCAAGTTCGTCACGGTGAAGCTGGCCGACGTGGCCGAGGAGGTCGCTTAGTCATGGCTTTCAAGAAAAAGTTTGCCCCCCGCCGCAAATTCTGCCGCTTCTGTGCCGATAAGGACCTGCCTCTGGATTACAAGCGTGCCGATATCCTCCGCGATTTCATCACCGAACGCGGCAAGATCATCGCGCGCCGCATCACCGGCACCTGCGCTCACCATCAGCGCCTGCTGACCCGCGAAATCAAGCGTGCCCGCCAGATGGCTCTGCTCATCTACACCGCCACGCATGATTCCAACGTCAAGAAAAAGAGCATGATTTAAGGAGTCTATGTCATGAAACTTATACTCCGCGCTGACGTTGAAAATCTGGGCGTCCTTGGCGACGTTGTCGAAGTGAAGCCCGGTTACGGCCGTAACTACCTGATGCCGCAGGGCCTGGCCATGGCCGCCACCCCCGCCAACCTGAAGGTATTCGAGCTGGAACGCAAGAAGCTCCAGGCGAAGATGGATGCCCTGCGTGCCGCCGCCACCGACATGGCCGCCAAGCTGGAAGCCGCCGAAGTCATCATCCCCATGCACGTGGGCGACAACGACAAGCTGTACGGCTCTGTGACCGCCAGCATGATCGGCGATGCCCTGCTCGCTCTGGGCCTGGAAGTGGACCGTCGCCGCATCCTCATGGACGGCGCCATCCGCACCCTTGGCGAACATCCCGTGCGCGTGCGTCTGCATGCCTCCGTGATCGCTACCGTGCAGGTGAAGGTCATTGCCGAAAATCAGGTCTACGACGACGCGCCCGAAGCTGAAGCGGACGCCGCCGCTCCTGCTGAAGAAGCTGCCGCCGAATAGCCTTTTCCCGAGTTCATGCAGCGCCCCATGCCGGAATACCGGTGTGGGGCGTTGTTTTTTCCAGCAGACTGCCGTATATCTCTGCCCTGCCGCGGCAATGGCCCCCATGCCGGCGGCACAGCGCCAGTATCTTTTGCCGGAGGAATTCCCATGCCAGACAGCTACAGTCCGAACACCGTGCCCGCGCGCCGGCCGCGTCCTGACCGCAAGCCTCCCCTCAGCACGGCGGACAAGGTGGAGAAAACCGGCAAGGAGCTGCTGGCGCGCGTCCCCCCGCACAGCGTCGAGGCGGAACAGGCCGTATTCGGCGGCCTGCTCTCCCGTTCCGGCCTGATGAGCTCGCTGGCCAGCATTGTTGGCCCGGATGACTTCTATCTGCCGGCGCACCAGATAATTTTCCGCGCCTGCATGGAGCTTGACCGCAAAAGCGCCCCCGTGGACCTCATTGCCGTCACCGAAGAGCTGCGGCGCCTCGGCCAGCTGGAAGCGGCGGGCGGGACCATCTATCTCGGCGAGATTTCCAACGCCGTGGTCAGCGGCGCCAATGCGGAATATTATGCCGGCATCGTGCGGGAACATGCCATCAGGCGCGGCATGATCGACGCATGCTCCGACATCATCGGCGACTGCTTCGCCCCCGGGCAGGACTTTGACGAGCTGGTGGCCTCCTCGGAGCAGCGCCTGTTCCGCGTGTCCCAGCGCACGACGGGCAAGGACTTCAGCGGCTCCAGCGAGCTGGTGGAGCAGGTCTTTGAACACCTGACGGACATGGCCGACTCCAATGACGAGATTACCGGCGTCACTACGGGATACGAACGCCTGAACAAGCTCACCGCCGGCCTCCAGAAATCCGACCTCATCATCGTGGCGGCTCGTCCCTCCATGGGGAAGACGGCCTTTGCCATGTGCCTGGCGCTCAATGCCGCCATTTCGCAGGATGTGCCCGTGGCCGTATTTTCTCTGGAAATGTCCAAGGAACAGCTCATGCAGCGCATGCTGGCCGTGCGCGCCAAGGTGGATGTCTCCAAGCTGCGCCGCCCGGCCATGCTGCGCGACGAAGACTGGCAGAATCTGGGCGAGGCCGCGGACGTTATCCGGCAGGCCCCCATCTACATTGACGATACGGCCGCTCTCAGCACGCTGGAACTGCGCGCCCGCTGCCGTCGCCTGAAGGCGGAAAAGGGGCTGGGGCTGGTTATTGTGGACTATCTCCAGCTCATGCGTTCCGGTCACCGCGTCGACTCCCGCGAGCTGGAAATCTCTGAAATTTCCCGCGCCCTCAAGGGATTGGCCAAGGAAATGGACGTCCCTGTGGTGGCGCTCTCCCAGCTGAACCGCAAGGTGGAAGAACGCGGCGACAAGCGTCCCATGCTTTCCGACCTGCGCGAATCCGGCGCCATTGAGCAGGACGCGGACATGATCATGTTTGTCTACCGCGAGGACGTGTACAAGCATGCCAAGCCAGCGGACCGTCCTCCCAAAGGCGTTGCCGAAATCATCATCGGCAAACAGCGGAACGGCCCCGTGGGCGTGGCCGAGCTAATGTACATTTCTCCCTATACATCCTTTGAGGATATGGCTCCGGGCTATCTCGGCTCCGAGGATCAGCAGTAGGGCCGGGCCGGGCTCCGGCTCTTCCGGCGCGCCGATCCTGCCGGCCCGCCCGGGGATTTCCTTGCCAAACGCCCTGCTTGAGCGTAAAAGAGTTCTCCCGTTTTACGCCCCTCCGCCCATGCCGGAAGGGTTCTCAGCATTATGAAGAAGGTGAACCATGACACTCAAGCCCGGTGACCGCACCGAAGCCCGCTGCACCAGATGCAGCGACATCACAGGCCACGTCATCATCGCCATTGTCAATGGCGAAATCATCAAAGTGCAGTGCTGTGCCTGCAACAGCGTGCACAAGTACTACCCCGCCGTAGTAAGAAAGGCCAAGGTGGCGGAACCTGCCGTGCGCCGCATCACTGCCGGCGCTGACCGCAAGGCCGTCATGGCCGCCACGCCGCGCCGTGCCGCCGCCGCAACCGCCGCTCCCGCCCAGCAGAAAGCCGCCGTCACCCGCAAGGCCATGCAGGCCGCGCAGGAAGCGGAGCAGAACTGGCGCGCCGCCATGGAGCGCCCCTCCGCCCCGGAAGCCCGTCCCTATGCCATTGACATGACGCTGGCTGCCGGCGACGTGGTCAGCCATCCCGTTTTCGGCATGGGCGTCGTGCAGAGCGTGGTCAGGCCGGACAAGGCAGTTATTCTCTTCAGGGATGATACGCGCAACATGCGCTGCCGCGTGGAATAGATTCCTCCCCGGGGTGGGCGGCTTTTCTCAGACGGCGGCCTGATGAAATATCAATTTTGCGATATTTTTCATGAAATAAAATTGCCTAGTTAGGAAAAATTCCTGTAAACTTTTGCATCCATTCCTTTTTTTTCGCATTGACAACCGGGCGAAAGCATGCTTGTGTGTTACACACGGCCTGTGCATCGGCAAGACGGTTTGCCGGCATCTTGCACAGGGTATAGCAGCTTTTTGGAGAGGATGTCTCAATGGCTAAGTCCATCTATGTTGGCAATCTGCCTTGGTCCGCGACCGAGGATCAGGTTCAGGAACTGTTCGGTAGCTACGGCAAAGTGCTTTCTGTGAAACTGGTCAGCGACCGAGAAACTGGCCGCGCCCGCGGGTTTGGCTTTGTTGAAATGGACGATGTGGAAGCTGCCGCTGCCATTGAGGCGCTGGACAACAGTGTCTTCGGCGGTCGCACGCTGCGCGTCAATGAAGCGAAGCCCCGCGCCCCCCGTCCCCGCTACTAGGATTCTGGCCGGCACAATACAGCCCCGGTACGCGCCGGGGCTTTTTTTATGCCCGTGCGGAAAAAAACCTTGCAGGAGGCCATGCCTCCCGCTATGATTCAAAACAATCGGCAGCCTAGAAGGTACATTTTGCCGGCATATTGAGAGCTATCAGAGGAGGCCAAGCCATGCTTAATCCTAAACAGTGCGTGCTTTACAGCGGCGGTGCCGCCGGGACGGAACAGTTCTTTGGAGCCCTGGCGGAAGGCTGGGGCATTGAGGAAGTGAACTACAGCTTTGACGGGCACCAGATCGAGCGTCAGCGCGGCGTCCGCGTGCTCACCAATGAAGAGCTGGCCTTGAAAGATGTGAGCCTGACCTATGTCTCCAAGCTGATGAACCGCGAATATACCCGCGCTCCCCTCTTCCGCAAGGTGCTCCAGTCCATCTGCTGGCAGATCAGCAGCGGCAGCCAGATTATCGTTGTCGGCAGCATTCAGCCGGACAATACCGTCAAGGGCGGCACCGGCTGGGGCGCTGAATTTGCCAAGATCTGCAACAAGCCTCTGCTGGTCTTTGACCAGGATCGCAACGACTGGTTCAGCTGGATTGAGGATACGTGGAAGCAGGTGGAAAATCCCGTCATTGACCAGCGGCACTTCACCGCCACGGGGACCCGCTTCCTGGAAGACAACGGCCGCGACGCCATTCAGGGCATCTTTGCCCGCTCCTTCAACCGCTAGCTTTCCCACGCGGGCGGGGGATGCGCCTCGCCCGCGCTTTTTCCCGGCGCGCTTCGCCGCCACAGGTTCATCCATGAATCCTTCCCTTTCCAACGCCGGCGGCCTGCCCGCCGGGCTTGCCGCGTTCTGCATCTGGGGCAGTCTGGTCATCTACTGGAAGCAGCTGGAGGCCGTCCCCGCTCTGGAGATACTGCTCTACCGGGTGGTGTTCTCCCTTGTCGTGCTGTGGCCGCTGGCATGGGGATCAAGGCGGCTGGACGAGCTGCGCCACGCCCTGTCCACCCCCGGGCTGCGGCTGCGGCTGGCATGCAGCGCGGCCCTGGTCAGCTGCAACTGGGGCCTGTACATCTGGGCTGTCACCAGCGGGCACATCACGGAATCAAGCCTCGGCTACTACATCAATCCGCTGACAAACGTGCTGGCCGGCGCCCTGTTCTGCCGGGAGCGGCCCAGCGGCCTGCAATGGCTGGCCGTAGGCATTGCCGCCGCCGGCGTGGGCTGGAGCCTGCTGGCCTACGGGGAATTTCCGTGGGTGGCGCTGACCCTGGCGGGAACATTCACCGCCTATGGCGTTCTGCGCAAAAAAGTGGCCGTGGGAGCGCTGGCCGGACTGCTGGCGGAGACCATCTTCCTGGCCCCGCCCGCACTGGCCGTGCTGATCTGGCTGCACATACGCGGCGAAGGACATTTCCTTACCGTCAGCCTGCCGGAAATGGCGCTCATCATGGGCTCCGGCATCGTGACCACGGCGCCCCTGCTGCTGTTTACCTATGCCGCGCGCCACATGCCGCTTTCCACGCTGGGCCTTATCCAGTATCTTTCCCCCACGCTGGCGCTGTGCATTGGCGTGGGCCTGTACCATGAGCCGGTGTCGCGGGCGACCCTGATCACCTTTGCCTGCATCTGGGCCGCTCTTGCGCTCTACAGCTGGAGCCTCTGGCAGCGGCACCGGCAGGCGGACGCCCTGCGAGAGAAGGCCCGCACCCCGCAACGACGCGGAACAAACGAGGAAGACCTGCCATGAGCATATTCTTCACCCCTACGGAAGAACGCATCCTGCGCATTGTGCAGGACAATCTGCCTGACTCCGCCACTCCCTATGCGGACATAGCCCGTGAAGTCGGCTGCACGGAGCGGGAAGTGCTTGACCTGCTGTGCCGCCTCAAGGACAATGGCGCTATCCGCCGCTTCGGGGCCAGCATCAAGCACCAGCGCACCGGCTGGAACCACAACGCCATGGTGGCATGGATTGTCGATCCGGAGCAGGCCGACGAATGCGGCAGGCTGGCCGCGCAGCATCCCAACATCTCCCACGTCTACTTCCGCCCTTCCAGTGCGCCGGACTGGCCGTACACGCTGTACACCATGACGCACGGGCGCACGCGGGAAGAATGCCAGGGCGTCATCGACGACCTGCTCAGGACCACGCCGCTCAGGCGGCACGCCGTGCTGAACAGCCTGAAGGAACTGAAAAAAATCTCCATGACATATTTCAACTGAGGAATCCCATGCCGAACAGTCTTTCCCACCAGTACTTCATCCAGGCCCAGGCCCTCATTCCCGGCGGCGTCAATAGTCCCGTGCGCGCCTGCCACAATGTTGACTCCGAACCGCTCTTCATCCGCAAGGGTGAAGGAGCGCATCTGACGGATGTGGACGGCCGCGAGTACATTGACTTTGTCCTCTCATGGGGGCCCATGCTTCTCGGGCATGCGCATCCCGCCGTCACTGCCGCCATCCAGGAGGCCGCCGCGCGCGGCACCAGCTATGGCGCGCCCTGCGCTGATGAGGTGGCGCTGGCCGAAGCCGTCACCGCGGCCCTGCCCAGCGTGGAGATGGTGCGCATGGTCAATTCCGGCACGGAGGCAACCATGAGCGCCCTGCGTCTGGCCCGTGCCGTTACCGGTCGCAGCAAGCTGGTCAAGTGCATCGGCTGCTATCACGGCCACGCCGACCCCTTCCTGGCCGCTGCCGGTTCCGGCCTTGCCACCTTCTCCATTCCCGGCACGCCCGGCGTCCCCGACGCCGTGGTGGCGGATACGCTGCTGGCGCCCTACAATGATCTGGATGCCCTGGAGGCCGTCTTTGCCGCGCATGGCGAGGAAATCGCGGCCCTGATCATCGAGCCCGTGGCCGCCAACATGGGCCTCGTCCTTCCCGGGGAAGGCTATCTGGAAGGCGTGCGCGCCCTCTGCACCAAGTACGGCGCCCTGCTCATCTTTGATGAGGTCATTACCGGATTCCGCGCCGCCTTTGGCGGAGCACAGGCCCGTTTCGGCATCACGCCGGACCTGACCACCTTTGGCAAGATCATCGGCGGCGGCCTGCCCGTAGGCGCCTTTGGCGGCAAGGCCGAATACATGCGCCGCATCGCTCCGCAGGGCGACGTCTATCAGGCGGGCACCCTGTCCGGCAATCCGCTGGCCATGGCCGCCGGCCTCGCCACCCTGAACATCCTGCGCACTGCGGACTACGCCGCGCTGGAGCGGAAGGTACGCGCCTTTGTCGCCGAACTGAAGGCCATCCTTGAGGGCAAGGGCGTGCCCATCCAGATTCCCACCCTGGCATCCATGTTCTGTCCCTACTTCAGCGCGGAACCCGTCACCTGCTTTGCGGACGTGGCCAAAGCCGATGCGGCCCTCTTCACCACCTTCTACAAGCAGATGCGCGCCCAGGGCATCTATCTCGCGCCTTCCGCATTCGAAACGGGCATGGTCTCCTTTGCGCACAGCGATGACGACTTCCAGCGCACGCTGGATGCCGCCCGCAAGGTACGCTTCTAACCCTGCATTCACGGGGGGAGGAACAATCCCCCCGGCGGCGCGCCGTCATCTCCGGCGGCGTGCCGCGTCTCCGCGAGGCGCATCATGCCCCCACTCCCCGCATCGCTCCCTGCCTGCCATGTGCTGACGCCGCAAGGGCTGCGCCTGGCCCTGACGCTGGACGCCAGTCTGCCGCTGACCATCTTTGCCGCAGAGAGTCTGCGCCCTGCCGCGCAACATGCCAGCCCCTCCGCTCCCATCCGCTGGTTTGCCTCCCTGCCGGAGCTGATCCGCCGCGAATTTCATCACTTTCCTGCGCACATCTTTCTGACGGCGGCAGGCATTGCCGTCCGCTGCATTGCACCGCATGTACGCCACAAATCCTCCGACCCCGCCGTGCTGGTGCTGGATCAGTACGGCCGCTTTGCCATCCCCCTGCTTTCCGGCCACTGGGGCGGCGGCAATGCGCTGGCCCGTACTCTTGCCGGCATTACCGGCGGAGAGGCTGTCCTGACCACTGCCACGGATACGGCCGGCCTGCCGGCCATTGACGAGCTGGCCCGCGCTCACGACTGCGCCATTGCGGACTGGGGAGAGATACGACATGTCAGCGCCGCGCTGCTCCGTGAGCATCCGGTGCCGCTTCTCGATCCGCATGGCATTCTGCCGGAAGCCGAGGCCTCTCCGCGCTGGTTTCCCCGCGTGGCGGAACTGCCCACGGCCGGACCGGCCATCTGCGTGGACTGGCGCTCATATCCCGCCCGGCCCGGCCTGCTGCGCCTCATTCCCCGACGGCTGGCGCTGGGCGTAGGATGCCGGCGGGGTGTGGACGCAGATACCATTCTGGCCGCCATACATGCGGCATTCACTGCGGCGGAGCTGGCGCCGGAGGCATGCCGTGCTCTGGCGAGCATTGACGCCAAGCGCCACGAGGCCGGCCTTCTGGACGCCGCGGCCCGACTGGGCCTTCCCTGCGTCTGGCATACGGCGGCGGAACTGGCGGCCTGCGCCGTGCCCCACCCCTCCCCCAGGGCGGAACGTGTCTTTTCGGCGCCCGGGCTGGGCGTCTGCGAAGGCGCGGCCCTGTGCGCCGCCGGGCCGGGCGCACGGCTGGTACTTCCCAAGCTGCGCTTCCGCGGCTGCGTCACCGTGGCCATTGCCCGCGCCGCAGTGCGAACAGCGCACGCCCCCGCGGCAATGCCCGGTATTCTTCCCATTCAGACAGAAAGGATATGCTGATGCACAATGCACAACTGTACGTCGTCGGACTTGGCCCCGGCAATCCGGACGGCATCACGCCCCAGGCACGAGAAGCCATCCGCCGGGCGGACTGCGTGGCAGGCTACAGGCTCTATGTTGATCTGATTCCGCCGGCATGGCTGGAGGGCAAGACCGTCATCACCACGGGCATGCGCCACGAGCAGGAACGCTGTCAGGCGGCCATTGATGCCGCGCGCGCGGGGCACGTCACTGTCATGGTCTGCTCGGGCGATGCCGGCATCTACGGCATGTCCGGCCTTGTGCTGGAAATGCTGGAGGCACAGGGCCTGCTGGACAGCATCCCCGTGGAGGTGGTGGCCGGCGTGCCCGCGGTATGCGCGGCGGCAGCCCTGCTGGGAGCACCGCTCATGCACGACTTTGCCTGCGTCAGCCTCAGCGATCTGCTCACGCCCTGGGAGGTCATTGAACGCCGCCTGCACGCCGCCTGCGCGGCCGACTTCGTGCTGGCCCTCTATAATCCCCGCTCGCGCGGGCGCGACTGGCAGCTGGCCCGCGCTCTGGAGATCGCCCGCGAGCACCGGCCCACAGCCACACCCGTGGGACTGGTGCGGCAGGCCGGGCGCGCCGGAGAGGAAGCCAGCGTCCATACCCTCGGCTCCCTAAATCCCGAAGCCGTGGACATGCTGTCCATCGTCATCATCGGCAACAGCGCCAGCAGGCAGTGCTGCGGACGCATGATCACGCCACGCGGCTATGCCCTGCGCGACAGGCATGCGGCAGAATAATTCCCAGCCTGAATACATTGACAGAACATTGCGACAGGGATATTTTTCACATATTCCTTTTCGCTTAACCCGGCCGGGCGGTATGCGGACACCGCACCCCTGCCGGCAAGATTACAAGGAGCCCGTCATGAAACGACTGTTTGCCTGTGCTCTTTCCCTCTGCCTGCTGGGGCTGGCCGCTCCTCTCGCCGCCGCTCCCGCCGCTCCCGCCGACGGACTGAAGATGGAAATGACCAAGAAGCCGGTGACGTTCAATCACAGCACCCATAAAAAGCTGGAATGCGGTACCTGCCACCACAAGGTCGACGGCAAGGAAAGCTTTGCCAAGTGCGGTTCTGACGGCTGCCATGCCTCCATGGAAAAGTCCGATCCCAAGGGCTACTATCGCATTATCCATGCCAAGAAGGACGCCAAGTTCCAGACCTGTCTGTCCTGTCACGCCGAAGTCGTGGCCGGCTCCCCCGATCTGAAGAAGGAGCTCACCGGCTGCAAGGGCTCCAAGTGCCATCCGTAGGCAGTCCCTTCCGCGCCTGTCCGGCCCGTCGCTCTGCGGCGGGCTTTTTTCATGCCGCCCGCGGCATCTCCCGTTTGCCTATTCAGGGATATTTTGCTATTCTGCCGGCGCTTGCCCACAGGGCGGCCTGGCGGCACGCCGCTGCGGCGACGATGGCTCCGCCAGCCGTCCCCCGGTGCCTTCCACTTCACGCTGACACGCATGCGAGACTGTCATGGATGCCAAGATCATGCCTGCGCACGACGACGAGATTATCGACCTGACGGACATCATTGCCGCCGGCACGCCCGCCACCCGCAGCGAGATTTCCGTCCCCAGCTCTGCCACGGCCACGGGAGCGGACGGCGGGGAACCTCCCCTGCCGGGCGGCGCGGCGCTCATCGCCACATCGCTGGCGGACTTTGCCGCGCATGAAGCCGCGTCCGATACCGCGCTCCCGCTGGAGCGGCGTGTGGCCCGGCAGCAGGAAGAGCTGCGCGAGCTCAGGGAGCAGCTCCGCCGGCTGGAGGCGGAACGGCGGAACGGCGCCGATCTGCTCCCCCTGTTGCAGGAGGGGAGCCCCCTGCATGCGGGACTGACAGCCATGTTCCGCGAAGTGATGGGGCGCGGGCCTGACGAACAGCAGGGCGCGGGCTCCGCAGGTGCGGAAGCCCTGGAGCGGCGGCTCCGGCAGGCGGAGCAGGCCGTTGCCGGCGTGGCCGGGCGATGCGGCGACGCGGAACAGTGGGCGGATGCCTTTGCAGAGCGTGCCGCCGCACTGGATGCCCGTCTCTCCGGCATGGAGGAACGCCTGAACGGTATGGAACGCCACATGCCCTGGCGGCCGGATCAGGCCACGGAATTTTCGGCGCTGGAACAGCGGTGCGCCGCGCTGGAGCGCAAGCTCGCCGCACTGGAAGCCGACATGGACAGGCGCGTGGAAGCAATGGCCGCCGCGGCCGCCGCGCGCATTCTGCGCGAAGAGATTGCGGCCCTTGTCGCGCAGTCCTGACACATCAACAAAAGGGATGGGGGCCACAGCTCCCGCCCTTTACCCGCCCAGGCTCACCCGTGGTGGGGCCGGCCATTCCCCAACGGGCGGGTTTTTCTTTTTGAGGACGATATGGACAAAGACTGTAAGGAAGCCCTGCAAGTGACCAAGGAGCTGGCGGCAAAGTTCATCGAAGCCCGCACCATCTCTCCCAACAACTTTGCCGACGTCTTTCCGGCCATGTTCGACGTCGTGCACAAAACCATCTGCGCCCATGAGGGGCGTGAAGGGAAGGAGAAAGAGTGAGCAGCACCACTCCCGCCGCCCACGGGCAGGCCGTTTCCTCCATGTTCAGCCGCATTGTCCCGTGGTATGATCTGCTGAACACCGTCCTCAGCTGCGGCATTGACCGTTACTGGCGCAGGCGCCTGGTCAGGGAAGTGCGCCTCGGGCCCACGGGACGGGTGCTTGACCTCGCCGCCGGTACGCTGGATGTCTCCCTTGCCATTCGCCGCCGCTATCCGCAGGCCGTGGTGCCCGCGCTGGACTTCTGCCCCCCCATGCTCTTCCAGGGGCGGAAGAAGCTTCACGGCGACAATGCCCGCCGCATCATGCCGGCTGCCGCCGATGCCAGGCTGCTCCCCCTGCCGGATGCCTGCGTGGATGCCGTGACCATGGCCTTTGGCATCCGCAACATCCTTCCCCGCGCGGAAGCCTTCCGCGAAATGGTGCGCGTGCTCGTGCCCGGCGGCCGTGCCTGCATTCTGGAATTCGGCTCCGGCAAACAGCGCATCTGGGGCGGGATGTACAATCTCTATCTCAACCATGTGCTGCCCGGCATTGGCCGGTGCATTTCACATGACAGGAGCGCCTATGCCTACCTTGCGGACACCATCCGCAATTTTCCGGTGGCGGAAGCGCTGGAAGAAGAGATGCGCGAGGCGGGATTTGCCGCCGCATGGCATATTCCGCTCACGTCAGGCATTGTCTGCCTGCACATAGGGGAAAAGGCCCGCGCCTGACAGCAGACCGGAGGCGGCAGGACGCAGGACGGCTTCTGAAGAAGGTCGCTTCCCCGTCCCGGAGACAGGCGGCGAGGCAGGTATCCGGCCTCACAGCCGGCCCAGGGCCACCAGCCCCAGGCCCAGCGCCAGCGCGGCAAGCCCGCAGGCGCGCAGCAGGAAAGAGGGAGCGTGCGCCATCTCCGTCATGGCACGGCGCATGCCTTCGGGAAAAGCGGCCCAAAGCGCGCCTTCCATGGCAAAGGCCAGCCCCAGCGCGCAGCAGAACAGGGATATGTCGAAGTTCACCATAGCCGGACAGTGCGTGAAAATCTGTCCCATGTAAAGAGGATTGCAATGATTTCATTTCAGGAACTCCAGGAAAGGAAGCGCCCGCTGGCCATCGTGGGACTTGGATACGTGGGGCTGCCGCTGGCCGTGGCGCTGTCCCATCATTTTGACGTCATCGGTTTTGACATCAACGCCCGGCGCATTGCGGAACTGGAATCCGGACAGGATCACACCAACGAAGTCTCGCCGGAAAAGCTGGCAGCCGCCCGCGTGCGCTACACGGCCGACCCTGCGGCCCTGCGTGATGCCGCCGTCATCATCGTGGCCGTGCCCACGCCCATCGATGATCACCGCAATCCTGATCTCACGCCCGTGGTCGGCTCCTCCCGCACCGTGGGCCGGCACATGAGCCAGGGCGCCGTGGTCTGCTACGAGTCCACCGTGTATCCGGGGCTGACGGAGGAAGTCTGCATTCCTCTGCTGGAGCAGGAATCCGGCATGACCTTCGGCAGGGACTTTACCGTGGGCTACTCTCCGGAGCGCATCAACCCCGGCGACAAGGTGCACACGCTGGAAACCATCAAAAAAATCGTCTCCGGCTCCGATGATGCCACGGCCGATCTGCTGGTGCAGGTGTACGGCTCCGTGGTCAGGGCGGGCATCCACCGCGCCACCTGCATCAAGGTCGCCGAGGCCGCGAAAGTCATCGAAAATACCCAGCGCGACCTGAACATCGCGCTTATGAATGAACTTTCCCTGATTTTTGACAAAATGGGCATAGACACGCTGGAAGTGCTGGAAGCCGCCGGCACCAAATGGAACTTCCTTCCCTTCCGGCCCGGCATGGTGGGCGGGCATTGCATCGGCGTGGACCCCTATTACCTGACCTACAAGGCCGAGGAAATGGGCTACCATCCCGAAGTCATCCTTGCCGGACGCCGCATCAATGACAGCATGGGCAAGCATGTGGCCGAAAGCACCGTAAAACGCCTCATCAGGCGCGGCTGCACCATCGACGGCGCCCGCGTGGGCATTCTTGGCTTCACCTTCAAGGAAAATGTCCCCGACCTCCGCAATACCCGCGTCACCGACATCATTGCCGAGCTGAAGGAATACGGCGTGACCACCGTTGTGACCGACGCGCAGGCATCGCCGGAAGAGGCCATGCAGGTCTACGGACAGGAGCTCCGTCCTCTGGAAGACCTCCGCGATCTGGACGCCGTGATTCTGGCCGTGAGCCACCGCGAGTACGCCGTCCTCACTCCCGAAGCCATCAAAGCCATGCACCGCGACCCCGGCAAGGCCGTGCTGGTGGACGTGAAGGGACTTTTCGATCCGGCCGCAGTGCGTGCGGCAGGCATTGATCTCTGGAGGCTGTAATTCATGCCGCTGCTCGTCACTGCGGCCACAGGTTCGGAGCTGACCGCGGCCCTGCCCCCCCTGCAGGGCCGTGAGCTGCCGGAACAGCAGGCGATTCCGCTCACATGGCGGGGACGGGAGCTGCTGGCCTACGTAACGGGCGTCGGCCCTGTGAACGCCGCCCTCGCGCTCGGTCTGATACTGGGCGCGAGGACGGACATCCACGGCGTGCTGAACACCGGACTTGCAGGCTCCTTTGATCTGGATGCGCTCCCGCTGGGGGCGCTGGCGCTGGTGACGGAGGAAATCCTGCCCGAGTACGGCCTGTGCAGTGACTGCGGCATCAGCGATGCACAGGCTCTGCGCTTCCCGCAGTGGAATCCCCGCGATCAGGAGCCCGTATTCGCCCATCTGCCGCTGCCGGACTGCGCGGCGGAACTGGGGCTCTCCCTCCCCGCAGGACTGGCACGCGCTTCCAGCCTGACCGTGGCCGGCGTGAGCGCCACGCCCGCCCGCGCCCGCGCCCTGCGCAGCGCCTTTCCCGCCCTGCTGGAAAATATGGAGGGCTTTGCCGTGGCGCTGGCCTGCGCGCGGCGCGGCATTCCCTGCGTGGAGCTGCGCTGCGTTTCCAATCTAGTGAGCGCGCAGGAGGCCCGCCTCCGCGACTTTTCCGGCGCGCTGCGGGTCATGGCCGCAACCCTTCCTGACATTCTCAACCCATAAGCGATCCTTTCATGCTGAAACTCAAAGCCTGCCTCGCCCTGGAACTGCCCCGCATCAATGCGGCCCTGCGCGATGCCGCCGACCGCCTGCCCGCACCGGTGCGTCCGCTGGCTCTTCACGT
This sequence comes from Desulfovibrionaceae bacterium, assembly GCA_029008115.1. Classification (GTDB taxonomy): domain Bacteria; phylum Desulfobacterota; class Desulfovibrionia; order Desulfovibrionales; family Desulfovibrionaceae; genus JAQVCS01. The sequence continues at coordinate 18,933 of JAQXJC010000019.1, read as the reverse complement.
GTTCAATGCCGGCGGCAAGCGCCTGCGTCCATTCCTGACGGTGCTGGTGGCCCGTATGCTGGGCTACGCGGGCAAGGACATCTATCCCCTGTCCGTAACCCTGGAAATGCTGCACGCCGCCACACTTATCCATGACGACGTGCTGGACAATGCCGGCACACGCCGGGGCGCGCCCGCCGTGCACACCGTCTATGGCTCCACCATGAGCATTCTGGCCGGGGATGCCATGCTCTCCACCGCCAACGGACTTGTGGCCGAACACGGCGATCTGCGGCTTGTGACCGCCTTTTCCGATGCCATCAGCCGCACCGCCGCCGGAGAGATTCTGGAAATCGCCGCCATGCGCAATCTTGCCCAGGATGCCGGCGCCTACCATGAAATCATTCTCGGCAAGACAGCCTGGCTGATCCGTTCCGCCTGCCTCATGGGCGCCCTCAAGGCCGGTGCGACCGAAGAGCGGATCGCCGCCGCCGCCGCCTATGGCGAGAATCTGGGCCTGGCCTTCCAGATGGTGGACGATGCGCTGGATGTGGCGCCTGCGGAGATTATCGGCAAGCCCTCCGGCGGCGACATCCGGGAAGGCAAGCTCACGCCCCCCGTCCGCATGTATCGCGAAAGCCTGTCCGGCCAGGAACTCGCCGCCTTTGACGCGGCCTTCACCGCAGGCACCTTCACGGACGAAGACGCCGCCCGCATCGGGGCGCGCATCCGGGCGCTGGGCTTTGACATCAAAACCCGTGAAATGGCCGGAGCATGCCTTGACACGGCAAGGGCTGCGCTGCATATCCTGCCGGACGGCACGGAAAAACGCCACCTGCTGCGCATGACGGACTATGTGCAGCAGCGAGAAAAATAAATTTGCTCTCATTCCCTTTGCTGAACAGCTGAACTGAACACGGAGTCTCGTTATGCTCTACCGTCTGGAAGCGGGTCTACACCCCCATCTGAGCGACACGCAGGGACGCAAGACCGCCCTGCACATTACCAAAGCCCTGCAAATCCCCGTGGAAGCGGTGCGCCAGGTGAAGGTCTTCACCGTGGACGGACTGGAAAAAGCGCAGGTGGAACGCCTGCTGAACGAAGCCATCTGGCATGATCCCGTCATGCAGAAGGCATCGCTGGAGCCGCTGCCTCTGGATGGCTTTGCCGCCGACTGGATACTGGAGGTGGGCTTCCGCCCCGGCGTGACGGACAATGAAGGCCGCACGGCCCGCGACACCGCCGCCATGGTGCTGCGCGTCTCCCGCGAGAACATCAAGGTCTACACCTCCGTGCAGTACCGCATCCAGTCCGCCAAGGAACAGCCGCTGGATCGCGCCACGGTGGAGCGCATCGCCTCCGACCTGCTCTGCAACAATCTCATTCAGCGCTTCCGTCTGAAGAGCGCGGATGAATGGCAGCGCGAGCCTTTCGAGCCGCAGGCCGCGCAGGTCACCGGCTCCGCCTGCGACACCGTGGAGGTCATTCCGCTCTCGCGGATGGACGACGAGACCATGATCAGAACCAGCCGTGAAAACACCTGGGCCCTGACGCTGGAAGAAATGAAGCGTGTGCTGGCCTACTACCAGTCTCCCGACGTGGCCGCCCGCCGCAAGGCCGCCGGCCTGCCCGCCGATCCCACGGACGCGGAAATGGAGGTGCTGGCGCAGACATGGTCGGAACATTGCAAGCACAAGATTTTCGCCTCCCGCATCGACTATGTGAACGAAGAGACCGGACAGCGCGAGGATGTGGACAATCTCTACAAAACCTGCATCCGGGACACCACCAGGACCCTGCGCCAGCGCATGGGCGAAAATGACTACTGCAAGTCCGTCTTCAAGGACAATGCCGGCGTTATCGACTTCATCAACGGCTATGCCGCCTGCATCAAGGTGGAGACGCACAACAGCCCCTCCGCGCTCGATCCCTACGGCGGCGCGCTCACCGGCATCGTGGGCGTGAACCGCGACCCCATGGGCACGGGCATGGGCGCGGAGCTTGTCTGCAATACGGACGTGTTCTGCTTTGCCTCCCCCTTCCATGAAGATGCGCTGCCGCCGCGCCTGCTGCATCCCCGCCGCGTTCTTGAAGGCGTGCGCGAAGGCGTGGAGCACGGCGGCAACAAGTCCGGTGTGCCCACGGTCAACGGCTCTCTCGTCTTTGACGAACGCTACCTTGGCAAGCCGCTGGTCTACTGCGGTACGGTGGGCATCATCCCCACAGAAGTCAACGGCAAGCCCGGCTGGGAAAAGAAGGCGCAGGTGGGCGATGTCATCGTCATGACCGGCGGCCGCATCGGCAAGGACGGCATCCACGGCGCCACCTTCTCTTCCGAAGAGCTGCACGAAGGCTCTCCCGCCACGGCCGTGCAGATTGGCGACCCCATCACCCAGCGCAAGATGTACGACTTCATCATGCGCGCCCGCGATCTTGGCCTGTACAATGCCATCACCGACAACGGCGCGGGCGGTCTTTCCTCCTCCGTGGGGGAAATGGCCGAGGATACCAACGGCTGCACGCTGGACATCTCCAAGGCGCCGCTGAAGTACGACGGCCTGCGCCCCTGGGAAATCATGCTGTCCGAGGCGCAGGAGCGCATGACGCTGGCCGTTCCCCCGGCAAAGCTGGACGAATTCCTGAAGCTGGCCGCCGTCATGGATGTGGAGGCCACTGCCCTGGGCACCTTCAATGACAGCGGCCTGTTTGAAGTCGTTCACAACGGCCGCCCTGTGGCCTCGCTGGACATGGAATTCATGCACAACGGCAATCCCCAGCTCCAGCTGAAGGCCGTGTGGAAGGCGCCGGAAGTGAAGGACGAGCGCGTGGAGGTCACCGGCATCAGCGAGGGCGACTTCCTGAAGACCATGCTCGGCCGCCTGAACATCTGCTCCAAGGAATACATCATCCGCCAGTATGACCATGAAGTGCGCGGCGGCAGCGTGGTGAAACCCCTCTGCGGCGTCAGGCGCGACGGTCCTTCCGATGCGGGCGTCATTCGTCCCGTGCTGGAATCCGATGCCGGCCTTGTCATTTCGCACGGCATCTGCCCCAAGTTCAGCGATTACGATACCTACTGGATGATGGCCAACGCCATGGACGAAGCCATCCGCAATGCCGTGGCCACGGGAGCCGATCCGGACAAGCTGGCCGGTGTGGACAACTTCTGCTGGTGCGACCCGGTGCAGAGCGCCAAGACGCCCGACGGCGAATACAAGCTGGCCCAGCTCGTCCGCGCCTGCAAGGCCCTCCAGCACTTCTCGCTGGCCTTTGGCGTGCCCTGCATTTCCGGCAAGGACTCCATGAAGAACGACTACACGGGCGGCGGCGAAAAAATCTCCATTCCCCCCACCGTGCTGTTCAGCGTCATGGGTGTTATCAACAACGTGACCTGCGCCCAGACCACGGACTTCAAGAAGGCCGGCGATCAGATTTATCTGCTTGGCGGCACCTGGCGCGAAATGGCCGGCTCCGAAGCCGCGCAGCAGCTAGGCATCAGAGGTGGGCGCGTACCGCAGGTGGACGCCGGCACGGCCCTGCCGCGCTACCGCGCTGTTGCCGCCCTCACCGGGCAGCGCGCCATTTCCGCCGCGCATGACCTTTCCGACGGCGGCTTTGCCGTGGCTCTGGCAGAAATGTGCATCGGCGGCCGTCTGGGCGCCAGGGTGGACCTCAACGCCATCCGCGCCATGGAAGGCATGAGCCGGACGGAGCTGCTGTACAGCGAATCCGCCAGCCGTCTGCTGGTCAGCGTGAAGCCAGAATTTGCCTGCTTCATGGATGCGCTGTCGGCATGGCAGCTCTGCACCCGCGTGGGCGAAGTCACCGACGATGGTCATCTGACCCTGTCCAGTGGCGACAGCCCCGTGTTGCATGAGCGCGTGGATGATCTGGCCCGCGCCTTCAAGGCTACGCTGGACTGGTAAGCCCTTCTCCACAGCATCAATAGCAGCATCAATACGGCCCCATCCTTTTCATGAGGACGGGGCCGTTCCTGTTTTCCTCTCCATAACAGAAAACTCCCCGGGCCGCGGAGGCGCCGGGGAGTCTGCACGTCTTTTCAGGATACCTTAATCCTGCACAAAAAATTCCTTTTCCGCGCCGCACACCGGGCATACCCAGTCTTCGGGCAGGTCTTCAAAGGCGGTACCGGGTGCAATCCCGTGTTCAGGATCGCCCGTGGCAGGATCATACTCATAGCCGCAAGGACACTGGTATTTCATGGTGATGCTCCTTATGGATGTCGGCGCCGGAAGCGCCATATACTTTATGATAGGTCCTTCATCCTGGCCTGTCAAGAATGCCCCAGCGGCAGCCTCCTCCGACGGCAGATACAGAGGAAAAAAGGCCGCCCCCTGCATACGCGGCGGGAGGCGGCCTGAAGTGGCAATCCGTCCGGCGCGGGGCCGGCGCGGCTTCCGTACTACACGAAGAACAGCCAGGTCAGCAGGGCGAACAGCGGCACCAGAATGCCGAAGGACCATGCCAGATAGCCAAAGAAGCTGGGCATGGGGACGCCCTGCTCTTCCGCAATGGAGCGCACCATGAAGTTGGGCGCATTGCCGATGTAGCTGTTCGCGCCCATGAACACGGCGCCGGCAGAAATGGCGGCCAGCGTGGTGCTCATTTCGCCCATGAGGTGAGCGGCATCGCCGCCGGCAGTGTTGAAGAACACCACATAGGTGGGGGCGTTGTCCAGGAAGCTGGAGAGCATGCCGGTCAGCCAGAAGTACATGGCATTGACGGGCTGGCCGTTGGCATCGGTCACCATGTGGATGAGCCCGGCCAGGGCGCCATCCGCACCGGCGCGCAGAATGGCGATGGCGGGAATCATGGCCACGAAGATGCCCACAAAGAGCTTGGCGACTTCAAGAATGGGCGCCCAGGAGAAGTTATTCAGCTCGCGGCAGCGATGGGAGGTCAGCTTCAGGGAAAGACCGGCGATGCAGAGCAGCACGACGTCACGCAGGAAGTTCTGTCCCTCGACGCTCACGCCGTTGATGGTCATGTCCAGCCAGCTCACCCGGACCATGCCGGAAGAAAGCACCGCGGCCACGATGGCGCCGAGCAGCAGCAGGTTGACCTTGCCGTCCAGCCCCAGCTTTTCTTCCGCCTCTCCGGCGGTCGCAGGCGGCACGGGACGGCCTTCCTTGTTGTACAGGAAGGTATCGGCGGCAAAGAAGATGCCGAGCAGCAGCAGGGACATGATGCCCATCTTCAGGAAGAGATGCTGGGCAGTCCAGAAGAAGTCCACGCCCTTCAGGTAGCCCAGGAAGAGCGGCGGGTCACCCAGCGGCGTCAGCGAGCCGCCGATGTTGGCCACGAGGAAGATGAAGAACACCACGGAATGCACGCGGTACCTGCGGTGCGCATTGGCCCGCAGCAGCGGACGGATGAGCAGCATGGCCGCGCCGGTGGTGCCCATCCAGCTGGCCAGCACGGTGCCCACAGCCAGGATGCCCGTATTCACCACGGGGGTACCCACCAGCGAGCCCTTCAGGCGCACGCCGCCGGCCACGGTGAAGAGTGCGAACAGCAGCACGATGAAGGGCACGTATTCGCCCAGCATGGCGTGCATGAATTCATACAGCGCCGTGTCAAAGCCATAGACAAGGGCGCAGGGAATCAGAAAGGCCAGACCCCAGGCCACGGCAATCTTGCCGAAATGATGCTCCCAGAAATGCGGCGCGGTCAGCGGCATGATGGCAATGGAAAGCAGCAGGCAGGCGAAGGGAATGACCCACATGACGGAGAGTTCCGCGCCGGGGATGTGGGGACTGGCATGGCCGCCGCCGGACGCGAAGGCCAGGACGGGAAGGCCCAGCGCGACGGCGAGGGCGATGCACAAAGACCAGAGTTTGGACATAGCGGCTCCTGAAATGTTGAAAAACATGGCGGAAAATGGCTAAGCGCTGCGTCTTGCGCTCTCCCCCGGAGGGGCGCTGCGGGCGCAGGCCCGATGTTCAAAATGCAGCCTGTGGAGGTGTTGCTATATACGAAAAAAAAAACGAGCGCAACGTGGCTTGCACAAAAATGAAAATTTTGAGAAGCTCCCCGCCACATACGCATGGAGCCCGTCATGAGCAAAAATCCCACCCCCGAGCGCCGCGCGCGCATGGAATACGTCCTCTCGCGCCGGCAGAAGGATCTGACCCTGGTGCTGGCCAATATTCACGATCCGCACAATGTTTCCGCCATCTATCGCAGCTGCGATGCCTTTGGCGTGCCGCGCGTGCATCTGTACTATACGGATACGCCCTTTCCCGCGCTGGGCGCGAAAACCTCCGCCTCCGCCCGGAAGTGGGTGGAAAGCGTGCGCCACAAGACCAGGGAAGACCTTGCCGCCGCCCTCAGGGCGGAAGGCATGCAGGTGCTGGCCACGGCCTGCACCCCGGACGCCCGGCCCATGCGCTCGTGGGACCTGACCAGGCCCACCGCCATCATCATGGGCAATGAGCATCGGGGCGTGGATGCGGAGCTGGCCGACATCGTGGACGGCGAAATATACATCCCCATGCACGGCATGATTCAGAGCTTCAACGTTTCCGTGGCCGCCGCCATTCTGCTTTCCGAAGCTGCCCGCCAGCGCGAGGAGGCCGGCATGTATGACAGCCCCACCTATTCTGAAGAAGAGTACGGGGAACGCCTGGAGCGCTGGCTGCAAAAATAGCGCTTCCCGCAGCATGCCGGCCATATGTTCCGGGCACGGCCGCGCGCCTTCCGCGCTGTGCATCTGTTCTGCCACAAGGATTCAGTCAGTGCGCGCAGGCAGCGCTCCCTGCCGCAGGCAATGCGGGGCTGCACGGCCAGCCGGGCCGCAAGCGCGCCGCGCATGCAGCATTGCCGCGTCCGGTGGCCTAGCGTCCGGCAGGCACAAGCACGGCGGCGGGCGAGCTCTGCGGACGCAGCGGTGTTATCTTCTTTTCAAAGGCCCTGCCGTTCCAGCGGTAGCGCACCGCATTGTCCGGGCGCACGTCCAGCATGCCGGCATCATTCCAGAATACGGCTCTGGCTTCCAGCCCCTCCGCACCCACGCACATGAGCACGGCCGGCTTCACGCCCTGCCCGCGCACCATGGGCGCGGCGGCAAAGAAATCCTCCACAGGCGGATCGGCCGGTGGCGCCACGGGCACCATGCGCCCATTGACATCTTCCTTCCAGAGTTCCAAAGTGCAGACAGGCGATCCCGTGGTGCCAATGGCCGCCACAATCTCGTCCCTGTCATGATCATGGAAGACATGCAGGCGCACGGCTATATCGCGGAACGGCAGGGAAGTGACTTCGAAGACAGACTCGGCATCCGCCGTCACTTCCCAGAATTCCGAAGCACCGCGATCCAGCAGCTCCTGCTTTTCGTCTCCGCCCAGCCCTTCTGGCGTATTTTCAAAGATGCTCTCCGGCAGGCGGCCGAATACATCCCGTGCGGCATGCGACAAGGGGGCGGACATGGCCGGCACAGCCAGCGCCAGCATGCACAGCAGACAGAACATTCTACGCATAGGCTTCCTCGCAGCAGCAGGCGCGGCGGCCGGAGGGACGGCGCACCTGTTCCGTCTGCCGGTATAAAAAATTTTACAGGCAATGTCCATCATCGCCGGCGCGGCAGCCTCGCTTGCCAGATCGCCGGCAGACACTATCAGTACAGCCATGAACGCATCCTGCATCCATATTGAAGGCGCGACCCAGCACAACCTGAAAAACATCACCTGCGACATTCCCCGCGACCAGCTTGTGGTCATTTGCGGCCCCTCCGGCTCCGGCAAATCCTCGCTGGCCTTTGACATCGTGTACGCCGAAGGCCAGCGGCGCTACGTGGAGTCCCTTTCAGCCTATGCCCGGCAATTCCTGCCCAGGATGGACAAGCCTGCCGTGGAGAAAATCGAAGGGCTCTCCCCCGCTGTCTCGCTGGAACAGCAGAACGCCTCCCGCAATCCTCGCTCCACCGTAGGGACGGTGACGGAAATCTATGACTTTCTGCGAGTCTTTTTTGCCCGTCTGGGGGCCATGCACTGCCCGCAGTGCGGCCGGCCCATCGAAGCCCGCTCGGCGGATGAAATCATCGCGGATATTCTGTCCCTGCCCGCCGGCACGAAATTCATGATCGCCGCGCCCCTTGTGGAGCGCCAGAAGGGCACGCACGCCGACCGCTTCAAAAAACTGCGCGCCGAAGGCTTCGCCCGGGTGCGCGTCAACGGCGAAATATACGCGCTGGACGATGTGCCGGCTCTGGATAAAAACAGGAAGCACAGCATTGATCTTATTGTGGATCGGCTGGTCTGCAAGGATGGCATACGCGGACGGCTGGCGGACTCCGTGGAGCTGGCCCTGCGGCAGGGCGGCGGTCAGCTCTCGGTGCTCCTGCCGGACAGCGGCAGGGAAATCCTCCATTCCACGGCCTCGGCCTGCCCGGTCTGCCACCTTTCCCTGCCCGCGCCATCGCCGCAGCTCTTCTCCTTCAACAGTCCGCAGGGAGCCTGTCCCCGCTGCGCCGGCCTGGGAAGCGTAGACTATTTTGAGCCGCGCCTCATCGCTCCCAACCGGGGGCTTGCGCTGGATAACGGCGCTCTGCTCCCCTGGACGCCTCGGCTGGCCGCGCGCTATGCCGCTCCGCTCAGGGCGCTGGGAACACGCTGGAACTTCACGCTTTCCACACCGCTGGCCCAGTTTTCCGATGACGCGCTGGCCGCCCTTTTCTATGGCGAGGACGAGCAGGGCCGGCCCGCCGGCACTTCCCCGGGACTACGCCGCAACTGGCTGGGCGGCAACGTGGCCCTGGATGCCGGCAGTGCCGGCCTGCCCGGCGCGCCCTCTGTCCAGCAGCGGCCGGATGTCAGCCAGGGGCGGTGGCCCGGCGTCATCCCCCTGCTGGAAAAGGGCATGCAGTATGGCGATGCCTGGCGGGAGCAGCTTGCCCGCTTCCGGCAGTCCGCCCTGTGTCCGCAGTGCGGCGGCGTCCGCCTCCGCCCTGAAGCGCTGGCTGTAACCGTAGAGGGCATGAGCATTGCGGATGTCTGCGCCCTGTCCGTGGATCGCGCCCTGGCCTGGCTGGAAGGGCTGCGCTTCACGGGGCGGCACGAACTGGTGGCCGGACCATTGCTGAAGGAGCTGACGCACCGTCTTTCCTTCCTGCGCAATGTGGGGCTGGACTATATTACGCAGGGCCGCTCCATGGCCACGCTCTCCGGCGGCGAGGCCCAGCGCATCCGCCTGGCATCCCAGCTCGGATCGGGGCTGGTGGGCGTGACCTATGTGCTGGACGAGCCCTCCATCGGCCTGCACCCGCGCGACAACGAACGGCTGATCCGCACGCTTCGCAGCCTCCAGCAGCGTGGCAACACCGTACTGGTGGTGGAGCATGACGAAGCCACCATCCGCGAGGCGGATACCGTCATCGAGCTGGGGCCCGGCTCCGGTTCACAGGGCGGCGAAATCATGTACTGCGGCGATGTCGCCACCCTGCTGGAGAAAGCGGACACCCTGACCGCCCGGCACCTGCGCGGAGAGGAGCCGCTTCCCCTGCCGGAACAGCGGCGGGAAGCCCGGCAATGGCTGACCCTGCGCCAGGCCACGGCCAACAACCTGCGCGGCATCGACTGCCGCATTCCTCTGGGCGTCCTGAGCTGCGTCACCGGCGTTTCCGGCTCGGGGAAAAGCTCCCTTGTCGTGGATACGCTCTACAAGCATCTGGCGCTGGCGCAGGGCATGCGCGTGGATCAGCCCGGCGCCATTGGCGGCATGGAGGGGGCGGAGGCCGTGCAGCGCGTCGTGGCCATCGATCAGAGTCCCATCGGACGTACTCCGCGCTCCAATCCTGCCACCTATACAAAAATCCTTGATGAAATCCGCGGTATCTTTGCCGAGACGCAGGACGCCCGCAGGCGCGGCTACAAGCCCGGGCGCTTTTCCTTCAACATGCCCGGCGGCCGCTGCGAAGCCTGCGGCGGGGACGGACAGCTCTGCGTGGAAATGCACTTCCTGCCCGACGTGCACGTCACCTGCGATGTCTGCAAGGGCCGGCGCTACAATCACGAGACGCTGGAAGTCCGCTACAAGGGCCTGAACATCGCGGAAGTGCTGGACCTGACCGTCGCGCAGGCGCGCGCGCTCTTTGCGCACCATCCCTCGCTGGAACGCCGGCTGGCCGTGCTGGAAGATGTGGGACTGGGATACATCCGCCTCGGGCAGCCTGCCACCACGCTGTCCGGCGGCGAGGCCCAGCGCATCAAAATATCCCGCGAGCTGGGCAGGCGCTCCCTGCCCGGCACGGTATACATCCTGGACGAGCCCACCACCGGCCTGCATATGCACGAAGTCGGCAAGCTCATCCGCGTGCTGCACCAGCTTGTGGACAAGGGCGCCTCCGTGGTGGTCATTGAGCACAACACGGACATGATTCTGGCGGCCGATTACGTACTGGACATGGGGCCGGGCGGCGGCGACAGCGGCGGACTCATTGTGGCTCAGGGCACGCCGGAAGCCATTCTGGCGAACCCGGCTTCCGTGACGGGCCGCTTCCTCTCGCAGGAACGCCGCGCGCGCCACCTGCCGCGCCGCTAATGCGGCAACGCCGCCCATGCTTGCATGTTCGCCGCGTTTGGGCCATATTCAGTTGCAGGCGCGCCGTGCCGCGTCCATACCCAGTTTTCTTTTACCATAAGGATCGCTATGGCTCATTTTACCGGTTTTGATGAAGTGTACAGCGCTTTGTATGTGGATTTCGACAATATCTACACCCGTTTCCTGGAAACAGACCCCGATGCCGCCCGCACTTTCGGCATGGCGCCCTACCGCTGGGTCAAGTGGCTGGAAATCCATGCCCTGCGCATGCTGTATGGCGACGGCGTGCGCCGCCGCATCATCAAGCGCATGTGCTACCTGAATCCGCAGCGCTACCAGGACTTCCGCCACCAGTTTACGCGCAGCGCCTTTCAGGTGGTAGACTGCCCGCCGCTGACCGTCCGCGGCAAGACCAGCACAGACATCCATCTGGTCATGGACTGCATGGATGATCTCTCCCATTCCACGCACTTTGACGAGTTCATCATCCTGTCGGGAGATTCCGACTTCACCCCGCTGCTTATCCGCCTTCAGGAGCATGCCCGCCGCACGCTCGTGCTGTCCGTAGGGCATTCCTCCCCAGCCTATACGGCGGCGGCCTCGTGGCGCATCCGTGAAGACTGGTTCATCCAGCAGGCGCTCAAGGATGATCGCGATGAGCGCGACGACAGGGCGCCCCTCCCTGCCGAATCCGAGCCCGATGCCGGCATCAAGCGCTTCTGCGGCATGGACAAGGATGAGGAGGCCGTCACGGACGAGCAGCAGTCCTAGGTTCCTTCGGGCGGCGATGTCTGTCCCGCCGCCCATTCCTCCGCCCCCCGCGCCCCGCCTTCGGCATCAAAAGAACCTTTTCCCGCCAGACAGCCTCCGGCGGGGCCTTTCCGGCTTGACATGGCCGCCTTCCTCCCGCATAGACAGAGTGATTTCCGTGCACGGTATCAACGCCGCACGCCGGACAACATCACAGAATCTTTCCAAGGAGGCTCTCCATGTTCCGTTCTCTGCTTCTTTCCATCGTGACGCTCGGTCTGCTCTGCGGCCCCGCCTGCGCCGCAGACAAAATCATCGTGGCCAGCGACCCCACGTGGCCGCCCATGGAATTTCTGGACGACCAGAAAAACGTCATCGGCTATGATCCCGACATGATCACCGCCGTCGCCAAAGAAGCCGGCATGGAAGCCGAAGTGCGCAACATCGCCTGGGACGGCATCTTCGCCGGGGTGGCCGCGGGCAACTACGACGTGGTGGCCTCCGGCGTGACCATCACCCCCGAACGCGAGAAGGCCTTCGATTTCTCCAAGCCCTACTATGAAGTGCGCCAGATCGTCGTCGTGCGGAAGGGCGTTGCCTGCAAGAGCTTTGACGACCTGAAGGGCAAGTCCATTGGCGGGCAGATCGGCACCACCGGCATCTTTGTGGCGCAGAAGGATGCCGCCTCTTCCCAGATCAAGGAATATGAAGATGTGGGCCTGGCCATGCAGGACCTCATCAACAACCGCATCGACGCCGTCATCTGCGACTCCCCCGTGGCCCTGTACTATGCCAACAAGAAGCAGGGCTTCACGGAAAAGCTGTCCATCGCCTTCAAGACCGAAGCCAGCGAATCCTTTGCCTTTGTGGTGAAGAAGGGCCGCAAGGACCTAGTGGAAAAGCTGAACAGGGGCATTGACGCCGTGCGTGCCAAGGGCATTGAAGCCGAACTCATGAAGAAGTGGCTGGGCGAATAGCCGGCCGGTGGCGGCGGTTCCGCCGGTTCCGCCGCCGCCTTTTTCCATCCCGGCATCTTCACAGGGTTTGACAAGGCTATGCTCGACGACAAAAACACTGCTCCCTCCACCACAACATCCTCCGCCAGCGGCAACATCATCATGGTTACGGATGGCGTGAATATTCCCGATCACCGGGAATGGCGCCTGATCAATGCCTGGTCCCTCTCGCTGGGCGGGGCCATCTGCGCGCTGCTGGCACTGTGCTTCATCTGGCCGGACCCCTATCTTCAGGTGCTCTCCTTCCTGCCGGACGGGCTAATGGTGACCTTTGAAGTAACTGTGCTCTCCATTCTCTGCGCCGTGCCCCTGGGGCTGCTTACCGGCCTGGGGCGCATCTCGCGCAACAGCTTCATCAACCTTGCGGCGTCCACCTATGTGGAAATCATCCGCGGCATTCCCCTGCTGGTGCAGATTTTCTATATCTACTATGCGCTGGCAAAATTTCTCCAGGTCAGCGGCCTGACCTCCGCCGTCATCGCCATCAGCTTCTGCTACGGCGCCTACATGGGCGAGGTCTTCCGCGCCGGCATCATGGCCATTCCCAAGGGACAGACCGAAGCCGCCCGCTCCCTGGGCTTCAACCGTTTCCAGACCATGTTCTTTGTCATCCTGCCGCAGGCATGGCGCACCATCCTGCCGCCGGTGGGCAATGAATGTATCGCCATGCTCAAGGATACCTCGCTGGTCTCCGTCATGGCCATGCCCGACCTGATGCAGCGCGGCCGCAGCTTTGCGGCAAAGACGTATCTGTACTTTGAAACGTACACCATCATTGCGCTCATCTATCTTATCATCACGCTGCTGCTCTCCAAGGCTGTCAGCATCATGGAAGCCCGACTGAACTACTATGACAAACGCAAGTAATGCCGACCCCGTCATCCGCATCGAACACGTCTGGAAATACTTCGGCGAACTGCCTGCTTTGCAGGATGTTTCGCTGGAAGTCTTTCCGGGACAGCGCGTGGTCATCATCGGGCCTTCCGGCTCCGGGAAGTCCACGCTGCTGCGTTCCGTCAACCGCCTTGAGGATATTGATCGCGGTCTCATCGAGGTGGAAGGCGTGGACATCAACGCCCGCGAAAACGACATCAACAAAATCCGCCAGAATCTGGGCATGGTCTTCCAGCAGTTCAATCTGTTCCCGCACAAGACCGTCCTGCAGAATCTGACCATGGCCCCGCGCAAGCTGCGCGGCGTGGCCGCGGACGAGGCGGAAGCCCGCGCGCTCTCCCTGCTCAAGAAGGTAGGCATCAGCGACAAGGCCAATGTCTATCCGGCCATGCTTTCCGGCGGTCAGCAGCAGCGTGTGGCCATCGCCCGCGCGCTGGCCATGCAGCCGGACATCATGCTCTTTGACGAACCGACCTCCGCCCTTGATCCAGAAATGGTGGGCGAAGTGCTGGATGTCATGATCAATCTGGCGGAAGAAGGCATGACCATGATGTGCGTCACCCACGAAATGGGCTTTGCCCGCACGGTGGCTGACCGCGTCATCTTCATGGACAAGGGCCAGATTTTGGAAGCCGGCACGCCGGACGAAATCTTCGAGGCGCCGCGCCATCCGCGCCTGAAGCAGTTCCTGAACCAGATTTTGTAACGCCGCCATGCAAAATCCCACCATCGCCGTTGCCGTCAGCGGCGGCGTGGACAGTCTGTGCGCCCTGCTCCAGCTCCGGCAAGCGGGGCGCGCTGCGTTCGCCCTGCATGGGCGATTCCTGCCCGTGCCGCCAGAGCGTGATCCCGTGCCCGCGCTGGAGCGCGCCTGTGCCGCGCTGGGCGCGCCGCTGCATGTGGTCGATCTGCGCGATGCCTTCGACGCCCGCGTCATCGCTCCCTTCGTGCGCGCCTATGCGGCCCTGCGGACGCCCAATCCCTGCGCGCTCTGCAATGCCGGCATCAAGTTCGGTCTGCTGCTGGACGCCGCGCGCACGCACGGCGCGTCACGGCTCGCCACAGGACACTATGCCGCCCTGCACGCGCATCCGCGCTACGGCCTCTGCCTGCAACGGGCCGCGGACCTCGCCAAGGATCAGAGCTATTTCCTAGCCCTTGTGCCGCTGGAACGCCTGCAATGCGCGCATTTTCCCCTCTCCCGCCTCAGCAAGGAAGAAACCCGTACAACCGTAGCCGAAGCCGGCCTGACTGTTCCCCTGCCTGCGGAAAGTCAGGAAATCTGCTTCGTACCGCAGGATGCCTACCGGCCCTTTGTGGAGACGCAGGCCGCCGCGCGCGGTGTGAAGCTGGGGCAGCCCGGCCCCGTTTTGCTGCCCGACGGCACGCGGCTGGGCACGCACAAAGGACTGTGGCAGTATACGGAAGGCCAGCGCAAAGGGCTGGGCATTGCCTGGCGGGAGCCGCTGTACGTACTGGGAAAGGAAGGCCGGGGCAACATCCTGCGCGTAGGGCCGCGTCTGGCGCTGGGCATGCGGGCCTGCCGCACAGGCAAGGCCAATCTTCTTGTACCGCCGGCACTCTGGCCGGAACAGCTGTTCGTCCGCCTGCGCTACCGGCAGTCCCCCAGCGCGGCACAGGTACGCATTGATGACGGTTGCCTGGACATTGCGCTGGAAGCGCCGCAGTTCCCTTCCGCGCCCGGCCAGCTTGCCGTCGTCTATGATGGAGAAGGCTGCGTACTGGCAGGCGCCCTGATTGAAACAATGCGCTGACGCGGCATCCCGGGATAGCTTCCCGCATGCGGGAGAGAGGCCGGGCCTGCCTTACGGCTCACCGCCCCGGCAGGGATGCGCCCCGTTCCTTTTGCTGCAATACGTGCAGTGTTCCCCGTCGCTCAGGCTTTTCAATATGCCGCACTCGCGCTGCCTGCCGCCATCGCACACCTGATACAGACCTTCCAGATGCCGCTTCAGCAGCTTGAGGTCATGTATCTGTGTTTCAATATTGCGTACATGCTGCCTGATCAGCTCCTTAATCCAGTCACATGTCCCTTCCGGCGCATCGCTGAAGGCAAGCAGGCTTCGGATTTCAGCAAGGCTCATGCCGTGCCGCCGGCAATGGCGAATAAAGCGCAGACGCGCCAGTTCCGCATCTCCATACATGCGGTAATTCCCTGCCGTCCGTTCCGGGGCCTTGAGCAGTCCCTCCTTTTCATAGTAGCGAATGGTTACGACCTCGCATCCGGTCATTTTTGCCAGTTCTCCGATTTTCATCCTCATCTGTCCCTCCTCGGCACGGCCTGATTCCGAAGCATACTCCGGCGCTCCATCCAGTGACATGCCCCAGAACAGTTCCGGCCCGCGTATTCTTTCCTTGACTCTATAGGAACTATAGGCTCTATCGTCTGGACATGGCAAGAACAGGCGCGGCGTATCCCGGAAAATTTCTCCTGCGGAGGTGATTATGAGCGATAATACACAGACGGCCCGCCCTCGCGGCGAGCTTCATTCTTTCGGAGGTATCCGCGAAACCGTGCGGCACGCCAGGAACGGCGCCGCAAACGGACATGATGCCGACAGCCACGATCAGATACACGAAGGGACGTGCCGCTGCGCACATCACCCCGCGCACGGGGACTGCCGCGGGCCAGAGCACGCCGCGCCGCAGGATATTGATGGGGGAACACCGGGCGAGGCATCAGCAACACGCGCCATTTACCGCATCAGCAACATGGACTGCCCGATGGAAGAGGCGCTCATCAGGAAAAAGCTCGCCACTGTCCCCGGCATCACCGGGCTGCAATTCAACCTGATGCAGAGGGTACTCACCGTCCATCATGAACTTTCTTCAACCGAGGCCATCGAAGCCGCGCTGCGGGCCATCGACATGACGCCGGAACCTCTTGCCGCCAGCAGGAGCAACACCGTACCGGCCCCGGCAATCCCCTGGAAGAAACTTGCCGTCGCCGGGATATTCGCCGCCTTGTCGGAAGGCGCGGAGCTCATCCATGCCTGGGGGGCACAGCCCTTTGGCCCTGATATGGCCGCGTGGATGCCTGGCAGCTCGCCTGTCCTGGAATATCTTCCTCTGCTTTTTGCCCTTGTCGCCATCGCACTGGGCGGGCTGAGCACCTACAGAAAAGGCTGGCTGGCCATAGCAAATCGCAATCTGAACATCAACGCGCTCATGTCCGTGGCTGTCACAGGCGCCGTTCTCATCGGGCAGTTTCCTGAAGCGGCGATGGTCATGGTGCTGTTCAATGTGTCGGAAGCCATTGAAGCCAGGGCTCTGGACAGGGCGCGCCATGCCATCAAAAACCTTCTCGCCCTTGCGCCTGATACAGCTACGGTACTTCAGCAGGATGGAAGCTGGCGCGACGTGGATGTTCATGCCGTGGCCATCGGCAGCCGTGTGCGCGTGAAGCCTGGAGAAAAAATAGCCCTTGACGGTCGTGTGACGTCCGGCTGCTCCATGGTCAATCAGGCTCCCATCACCGGAGAGAGCATGCCCGTGGAAAAGAAGGCGGGAGATACGGTATATGCCGGAACAATCAATGAATTCGGCTTACTGGAATTTGACGTCACCGCAGCGGCTGCGGATTCCACTCTTGCACGCGTCATTCATGCCGTGGAGGAAGCGCAGGGAAGCCGGGCCCCCATGCAGCGATGCGTGGATGCCTTCGCCAAGTATTATACTCCCGTGATCTTTCTTGTCGCCCTGCTTTCCGCCCTCATCCCGCCGCTGTTCCTGAACGGCGCTTGGCCGGATTCCGTGTATACGGCGCTGGTCGTGCTTGTCATTGGCTGCCCGTGCGCTCTGGTCATTTCCACCCCGGTCAGCATCGTCAGCGGCATGGCTGCCGCCGCCCGTCATGGTATTTTGATCAAGGGCGGCATGTTCCTTGAGCTGGGCAGATGCCTCCGCTGGCTGGCGCTGGATAAAACCGGCACCATTACCTGCGGCAAGCCATGTCAGACCGATATTCTTCCTGCCGGAACGGAAGATGGGCACCGCGCCAGAGTCCTCGCGGCCAGTCTTGCCGCCTGCTCCGACCATCCCGTTTCCAGAGCCATCACGCAGGCAGCGGCGGAATCCGGCATACAGCCGCTGCCCGTGGAAAATTTTACCGCTCTCCCCGGGCAGGGCATATGCGGCAGGATCGACGGAAACACATGGTATCTGGGGAACCACAGCATGATTGAAGCGTTGCATCTCAGCTCCGGACGACTCGAAAGGCAGCTATCAGACCTTGAGAAGCAGGGGAAAACCGTTGTGGCCCTTGCAAATGAAACCGGCGTTCACTGCCTCTTCGCCGTGGCGGACAGCATCAGAAGCGGCAGTCTGGAAGCCATCAGGGAACTGAAAACGCTCGGCGTGCATACCATGATGCTGACGGGGGATAACGAGCACACGGCGCAGGCTATTGCCGCGCAGGTGGGCGTGGATGAATTTCGAGCCAGGCTGCTCCCGGAGGACAAGCTTGCCGTCATTGAGCGGCTTGAACGGCATGGGGCGAAAGTCGGCATGGTGGGCGATGGCATCAACGATGCGCCTGCGCTGGCAAAAGCCCACATTGGCTTCGCCATGGCTGGCGGCGGCACTGATACCGCCATTGAAACCGCCGATGTCGCGCTCATGGATGACGATCTGCGGAAAATTCCCCGCTTCATCCGCCTGTCCAGAGCAACCTGCGCCATTCTGGCGCAGAATATTGCGCTGGCGTTGGGCGTCAAGGCACTGTTCTTTGCACTCACCTTTTCCGGCAACGCTACCATGTGGATGGCCGTCTTTGCCGACGTTGGCACGGCGCTGCTGGTGGTGGCCAATGGACTGCGGGCCATGCGACTGTAAATCCGCATCCGCCGCGCGACAGTATGATACCGCTTCCCTGCCCTCTGTGGAACATCTGAGCAGGGAGGGGGAAGCGGCATCACCGGTACAAACCTTCCAGATGCTGCTTTAGCAGGCTATAGGGGTGTTTGGAAACTACACGGAACCCTGACATAGTGGGACATGTGGAAAGAAAAACATTGTGTGCGGCAGCAAAAAATCGTAGGGTTTGTCAGAGTATCCCAGCTGACTGACGGATAGAAAGGCTCATTATTGTGTTGATGCCGTCACTACGGGAGTTTATATAGGCTGGTAATTTTTAGCTATACAGAAATTTTTCTTCTAAAACTACTTGATATTACTGTAATATTTTTAGATACCCGCAAAAAAGAAGTCTGGAAATCCCCCAGAATGCTTGACAGCCAGTCTGTAAAGATTCCCTGCCCTTCGAACGCGGGATTGCACACGAAAATAGTTGAAAAGAATCGACATGCCGCTATGGATTTCGATGAACGCCTGCCAAGGAGGCAGGCGACACTAGGGTACAAATCATGTGGAGACACAACACAGGGAAAACACCTTCCAATGCGGCATTTTTTTACTAATGTAATGTATGACCTATAACTCTGATTGAATATATCTTTTTTAATGTATTATTAAGATAGATCATATACATTCTTACAATACTTGCCATTAATCTGCCTAACGAAGTCATAAAAATAAATGTCTTAGTTAAAATTTTAATTAAATTTATTCATGATATATAGAAAGAGAGAACAAAATTCGGAGGTTCATTATGAACATCATTGACGAACTTAACAGTCTTGGTTCCTTAAGTAAAGAATTTGGGAAGAATATTTCCGGAAATGAGCAGGCAACAAAACAAACATTGGTCTTGCCTTTC
>JAQXJC010000018.1 GCA_029008115.1 Desulfovibrionaceae bacterium | reverse complement strand
CAACGCCGCATAGTTGCCCGCCTTGAGGAACTCCTGCCCCATGTGGATGCTATTAGATAAGATGATCTATAAATAAAGGAGTATGCGATGAATATTCATGACTTTATCAGTCGATACAAAAATCATCCTATTATGTTTGTGGGAACAGGGATGAGTCGCAGATATCTTTTAAATTCTTATACGTGGGAAGAATTGCTGAAAAAGATAGCTTTAGATTTGACAGAAAATGAGGAATATTTTCTTGAGTTAAAAAATAAATACTTTATCAATAGTGAGTATGACTATGCAAAAATTGGAACTGAGCTTGAAAAGTATTTTAATAGCACATTATATCAGGCTAGGAATGGGAAATTTAAAGAAATAAATGATAAATATTATGATTTTTTATCTAAAAATATTCATGTATCAAGATTTAAAATATATATTTCTGAAATTTTGAAATCTATTTCATATAGAAAGGAAATGGAGAAAGAAATTGCTGAGTTTAAGAAAATCAGAAAGAATATTGGTTCAGTAATTACGACAAATTATGATTGTCTTATAGAGGATATTTTTGATTTTTCACCTTTGGTTGGTAATGATATTCTTTTAAGTAATCCGTATGGTTCTGTATATAAAATTCATGGATGTGTTAACTATCCTGACAAAATTATTATAAATGAAAGAGATTATGAAGAATTTAATAGTAAATATGAGCTTATTCGAGCGCAGCTCTTGTCTTTGTTTATTCATAATCCAATAATTTTTATTGGATATAGTATTAAGGATGTTAATATAAAATGTATTTTAAAAACGATTTTTACATATGTTGATTATGATAATGATCTTGCTGAAAAAATTAGAAATAACTTTCTTTTGGTTGAATATGATAATAGCGTGGAAGAATTAGATGTTGTAGAGCATGATATTGATATAGAAAATAAAACAATTAGAATTAATAAAATTAAAACAAATAATTTTAGTGGAATATTCTCTGAATTGTCAAATCTTCTGCTTCCTGTTTCTGTAATGGATATCAGAAAAGTGGAAAACGCGGTTAAAGATATTTGTTCTGGTGGAGATATAAAGGTAAAAATAGCAGAAGATTTAGATAGTTTGGCTAATAGTGATAAAATTTTAGTAATTGGTTCAAGGAAAACTGTTAAATATGAATATCAAACTACTTCGGAGATGATGATTAATTACTTCAATATCATTGAAGAATCGGATTCTCAAATAGTCTCTCTTATTAACAAGCAGAAAATAAAAAGGGGGACTTATTTTCCAATTTATGGATTTTATAGGCTTAATCAAAATATAAATCAGTTTAATGAATTAAGTAAACAGCAACAAAATAAGTTGGATAATTTTGTTAAGGATGCTCGGTCTTGCTGTTGTGGAAATCATAAAACTGTGGAGGATATAGAAAGTGATTTAAACATTAAGGCAACGTATAAAAGAAATGAAATAGTTAAATCAACTATGAATGGTTGTTTAGATTTAGAAAATCTAAGAAATTATTTAGTAAACTATCCAGATAAAAAAAACAACTGATTATAGAATATTTTTGTGTGCGTATGATTTAATGAAGTATGGTACAGAATCAAGGTAAATCTCTGAAAATAGTATTGAGCTGATTCCTTGCGTCTAAAGCTAAAAATGGCCAATCTTGCAGAGATAACATCTTAATTGCCCTTGCTCTTTTCTCTAACACTCGTCTCCGCGGGATAGAAAATCGAGAACCAGCGGGACAGGGGATGGGCAGGCTGGCGGCGGGGGGAGATGCGCTCCGTGCCCGCCGCGTCCCGCGCTTCCAGCACGCCATCATGCACGCTGATGGCCCGGGAGCCGGGGCGGCGCATGTCCTGCCCCATGAAGGTGGCGGGCGGCAGGATGCCGGAAAGGGTCAGCAGGGTGGCCGGCAGGTCTATCTGCGAGGCATAGGCCGTGCTCCATTCCCGCAGAATGCCGCCGTCCCCGGTGATGAAGAGCAGGGGAATGCGATCCGGCGCATAGGCCGCGCGCCGGGTGTAGTTGGCTCCCTGCACGGCGCTGTGATCCGCGGTGATGACCACAAGCGTCTTTTCCGTCAGCAGGCCGCGCTGGCGCAGGTCGCGTATGAAGTCCCCCACGGCGCGGTCGATATGGCAGAGCGAGAGCAGAAAGGGGCTTGCGGTGACAGTGTCGTCGCGCCAGCAGGCGTCGCCCTCCGGCGGGACAAAGCCGTAGTTGGGATGGGTGTCGATGGTGGAGATGAACAGCACGCTCCTGTCCCCCGCCTTCCTGCCGGCCAGAATGTCCGCGGCCTCGCGGAAGCCCAGTGCGGAGTCCAGTCCCCATTTCAGCACGCGAGCGCCATATTTCCTGGAAAGCTCCTCCCCGAAGATGACATGCGCCGGCTGGTAGCGGTGCGTGATGTCCGAACGGGCGTCGCCCCACTGGCCGCTGATGGTGCTGATGAACCAGGTGTCGTAGCCGGCGCCGGCAAAGGCGGTGAAGATGCTGGGGGTTGCGGCGGGGGGGTCCGCCTCGTAATCCAGGCGCGAGGCCATGAGCGCGTGCAGGCCGCGTGACGTAGGCTGCGCCGCCGTGAAGAAATTGTCAAAAAGGACATGCTCCCGCGCCAGCGCATCAAGGTTGCGCGTGGCCACGGCGGGAATGTCGGGATTTTTTCCGTGCAGGTAGGCTAGATCGATGGATTCCAGCGCCACGATCACAATGGCGTCAAAACGACGCACCGTGCCTGGATCGGCCAGCAGGCGGGAGGCTGTGGCCAGCGTGGGGCCGTCCTGCGGCTGGGCATGAATGGATGCGTTGCGCGCGGCGAGGCGGGCTTCCCTGTCCCGGAAAAAGTCCAGCATGGCGGTGTGGAAGGGGCGGAGCACCCATTCCCGCGTGCCGTAGCCCTTGAAGAATATGCTGTCCCTGGTCAGCTCATAGCCGGCCGTGGCGGCGGCGGAAAGAAGCAGCAGCACGCACAGGCAGGGCACGGCAAGGCGGCGCGGCGCGCGGGCGAGGCGCAGCAGGCCGCAGCCGTTGCACAGGCCCAGCAGAAGGAGAAGGCCGCAGGCCACGGCGATTTCCAGCCGGTAGACGGCAGTGTTGTTGCGTATCTGGAGGAACAGATCGTAGCTGAAGATGAGCCTTGCCTGATACATGGCCCCGGCGTTGAAGAGGTCCAGCGCCGTTACGGCCATGAGATAGAGCGTACCCAGTACGGCGCAGAGGCGGCTGCGCAGCAGCACCGCCGCCAGCAGGCAGAGCCACAGGGGGCCGAGGTCGCCGCCCAGCCCGGCAAGGGCAAACAGCAGTCCGTCCGGCACGGGGATGAGCTTGGAATTGAAGTGAAACACGGCGGCGCGGGACAGGGCCAGCAGGACGGCGGTCAGGCAGAGCGCGGCAGTGCCGGGAACGGAAGACGATGTTTTCAAGGGATGCTCCGGCGGCGCGGCGCCGCGTGGCTGAAGGAGTGCCGCGCGGGGGAGCTGCCGCCCGTGCGGCTGGAGAAGGGAGGCGGAAGAGGCGGGCCGCCCGGGGGTGACCCGCCGGAGAGTGCCGGAGCTAGGCTCCGGTGCGCTTCCGCCAGGAGTCAACGGTATTGTTCAGCAGCATGGCAATGGTCATGGGGCCCACGCCGCCGGGCACGGGCGTGATGGCGCTGGCCTTCTGGCTCACGGAGGCGAAGTCGGCATCGCCGCACAGGCCCTTTTCCGTGCGGTTGATGCCCACGTCGATGACCACGGCGCCCGGTTTCACCATGTCGCCGGTGATGAAGTTGGGCTTGCCCAGCGCGAGGAAGAGGAAGTCCGCCGAGCGGCATTCCTCCGCCAGATTGGCCGTGCCGGAGTGGCAGAGGGTGACGGTGGCGTTGGCATGGCGGCCCGGACGGGCCAGCAGCATGGCCAGCGGCTTGCCCACGATGTTGGAGCGTCCCACCACCACGGCCTTTTTGCCGGCGGGGGAAAGATCGTAGCGGCGCAGCAGCTCCATGACGCCGGCGGGCGTGCAGGAAAGGAAGCCGGGCAGGCCCAGCGAGAGCCGGCCCACGTTGACGGGATGGAAGCCGTCCACGTCCTTGTCGGGATCGATGGCGTCCAGGCATGCCTGGCTGTCCAGCGCGGAACCCTTGGGCAGGGGGAGCTGCAACAGAATGCCGTCCACATCGTCGCGGCCGTTCAGTTCGCGGATAAGGTCCAGCAGGGCCTCCTGCGTCACATCCGCCGGGAGACGGTAGGCAAAGGACGTGATGCCCGTTTCCGCACAGGCTTTTTCCTTGTTGCGGACGTAGACCTGCGAGGCAGGGTCCTCGCCCACGAGGATGACGGCCAGCCCGGGAGCGCGGCGGTTCTGCGCCGTGGCGGCGGCCACGGTTTCCCGCAGCTCCGCGCGGATGGCGGCGGCGGTGGCCTTTCCGTCGATGATCAGCATAAGCGTGTCCTTTATGGTTGGAAAGGGAGAGGCGCGGATGCGGCACGGGGCGGCACGGGGCTTTCCCGCGCCGCATCCGGGAAGCGGCGGCTAGGCGTCGCCGTCGTCCAGCGCGTAGTATTCCGCCATCATGGGGCCGAAGAACTCGGCGTCGTCTTCCAGCTCCTCTTCAATGCGGAGCAGCTGGTTGTACTTGGCCATGCGTTCGGAGCGGCACAGGGAGCCGGTCTTGATCTGTCCGGCGTTGACGCCCACGGCGAGGTCGGCGATGAAGGAGTCCTCGGTCTCGCCCGAGCGGTGGGAGATGACCGTGGTGTAGCCGGCTTCCTTGGCCATTTCAATGGTGTCCATGGTTTCCGTGACCGTGCCGATCTGGTTCAGCTTGATCAGGATGGAGTTGGCAATGCCTTCCTGAATGCCTTCGGCCAGGATGGAGGGATTGGTCACGAAGAGGTCGTCGCCCACAAGCTGGGTGGTTTCGCCCAGGTTGGCGGTGAGCATGGCCCAGCCGTCCCAGTCGTTTTCGGCCAAGCCGTCTTCGATGGAGATGAGTGGGTACTTGCGGGTGAATTCCGCCAGCCATTCGCTCATTTCCGCATTGCTGAAGCTCTTCTTTTCACCTTCCAGCACATACTTGCCGTCCTTGAAGAATTCGGAGGAGGCGGCGTCGATGGCCAGCGCCACTTCTGTGCCAGGGATGTAGCCGGATTCCTCAATGGCCTTGATGATGTAGGCGAAGGCCTCGTCATGGCTCTTCAGGTTGGGCGCAAAGCCGCCCTCGTCGCCCACGCTGGTGACGTGGCCGTCGGCGGCGAGGATGGTCTTCAGGGTGTGGAAGATTTCCGCGCCCATGCGCAGGGAGTCGCGGAAGGTGGCCGCGCCCAGCGGCATGATCATGAATTCCTGAATGTCGAGATTGTTGGGGGCATGCGCGCCGCCGTTGATGATGTTCATCATGGGCGCGGGCAGCATCTTGGCATTGATGCCGCCGAGGTACTTGTAGAGCGGCTGGCCCAGATAGGTGGCCGCGGCCCGCGCGCAGGCCATGGAGACCCCCAGCATGGCGTTGGCGCCCAGGTTGGACTTGTTGTCCGTGTCATCCAGATCGATGAGGGTGTTGTCGATGGTGACCTGGCGCAGGGCGTCCATGCCGATGATGGCCCCGGCGATTTCCTTGTTCACATGGCCCACGGCCTTGGACACGCCCTTGCCCTTGAAGCGGCCCTTGTCGCCGTCGCGCAGTTCCAGCGCTTCGCGGCTGCCGGTGGATGCGCCGGAGGGGACGGCCGCGCGGCCGGTGATGCCGGATTCCAGGGAAACCTCCACTTCCACGGTGGGATTGCCGCGGGAATCCAGAATTTCGCGTCCGTACACGCCTACGATGGTGCTCATGCTATGTCTCCTTGCAAAGAGGGTTGGTTTTCTGGGGAAGAGGGGCCGCATTCCGCATGCAGGCGGCGCAGGCCGTCCAGCACAAGGCCGGGCAGCACGTGGTGGAGGCAGGGGGTGACGCGGGCCATTTCCCGCGCAAAGCCGCCCGTGCCCAGCACAAGGGTTTCGCCGGGCAGCTGGCGGGCCAGACGGTGCGTCAGGCTTTCCACCATGCCGGCAAAGCCGAAGATCAGGCCGTGCTGTATGCTGGTGGTGGTATTGCGGCCGATGGCCGGCTCCTCGCAGTCCACCTCCAGGCTGACGCGCGGCAGGCGCGCGGTGCGGCTGGACAGGGCGGAGGCCGCCGTCAGCGGGCCGGGAAAGATGAGGCCGCCGCGATAGGTCTGGCCGGTGATGCAGTCGAAGGTGACTGCGGTGCCAAAATCCACCACAATGAGGGATTCCGGGTCGGGAAAGAGGCGGCGCGCGGCAAAGGCCCCCACCAGCCGGTCGGGGCCGACTTCATGCGGGCGTTCATAGTCATTGCGGAGCGGCACGGGAATATCGCGCGGGGCGAACAGCAGTTCCCGCCCCACGTAGCGGCGGCAGGCTTCGCGCAGCGCCGGTTCCAGGCCGGGCACGACGGACGAGGCCAGGCAGGCCCGCAGTCCGGCGGCATCAACCCCGGCGTGGCCAAGCAGGGAATGCAGGGTCAGCCCCAGGCTGTCCGCTGTCTGCCCCGCATCCGTGGGCAGGGTGTAGGAAGGGCCCACGGCCTCGCGGCTGGCGAGGCCCACCTTCATGGACGTGTTGCCGATGTCAAACAGCAGCAGGTCATGCCGCATGAGGAACCTCCCGGCGAAAAATGAATGCCCAGTATGCCAGAACAGGCACGGGGTGGCAAGCGCCGTCAGGGCGTCCTGTCTGGACAATACGCCGGCTCTGCCGTATGCGGCAGGAGGCATCCTGCATCCGTGCCGCAGGCTCCCGTCATCCTCATGCGGAGGTTTTTTCATGATCCGGCCCATGCTGTTTGAAGATCGCGACAGTGCGTTGCGCGTCTGGCTGCGTGCCTCCTGCGCGGCGCACAGCTTCATGCCCCCTGCCTTCTGGGAGGAGCAGCTTCCCTTTGTACGGGACATTTGCCTGCCGCAATGCCTGAACTTTGTGTTTGTCGAGGAGCCGGCCGGACCGGTGCTGGGCTTCGCCTCCCTGCGCGAGGCGGACGGCTGTCTTGGCGGCCTGTTCGTCGATCCCGCATGGCAGGGACGCGGCGTGGGATCGCGGCTCTTCGGGCTGGCGCGGCGCATCTGCCCCCGCCTGCATGCAAGCGTGTATGTGGAAAATGTGCGGGCGGTGGCTTTCTATGCGCGGCAGGGCATGTGCGCCACCGCGCGGCGCGCAGACCCGGCCACGGGGCATGATCAGTGGATCATGCGCCTGCCCTGAGGAAGAAATGAAAAAAATTTTTACGCATAACACAGTATAATACATGACTAAAATTTTCTGATGCCGAAATGGTTACGGAAGCTGTCCCCCGGGATTTCTTGACAAAAACCGGCAGGAGGAGTAGCCGTAGAGAAACACTTTTCACAGGGATGATACCTATGACCTTCGCTTCCAATTCCTTCTTCAGCTTTTTCTACTTTAGCTATTGGAATATGGAAGCCTGTGGTCAGGAGCTTCTCTGATAGCTGTTTGTCAGAAAAACTTTTCAGGGCCGCAGGCGCATAGCCGGCGGCCCTTTTTCATTGCCGCCGCCGCGCCGCGTATAACCAAAGGAGCATGACCATGTACCTCGGCAAGCAAGTTCGTCTGGAACGCATCATCAATCGTGAAACCGGCCGCGTCGTTATCGTTCCCATGGATCACGGCGTGACCATCGGCGCATGCAGGGGCCTCATGGACATGCGCGAGGCCGTCAACGACATGGCCCGCGGCGGCGCTGATGCCGTGCTCATGCACAAGGGGCTTATCCGCTGCTCCCACCGCGCCTACGGCAACGACGTGGGCCTGATTATGCACCTGTCCGCCTCCACGGCGCTTTCTCCCAACGGCAATACCAAGACGCTGGTAGGGACGGTGGAGGAAGCCATCCGCCACGGCGCGGACGCGGTATCCGTGCATGTGAACCTGGGCGATCCTGACGAAAAGCGCATGCTGGCGGATATGGGCCGCGTGGCCGAAGCCTGCGACAACTGGGGCATGCCGCTGCTGGCCATGGTCTACGCCCGCGGCCCGCAGATTCAGAACGGCTTTGATCCCTCCGTGGTGGCGCACTGCGCCCGCGTGGGCGTGGAACTGGGCGCGGACATCGTGAAGGTGGTCTACACCGGCAGCGTGGAAGGCTTCGGCGAAGTGGTGGACGCCTGCTGCGTGCCCGTGGTCATCGCCGGGGGCGAGCGCATGGATTCCACGCGCGACCTGCTCCAGATGGTGTACGACTCCATTCAGGCCGGCGGCTCCGGCATTTCCATGGGCCGCAACGTCTTCCAGCATCCCGACCGTGTGAATCTCGTGCGCGCCCTGCGCGGCATCGTGCATGAAAACAAGACGGTGGACGAAGTCATCGGCCTGGTGAAGGAATAAGGGGCGGCGTGATGAAGCTGTACTACAAGAGCGTCCCCTTTGCGAAGGAGGATGTCACGCTGGCGCTGGAGTCCGGCGTGGACGGTCTCATCGTGCCGCGCGAAAATGTGGCTGGCGTACAGGTGCTGGCGCGCTGCGAGGTGCTGGCCGCTGAGGACGTGCCCTCCGCAGTGCTGACGGAAAAGGCCGACGAGGTGGCCGTGGTGGAGATGCTGAAGCGTGGCGAGGCCGTATCCCTGGCGCGCGGCTGGGAGATTATTCCCGTGGAAAATCTGCTGGCCCAGTGTGAGAACGTCATGGCCGAGGCCGGCACGCTGGAAGAAGCCAGGCTGGCCGGCGGCATTCTGGAACGCGGCGTGGATGCCGTCGTGGTGCTGCCCGAGGCTCTGGGTGAGCTGAAGGCCATTGTGGCGGCCTGCAAGCTTTCGCAGGGACGCGAAGACCTGGCGCCCGCCGTGGTCACCCGCGTGGAGCCTGTGGGGCTGGGGCACCGCGTCTGCGTGGATACCATGTCCCTGCTGCGCCGCGGCGAGGGCATGATGGTGGGAAATTCCGCCGCCTTCACCTTCCTTGTGCACGCGGAAACCGAGCATAACGAATATGTGGCGGCGCGGCCCTTCCGCGTCAATGCCGGGGCCGTGCATGCCTACGCGCGCCTGCCCCATGACAGGACGTGCTATCTGGAGGAACTGCGCGCCGGGGCGGAAGTGCTCATCGTCGGTGCGGACGGCGAGACCCGCGTGGCCACGGTGGGCCGGGTCAAGGTGGAGGTGCGCCCCATGCTCATGGTGGAAGCCCAGTGCGGCGACAAGGTCGGCGCCGTCTTCCTCCAGAATGCCGAGACCATTCGCCTGACCCGTCCGGACGGCACGCCGGTGAGCGTGGTGACGCTGAAGCCCGGCGACGAAATCCTCTGCCGCACGGATGCGGCGGGCCGGCATTTCGGCATGCGTATCAGCGAAGAAATCCGGGAGATATAGCATGGCCGAGGAAGCTTCCCCCACGCCCGCCCGTCTGGCGGACATCCGCCGCGAGATCGATGCGGTGGACATGGAGCTGCTGGCGCTGCTGAATCGCCGTGCCGGGCTGAGCATGGAGGTGGGCCGCATCAAGGCGGCCGGCGAGGGGATTATCTACAAGCCCCTGCGCGAGCGCGAGGTGCTGGACAGGCTGGCCGCGCGCAATGCCGGCCCCCTGCCGGAAGCCCATCTCCGCAATATCTGGCGGGAGATATTCTCCTCTTCCCGCGCGCTCCAGCGGCCGCAGCACGTGGCCTATCTGGGGCCGGAAGGCACGTTTTCCTATTTTGCCGGCGTGGAGTATCTGGGGCGTTCCGTGCGCTTCCAGCCCTGCCGGGACCTTCAGGAAGTCTTTGCCTGCGTGCATGACGGGCAGTGCGGGCTGGGCGTAGTGCCGCTGGAAAATTCACTGCAGGGCACGGTCGGCGTCAGCTTTGATCTGTTCTTCACCTACGATGTGCGTATTCAGGCGGAGCTTTTCCTGCGCGTCAGCCATTGTCTGCTGGGCGCTGTCTCCTCGCTGGCCGAGGTGCGCGCCGTGTACTCACACCCGCAGCCCCTGGCGCAGTGCGGCTCCTGGCTGCGGGAGCACCTGCCCAACGCCAGGCTCGTGCCCATGGAATCCACGGCGGCGGCGGCCCTGCGCGCCTCGGAGGAAGCGGGGGCGGCATCCATCGGCAATGTCTCCCTCGCGGCCATGCATAATCTGAATGTGCTGGCCCGCGCCATCGAGGATGATTCCGGCAACTGGACGCGCTTTGTCATCATCGGCCCGCAGGACGGGAAGGCGGACAGCGCGCCCTCTCCCCTGCCGGGACATGCGGGCGCGGCGGACAAGACCTCGCTGCTTTTTACCCTGCCCGACAAGGCGGGGGCGCTTTCCGTGGTGCTGGAAAGCCTGGCCCGCGCCGGCATCAACATGCGCAAGCTGGAGTCGCGCCCCATGCGCGGCGAACGCTGGAAGTACGTCTTCTTTGCCGATGTGGAGTGCGATTTGCGGCAGCCGTCCCATGCGGCCCTCGTGGAAGAGCTGCGTACGCTCTGCACCTCCTTCCGCATCCTTGGCGCCTACCCCACCGGGCCGCAGCTGGACAGGGTGCATCTGGAAAATTCCTGACGGGATGGCAGTATGAACGCATTTGTGACTTTGCAGGCGCCGGCATCCAAGTCGGTTTCCCACCGTATGCTCATTGGCGCCGCGCTGGCCTCCGGCACATCGGTTGTGGAGCATGTGCTGGAAAGCAAGGACCTGGAGCGCACACGCGCCCTGCTTTGCGCGGCCGGCGCGGAAATCCGTCCCGCAGGACCGGGAGCCTATGCCGTCAGCGGCATGGACGGCCTGCCGTCCGGCGGTACGGAAAAGGCGCCCCTGGACTGCGATGTGCACGAGTCCGGCACGACCTGCCGCATTCTTACGGCCGTGCTGGCGGCGGGGCGCGGTGTTTTCCGCGTA
Source organism: Desulfovibrionaceae bacterium (assembly GCA_029008115.1). GTDB lineage: Bacteria > Desulfobacterota > Desulfovibrionia > Desulfovibrionales > Desulfovibrionaceae > JAQVCS01. The sequence goes on along the minus strand of JAQXJC010000018.1, from coordinate 18,230 downwards.
CATGGCGCGGGGCGCATGCACCAGCGTCCCATTGGAGCGCTGGCCGCTGTGCTGGAAGGGCTGGGCGCGCGCATCCGGTACGAGGGTGAGCCCGGCTGCCCTCCTCTTGTGCTTTCCACGGACGGCCTGAAAGGCGGCGAATCCGTCATCGGGCTGGATGAGTCCAGCCAGTACCTTTCGGGCCTGCTGCTGGCCGCGCCGCTCATGGCGGAGGGCCTGCGCATCACGCTGGGCGGTTCCAGAGTGGTTTCCTGGCCTTATGTGGGCCTGACCTTGCAGACGCTGGAGGATTTTGGCGTGCCCTTCCGCGTGGAGACGCGCGAGGACGCCTCTTCCAGCTGGAAAGAGGCGGACTGGCGGACGCTTTCCGGGGCCTATCCCGGCCGTTTGTGCTTCCATGTGCCGCATGCGGCCTACAGGGCCGGCCGCTACGCGGTGGAAGGCGACTGGTCCGGCGCCTCCTATCTGCTGGCGGCCGGAGCCGTCGGCCGGCGTCCCGTGCTGGTGCGCGGCCTGCGTGCGGACTCCCTTCAGGGGGACAGGGCCATGCTGGATATCCTGCGGGCCATGGGTGCGGCGTATGCCTGGCGTGACGACGGCGTGCTGGTCTCCCCCTCCGCCCTGCACGGCGTGGATGTGGACATGGGCGCATGTCCTGATCTTGTGCCCACGGTGGCGGCGGTGGCCGCCCTTGCCTCCGGCGTAACGCGCGTGCGCAATGTGGCCCATCTGCGCCTTAAGGAATCGGACAGAATAGCCGCGCCGGCGGGAGAGCTGCGCAAGGCCGGCGTGCGCGTGGACGAGCACGAAGACGGCATGACAGTGTATGGGACAGGCGGCTCCGGCGCAGGATTGCAGGCCGCGCCCGGGACGCTGTTCTCGGCACACGGGGATCATCGTATCGCCATGTCGCTGGCGCTGCTGGAGCTGGCGGGCATGGAGGTGCGGCTGGATGATCCCGCCGTGGTGCGGAAGTCCTTCCCTGACTTCTGGCAGGTGTGGGAGGCGGTGCGATGAGCACACCCCTGACAGTGGCCGTCGTGGGTTCGCACGGGCGCATGGGCGGCATGCTCATGCGCCGTCTGGCCGGGCCCGGACGCAGCCTGCACGGCGTGGACCTGCCGCTCACGCCGGATGTGGTGCGGGCCGCCGTGGCGGATGCGGATGTGGTGCTTTTCTGCGTGCCGGCGGCGGCCATGCGGGATGTGGTGGCCCTGTGCGTGCCGCATCTGCGGCCGGGAACGGTGCTGGCGGACATTGTTTCGGTGAAGGCGCAGCCCCTGGCGGTCATGGAATCCCTGTGGGACGGGCCGTGCGTAGGCACGCATCCGCTGTTTGGCCCCGCCCCCGCGCCAGACCTGGAGCTGCGGGTCTGCATCACGCCCGGCAGCCGTGCGGCGGAGGCGCATGTCGCGCTGGTGGAGAGCCTCTTCACGGGCATGGGGGCGCGCTGTTTCCGGGCCAGCGCCGAAGAGCATGATCGCGCCGTGGGACTCATTCAGGGCATGAACTTCATCACCTCGCTGGCCTACTTCGCCATGCTGGCCGATCACGATGAGCTGACGCCCTTCATTACCCCTTCCTTTCTGCGGCGGCAGGAGGCGTCCCGCAAGCTGCTGACTGAAGACGGGGCGCTGTTCACATGGCTGTTCGAGGCCAATCCCTATGCGCATGAATCCGTGCGGCGCTATCGTCAGCTCTTGAATGTGGCCGCCGGGGGCGATATAGAGCTCCTGCTGGGGCGTGCGCGTCGCTGGCTGGAAAAGCACTGACGCGCCTGCAATTTTTCCCCGCTGGAGGCTGCATGAGCATACCTGCCGCCGTCTTTGAAGAAATGCGCGCCGTCTGCCGCGATGCCTGGGCGCGCGGTCTGCTTTCGGGATTCAATGGCAATGTCAGCCGTCGTCTGGACGGCCGAACCTGCTGCATCACGCGATCCGGAGCGGCCAAGGGCTTTCTGCGTCCGGAGGACCTGTGCGCGGTGGATATTGCCTCCGGCCGCGTGCTGGAAGGCGCCGCCCCCTCTTCGGAGCTGGGCATGCATTTGGAAATCTATCGCCATTGCCCTGCCACGCGAGGCGTGGTGCATACGCATCCCCGGCACCTGCTGGCATTGAGTCTGCGCGTGCGGGAGGAGAACCTTCTGCACATGCCGCTCTTTGAGGCTGCCGCCCAGCGGGCGCGCATGGGCGTTGCGGCGGCCTTCCCTCCGGGGACGGTCGAGCTGGCTCAGGCCGTGGGCGCACAGGCCCGGGCGCATGAAGCCGTCTGGATGGCGCGGCATGGCCTCTGCTGCCACGGCGCCGACCTGCTGACCCCGCTGGGGCTGACCGAAGAGCTGGATCATCTGGCCGCTGTGCAGCTGCTGGCGCGCTGGACAGGAGAAGAGGAGCTGAAGTCATGACGCTGGACATCTTTGCCGCGCGCCGTGAACGCCTGCGCGCGCTGCTGCGGACACATGGCCTGGATGCGCTGCTGGTCAGCCATGCGGCCAACCGCTATTATCTTTCCGGCTTTGAACTGCACGACTGCCAGTGCAACGAAAGCTCGGGCCGCCTGATCATCACCGCCTCCGGCGAGGACTGGCTCTGTACGGACGCCCGGTATCTGGAAGCCGCGCGCCGCCTGTGGGATGAGAACTATATCTTTATATACGGCGGGGACGCCGCCGGGCAGATTCGCCAGCTGCTGCGCTCCAGAGTGAACGGCGTCATCGGGGTGGAAGATTGCTGTGTGAGCATGCGTTTTTACCGCCAGCTGTCGGCAGGGCTGCGGCTGGAGGCTGCCGACGGTCTGGTGGAGGAGCTGCGCGTCATCAAGGACGCCGGAGAAATAGCCGCGCTGGAGAAGTCTTTTGCCGTGAACCACGCGCTGATGGAATGGATTCCGTCACAGTGCGTTCCCGGCCGCACTGAAGAAAGTCTGGCCTGGGAGATTGAAAAGTTCTTCCGCGAGCATGGGGCTTCCGAGCTTTCCTTTGCCAGCATTGTGGCCGTGGGGCGCAATGCCGCGCTGCCGCATGCCGTGCCCGGTACGGACACGGTGCTGGACGGCTGTCCCGTACTGGTGGACGTGGGCTGCCGCGTGGATGGCTACTGCTCCGATCAGACACGCACGTTCTGGGTGGGCTCTTCCCCTTCGCCCGAGTTTGTCCGCACGCTGGAGCTGGTGCAGCGCGCCCAGCGGGCCGCGCTGGACATGATGCGTCCGGGCGTGCGCATGTGCGACGCATACGGAGCGGCCCGGGCTGTCTTCGAATCCGCGGGCGTCGCGCAGTTCTTTACGCATGGCCTTGGGCATGGCGTAGGGCTGGAAACGCATGAGGCCCCCAGCCTGAATCCCCGCCAGGACGCCCCCCTGCGCGCGGGCATGGTGGTCACGGTGGAGCCGGGCCTGTACTATCCGCAATGGGGCGGTGTACGCTGGGAGCATACTGTGCTGGTGGAGGAAGACGGCGTGCGGGTACTGTAGCCCTGTGGCAAGACAAAAAAACCGCCGGAAGCAGTTCTCCGGCGGTTTTTTTGTGTAATGTGCATATATGTGAAGCCTGCATGCAGGCGAAGTCTGGCGCTTTTTCCTTACCGCATTTATGCCTGCGGCCAGGGCATGGACAAAAGAAAAAGCGTCAAATCACAATTTGGCGCAATAAAAAGGCCCGGGCTGAACCCAGACCTTTGGAAAAGCGAGATGGCGGAGCGGAAGGGACTCGAACCCTCGGCCTCCGGCGTGACAGGCCGGCGTTATAACCGTCTTAACTACCGCTCCGTAGCATCCCAAGCGCGTTTTCAAACATTTCCCTGCATGAAGAGTTTGTCACAGGCTCTTCGGAAATGACTGTTTCGCCACCTAGTGAACCTGAACGAATTGTCACCATCGTCCAAGCTTTTTGCGTGGTGGGCAGTACAGGACTTGAACCTGTGACCCCCGCCGTGTGAAGGCGATGCTCTACCAACTGAGCTAACTGCCCGCGCAAGAAAGCTTTTAAGGAAAACACCCAGCGATGTCAACAAGAAAAATCAAAAAATAAAATTTTTTTCTGCTCAATATGTACTGTGTTGTTTTTACAGGGAAAATAGAAATATTCCTGAAGGGATGCCCGCCGGACGTCTTGAGCGGGCGCAGGGGCCATGCTAACAACGCCCCATCACCTGCGGGAATTCGGAATGAAGCTCCGCGGAGCTGTTGCAAAGAGGTGTTTCAGTATGAAGATGAAAGCGTGTCTGCTGGCGTGTCTGTTGCTGGGCGCATGGTGCTGCGGGCCGCAGGTGGCAGCCGCCCGAGTGTGGAGCGGCGTGGATCTGATGCACGTGGAAAGCGAGGATGGCCGCAACATGTGCGCCCTCACCTTTGATGACGGGCCTGCCGGCTACACGCCGCATTTACTGGACGTGCTGGCGGCAGAGGGCATTCCGGCCACCTTCTTCATGCTGGGACGTCAGGTGGAGCAGCATCCCGATCTGGTGCGCCGGGTGGTGGCGGAAGGGCATGACATCGGCATCCACAGCCAGACCCACCCCAACATGCGCCGCCTGGGCGTGGACCGGCAGGCCGAAGAGCTGGTGCGGCCCCTGCTGGCCCTGCAGGAGCAGGGCATAGCCGCGCGCTGGTTCCGGCCGCCCTATGGCAACATGAACGCCTCGCTCAAGGAGCTGGCCGGCTATCTCGGTCTTTCCATCATTATATGGACGCATGACAGCAAGGACTGGAAGCGCACCCGCAGCGACTATGCCAACATGGAGACGGCCACGGGCGCGCCAACACCGGAGGGCGCCATGCGCGGCGTGTTCCTCATGCACGACACCAGCGCCCGCACGGCGGCGGAACTGCCGGAAATCATCAGGATACTGCGCGCCCGGGGCTGCCAGCGCTTTGTGACGGTCAGCGAGTACCTTGGACAGGCCGAACGGCCCATGCCTTCCGGCAGGGACGAGGCTCTGTTTGTTCTGGCAGGGAAAAGCCTGCTGAAGGTATTGCACACACTGGAGCAGGGGCCGCATGGCGCGGGCGCGGCACTGCTGTCCCGCGTGGTTGCGGCTGTGGCGGCCGGCCAGCCTGTGCCCAGTCTGGCGGATGCCGGCCTGCAGACGCCCTGCCGTACGCTTGCGGCGAACACGTCGCTCCCGCCCCGGGAGGATGCCCCGGCCCCTGCCGCTCCCGGCATAGCTGAAGCTCCGGCCATGCCGGTGCCGGAAGCCGAGGATGCCGCTTCAGACATGCAGGATGATGCGCCGTCCAGCCTGCTGGAGCAGACGCCGCAGACCTAGCATGCGCCATGCCCTCCTCTCTTTGCCTGCCGGCCATGCGCAGACCTGTGCCGCCGGCGGGGCAACTCTCTGATTGAAATCCGCGCGGTTCCCGCGTAAACTGTCGCATCCTGCCTTGTGCGCACGGGGCGCTGCCGCGTCCTGCCGCCATATCCTTTTTTCGGAGTCGTCATGCTTGATCTGATTCGCAGCAATTCCCAGTCCCTGATGGTGAAAATAGCCTTCGGCGTCATCATCCTTGTGTTCGTTTTCTGGGGCGTGGGCAATCTTGTGGACACGGGGTCCGTCAACCTGGTGGGCAAGGTGAATGGCAGCCCCATTTCCTATGCAGAATTTGAACGCCAGTACATGCAGGCGGAAGAGGAGCTGATGCGCCGCTCTCCCGGCCTGAAGCGGGAGGCGCTGCGCGACATGGGCCTTGGCCGGCATGTTTTTGACCGCCTGGTGCTGGAGCAGCTGCTCAAGGCCGAGGCCGCCCGCGTGGGGCTGGCGGTCACCGGGCTGGAGCTGCGCCATCTGGTGGCCACCTTTCCCGCCTTCCAGAAGGACGGCAAGTTTGACGGCGCGCTGTATACGCGCATGCTGGAGGCCCAGCGTACCACTCCCGCCCGCTTTGAGGCCGGCTTGACGGCGCAGCTGCTTCAGGAAAAGATGCAGCGTCTGCTGACCGGCGCCGTGCATGTCAGCCCCGGGGAAGTCCGCGCTTTTTTTGATGTGCAGAACGAACGCCGCGTGGTGGATTATGTGGCGTTCCCGGCGGCGGACTTCATGGCGGCATCTGCGCCTTCCGATGAGGAGGCAAGGAAATTTTACGACGAGCACGGAGAATCCTTTGCCATACCGGCCAGAGTGGAGCTGGAATACCTGCTGGTTGCGCCTGACACGCTGGTGACGCCGGAAAGTCTGGATGACGCGGCCGTGGCGGAATGGTATGCGCGGAATACAGGCCGCTTTGCCGTGCCGGAACAGCGCCGCGTGCGCCATATTCTGGTGAAGCTGGCGGAAGATGCTCCTGAAGCCGACGTCAGGGCTGCCGAAGCCCGCATCAAAGAGATTTCTGACGCGCTGGCCGCCGGTCAGAGCTTTGCCGAGCTGGCCAGGCAGCATTCCGACGATGTCATGAGCGGTCGCGAGGGCGGCGAGCTGGGCTGGATTGGGCGCGGCCAGACGGTGCCCCCCTTTGAGGAGGCCGCGTTTGGCGCTTCCATTGGCAAGGTAACGGCCCCTGTGCGCTCGCAGTTCGGCCTGCATCTGCTGCTGGTGGAAGAAGCCCGCGCCGCGGGCGTCAGACCTCTGGCCGAGGTTGCCGATGAAGTCCGCCGGGAAATGGCCGGCGCGCAGGGCGCGGAAAAGCTGCGCGACGCGCTGGATGCGCTGGTGGAAGCCAGCCTGCTGGGCAAGCCCCTGGCGGAGGCCGGCAAGCCTTTCGGTCTGGCAGTGCGGAATGACGGCCTGAAGTCCGCTGCCGAATTGCAGGCCATGGGCCTCAGCGCCAAGGATGCGGAAACGGTGATGAAGACGCCCGCCGGCGCCACTGTGGACGCGCCTCTGGAAGCAGGAGACAACCGCTTCATGCTGGTGAAGGTGCTGAAAAGCGAGCCGGCCGGCACGGAACCCTTTGAAGCCGTGCGTGCCGGTATTGTGGATCGGCTGCGCAGGGATGCGGCGCTGAAGGCCGCCATGGACAGGGCCGTGGAAGTCCGCAGGACAATCGTGGACGGCGCCCTGCCGGCGAACGTGAAGGCTGCCGTGAAGACGGCCGCCGCGCCCATGACCCGTCAGGGCGGTTTTGACGGCTTCATGCCGGATGCCGCGCTGACCTCGGCCGTGTTCGCCACAGGCTCTGGCCTGTGGCTGCCCGCCGCCTACACACTGTCCGACGAGAAGGGCGAGTCTGCCGCCGTGCTGGTGCGCGTGGGCAAGATTATTCCCGGCACGGACGAGGAGTTTGCCCAGTGGAAGGACATGCTGACCGCGGCCATGACCCGGGAACGTCAGGAGGCGGCCTTTCAGACCTTCTTGGAAAAGCTGTTCGCAACTGCCAGGATTGAGCTGCTGAATCCCGATGTCGTGAATCGCAGGGAGCCGGGCGAACAGGAGAAGCGGCGGTAATGGCCGGGAATACGCTGAATGTTTCCTGGGAGGAGTTTCACAGGCAGGCCAGAACGCTGGCCGGACGCCTGCGGAGCATCCCCTCCCTGAAGGGTATTGTTGCCGTGACGCGCGGCGGACTTGTGCCGGCATCCGTGCTGGCGGCGGAGCTTGACATTCGCCGCATCAGCGTTGTGGGAGCCGTGGGATATACCGCAGAGCGCGAGCGCGACCGGGAGCTGAAGGTGACGGGGAATGTCGGCCATGACGGCGCGGGCTGGATTGTGGTGGACGACCTTGTGGATTCGGGACGGACCATGCGGCATCTGCGCACCATGCTGCCGCGGGCGCATTTTGCCGCGGTCTACGCCAAGCCGGAAGGCCGGCCGGCGGTGGACAGCTGCGTTGCCGAAGTGGCGCAGGATACCTGGATTGTCTTTCCGTGGGAGAAGGATGACTGACGCCCGCATGCCGTTTGCCTGCACGCATGCAACAGCGGGACGGCTTCGGCACATGCCGGGGCCGTTTTCAGAAAACTGCGCGGACGTGGCGCACTGAGAGGACGAACATGTGCGGAATTATCGGATATGCGGGGCATCGTCCGGCGGTGCCCCTGGTGGTGGAAGGATTGCGCCGGCTGGAGTACCGCGGCTATGATTCCGCGGGCACGGCTTTTGTACAGGGCGGGGAAATGCGCGTGGTGCGCGCGGCGGGCAAGCTTGCCGCGCTGGAAGAAAAGCTGGCCTCCTGCGCCAGTGCCACGGCTACCTCGGCCATAGGCCATACCCGCTGGGCCACGCACGGGGTGCCGGCGGAGCGGAACGCGCATCCGCACTGCTCCAATGACCGCCGTATTGCCATTGTGCACAATGGCATTATCGAGAACTATCAGGAGCTGAAGGCCGACCTGCTGGCTAAAGGCTACACGTTTTCCTCGGAAACGGACACTGAGGTTCTGGTAAACCTGATCTCCGAAGGCATGAAGACGCAGGGCTCCCTGCTGGAGGCTTTTGCCTGGGCGCTGCGGCAGGCCCACGGGGCCTATGCCGTCTGCCTGAAGAGCGTGGACGAGCCGGACACGCTGTACGCCGCGCGCATGGCGGCGCCGCTGATCCTGGGCGTGGGCACGGGAGAGAACTACGTTGCCTCGGATATTCCCGCCTTCCTGCCCTACACGCGCGACGTGGTCTTTCTGGAAGACGGCGAGGTGGTAATGCTTACGGCCTCCGCATGGAAGGTTCTGGCGCTGGAGGATCTTTCTCCGCTGGAAAAGCCCGTGCGCCGCATCCAGTGGGACATGCAGGCCGCGCAGAAGGGTGGCTTCCGTCATTTCATGCTCAAGGAGATTTTTGAGCAGCCCCGCGTGATTACGGACTGTCTGGCCGGGCGCGTGGACGGGGACACGGTCGTTCTGCGCGAGCTGGAGAGCCTGCCTGTGCCGCGTCGCCTGCATATTGTGGCCTGCGGCACATCCTACCATGCCGGCCTGTGGGGTCGTCATCTGCTGGAACACTGGGCGCGCGTGCCCGTCAGCGTGGAGATTGCCTCGGAATTCCGCTATCGCGATGCGCTGCTGCTGGATGCCGGGGACGCCGTGCTGGTCATCAGCCAGAGCGGGGAGACGGCGGATACGCTGGCTGCCCTGCGCATTGCCAGAGAGCACGGTGTGCCGGTCATCGGCCTGTGCAATGTGGTAGGCTCCAGCATCGCCCGCGAGGCCGATGCCGTGATCTACACACAGGCCGGCCCTGAAATATCCGTGGCCTCCACCAAGGCCATGTGCAGCCAGATGGTCATGCTCGCGCTCATGTCCCTGGCATGGGCGCGCCTTCGTCCTGCCGGAGAGGCGGGCATTTCCCCCGAGGACTCGGCCGGTATCATTGACGCCCTGCGAGCCCTGCCCGGCATGCTGGACGCCGCTCTGCCGGATATGCACGCACGGGCCAGGGAGATTTCCCGCGCCTACGCGGATGCGCGCAACTTCTTCTATCTGGGTCGGGGGCACTGCTTCCCTCTGGCCCTGGAAGGCGCGCTGAAGCTGAAGGAATTGTCCTACATCCATGCCGAGGGCTATGCGTCCGGCGAGATGAAGCACGGCCCCATTGCGCTTGTCGATCCGTCCTTCCCTACATTTGCCCTGGCGCTGGACGATGCTCTCTTCCCCAAGGTGAAGTCCAACATCGTGGAAGTGCAGGCCAGGCAGGGGCGCATCATTGCGCTGACAAATCCGGGTCTGGACATTGCCGCTGACGACGTATGGGTCGTTCCCGCTCTGCCCGCGCCGCTTTCGGCCTTCATGGCCCTGCCCGCCCTCCAGCTTTTCAGCTACGAAGTGGCGGACTACCTGGGCAAGGACGTGGATCAGCCGCGCAATCTGGCCAAGAGCGTAACTGTGGAATAGCCGGTGCGGCCGGAGGGCATTCCTCCGGCCCGCTCCGCTGCGCTCCGTAAGGGGATGTCTATGGGCACAGGCATGATTCTGGCCTGCTTTCTGCTGGGAGTCGGACTGGGCTGGCTGGACTGGATGCCTGCCTGCCTGTCCGGCTCTGATGCGGCGCTGTACATGCTGTACGCGCTGATGTTCTCGGTGGGCATGGGCGTGGGTGCGGACGGCCGCCTGCGCGAGATTCTCCGCACGCTCCGCCCCCGTATTCTGCTGGTGCCCGCCGCCACCACCGCGGGCACATTCGCGGGCGTGGCGCTGGCATCGCTCTTCCTTTCCTACAGCCTGAGCGAATGCCTCGCCGTGGGCGCCGGCTTCGGCTACTATTCCCTCTCGTCCATCTTCATCACGCAGTACAAGGGCGCGGAACTGGGCGCGGTGGCTCTGATCAGCAATATTCTGCGGGAGATATTCACGCTGGTGGGGGCGTCCCTGCTGGTTCGCTGGTGCGGCAGGCTGGCGCCTGTCTGCGCCGGGGGCTGTACCACCTCAGATACCAGCCTGCCCTGCATTGTCCGCTTTGCCGGCCGGGACATGCTCCTGGTGGCCATCGTCCATGCCATGCTGCTGGACTTTTCCGTGCCCTTCTGGGTCATGTTCTTCTGTTCACTGTAACGGCATCAGGCTGTGGCCGCACGCAGCTTGCGTGTTTGCAGGCGCGTGTGAATGAAGACGCGCACGCTTTCGCTGCCCACGGCATCCAGCGGAAATTCCGCACGGGCCAGCGCGCCGTGCCCCCCGCCTGAACCTACGTCGAAGAAGCATGCGTCCGCCAGTCGTCCCATGTGGCGGGAGCCGTCTCCCCTGAAGATGACGATGACCGTGCTGCCGCACACGCCGCTGACGGCCACCCATTTCAGCCCGTGCACGCGCGTGAAGAAGTCCGCGATGGCCACCAGCTGATCGCCGGAATCAACACGCCCCACATAGGTATGCCGCCCCCGTCCCCGGCATTCCTGAAGCGACTGGAAGGCGCGGCTGAACAGCGGCAGCCATTCGGGCAGGTATTCGCTGCGCATGATGCGCCGCAGCACGGAGGTGTCCGCATGCTGGGAGAGCCACTGATAGGCCTGCAGGTCGTCCGCCCCCCCGGAGCGTTCGAAGGCGGCGGTGTCCGTGCGGATGCCGTACAGCAGCGCTGTGGAGAGCCGGCGGCCGGGCCGCTTGCGCAGGGCGCGCAGGTAGCGCGTCATGATGGTGCTGGTGGCTCCCATGTGCGGACGGATGTCCACGTATTCCGCTACGACGGGAAAGTCGCCGTTCAGCGGATGATGATCAATGACGGCGGAGAAGGGAAGGTCCGCAAAGGCGGGATGATGGTGCGGCTGTGAATCCACCATGGCGAAATGCGTGAATTCCTGCCGCATTTCCGGATGCCAGGCCTCCACAGGAATGCGCAGATGGCGGATCATGGCCAGATTGTCCGGGCGCGTCACGTCGTTGACACGGGCGATGCGCGCACTCTGGGCCCGGCGGGTCATGAGCGTTTTCAGGGCCAGCGCGGAGGCCAGCGCGTCCGGATCAGCCGAGATGAGGATGCACCAGCGGCTGTCCCTGTCAATGCCCTGCAACCACGTTTTGAGATGCGAGATATTTTTGCTCTGGGCCACGTGCTTCCCCCCTCTCTTCCGGCTGTCGCCGCGGGATTGTCTGGCCATCCCGCGCCGCTTCCTCCCGCCGCAGGAGTGTGCGCAATACCGGTTCCGACGCCGCAAGTTCCGGCCATGAAAAAATTTCCAGCATATGTCGCGCCTGCCGTGGCAGCCGCCGGGCCAGCCGGCAGAGCCGCGCATGCTGTGCCGGTGTGAGGGCTGTCAGCGGCAGGTGCCGGTCGCCGGCGCCAGGGGCGCTCCAGTGCACAAGCCGCACGCGGGAAAGCAGCCAGGCATGCTCCGCCAGCGCCTCCTGCGCGAAGCCCAGGCAATGTCCCGTGTCCAGACAGACGCCGCATCCTTCGGCAGCCATGATGTCCGTCAGGGCGGTAAGGTCGCAGGAGCGGGTATTTTCCAGCAGCAGCGGCGGCGTACTGCCGTTGTGCCTGCGCCACTGCCGCAGAAAGCGGCGCAGGAGCAATGGGGCCTCTTCACGGTCTGCCGGCGCGGGCGGATGCAGGACTGCGCAGCGCGGGTGCAGGTGTCGCGTCTTCTCCAGCAGGGCGCGGCAGATTTCCGCCGCCGTGTCGCCGCCATCCTGCCACGGGAGGTCCAGCGGCAGGTGCAGATGCCATTCCAGCGGCAAGTCTGCCAGACGCCGGGGCAGTTCATGCGGCCCATAGGCCAGACAGGAGGCGCTTTCAAACAAGCATAAGCCTACTTCCCGAACTTTGCCAGAAAGAAATAGGGCGTTTTCCTCAATATGGGCGGGGATGACAAAGGACGGCGCGGCAATGGGCCAGGGAAAGGGGGAGGGGGCTGTCATGGCGGCTGTATGAGACAGGGGCGCGACGCCTGTGTGACGCCGCGCCCCGTGGCTTCGGTGTGCTAGAGCAGCGGCTCCACATGCCAGCCCGCGTCGCGGGCGGTCTGTTCAGCCGTACTGCCGCCAATGATGCTGATGGCGGCATGCTCGCGTGCGGCGGCCAGCACATCCGCAAATGCGCGGAAGTCCTGTGCGGTGACGCCGAGGATTTCATCGCGCATCTGCTGCTGCGCCGCCTCGTCCTCGCCGGTGAGGTGGCGGGCCAGCGCCTGTGCGCCCTTGGCATCGGGCATGAGATAGGCATCCATGTCCCCGATGGCGCCGACAATGGCATTGGTCAGGGCGCGCTCGTCAGGCGTGAAGGTGCGCAGGAAGTCCGCCATGCTGTCATAGGCCGCCAGCGTGCCGCTGACGGCGGGATCGCGGTACGAGGTCTGCACCAGCGTGCCGCTCATGCGATCCAGCGTGCAGAAGGCCCCGTATGCGCCGCCTTGGACGCGCACCTTTTCCCACAGATAGCCCATGCGCAGATAGCGCAGGATGACCGAGGCCGAACCGTGATAGCGGTAGCCGAGGTCATAGAGATTCGCTCCCTTGCCCACGTAGTTGATTTGCGAAGGGGCGATGAAGGCTTCGGCAGCGGGCAGGGCCGGCGGCAGCCAGTCCCGCGCGGCTGCCGCCGGGATGTCGGGCAGAGAGCGCAGCAGGGCCGTGGCCTGATCCTGCGCGGCGGCGCACAGTTCTGCCGTGCCGGTAGTGTCAAAAAGCGCTCCCCCGCGTCGCAGGACGCAGGCGCGAAGAGCGGCAAGGTCGGCCAAAAGTCCGTCGAAGTCGTCATCCACGCGGGCCAGCAGAGTGCGCACGGCGTGCAGCTGGCTGATGCCGCCGGTGGCTTCCGTCAGCCAGCCCGCCACGGAGAAGCGGGCGCGCAGGCGCGAGCCGACGGCGCTGTGTCCGCTGGCGAGCAGGCCCTGTTCCAGCCTGGCCTTGCTTTCCAGCAGCATCTGGCGCATGCGGTCGCGCACGGCAGCGAGATCGGCCAGAGGCTCATGCAGAATTTCATGGAAGAGATCGAACAGATCACCCGTCCTGTCGCCGACGGCCTTGCCGGAAAGCGCGAGATAGGCAAAGGGGGCGCGGCTGTCCTTCCGCGTGCCGAAGAGGGGCGCGGCGCTGATGCCGCCCGTGCGCGAGGCTATGCGCGTGCCCAGCGCCACGTAGTCCCGGCGGGCTGTTCCCACTTCCGTGAGGCAGCGGGAAAGCAGGGGAACGAGCGGCAGGAGGCGCGCCGGTACGGCATCCAGCGGCAGGAGCAGAGAGCCGTACAGCACGCCTGACGTATCCAGCTCGTGCAGCAGAAGCGGCTCGTCTTCAGTGCCGGCTGTCCGGCAGGGCAGGGGCTTGCCGGTGCGCGGCAGGTCGGATACGCCGAGGCAGGGAATGCTCGCCAGCGCTTCGGCACTGTCCGGGCGGCCCTGCGCTTCCTGAAGTTCGGCGGCCAGCCGTACCACTTGGGCCCGCTCTTCCGCAGTGCAGGCGGCCTGAATGCGGTCGAGCCGGCGCTGTTCATCGGCTTCGCGGCGGGCGGCCAGCGTGCCGTCCGGCAGCAGGGTCACCAGCGCGCGGTGGCTGTTGTCCAGCAGCCATTCACGGATGGCCTGCTCAAAGAGCTTCTCTCCACGGGCCAGGCGGGCCTTGATGTCCGCCAGCGGCTGTTCCCATGCCAGCGGGGCAAAAGGATCGCCATCGTACAGCCAGGTGGTGAGGCTGTGCAGCATGGCGGCAAGTCCGCGCGGGAAGCGGCCGGAGTTGTTTTCCCGCAGGTCGAACTCCACGCTGTTCACGGCGGCGTCCACGGCCTCGCGGGGGATGCCTTCGTCCGCCAGCGCGCCCAGCGTTTCATAGATCAGCATTTCCGCCGCATGCACATCACGCGGGGCAACGCCCTTCAGGCCCACGGAGTAGTAGAGCTGGCGCAGGTCTGTTTCCAGGCCGCAGCCGGTCGTGTCCTCGCCCAGACCGGATTCGATGAGGGCCTTGCGCAGGGGAGAGCCGGGCAGCCCTTCCAGAATGTGCTCCAGCATCTCGAACATGAGGGCGCGGGTGACATCGGTGCTTTCGCAGAGCAGCCAGTTCACGGTGAACATGGCGCGGTTCTCTTCTTCCGTGGAGGCGTAGGTCGCTTCGATTTCACGCGGCAGGTCGCGCCGCGGCTGGAGCGGCACGTCTGAGCTCACCGTGATTTTGTCATAGCCTGCCAGCACGGACGCCAGAATTTCCAGGCGTTTCTCTTCCGGATCGTCCCCCCAGAAGAAGAAGCGTGCGTTGGAGGGATGATAGTAGGTGCTGTGGAAGTTTTTGAATGCCTCGAAGGTCAGGCTGGGAATGACCTCGGGATCGCCGCCAGAGTCCACGGAATAGAGCGTGTCCGGGAAGACGGCGTGCTGGGACTGCTCGGCCAGTACGGAGTCCGGCGAGGAGTAGCCCCCCTTCATTTCATTGTATACCACGCCCTTGAAGCTCCACGGGCCGTCGGCTGTGGGGGCCTCCACATGCCATCCCTCCTGCTGGAGCACGGACGGCGTGATGCGCGGATGGAAGACCGCGTCCAGATAGACGTCGATGAGATTGTAGAAATCCTGCGTGTTGCAGCTGGCCACGGGGTAGCAGGTCTTGTCCGGGAAGGTAAAGGCATTGAGAAAGGTCTGAAGCGATCCTTTGAGTAATTCCACAAAGGGTTCCTTCACCGGATACTTTTCCGAGCCGCACAGCACGGAATGCTCCAGAATATGCGCCACGCCCGTGGAATCCGCCGGAGGAGTGCGGAAGGTGACGCCAAAGCACTTGTTTTCATCGTCATTGACGGCGGAAAGCAGTTCCGCGCCGGTGGCATCATGCCGCCAGAGCCGGACTATGCCGCCTGCTTCCCGCAGGGCGGCTTCGCGGACGAGCGTGAATCCGTGGGTGTTCATGGGCGCTTCCTTTATTTCTGTAAGGCGCTGCGGAGAGCACGTCTCCACCGGCCTGTTGCGGTTACGGAGATGTCAGGCGGGCTTGTCGAGTCCCAGCAGGTGCGCCAGCACCGCGTCCGCCTGGAGTGCCGCGGCCTCGGTGACGCGAGGGGCCAGGGGCGGCAGGTCTGCCACGTCCGAGCTAAAGTCCCCCACCAGTGTCAGCAGCCTGCCCATGCGGCGCTTCTGCATGGGCGCGCCGCCGCAGCCGGCCATGCCGGAAGCGCTCACCGTGGGCAGGCCGTGGCGCAGGGCCGTCTCCACAAAGAGCCGCTTGCTTTCCGGAGCGTCCAGCGCCTCCACCCAGATGTCCGCTTTGGGCAGGACGGCTTCAATCCGATCCCTGTCCAGCCAGCGCTGGCGGGCGTCCACTTCCGCATTGGGGTTCAGTTCCTCAAGAATGGCGCGCAGGGCCAGCACCTTGGGCATGCCTACATGGCGGGGAAAGTATACCTGCCGGTTGAGATTGGAAGGTTCCACCACGTCCCCGTCCACAATGATGAAATGCCGCACGCCGCTGCGCGCCAGCATCAGGGCCACATTGGAGCCGAGGCCGCCCGCCCCCGCTATGCCCACGCAGGCTTCCGCCAGCGTATGCCGGTCACGGGGGGAGAGATAGCGTTGCAAACCTTCGTCAAGCATGGGAGGCATCCTTGCAAAAGGGTGGGAAGAAGGGGCCGGAGACACGCATGCCGCAGCATGCAGGCAAGGTATATGAAAAGACCTGAGCTGTACAGCGCCGCCGCGGCCCGCAGCCAGCACAGCGCAGGGGAATCCCCTGCCGGGAGGCGCTGGCCGCGCTGGCGTCCATGTGGGGAAGCCTTCGGCCGCGCCGCCCAGCATTCTGATCGGACGGCGCGGCCGAAGACAGATGCCGGCGCCTAGGCAGTGGCTCCGGCGCAGGCCTCGCAGTCTTCCCAGTCCTTGATGACAGGCTGGTAGCCGAGGGCCGTAATGGCGTCGATCATTTCCTGGACGCTGCGATGGTCGGTGATCTCGAACTGGCCGCTGTTGTCGGCTTCCAGCGCGCGGCCGCCCACGGCAGTGGACACTCCGGCGGAGACGCGGGTCACGCCCAGCGGGATGAGATGGTCGCGCATGAAGGCGCTTTCCCGGCTGGAGACAGTGATGCCGGCCCGCGGCATGAAGCAGCGCAGGGCCGTGACATACTGCACGAACTGGCGGTCGTCCACGGCATGTCTGACCTCGAAGCTGCCCTCGTGCGGACACATGCGCGGCACGGAAAGGGCGATGTCCACGCCGGGATAGGTGCGTTGCAGCCACCATGCGTGCAGGCCCGTGCAGAAGGCGTCATGGATGAATTCGTCCAGTCCCAGCAGGGCGCCCACGCCCACGGAGCGCATGCCCGCCGCGCAGGCGCGCGAGGGAGCTTCCAGCCGGAAGCCGTAGTCATGCTTGGGGCCCACGGGATGGAGCCATTCATACAGCTCCTTGTTGTAGGTCTCCTGGAACATGGTCATGCTGTCCACGCCGCGCGTGATCAGATAGCGGTACTCTTCCTCGGTCATGGAATAGACTTCGATGCCGACGGAGGCGAAGAGGGGCTTCAGGCGGGCGGCCACGTCGCCGATATATTCCGGCGAGGACAGCTTGCGCGCGTCTCCGGTGAGCAGAAGGACGTGCTTCAGGCCCATGTCCGCAATGGCGCGCCCTTCCACCAGTGCCTCGTCCGGGGTGAGATGGCGGCGGGGCTGGGTGTTTTTTGCGTTGAAGCCGCAGTACCGGCACTGGTTCGTGCAGAAGTCGGAGACATACAGCGGCGTAAAGAGATTCACGGAGCGCCCGAAGAAGCGCAGGGCCGTTTCCTGGGCCCGGCGGGCCATGGCCTCCAGATGCGGCGCGGCGGCCGGCGAGAGCAGCACCATGAAATCCTGCGGGCGCAGATGTTCGCGGGAGAGCACGGCCAGCACGTCATCGGAGGTGGCCCGGGCCGCCAGTTCGGCACGCTTTTCCCGCGGCCACTGCGCATTCAGAAACGAGGTGAAGGTTTCCATGCGTCGCACCCTTCTAGCGCAGGAAGCCGGTCAGCGGCGAGGAGGCCACGGCCCTGCCGCTGCTCTGCGCACCCGGCCCGGCCAGATAGGCCGCCCGGCCAGCCTGCACGGCGTGCCTGAACGCACGGGCCATGCCCACAGGATCGGGAGAGGAGGCGATGGCCGTGTTCACAAGGCAGGCCGCCGCGCCCATCTCCATGGCCTCGCAGGCATGGGAGGGCAGGCCGATGCCGGCATCCACCACCACGGGCAGGTCAATTTCCTCAATAAGAATGCCGATCATTTCCCTGGTACGCAGGCCGCGGTTGGTGCCGATGGGCGCACCCAGCGGCATGACGGCGGCGGCGCCGGCATCCACGCAGGCGCGGGCCACGTACAGGTCTGGGTTGATGTAGGGCAGGACGGTGAAGCCTTCCTTCACCAGCATTTCCGTGGCTCTGGCTGTTTCATAGCCGTCGGGCAGCAGATAGCGGGTATCGGAAATGACCTCGATCTTGATCCAGCTGCCGCAGCCGGCGGCACGGGCCAGCCGGGCCAGCCGCACGGCTTCTTCCGCCGTGCGCGCGCCGGAGGTATTGGGCAGCAGGCGCATGTGCGCGGGAATATGCCCCGTGATGCCCCTGGACTGGCCTTCCACGCGGCGCATGGCCACGGTGATGACCTGTGCGCCGCTGGCCTCGCAGACGGCGGGAATGAGGCTGTCCGCGCCGTACTTGCCCGTACCGATGAACAGCCGGCTGGACAGGGCCTCTCCGCCGATCATGAACACATCTTGATTCATTAGCCGCCTCCTACAAAGTGCAGCAGTTCCAGCACGTCGCCTTCCTGAAGGCGAACGTCGCCAAAGGTTTCGGCAGGCACGATGTCGCGGTTGCGCTCGGCCACGACCACCCTGGGATCGAGGGAACGCGCTTGCAGGAGTTCAAGCAAGGTGCAGCCGTCGGGGCAGCGCACTTTTTCGCCGTTGACCGTGATTTCCATAAAGTTC
>JAQXJC010000017.1 GCA_029008115.1 Desulfovibrionaceae bacterium | reverse complement strand
GCCGCTGGGCCGCGGCCGCGTGGAAGCCGTGTGCGGACTGCCCGCCGGCATGACGGTGGAGGTGGGGCAGACTGTGGACATCTACCGCCGGGACGGCACATGGCGCTGTCAGGGCTGCGTTTCCAAGGTGGAGGGCGGCCGTGTACGCTGCTTTATGGATGAGGATGCGTCCGTGCGCGTGGGGGATGTCATGCAGTTTGTCAGGGCATAGTACAGGGAGAAATATTTCAGCTCATATCGCTGGGCCGCGTTTGTCTTACTGGACTCTTTCTCCGGCAGCGGGATGTGCTGAGCCGCTTTCAGGTGCGAGCTTGACTCCGCGCTCCGGCGGCTCTATATGCCCTGTGCATCATTACGCAAGGAGATACCGGCATGGCTGAACAATTGTGCCCCTGCGGCAGCGGGCTTCCTCTGGAAAACTGCTGCGGCCCTGTTATTGATGGCAGCGTTCCCGCTGCCGACGCCGCGGCGCTTGTCCGCGCCCGTTATTCCGCATTTGCGCTGAAGAACTATCCTTTTCTCGTGGAAAGCGTCCATCCTGACTTCCGGGGAGACCTGACGCCGGAAAATCTGGCCGAAGGGCTGGAAGACGTTGTCTGGACGGGACTGGAGATTGGCGCCTGCGAGAAGGACGTGGACCTGGGGAAGGAAGGTCTTTTCGATACGGTGGAGCTCAAGGCCGTGTGCGAATACAAGGGCGAGGAGCGCACGCTGGAGGAACTGAGCCTGTTCAAGTGGGAGGATGGCCGCGTGTACTACGTGGACGGCGTGCCCAAGCGTCCGGAAACCTATCACCGTCCTGAGCCCAAGGTAGGGCGCAACGAGCCCTGCCCCTGCGGGAGCGGCAAGAAATACAAAAAGTGCTGCGGAGCCGCCTAGTGGCCCGTCTTTCCATTCTGCGCAGCGTGCGGCGTTTCTGTCTGGATTGCCAGGGCGGTTCCGCCCGCGCTGTGCGGGCCTGTGCTGATGCCCTCTGCCCCCTGCGGGCCTGGCGGCTGCCGCCTGCGGAGGAAGAAGGCACGGCGCCGGACGGGGGACGGCTCTTGCCCGCGCCTGCCGGCAGGATGTCCCCCCGTTCCCATGCCGCTCTGCGCGCCGTGCGGCGGCAGTGTCTGCTGTGCGCTGGCTCTCCGGCGGACGTGCGCGCCTGCCGCGCCCGCGATGACTGCGCGCTGTGGAGCTACCGCTTTGGTGTGCGGCCGGATACCTACCGATCCGTGCGCCGGCGCTTCTTCGCTCCCAAACCCTTGACCCTGCTTCCCCGGGAGCAGCCTGCTTCCCGTACCCCCTGTTAGGAGTCTGTCATGGCACATGTGCTGGAATGGTCCCATGCCTTCATCGGACGGCTGGATGAGGCGGATGCCGCCGTCTTCAGGCGCCGTGCGCCGGAGCTGGCCGGGCGTCTGGGCCGCGAGGTGGCCGCAGGCCGTCTGCCCTTTCTCTCCATGCCGTACCGCGCCGTTCTGGAAGAGGAGCTGGCAGGGCTGGAGCCGGAGCTGCGCCGGTTCCGGCACATGCTGCTGCTGGGTATTGGCGGCTCCGCACTGGGCGCGCGCGCACTGCAAAAGGCCTTTGCCGCAGGGCAGGACGGCCCGGGACATGACGGACCGTCTCTGTGGGTGGCAGACAATGTCTGCCCGTCTGTGCTGGAAGGCTGGATGAAGCGTCTGGTGCCGGAAGAAACCGTGGTGGTCTGCATCAGCAAGTCCGGCGGCACCATAGAGACTCTGGCCCAGTATTTTCTGGTGCGGGAATGGCTGCGTTCCGCCCTGGGGGCGGACTGGGTGCGGCATGTCATTATCGTGACGGGCGCAGACAGGGGATTTCTGCGCAGCGAGGCCGAGACCCAGGGCATCCGCGCGCTGGAGGTGCCGGCATATCTCGGCGGGCGCTATTCCGCGCTTTCCGCCGTGGGCCTGCTGCCGGCGGCCTTTCTGGGCATGGACTGGCGCGGCCTGTTGCGCGGGGCGGCATCCGTGGCGGAGCCTCTGGCCACCGCGTCCCCGGGCGCACTGGCCGCGGTACTGGAGCGTCATCCCGCCTTTGCGCTGGCCGCATGGGCGCGGGCGCTGGAAATGCGGGGATACGGCCAGCTGATTTTTTTCTGCTACATGCCGCAGTGGAGCGCCTTCGGGCAGTGGTTTGCCCAGCTCTGGGCGGAGAGCCTGGGCAAGCAGGGGCGCGGCATGATGCCCGTGCCGGCCACGGGCGTGACTGACCAGCATTCCGTCAACCAGATGTTTCTGGACGGGCCGCGCGACAAGGGCTGCATCTTCGTGACCTGTCCCGGCATGCCGCGCGGTGCGGCCTTTCCCGACGCCGTGCCGGAGCAATGGGCATATCTGCGCGGGCGGCACTTTGGCGATTTGCTGGAGGCCGAGAGCGTGGGAACGTGCATGGCGCTGGTCAGGTCGGGCGTACCGCTGGTGCGGCTCATGCCCGCCGCTCCCACGGAGGAAGCCGCCGGAGCCATGATGCTGCTGCTGGAGGCGGCCACCGTGCTGACAGGCTGGCTGCTGGAGATCGATCCTCTGGATCAGCCGGCGGTCGAGCTGGGCAAACGGCTGGCCAATGCCCGCCTTGGCGCCTCTGGTCATGATGGGGAACAGCGTGATCTTGCCGCCTTCCTTGGCACGGCCGGTCGGACGCAGGAGTTCTAGCCGTATGCGCGGGAGCAGCGCCGGGGAGCAGGAAAAGCTGCCATTGAGCTTTGCCCGCACGCTGTCGTGGGTTTCGCTGGTGCTGGTACTGTGCACCAGCCTGGGGCTTTCCGTGCTCATTGCCAATTCCGCGCGGGAAACGCTGCTCACCCGCCAGCAGGACTTTGCCCGCCTGCTGGTGGTGAACCTGAATCACCAGATTTTCCAGCGCTTCACGTTGCCAACGGTGCTGGCCTATGGACGCATAGCTCTGCGCCAGCCCGTGCAGTATGAGCGTCTGGAGCAGGTGGTGCAGTCAGTGACGCACGGCCTTCAGGTGCAGCGCCTGCGCATCTATGATTTTAACCGCGTGGTGGCCTATTCCACGGATCGTGCGGAGCTGGGCCGTGCCGGCCTGGCCCCGCGCAAGCTGGACATCACGCTGTATGGCGCGCGCCCGCAGTTCGAGATACTTTCCCGTCTGCCCGCGTGGCAGGCGCCGTTCCGCCTGCCGCTGGAGCCGGGGACGTACACCCTGCGCGTGCTCTATCCCCTGCGGGGAGACATGTCCCTGCCCAATGCGCATTCCGCGCCGGCTATGGGCGTGCTGGAGCTGACGCAGGACATCACCGGCGACTATGAGCAGGTGGTGGCCTTCCAGTGGCTCATTGTGGGCATGTGCCTGCTGTCTTCGGTGCTGCTCTTCACCATGCTGCTGCTGCTCATCCGCCGCGTGGAGCGCATACTCGCCCACCGCATGCAGGAAACCCGCCGTCTGGAGCAGGAACTGCACAGCAACGAGCGGCTGACCAGCATGGGCCGCGTGGTGGCCAGCATCGCCCATGAGATTCGCAATCCTCTTGGTATTATCCGCTCCAGCGCGGAGCTGCTGCTGCGCCGCGTAGACAAGGCGGACAAGAGCACGGGACGCATCCTCGGCGCCATTTTTGACGAGTCCGTGCGCCTCAGCCAGACGGTGAACGACTTTCTGGACTATGCCCGTCCGCGGCAGCCGCGCCGCGATCTGGTGGATGTGAATCTGGTGCTGGATCAGGCCATGGCCTTTCTGGGGAGCGAGTTCCGCACCAATGATGTGGAGGTGGTGCGCTCGCTGCCGCAGGAGTTCCTGACACTGGGGGACAAGGACCTGCTCTACCGCGCGTTTTACAATATTCTGGTCAATGCCCGGCAGGCCATGGCCGGCCCGGGAAGCATCCGCATTGACGGCGCCCGCGAGGGAGACATGCTGCTCGTGCGCTTTCAGGACTCCGGCCCCGGCTTTCCCCCTGAACATATCGGCCAGATGCTGGACCCCTTCTTCACGACCAAGGATGACGGTACGGGGCTGGGACTGCCCATTGTGAGCAGTATCATCACCAGCCACGGCGGGGAGATTGCGCTGGAGAACGCCCCCGAAGGCGGCGCGCTGGTGATCGTGCGCCTGCCCGCGGCTCCCCGGATGCCGGAGGGAACGGAAAAGGCTCCCGCCCAGGAGGACGCATGAGCGAGACATCCCATATTCTGCTGATTGATGACGAAAAGAATTACCTGCTGGTGCTTCAGACGCTCCTTGAGGATGCCGGATATGCGGTGACGGCCCTGAATGATCCGGAGACGGCCCTGACCTTTCTGGAAGATTCGGAAGTGGACGTGGTCGTTACGGATATGAAGATGCCCAAGGTCTCCGGCCGCGAGGTTCTGGAGCGGGTGAAAAAAAACTGGCCGCACATTCCCGTGCTGATCATGACAGCCTTCGGCAGCATCGAAAGCGCGGTGGAGGTCATGAAATACGGGGCGTTTGACTATATCACCAAGCCCTTTTCCAACGATGATCTGCTGCTTTCCCTGCACAACGCCACGGAGCTGGCCCGTGCGCACCGCCAATACAGACTGCTACAGGAGGCCATGGAAGACCGCTATGGCGTGCATCAGATTGTGGGCCGCAGCCGGGCCATCCGTGATGTGCTGGGCATGGTGGAGCGGGCCGCCCCCAGCCGCTCCACCGTGCTGGTCACGGGCGAGAGCGGTACGGGCAAGGAGCTGGTGGCCCGAGCCCTGCACGTGTCCTCACCGCGCCGGGAGTCGCCCTTTGTGGCTGTGAATTGCACGGCCCTGCCGTCGGAAGCTCTGGAAAGCGAGCTCTTCGGACGGCAGGAGGATTCCGCCTCGGGCGCGGTGGCCATGCGGCGCGGCCGGGTGGAGCAGGCCGAGGGCGGCACGATTTTTCTGGACGAGGTTGCGGAGCTGTCTCCTGATCTCCAGATCAAATTGCTGCGACTGCTTCAGGAGCGCTGCTTCGAGCGCGTGGGCAGCGGGGAGGCCGTGCAGGCGGACGTGCGCGTGGTGGCGGCCACCAACAAGAATCTTGCCGCTCTGGTGGAGGAGGGAGCCTTCCGCGATGACCTCTACTACCGGCTGAACGTGGTGGAAATAGCCCTGCCGCCTCTGCGGGAGCGCCGCGAGGACATACCCCTGCTGGTGGCGCACTTTGCGGAGAAGCTGGCTCAGGATAACAATGTGGCGGCCAAGAGCTTCAGTACGGAGGCGCTGAACTATCTGACGGGCTATGAATGGCCGGGGAATATCCGGCAGCTGCAGAACGTGGTGGAGCGCTGCCTGGTGCTGGTGCCGGGGGATGTCATCGCCGTGGACAGCCTGCCGCCGGAAATCCGTGACGAGGATGCGCAGTTCAAAAGCGCCGTGGACCTGCTGCCCGTGCAGCTTGATCTGGCGGATACGCTGGAGAAGATCGAGGCGGCTTTGATCCGCCGCGCGCTGGTGCGCGCGGATCTGGTGCAGGTCAAGGCGGCGGAATACCTTGGCATTTCCAAAAGTCTCCTGCAATACAAGCTGAAGAAGTACGCCATCACGGGGCATTAAGCCCGGGGCGCGCGGCTGGCCGCTGTGCGGGCCTGCCCCGTTGGCGGCAGGGCAGAGGATTGACATCCTGCCGGTATTTGGCTATGCCTATGTTTCCCGATTCGGAAACAGGAGTCGGGCGGCGGCATCCTGCCAACCCCGTCAGGTTCGAAAGAAAGCAGCGGTAACAGTTCTTTGCCGGGTGTCCGACTCCCAGAAGCCGCGAGCGCGTCATGCGTTCGCGGCTTTTTACATGCACGTGGACTGGCGAAGAAGGCCGGTTCCGCCGTTCGGATCAGCGATGCGGAAGAATTTTTTCCGCGTTGCTCCGATACAGGTCCAGCGTCGCATCATCCAGCCGCCCCTTGCGCTGAAGGCGCTTCAGTTCTTCGCCGGGATCATAGAGCGGATAGTCGCTGCCAAAGAGCAGAAATTCCTGCGGATGGCGGCGCAGGATGGTGCGCAGCATCTCCGGCGGCAGGAACGGGGTGGAGCTGGAGGTGTCCAGCCAGACGGGGCGGCCCACCAGCGCGTCCATGCTGGCCCGCCACTGATGATAGCCGCCCAGATGGGCGCAGATGACCTGAAGCCGTGGAAACTGCCTGAGAATGGCGGCCATCTTGTATGGACAGGAAGGATTTTCCCGCGGCGGCCGGGCATCTCCGATATGTATTTCGAACAGGAAGTCCTCCTGTGCGGCCTCGAAGATGGGCAGAAGGCGCCTGTCATCGAGCCAGAAGTGCTGAAAGTCCGGGTGCAGCTTGATCCCCCGGATGCCGGCGCGTCTGAGGCGTTCCAGCTCCTGCTCCCAGGCCGTGTAGTCGGGATGGATGGTGCCAAAGGGGATGACTCTGCCAGCATGCTCCTGTCCCAGACGGATGGCGTAGTTGTTGGCGGGTTCGACCTGCGCGGCAGACGTGGCGGCGCAGAGAACCACGCAGGCGTCCAGCCCGGCCCGGCCGGCGCGATCCAGCAGATCGTCCGCCGTGCCCGCTCCCTGACAGGTGAGATGATAGGCGGCATTAAGGTGTTCCACGGCCCTGGCCGCAATTTTCGGATGAAAGGCGTGGGTATGGATGTCAATAAACATGGTGCTCCCCGGGAATGCGCATGTGTCCGCATCTGTGCGGACAGGCTGGCCGGCGGCAGGCTCTCCGCCCGGCCGCGTGCAGAGTAGCCGGAAGGCGGCGTGCATACAAGCCGCTTTCTGCGCGGCTGACGGGCGGATTTGGAACGGGGCGGGGAAAAGACTTGAAAAAATGCCGCGTCCGTAGCAAGGTGCGGCATGGTTTCGCCTGCGGGCGCATGGAAATCCACCTTTTTGGAGACATATATGGATTTTGATATTATTTCAATTATTATGGGCTCTTCACTGCTTGCACAGGTCGTTTTGGGCGTGCTGGTGACCATGTCCGTATTGAGCTGGGCCATGATGCTGCAAAAATGGTTTGCGCTGGGTTCGGCGCTGCGCAAGGCGGAAAATGGCCTGAAGCGCTTTGAGGAGGCCCGCGATCTGCGCGATGCCGTGCAGACGCTGGGCGCCGATCCCGCTTCTCCGCTGTACTATGTGGCGCATCAGGGTGTGGTGGAGTTCAACCGCTCCAAGGATGCCGGCAATGATTCGCCCATCATTGTGGACAATGTACGCCGCTCCCTGCGGCAGGGGGTGGCCTCGGAGCTGTCCCGCCTGCAAAGCTCTCTTTCTCTGCTGGCCACCACGGCCAATACGGCGCCCTTCATCGGGCTGTTCGGCACGGTGTGGGGCATCATGACCTCGTTCCATTCCATCGGCATGCAGAAGTCCGCCAGCCTGGCGACCGTGGCTCCCGGTATTTCCGAGGCGCTGATCGCCACGGCCATGGGTCTTGCCGTCGCCATCCCCGCCACGGTGGGCTACAATATCTTTCTGGGCCGTCTTGCCCAGGCGGAAACCCGTCTGGAGAACTTTGCCGGCAGCTTTCTGACCCGGGTGCAGCGTGAACTGAACGCCCAGCGCCCTGTGACGCGCTACGGCGCGACGGACATGTAGATCATGGGCGCGCATCTGGGCAACAAGGGCTTTGTTGCGGATATCAACGTCACGCCCTTTGTGGACGTCATGCTGGTGCTGCTGATCATCTTCATGGTCACGACCCCCATGATGACGGAAGGGCTGGATGTGGACCTGCCGCAGACAAAGCAGGTGGAGTCGCTGCCGACCGAGGCGGATCATCTGGTGCTGACACTGCGTCAGGACGGCGTGATCTATCTGGACGAGTACAAGGTGGAGCTGGAAGAGCTGGAAGACTATCTGACACGCCTTGTCAGGGAAAAGAACAAGGGACTTTTCCTGCAGGCTGATACCAACGTGCCCTATGGCATGGTGGTGGACATCATGGGCCGCATCAAGGCCGCCGGCATTGAAAAGCTGGGCGTGGTGGCCAGGCCGCAGGAAGAGCGGAACACCGCTCCCCAGCGCAAGAAGTAGGGAATCCCATGTCGTTTCCAGCTCTTATCATCTCGCTTTGCCTGCATGTGGGAGTAGCGCTGCTGGTTCTGTTCTGGCCGTCTGCGCCGCCGGTGAAGCTGGAAGGGACGCCCGTGCAGATCAGCCTCATGGAGGGCGCGCCAGGCGGGAACAGGGCGCCTTCCCCGGTGCTGGGGCCGCAGGGAGCGCCCGGCCAGGAAAAGCCGGCCCCGTCCATGCCCGCGCCCAAGGCTGATGTGCCGGGCCCCGTGGCCGAGGAGAAGGCCGCTCCCATTGCCGCCCCCAAGGGGGAGGAGCGCAAGGGCGAGGAAAAACCCCTTCCCAGGCCTGAGCCCAAGCCGGAGACAAAGAAGGAACCGGTCAGGGAGGCTCCCAAGCCTGAGCCTAAGGCCGATGCCGTGCCGGAAAAGAAAAAGCCGGAGAAGGATACAAAGAAGGACGCGCCCAAGCCCGCGCCCAAAGCGGAGACAAAGAAGGCTACCAGAGACAGCCGGGAAAAGGGCAAGCCGGACGGCAAGGAGCAGAGCAAGAACACCAAAAGCGGCAGCAAGGATGCCGTGGCCGAAGCCCTGCGCAATGCCCGCCGCCGTGCCGGTTCTCAGGAAAGCAGCCCGGATCGCGGCAGCGCCACGGAACGTGCGCTGGCGGAAGCCAGACGCCGCGCCGGCGGCCACAATGGCGGCGGAGGCGGCGAGGGCGACGGTGTGGGCGGAGGCGGCCTGCTGGATGTCTATCTGGGGCAGGTGATGATGGCCGTGCGTCCCAACTGGGGCTATGCGTCCTCTTCCCGCAAGAACATGAGCTGCCAGGTACATGTGGTGCTGGATGCCGAGGGCGGCCTGCTGAAGTCTGAGCTGGTGAGGTCATCGGGCAATGCCCAGTTTGATGCCTCGGCCGTGAATGCCGTGCTGCGGACAGGCAAGAACGGGCAGTTCCCGCCGCCGCCCAATGCGGACTATCGCGAGCTGGACCTGGTCTTTAATTTAAGCGATCTGCGTTGAGCAGACCTTGGAGGATAGACGACTATGTGGAGCAAGTATTGCCTCGCCCATCTGATCGTGTGCCTGTGCGCGCTGCTGGCCTTTCCCGCCCATGCCGCCATGCGCGTGGACATCTATGGTCCCGGCCAGAATACCGTCAGCCTGGCGCTGGCCGCGCCGCTGAAGGGGCCTGCCGCCGAGGCCACGGGACTGGGAGCGGAGCTGAACAAGCTGGTTCAGGAGAATCTGAACGTGCTGCCCTTCATGAAGCTGACTGATCCCAGAGCTGTGCTGGGCGGCATCGTGCTGGAAGGAGCTGAACCGCCGAAGCTTGACTTCAACCGCTTTCAGATTGCCGGCGCAGACATTGTGGTCACGGCCCTGTGGCCTTCCGGTGACAGCGGCAGCGGCGTCGTGCAGATGCGCGCCTTTGAGACCAACACCGGCAACCGTCTTTTCGGCAAGGAATACGCCGGCGTCACGAAAAAGCTGCTGCCGGAAGTGGCCGACCGCTTCTGCGCCGATTTGCTGGAAGCCCTGACGGGTAATGGCGACTTCTTCCGCTCTACGCTGGTCTTCAGCCAGAAGACCGGCAAGATGCAGGGCAATCTGTGGATTGTGAAGCCCACTGGACGGGATTTGCGAAAGATCACCAATATCAAGGGGGAACCCCTGTCTCCCGCGTGGTCCAGGGATGGGCGCTTCATTGTCTTCACCCATCTGGATCACAAGTCGCACGCGCTGGGCGTGTGGGATCGGGCCAGCGGCCAGGTGCAGCGCATCCGCTTCCCCGGCAATACCGTCATCGGCCCTTCCTTCATGCCGGACAACCGCGTGGCCGTCAGCCTTTCCAATGGCAGAACCCCGGACATCTATCTGCTGAATCACGCCTTCCAGAAGGAGCGCGCGCTGGAGAGCAGCCCGTATATCAATGTCTCGCCCTCCTTTGACAGCACGGGCACGAAGATGGCCTTCACGTCCAACAGGCTGGGCGGCCCGCAGATATTCATGAAGGACTTGTCCAGCGGCGCGGTGTCCCGCGTGAGCAAGGGGGGCAGCTACAACACGGAAGCCAACATCTCCCCTGACGGCACGCTGGTGGTATATTCCCGCATGACGGACTACGGCCACCGCATCTTTGTGCAGGACATGCTCACGGGTGAGGAGCGCCAGGTATCCTTCGGCCCCGGCAGCGACGAGCAGCCGTCCTTCTGCGCGGACAGCTATTTCATCGCCTTTGCATCCACCCGCGGCGGGGGGCGTTCCATTTATTTAACCACCCGCCACGGCGGAGAGGCCCGCAAAGTGCCCACAGGTGTTGGGAATGCTTCATTTCCCCGCTGGGGGCTCACCGGCGGAGGCGGCAAGGGGAAATAAAAATTTTTTTACAGAATATGCCGGATCGGTCTGTTGCTCTCTTGACAAAACAGGCCCTGCGGATACATATCCAGTGTACGGCAGGTACGCCGTCAGGTGACAACAATTATTAGGCCTTTTTTGGAGGATGTTATGAAACGTTTTGCTCTCATCGCCGCTTTGATTATGGCTCTGGCTGCCGGCTTCGGCTGCGCCAAGAAAACCACGGATGACGCCGTTGCTCCCGATACCTCTGCCATGAGCCCGGAAATGCAGGCTGCCATCCAGCAGATCACCGACGAGCGCGTGTACTTTGCTTTTGACAAGTACGCCCTGGCCGATGAATACAAAGCCTCTCTGAAGAACAAGGCTGAACTGATGAAGCGCTTCAGCACCATCCGCGTGCGCATCGAAGGCAACTGCGACGCCCGTGGCACCCAGGAATACAACCTGGCTCTGGGCGAAAAGCGCGCCCGCGTGGTGTATGAATACCTCGTGCAGCTCGGCGTCAATCCTTCTCAGCTGGAAATGATCTCCTACGGCAAGGAAAATCCGGCTGTTGAAGGCACCGGCGAAGCCGTGTGGTCCAAGAACCGCCGCGACGACTTCCGCGTGACCGCGTACTAGTAGCTTGCGGACTGCGCCTGCAAAGGCCGTTCCTCCATGCGGGGAGCGGCCTTTTTGCTTTTCCCTGTCCTGCATGGGCGTGCGGACGGGGCCGGCCTTTGCCGCCGGAATGCCCGTTCTTATTTTATGTTGCCAACTACTGCCTGCGCGGGTATGTTGACAGGCATGCGTAGTCCGCTTTCTTTCTGTTGCGCCGCGATTCTGCTGTGCGGTATCCTGTGTGGACTTCAGCCCGTGTTGGCTGCCACGGCGGATCGCCCCGACGTGCCTGTCCTCAGCGGGCAGGAGCGTCTTGCCCGCGGCGCACGCGCCAGCTCGCAGCCCCGGGTCGTGCATGGGGAACGCATAGGCATGGCGGATGCCGTGCGGCGCGCCCTGCGCGATAATCCCGCGCTGGGTGCTTCCGCCGCACAGAGTGGCGCTTCCGAAGAAGGGCGCCTTTCCCAGATGGGTCAGTTCGGCCCGTCCCTGAGCATGAGCTATACGGCATCCAAACAGGAACAGTGGAGGAATCCTTCCTCTGCCGCCGCCGCAACGCCGGACCTGGGCACATATACCTGGAAGCTCTCTGTCCGGCAGTCACTGTTCACCGGATTCCGTCTTCTGGCGGAGTATCAGAAGGCAGCCCTGCAAGCCGAGAGCGACAGGGCATCCCTGCGGCAGGCCGAGCTGGAAAAGACGCAGGCCGTGCAGACGGCTTTTCTGAAATATCTGTATGCGGTGGAGAACTGCCGCTCCGAACGGGAGGCGCTGGCCCGTCTGCGCGATCAGCTGAAGATTACCAGGGCCTTTTATGACGTGGGGCTGCGGCCGCGGCTGGATGTGCTCCAAGCCGAAGTGGATGTGAGCTCCGCGGAGCGGGTCCTGCTCCAGACGGAGAATAACCGCGACACCTACATGGCCGAGCTGAACGCCCTGCTGGGGCTGGATGTATCCTCAACGCCGCTGTACGTGGGGGAGCTGAAGCATGTTCCCTTTGCGCGCCGTCTGGAGGAATGTCTTGAGGCGGCCTACCGCCAGCGCCCCGATGTGTTTGTTGCCGCCAGATCCGTGCAGATTGCCGCCAAGGACAGGGAAAGCGTGCGCAGCGAGTATTACCCGCAGGTGGAAGCCTATTATACCGTGAGCCGCGCGGGGAATACGCCCGGGCTGGAGCGGGCCGGCGATCATGGCAGCCGATCCGACGCATGGGAAGCCGGCGTGCAGGCAACGTGGAACATGTTCCAGTGGGGCACGACCTACCATGCGGATCAGAAGGCCGGCCTGCTGGTCAGCAAGGTGCGGCGCGAGGAAGAGAATCTGCGTCTGGAAGTCGGCTACACGGTCAAGACCTGCCTGCTGGCAGTGCGGGAAGCGGAAAAGCGCATTGCCGTGGCTGAAACGTCGGTAGCGCAGGCGCAGGAAGCCTATGCCGCCGCCCTGGCCTGCTATCAGGAACAGGTGGGCACGAACTTTGATGTTCTGGACGCCTCGTCCAAGCTGCTTGCGGCGCAGGCTTCGCTCACGTCCGCCAAGGCGGACTACCTGACGGCATTGTCCAAGATGTACGTAGCCATGGGGGAATATCGCCCCGATTTGCTGGCGCGCTGACGCGCCGCCGAATTTTCCGCGTGGGCTGCCATGCCCGCGCCGCTCTGACTGGGGAATCGGACCGCCCGCGCCGCCTGACGCCGCGTGGCGGGCCGTGTTTTTGTTGCCGCGTTCAGGCCAACGAGAAAAGAGATGTCATGCACCGCGAAAAGAACGTGCCGTTTGTAACGATAACGCCGCTGGGCGGCCTGGGTGAGATAGGGCTCAACTGCCAGCTGTGGGAAACGCGGGCCGGCGTGGTTATGGTGGACTGCGGCCTCATGTTCCCCGATGACTCGCATCTGGGCGTGGATGTGCTCATACCCCATTCCGGCGCGGTGAGCGGCATCCGTGACCGCCTGCTGGGCATTGTGCTGACGCACGGTCACGAGGATCATATCGGCGCCCTGCCGTGGCTGGTGTCCCAGTTCAAGGGGACGCGCATTTACGGTTCGCGCTTCACGCTGGCCCTGGTGGAGCACAAGCTGCGCGAGCACGAGGCTCTGGACTGGGTGGAGCTGTGCCCCGTGGACGGCGGGGACGCGGTTACCATCGGTGAGCTGATCTTCCACTTCATCCCTGTGTGCCACTCCATTCCCAACGGCATGGCCCTCGCGGTGGAAACTCCCGTGGGGCGGATCATACACAGCGGCGACTTCAAGGTGGACCCGGAGCCGCTGGACGGGCCGGGCACGGATATGGAGCTGTTCGCGGAGTTCGCCGGGCCGGAAGGCGTGCGTCTGCTGATGAGCGATTCCACCAACGTGGAGCGCGAGGGCCACTCCCTTTCGGAACGGCAGGTGAAGGATGCGCTGCGCCGCGTGTTCCTCGCGGCGGAAAAACGGATCATCATTACGCTGTTCTCCAGTCATATCCAGCGGATTCAGGAGGTGTTCGATCTGGCCTGCGAGCTGGATCGCACGGTGGTGATCAGCGGCAAATCCCTGGCCAACAATGTGGAGTATGCGCACGAGCTGGGCCTGCTGCGCCTGCCGCCCCGCTTTTACAATGCACACAACGGCGTGCCGGAAGTGGCTGACGATCGCGTCATTCTCGTGGTTACGGGGGCGCAGGGAGAACCGCTGTCCGCGCTGTCCCGCATGGTCATGGGAGGGCACCGTCAGCTGGAGGTGCGCGAGGGGGACACCGTGGTCATGTCCTCGCGCATGATTCCCGGCAACCAGCGCGCCATCTCCCGCCTGATCAATGAAATGTACCGCCTTGGCGCCGAAGTCTATTATGAGAGCGTGCACGACATTCATGCGTCGGGGCATGCGCACAGGGACGAGCTGCGCGCCCTCTTCGCCGCGGCGCGCCCGCAGCTTTTTGTGCCCATACACGGGGAATACCGCCATCTGGTCAAGCACTGCCGTCTGGCGCAGGAATGCGGCGTTCTGCGGGAAAACTGCGTACTGCTGGAAGATGGACACCCCCTGACGCTGCTGCCGGAC
Source organism: Desulfovibrionaceae bacterium (assembly GCA_029008115.1). Classification (GTDB taxonomy): domain Bacteria; phylum Desulfobacterota; class Desulfovibrionia; order Desulfovibrionales; family Desulfovibrionaceae; genus JAQVCS01. Next base: position 9,442 of record JAQXJC010000017.1, on the reverse strand, counting down.
AGTCTGCGGCTGGAAGACCCCATTTCCGTGGAATGCACGCTGGTGGACGGCAAGGGCGTGGGCGACGTGGGGCATGCCGTGCTGAAGGAACGGCATATTCTGGGCGGCGAGGGCATGGTCATTGTGGTGCTGGTGCTTGATGAGGAAACATGGAGCATTCTGGACGGCCCGCGCATGATATCGAAGGGCTTTGTCTTTGAGCAGCACTACAGTCATGTGCTGGAAGACGCCAAGTGCCTGGTGCTAGACGAAGTGGAAGTCAGCCGTCCCGGCCGGGTGGAGCAGCTTCAGGACAGCGTCCGCGGCTCCCTGCGGCGCTTCTTCCGCAAGGTGCTGGACAGGGACCCCGTTATCGTCCCTGTCGTCACGACAGTGTAGCCCGGATCAGGCTGGAATGCGGAGGCGGCTTTTTCAGGAAAGGCCGCCTTTTTTCATGCGTGCGGCGTCGCTATGCGGAAATATCTTTTGTGAAAGCGGAATCTGAAAGCAGGGGGCCCGTGCTTTCTCCCGGTATTGCTGGAAAATTTCCGAGTGTGCAATCAATCAGGCCGTGTACTGGAGAGTGAAACGAGTACGCAGATATATTTTTATTTCCTATATGTAAGATTTGTGGCGAGATTTTTATAAATATACTGTAATATCAATATAATATATTATAATTGCAGTATCTGAATTTTTTGTCACCTGATAAAAATAAAAATATTTCAAATGATTATATTTCAAGCTGTGCATGTGCACCTCTTTGCCTATGCCGGAAGCCTCCTGGGGATGACTAGATAATATATTGAAATTTAATAGGAATATTGTCATGGCGGGAAACTTTGATTATGAAATATAGATTAACAAACTTGACACAATGTAAGAGGAGCGCTACTGTAAATCATTATGAACTGGGATTGGGATAAACTACAGGAAAAGCGGCAGCGGCAGCCCCGTCCGCCTCAGGCGAACGAGGATTCCGGGCGGCAGGCGGAACAGCCCCGCACGGAAGAAAATGAACAGCAACATCGCAGGACTATTCCCTTTGGCGGCGGCGGAGGAGGAAAGACGCCCGGCATGCCCCTGCGCTTCCCCCTGCCTTCGGGCGGGCGCGGCCTGCTCTGGGTGGCCGGCCTGCTGCTGCTTGTGTGGGCGGCGTCCGGCATCTACATCGTGCAGCCTGACGAGGAAGGGGTCGTGCTGCGCTTCGGCAGCTACCAGCGCACCGTGGGCTCTGGCCCGCACTACCATCTGCCCTTCCCTGTGGAGCAGGTCTACAAGCTGCCGGTGACGCGCGTCATGCGCGCGGAAATCGGCTTCCGCTCCGTGGGGCAGGACAAGAACTTCCAGTCCGGGCGCATACGCATGGTGCAGGAAGAGGCATCCACCCTCACGGGAGACGAGAACATCGTCAACGTGCAGTTCAGCGTACAGTACAAAATCAGCAATCTGGTGGAGTATCTGTTCAATGTCAGCGAGCCGCGCGCCGTGGTGCGCAGCGCCGCCGAAGCCGCCATGCGCGAGGTCATTGGCAAGAGCCAGATAGATTCCGCCATCACGGACGGCAAGATCAAGATTCAGACCGAGGCCACGGAGCTGCTGCAGAACATCCTGAACCGCTATCAGGTGGGGGTGCAGGTGCTTGGCGTGCAGTTGCAGGACGTGCATCCGCCCAAGGAAGTGCTGGACGCATTCAAGGATGTGGCCTCGGCGCGCGAGGACAAGAGCCGCATCGTCAATGAGGCCGAAGCCTACCGCAACGACCTGCTGCCCAAGGCGCGCGGGCAGGCGGCGGAGCAGATCAACAAGGCCGAAGCCTACCGCGCCACCCGCGTGCAGACGGCGGAAGGGGAGGCCCAGCGCTTCCTGGCCCTGCTGGCGGAATATGAAAAGGCCGTGGATGTCACCAGAAAACGTCTTTACTATGAAGCCATGGAAGAAATGCTGACGCAGGCGCAGGAAAAGATCATCCTGCCCGAGGGGGCCACGGATCGCGTGCTGCCCTTCCTGCCCCTGCAGGGGCAGACAAGGCCGCAGGCACAGCGGAAGGAGGACAAGTAATGCGGAAGAATCCTCTGGCCGTGCTGGCCGCCCTGTTTCTCGTGCTTGCACTGGGCTCGCAGTGCTGCTTTGTGGTGAACCAGTGGCAGAAGGCGCTCGTCATCCAGCTGGGTGATCCGCTGGCCGATGTGTATGCGCCGGGGCTGCATTTCAAGCTGCCCTTCATCCAGACCGTGGAACTGTTCGACGCCCGCTTTCTGGACTATGACGCGCCTTCGCGCGAAGCTTTTACCGTGGACAAGAAGGCCATAGTGCTGAACAACTACGCCCGCTGGCGCATTGCCGATCCCTTGCAGTACTATCGCAGCATGCGCACTGTGGGCGGCGCGCAGGCCCGGCTTGACGACGTGGTCTATTCCGAGCTGCGCGCCCTGGTGGGCAAGTATACGCTGACCGAGGTCGTGTCCTCGCATCGCACGCAGATTATGGAAGAAGTTACCCGCAAGGTGGATGAGCGCATGCGCAAGTTCGGCGTGGAGGTTGCCGACGTGCGCATCAAGCGCACCGATTTGCCCGCGGAGAACCAGCGCGCCATTTTTGAGCGCATGCGTGCGGAGCGCGAGCGGCAGGCCAAGCAGTACCGCTCCGAAGGCGTGGAGGAATCTACGCGCATCCGTTCCGATGCGGACAGGCAGAAGGCCGTCCTGCTGGCGGATGCCGCCCGGCAGGCGCAGATTATCCGCGGTGCCGGCGATGCCGAGGCTGCCGCCGTGTACGCCCGGGCCTACGGCAAGTCGCCGGACTTCTACGCATTCCAGCGCGGACTGGAGGCCCTGCGCAGGTCCATGAAGGAAAACAGCCGCATCGTGCTTTCTCAGGAAGACCCCTTCCTGAAGCCGCTGCGCTAGAAAAGATACGCTCACAAGGGGAAGGGCATGTCTTTATTTGCAGAAGCATACGAACGTATCAAGTTTGCCACGCACACGCGCACGCAGGTGGAAATGGCCGAAGTGCTTGACATCCGCCAGTCCAGCATTTCGGATGCGAAGCGCCGCAATTCCGTTCCTGCTGACTGGTACATGAAGCTCTTTGAAAAGTTTGGTCTGAATCCGGACTGGCTGAAGCAGGGGATTGGCCCCATGTACCTGCGCACGGAGCATGGATACGTGCCGCAGGAGGGGCCGCGTGACGGCGAGGAGTCGGCATATTACAGGGACGGTGCCGCCAAGAGCGTCATCTGCACCGTGCACGGCATGGCCTGCGAGTATACGGGAAAGGGACGCCCGGAGCTGCCTGCCGTGGGCAAGCTGGCCCTGCCGCTGTCCTGTCTGCGGGATCATGTGCTGGTAATGCGCATGGAGGCCCGGAACATGGAGCCTCTGCTGTGCGAGGGCGCCTATCTGGGCGTGGACGCCTCGGCCGTCCATCCTGTTTCCGGCATGATATATGCGCTGTACGCCCCCAGCGAGGGCGTCATCGTGCGCCGCGTCTTTCTGGACGGCAAACAGCAGGACTACCTGCTCCGCTCGGAATCCGGCATGTTTCCTGAAACGCGGCTGTCCAGCGCGGAGCTGGAGCGCCGCCTGCTGGGCAGGGTGATTTGGGTCTTGCAAGACCTGTAAGAATGCGGTAACTGCGTTACGTGCGGGCACGGTTCCGCCGCGTCCAGCGGCAGGATCGTGCCCTTTTGCATGGTGGCCCGTCCCCTTGACCCCCTGGTTCCCTAAATCCCCGAGAGTCCTATGTCGCATACGTTTTTCGCGATGATTCCCCCGCTGAGCCGGGGAGTACTGATTCTGGCCCTGGCTCTGGGCATGACGGCGGCCCTGCCGTCCCTGTCCTGCGCCAGAAAGGCGGCCGCAAAGCCTGCCCGGCAGGAGGCCGCGCAGCCGCAGGAGCCCACTTCCATATGGCAGCCGCTGATCACCCGTCTGGCCGCCGAAGGGCAGGACAAGGCGGCGCTGAAGCGCCTTTTTGCCACGCTGCCGGAGCATATCACGCCCGCGCCCATGGGCCGCAAGATGCTGGAGCTGTATCGCAGCAAGTTCATGCCGGCCAAGCCGGACATGCAGCAGCCGCGGCCCAAGTACTACAAGGGCACGGTGACGCAGGCCAATGCCGAAAAATGCCGCGCCTTCCTGCAACAGCACGAAACGGCCTTTGCGGAGGCGGAGGAAACCTTTGGCGTGCCGCGCCACGTGGCGGTCTCCCTGCTGTTTGTGGAAACCCGCCTGGGGGCCAACGTGGGCAGGGTGAGCGCGCTCTACACGCTGGCCAGCATGGCGCTGTCCACCACGCCGGACATGCTCGGCCAGTGGCTGGGCAAGCTGCCGGAAGACTATCAGACGAACCTGCCCTGGATGCGCGAGATTGCGCCCAAGCGCGCGGAATGGGCGTATAAGGAATTGCGCGCCCTGACGGCCCACATGATGCGGGATCAGATTGCTCCGGAGTCCATCCCCGGCTCCATCTATGGCGCCATCGGCATGTGCCAGTTCATGCCCTCCAATATCGCGCTCTACGGCGCGGACGGCAATCATGACGGCCATGTGGACCTGTACACGCCGGCCGATGCCATCGCCAGCCTTTCCCGCTATCTGAAGGAGCATGGCTGGAAGCCGGGCATCACCCGCGAGGAGCAGCATGCCGTGCTGAAGACCTACAACAAGTCCGATACCTACGCGGCCACCATCCTGGCGCTGTCCGACGTGGTGCTGGGCGGCCCCGTGCCGCCGGACGCCGAATAGTCCCGCTGACGCGGAGTACAGACAGGAAGCCCCTTCCGCCGGCAAGGACGGAAGGGGCTTTTGCGCGTCTTCAGGGGCAGGGGCAGGCCCCTTTGCAGCAGACGCGGGAACCGCGCGGAGGTAAGGAATGCGCGGACGTGCGGAAACAACGGGAGAGCGGAGGAGGTCCGGCGCCCCTGGATGTCTGAATCCCGCGCGACCCTTTGCCGCGCGGGCCGGTGCGGCAGCGTCACCGCTCGGGGAAGAGCCATGCGACACCTATGCGCGCCTGAAAGCAGCATAGGGATTTTTAATATGTTTGTCTATATATTTTTACATATATCAGGAAGCGTTCCTGTTGCTGACCAGCTATTGCCAAGGCAGGATAGTTGACGTAGTGTAGGTTCATACTGTGTGCAATGTCGCGGCGGCAAACAGCCCGGAGCGGAGAGGGAGGTCTTCATGAACATGCGGCAGGTGGCAGCTCTCCTTGCATGTATGGCACTGCTGGCGGCTCTGTGCCTGCCGGCCGTCTGCGCGGCGGGAGAGGACGGGCTGAAGACCGTCCGCATCGGCTTCTATCCATCCCCCTTCTATAATGAGGACAGGAACGGCCACTTCAGCGGCTATGCCTATGAATATCATCAGGACATCGCCGCCTACGCAGGCTGGAAATGCGAATATGTCCGGGCAGGCTGGCCCGTGCTGCTGCAAATGCTGCGGGAAGGAAAGATCGATGTTCTGAGTGATGTTTCCCTGACGCCGGAGCGCCAGAAGGAAATGCTGTTTTCGGCAAACAGCATGGGCGAGGAGCATTATCTTCTCTATGTGTCGCTGAATAGCGACATTGTTTCCGAGCTGGATATTTCCCGCCTGGACGGCCGGACAATTGCCGTGAACAAGGGCAGCGTGCAGGCGGACATCTTCCGCCGGTGGGCGGCGGCGCGCGGGCTCAGGGTCAATCTTATGGAAATCCTGAGCGACGAGGAGCTGGATGAGAAGCTGCGCAGCGGCGCAGTGGTGGGCATTGTCTGCCCCGAAGACTACCGGGCAGGCATGTTCAGGGCGGTGGCGGAAATCGGCGAGTCGGAATACTATTTCGCCATCAACAGAAACCGCCCCGATCTCAAGGCCGATCTGGACAGGGCGCACGCCAGGCTGCTGGCCTCCAACCGCTACTACAATCTGGACAAGTACAGGCAGTATATCAATCTGGCCTTTGGCAACTCCCTGCCGGACGACGGCGTCCAGTGGCTTGCCGCGCATGGCGGCACCATACGCATGGGCTATCATGCCGGCAAGCTGGCCTTCTGCGGGCAGGATGCGCGGACGGGCAACCTTGTGGGCGCGCTGGCGGCCTTTGTGGAGGAAGCGCGGCGGCGGTTCGCCCATGCCGGCTTTTCGGTCACGCCCGTGCCCTGCCGCACGGTGAAGGAGGGGCTGGAAGCCCTGCGCAGAGGGGAGATAGACTGCTTCTTCCCCATGGCCAGAGACCTTTTCTACGCCGATCAGCGCAATCTGCTCACTTCCCAGCCCCTGTTCCAGCCAAAGATGGTGGCCCTCGCCCATCCCGCCAGCTTCAGGGAGGGCAATGCCAATGTGGTCGCCCTGCAACGCGATCATGAAAATGTGCGGATATTCATCAAGGCGCATTATCCGCAGTGGCGCATTGTGGAATTCCCCACCGTCAGGGACTGCCAGCAGGCCGTGCTCAACGGCGAGGCGGACTGCCTCGTCCTGAGCTACTATACCAAGGACTACTGGATTGGCGAAGAGGAGCGCCGGGGCCTGAACTATGTCAAGCTCTCGAAGAGCGGGCACATGGCCTTTGCTCTGGGCAGGCATGACAGCGGTCTGCTTTCCCTGCTGAACAGGCTGATCTGCACCACTTCGGAAACCGAGCTCAACAGCGCGCTCTCCCTCTACGGCACGCCGGAGAAGAAGACGACGTTCCGGGCCTTCCTGCGGGACAACAGCCTGCGCGTCACGCTGGTGGCGCTGGCTGTTGTCATGGCCTTTGCGACCATCTTCCTGCTGCTCCAGCGCGCCAGAATTGCTGAGCAGCGGGCGCGGCATGCGGCGGCGCAGGCGGCGGCAGCCCTGCGCGTGGCGGAGCAGGCCAGCCACGCCAAGACGGCCTTTCTCAACAGCATGTCCCATGACATCCGCACCCCCATGAACGCCATCATGGGCTTTACCAGTCTGGCGGCCCGGCATCCCGATAATCCGGAGCTGGTGCGGAGCTATCTGAAGAAGATCATGGTCTCCGGCGAGCATCTTCTCAGCCTGATCAACGACGTGCTGGACATGAGCCGTATCGAGAGCGGCAGGATGAAGCTTCAGGCGGAGGTATGCCGCCTGCCGGACATCATGGAAGGTCTGCGGCTGCTCATGCAGAATGACATGGACAGCAAGGGCCTGCATTTCACGGTGGACAGCGCAGGCATGCGGCATGAAGCCGTGTGCTGCGACCGGATGCGCCTTGAGCAGGTGCTGCTCAACTGCCTTGGCAATGCCGTCAAGTTTACGCCTTCAGGCGGAAAGGTGGAGCTGCGGGTGCGGGAAAGGCCGGGCGCGCCGGAGGGCTGGGCGGACTTCGACTTCATCGTTGCGGATACGGGCATCGGCATGACGCACGACTTTGTCCAGCATATTTTCGAGCCTTTCAGCCGCGAAGAAAGCTCCACCGTCAGCGGCGTGCCGGGAACAGGGCTTGGCATGTCCATTGCCAGGAACATCACCGCGCTGATGGGGGGAACCATCAGCGTGACCAGCGAGAAGGGCAGGGGAACGCAGTTTACCATCAGCCTGCGCCTGCGCGTGGAGAATGCGCCGCACGACGGCGGCACTGTCCCGGCCGTGCCGGCAGGCGGCGCGGCGGCCTCCGGCACCTCCCCGGCACAGCCGGACGGGAAGCCCGCCGCAGAGGAAGCGGCCTCCGCGCAGCCCGGCGCATCCCTTGCGGGCAGGCGCGTCCTGCTGGTGGAGGATGTGGAGATGAACCGCGAGATTGCCGCAACCATCATGCAGGAAGCCGGCCTGCTGGTGGAAACTGCGGAAAACGGCCAGATTGCCGTGGACATGGTGGCCGGCGCGCCCGCCAGATATTATGATCTGATCTGCATGGATGTGATGATGCCGGTCATGGACGGCTACGAGGCATCCAGGCGGATTCGCCAGCTGGATGATCCCGGCAGGGCCGGCGTTCCCATCATTGCCATGACGGCCAACGCCTTCGAGGAGGATCGCCGGAAGTCGCTGGAGGCCGGCATGAATGCACATCTGGCCAAGCCCTTCAAGATAGAGGAGCTGTTCGCAATCATGGGCAGGTACGTGTCCGCGCATCCGGCTGGACGGCCCGATTCCACAACAACATCAACCTCATAAGGCGGTATGCCATGCTTGAAGAAAAGAATACCGGCGAAGGGAAGGTGCTGCTGCTGGCTGGCGGCGGCAAGGTCTATACGGACATAGCCGCCCGCTTCGTGCGCTCGGAACGCGCGCTGGAAGACATTGTGGCCTCTCCCTACAACAAGGCCATTGTGGAAAACATCCTGCGCAGCGGGCACAGGGCGGCCTGCGAATTCGACTATTTCATCTTCGGGGTGGAAGGCTACAGCCGTGTGACGGAAACCCAGCTGGTGCGCAAGCGCCTGGCCTCCTACCTGATCAAGTCCGGCCGGGCGGAGCTCAACGGCAGGCGGAAGTTTTCCGTGGTCTTTCCTCCTTCCGTGCGGGACTTTGCGGCGGAGGTGACCCTGCCTGACGGGCGGAGCGTGACCGTGACGCCGCATGTGCTGGCGGACATGACGCGCCAGTGGTACGACGCCGGCCTGGAGCATGGCCTGCCGGAAGAGGACCTGCGCTATCTGAAGCCGCAGGCCACGGAATTCAAGGCCATCATCGGCATGAACGCCCATGCCCTGCTGGACTGGTTCGGCATCCGCTGCTGCATGAACGCTCAGCACGAGATTCGTGATCTGGCCTGGAAAATGCTGCGGCTGTGCAAGAAGGCGGCGCCCGATCTCTTTGCGGAGGCCGGCCCCAACTGCGTCCAGCTGGGCTACTGTCCGGAAAATGCGCGCCAGAATCCGGCCTGTGCCGGCAAGTTTCCTCCCCGGGATGAGGCCATGCGCCTGCTGCGCAGCTGGCGGAAGCAGTCCTGATCATATTCCGTGCCGCCACAGGAAGGCGGCAGCCTCTTCAGAGGTGGCAAGAGCAAAAGGCCCCCGCCGGATCATGTCCGACGGGGGCTTGCCGCATTTGGGGGCCCGGATGGTGGAAGGCCACCCTGAAGGATGCTAGAAGGCGAAGTTCAGCTCTTCGAAGTATGCGCGCGGATGGGCGCAGGCAGGACAGAATTCAGGCGCTTCGGCGGCGTCCACGATGCAGCCGCAGTTGCGGCAGCGCCATTTGGTGGCGGTTTCGCGCACAAAGACGTGGCCTTCCTTGATTTCCTTGGCCAGCTTCAGAAAGCGGCGCTCGTGGAAGGCTTCCGCCACGGCGATGGCGCGCATGACGGAGGCGATTTCCGGGAAGCCTTCCTTTTCCGCCACCTGCGCGAAGGCGGGATACATTTCCGTGTGCTCGTGGTTTTCGCCGGCGGCGGAGCTCACCAGATTGGTATAGCTGTCGCTGATGACGCCGGCGGGGAAGGCGGCGGCGATTTCCGCGTCGCCACCGTCCAGGAACTTGAACAGGCGCTTGGCATGTTCCTTTTCCTGAAGGGCGGTTTC
>JAQXJC010000016.1 GCA_029008115.1 Desulfovibrionaceae bacterium | reverse complement strand
TGGTGTGCCCGACAGGAATTGAACCTGTGGCCTACAGCTTAGGAGGCTGTCGCTCTATCCAACTGAGCTACGAGCACATGCGGAAAGACATACTATATGTGGAAGGTGCGCTTGTCAAGCATCAGCGGCATGCTGTCTGCGGTGCCGCCGGAATGCGCAGGCGACGGGAAAAGCCCCCTCCCGCACGGGCAGGGGGGGGGCGGTGCATCAGGCATTTTTGCCGGAGCGCGGCTTTTTCTTCCGCTGCTCGTATTCGTCACGATACAGCTTGTAGGTAACGGAATCGGAAAGGGCCTGCCAGCTGGCCTCGATGATGTCATGCGAGACGCCCACAGTCACCCAGCGGGCATTGCTGTCGCCGGACTCAATGAGCACGCGCACCACGGAGGCCGTGCCGCCCTGGCCGTCATTGGCGGAGAGCACGCGCACCTTGTAGTCCAGAAGGCGCATTTCCATAAGACGCGGATAGAACTGGGCAATGGCCTTGCGCAGGGCGGTATCCAGCGCGTTGACCGGCCCGTGTCCTGTGGCGGCGGTATGCTCCTGCGTACCTTCCACGTCCACCTGTATGCTGACCTCGGTCATGGGGGCGCTGTCATGCTCGCGGCGCACTTCCGTCACATGATACTGCACGAGCCGGAAGAACTCCCGCACGCCATGGCGCCCCAGCTTGCGGAGCAGGAGCAGCTCGACGCTGGCTTCCGCCGAGGCGTAGTCGTAGCCGAGGCTGGCCTTCTTGTTCAGCTCGGCATAGAGGCCCTTGACCACGGGCTCATCCTTGTCCAGATGGAAGCCGAAGCGGGAGGCCAGCGAGACGATGTTGCTGCGGCCGCCCAGCTCGGTAATCAGGACGCGCTGATTGTTGCCCACGCTGTCCGGGCTGATATGCTCGTACAGCGTCGAATCGCGATTCACGGCGCTGACGTGGATGCCCCCCTTGTGCGCGAATGCGGACTTGCCGACAAAGGGCTGCCGCGTGAAGGGCGTGAGGTTCGCCACTTCCGAGACAAAGGAGGAGGTCTGCGCCAGCTGGGGCAGGCTGCCTTCGGGCAGGCAGCGGTAGGCCCCGTCGCACTTCAGCTCCAGCAGGGGCATGACGGAGCAGAGGTTGGCGTTGCCGCACCGTTCGCCAAAGCCGTTGATGGTGCCCTGCACATGCGTGGCCCCCGCCTGCACGGCGGCCAGCGAGTTGGCCACGGCCAGCTCGCAGTCGTTGTGCGCGTGGATGCCCAGCGCAATGTCGGGCAGGGCGGCATGCACGGCGCTGACGATCTCTGTGATTTCGGAGGGCAGCGTGCCGCCGTTGGTGTCGCACAGCACGAGGGTGTCCGCACCGCCTTCCCTGGCGGCGGTCAGCGCCGCCAGCGCATAGTCGCGGTTGCGCTTGAAGCCGTCGAAGAAGTGCTCGGCGTCGAAGAACACCTTTTCCATGCGCCTGGCGAGGAAGGCCACGGAATCCCTGATGATGCGCAGGTTCTGCTCCGGAGCGATGCGCAGCGCCTCGCGGGCGTGGCGTTCGCAGGACTTGCCGAAGATGGCGCAGACCGGGGCGCCGCAGGCCGCCAGCGCGTTGAGCGTGGGGTCGTCCTCCGCACGGCAGCTGGGATGATGGGTGCTGCCGAAGGCGGAGATGGCCGCATGCTTCAGGTGATAGCTGCGGATTTCCTGAAAGAAGGCGGTGTCCACGGGATTGGAGCCGGGCCATCCGCCCTCGATGAAGGGGATGCCCAGCTCGTCCAGGCGCAGGGCAATCTTGATCTTGTCCGCGGTGGTGAGGTTCAGGTCCTCGCTCTGCGCCCCGTCGCGCAGCGTTGTATCATAGATGATAATTGGCTGCATGGCGCTCCCTACATGCCGATGTCCCAGTCAAGGCCGAAGGTGTCGTGCAGGATACGGACGGCCAGCTCGACATATTTTTCCTGAATCAGGATGGTGATCTTGATTTCGGAGGTGCTGATCATCAGAATATTGATGCCTTCGGCCTGCAATGCGGCAAAGGCGCGCGCGGCCACGCCGGAATGGTTGCGCATGCCCACGCCGATGGCAGAGACCTTGGCCACGCCGGCGTCATGGCGCACTTCCGTAGCGCCGATGTTCTTGCGGATGTCCTCGCAGATTTCCAGCGCCTTCTTCAGCTCCTTGCGGGAGACGGTGAAGGTGATGTCGGCGGTATTGCCGTCGAGGCTGCTGTTCTGCACGATCATGTCCACGAGCACGCCCTGCTCGGAGAGGGGGCCGAAGATGGATGCGGCGATGCCTGGCTGATCAGGCAGGCCGTGCATGGTCACGCGGGCCTGATCCTTGTCGTATGCTATGCCGGAAACGAGCACGGCTTCCATGGTGGAGTCCTCCTGAGTAACCAAGGTTCCGGGATTGTCGGTGAAGGTAGAGCGCACGTGTACAGGAACCTTGTACTTCTTGGCAAACTCCACAGAACGGATGTGCAGCACCTTTGCGCCCATGCTCGCCATTTCCAGCATTTCGTCGTAGGAAACGCGATCCATTTTCCGGGCGGTAGAGCACAGGTTGGGGTCGGTGGTGTACACGCCGTCCACGTCAGTATAGATTTCGCATTCCACAGACCCGAGAGCAGCTGCCACGGCCACGGCGGAGGTATCGGAGCCGCCGCGCCCCAGAGTGGTGATGCGCCTGTCCTCGGTGCAGCCCTGGAAGCCGGCGACCACCAGCACGTCATATTCCTCCAGCAGCTTCATGAGGCCGGCGCTGTCGATGGAAAGGATACGCGCCTTGCCGAAGTCACTGTCCGTGATAATGGGTATCTGGAACCCCAGCAGGGAGCGGGCTTTGACGCCCGAGTCTTTCAGCAGCATGGTGAACAGGGCTATGGACGCCTGTTCGCCGGTGGAGACCAGCGAATCGCATTCTGCGGGATCGGGCGAGGCGGACCACTCGTCGGCGAGGGCCAGCAGCCGGTTTGTTTCCCCGGAGCGGGCGGAGAGAACGACCACCATCTTGTAGCCCTTCTCAAGGCCGGCCAGCACCTTGCCGCGCACCTTCTTCATGCACTCAAGGTTGGCGACGGATGTGCCGCCGAATTTTTGTACGAGGATTCTCATTGCTATGCCATTGTTCCTTGTTGCAGTCCTCTCAGGAAAAGGTCAGCCGCCGCGCCGTGCGCGTGCAGCGTGATATGTCTTTCATTTTTACATGATTGTAAAGATATGTCCAGATATTCTTGGGGCATGTCGGCTTCCGGCAGCAGTTCCGCCCATTCGATGATGACAAGGCATCCCTCGTCCTCCAGCGCGTCCAGCACGTCATCGGGCAGGCTGCCCGCGCTGCGGTACAGGTCGCAGTGGGCCACCGGCGGGCGCGTGGGATAGCAGTTGCAGATGGTGAAGGAGGGCGAGGAAATCTCCGCATCATCGCCGCCCGGCAGGGCCTGCACCAGCGCCCGGGTGAGCGTGGTCTTACCCGCGCCGAGGTCGCCGCGCAGCAGCAGGACGCGCAGCGGGCCTGTCCGGAGCAGCGCGGCCATGCGGCGGCCGAGAGCGGCGGTTTCTTCCAGAGAGTGCAGAACAAGGGTGAGCATGCGTCAGGCTCCATTCCGGGCTGGTTGAATGAACAAATTCGTTAACGGAGGGTGGGGAGACGTGCCGCGCAGGCGGGCGCGGGCCCCGGGCAGGGCGTCCGCCGTCTGGGTGGCGAGGCTGCCGCGTTCCGGGTACCGCTCGCCCATGTCCAGTCCCGCTTCCGCGTGCAGGAGAGCGGCCAGTCCGGCGGCCTCCTGCCCGTGCAGGCCCTGCGCCAGAAGCGCGCCGCAGCAGCCGGCCAGAATATCGCCCGAACCTGCCAGGGCGAGGCTGGGGACGTCGAAGGGGAGAATGCCGCGGGGCTCTCCCCTGCGGGCCATGAGCGTGCCCGCTCCCTTGAGTACACAGACGCAGGGCAGGAGCGCGGTGAGGCCGGCCAGCGCGGCAGGGCGGTCGGCCTGCACCTCGGCGCCGCTGCGCAGGCCCAGCAGGCGCGCGGCCTCTCCGGGATGCGGCGTGATGATGTCCTCCGGACGGAGCAGCGCGCGCAGGGACGCATCTTCCGCCAGATGCCACAGCGCGTCCGCATCGATGACGGCCGCCGGGCGTTCCGGCAGGGAGAGCAGGGCGCGCAGAAGGGATGCCGCCTCCGGCCGGCGGCCCATGCCCGGGCCGACAACCAGCGCGGCGCAGCTGCCGGCACGCTGGCGCAGGGCCTCGGGGAACGTCTCGGGCCAGATCATGTCGGGGACGGCAGGATGCAGCGGCAGGGTCATGATATCGGGAAGGCCGCAGCGCACGTCCGGGCAGGAGGCTTCCGGCGCGGCGACGCTGACAAGGCCGCATCCGGTGCGCAGGGCCGCCCGCGCCGCCAGATGGGCCGCGCCGCTCATGCCCGGCGCGCCGCCCACCACCAGCACATGCCCGAAGCTGCCCTTGTGGGAGCCGGGGGCCGGAGCGGGCAGCAGGGAGGCGCAGGCGGCGTCGATGGCATAGCGCGCTGGCGGGAGCGTGCGCCGGATGCGGAGGGGAATGCCGATGCGGGGAGCGCGCAGCAGGCCCGTGAAGGGGCGTGCGTGCGGCAGTATCAGGCCGGGCTTGGGGGCCTCGAAGGTGACGGTGAGGTGGGCGCGCACGGCGTCGGGGCGGGGCAGGCCCGTATGGGCGTCCAGCCCGGAGGGAACATCCAGCGACAGGAGGAAGGAGCGGCGGCGCAGGGCGTTGACATGACGCACCAGTGCCAGCGCGTCCGGCCGGAGCAGGCCGGAGAAGCCCGTGCCCAGCAGGCCGTCCACCAGAATGTCCGGCGCGTCCGCTCCCCAGTCATGCCGCGCGGCGGGAGCAAACGGCACGTCGGCGGCCCGGGCCAGGCGCAGGTGACGGCCCGCCGCTCCCCTGAACGCCGTGAGGCGCCTTGCGTGGATGAGCAGTGGGTGCGCGCCCTCGTCCAGCAGCAGGCGGGCGAGGCAGGCGGCATCTCCTCCATTGTTGCCACCGCCCATGAGCAGCCAGACGGTCTTTCCCGCGGCTGGGCCGGTAGCGTCCAGCAGTGCGCGCAGGGCCGCCCGCGCGGCGTTTTCCATGAGCAGGAATTCCGGCAGGCCAAAGGCCGCGGCGGCCTGATCCCAGCCGCGCATCTCCCCGGCATCGGGCAGGGGGCGGATTTCATGGATGCGCATTATCTATGCCTCCAGAATGACGACGGCCGCGGCGGCGTCGCGGCTGTGGGTCAGCGTGACGTGCGCCCGGCTCGCGCCCAGGGCGCGCATGCGCGCCAGCGCCGGGCCGGTAAAGAAGATTTCCGGCGCGCCGAGGGGGGTGTTGAGAACGGCGATGTGGCCCATGCCGATGCCGCCGGCAAAGCCTGTCCCCAGCGCCTTGACCGCGGCCTCCTTGGCGGCAAAGCGGGCGGCCACGCGATGGGCCGCGGGCGGGGAGAGCGCGGCGCGCTCCTCCGGCGTGAGCAGGCGGCGCAGAAAGCGGTCGCCGAAGCGTTCCAGAGAACGGGCGATGCGGTCAATTTCCACCATGTCCATGCCCAGGCCGAGGATCATGTGCGCACCTCCTGTTGCCTGCCGGCGCTGTTTACGTTATACACACCTTTCAAATTTTGCGCGCAGACGCGCCGCCCGTCAAGCCCCATCCCGCGCTTGGCCGGCAACTTCCCCATTTTCCGAGGCGCCTTTCTTTCGGGGCGCTTCCCAGTATAAGGAAATAACATGAAAGTTTGCATCGTGGGTACCGGTTATGTCGGCCTGGTCAGCGCGGCCTGCTTCGCCGAGATGGGCAACAATGTCACCTGCGTGGACGTGAATCCCGCCGTGGTGGAAAAGCTGCGCGCCGGGCATGTGCATATCTACGAGCCCGGTCTCGCGGCCATGGTGTCGCACTGCCACGCCGACGGCCGCCTCCAGTTCACTACGGAACTGCCCGAGGGACTGGAAGACGCGGATTTCGCCTTCATCTGCGTGGGGACGCCGCCGCGCGAGGACGGCTCCTGCGATCTTTCCTATGTGGAGCAGGTGGCCAGAGGGATAGGCCAGCACATGCGGAAGGAGCTCATTGTGGTGGACAAGTCCACCGTACCCGTGGGGACGGCCGGCCGCGTGCGGGCGCTCATTGCCGCAGAGCTGGAAAAGCGCGGCGAGGACATTCCCTTTGACGTGGTCTCCAACCCGGAATTCCTTAAGGAAGGAGATGCCATCAAGGACTTCATGAAGCCCGACCGCGTGGTCATCGGCACGGAGTGCGAGCGCAGCGCCCGGCTCATGCGCGAGCTGTATGCGCCCTTCGCCCGCGACCGCGAAAAGGTCATCGTCATGGGCGTGGCCAGCGCGGAGATGACCAAGTATGCGGCCAACTGCATGCTGGCGACGAAGATTTCCTTCATCAACGAGATTGCTACCATATGCGAGCAGGTGGGCGCGGATGTGCGCGACGTGCGCGTGGGCATAGGCTCGGACTCCCGCATCGGCTACCAGTTCATCTATCCCGGACTGGGCTACGGCGGCTCCTGCTTCCCCAAGGACGTGAAGGCCCTCATCCAGATTGCCGAGGACTCCGGCGTTCCGCCCCTGCTGCTCAGCGCCGTGGACGCGGTGAACGAGCGCCAGAAGCGCTCCATGGCGCACCGCATTCTGGACTACTTTGCGCCGCAGGGCGGCGTGGCGGGCAAGACGCTGGCCATGTGGGGCCTGGCCTTCAAGGCCAATACCGATGACATGCGCGAGGCCGCCGCGCTGGACATCATCGAGGTGCTCACCGGCGCGGGCATGAAGGTGCGGGCCTTTGATCCCGTGGCCGCCGAAAACGGCCGCCGCCTCCTGAAGGATAATCCGCTGGTGGAGATCGTGGACGGGCAGTACGAGGTCTGCCAGGGGGCGCAGGCCCTGCTGGTGGTCACGGACTGGAACCAGTTCCGCAATCCGGACTTCGGACGCATCCGCGGGGCCCTGACCGCGCCGCTGCTTTTCGACGGCCGCAATCTCTACGAGCCGCAGAGCATGGCCGCGCAGGGCTTCGCCTACTTCTGCGTGGGACGCAGGACGCGGCAGGCATAGGCGCTGTATAGTTTTTGAGCATGCCGTCCGCTCCTGTATGCTTTTTATACGGGGGCGGACGGTTGTGTCGCAGCCGCAGGAGCCGGGCGGGAAAAAGATTGAATTTTAGCACGGACTGCGGTATGTGCAATGGATCGCACGGGTACAAGCCCGAATTCGTAAGGAGCCTCTCTACAATGAATATGGAAAATCCTGCCGCCACTGTCGCGGAAGATGCTACCGAAGATTTTGCCGCCCTGTTTGAAGCGCAGGAGGCCAAAACCGTCCGCCTTCAGGCCGGACAGAAGGTGACCGGCACGGTCATTGAAATCACCGCCGATGCCGTCCTCGTGGACGTGGGCAGCAAGGTTGACGGTGTTATGGACCGCAAGGACATTCTGGACGCCGAAGGGCAGGAAATTGTCAAGGCCGGCGATACGCTGGATGCGTGGGTCGTGGCCGTGAAGGCGCATGAAATCCGCCTGTCCCGCTCCGCCAGCGGCAGCGGCGTTGCCGCGCTGGAAGATGCCCGCGACGCCGGCCTGCCCGTGGATGGCCGTGTGACCGCCACCTGCAAGGGCGGCTTCACCGTGGACGTGATGGGCAAGCGCGCGTTCTGCCCCGGCAGCCAGATGGACATTGCCCAGGCCGAGGCCGAATCCGTGGTGGGCCGCACTCTCCAGTTCCTCATCACCAAGGTGGAAAGCTACGGCCGCAACATCGTGGTCTCCCGCCGCGCCCTGCTGGAACGCGAGCGCAGGGAAACTCTGGCCAAGGTGCTGGAAGAAGTGCATGCCGGCGATGTGGTGGAAGGCCGCATCACCCGCCTTGCGCCCTTCGGCGCCTTCATGGAAATCGCTCCCGCCGTGGAAGGTATGATTCATATCTCCGAGCTTTCCTGGGCGCGCATTGCCCGACCCGAAGATGCCGTGAGCGTGGGCGATACCGTGCAGGCGAAAATCCTGAGCATCGCCGAAGATGCCAAGGGCAATACCCGTATCTCCCTTTCCTGCAAGCAGGCCGCCGGCGATCCCTGGGCTGACGTGGAAGGCCGTCTGGCCGCCGGCTCCGTGGTGGAAGGCCGCGTGGTGCGCCTGACGCCCTTCGGCGCCTTTGTGGAAGTGCTGCCGGGCGTTGAAGGTCTGGTGCACATTTCCGAAATGTCCTGGTCCAAGCGCGTGGTCAAGGCCGAAGACGTGCTGCACGTGAACGATGTCGTTTCCGTGAAGATTAAGGACATCTCTCTGGAAAAGCGTCGCATCTCCCTGAGCCTGCGCGATGCCGAAGGCGATCCGTGGGCCGAGGTGGCCACCACCTTCCCCGTGGGCGCCGTGGTGACGGGCGAAGTGGAAAGCCAGTCCAAGTTCGGCGTGTTTGTGACGCTGGCCCCCAGCATCACCGGCCTGCTGCCCATGGGCATCATCAAGACCAGCAAGAAGGCTGATCTGACCAAGCTGCAGAAGGGCGACAGCGTGACTCTGGTGATCCAGAACGTGGACGTGGCCGCCCGCCGCATCAGCCTCGCTCCCGAAGGTTATGAAGCTCCGGCCGCTGCTCCCCGCCGCGAACGCGAAGACAGCTCCTGGAAGGAGCATACCTCTGCTGGCGCCGGCGGCATGAATATCATGGCCAATGCGCTTCAGGCTGCGTTGAGCAGGAAGAGCAAGTAGCTTCCTCCGGCAATGCCGGAACACGTGTTTTGAAAAGCGCCGCGGGAAACTGGGGCGCTTTTCATTATGGGAAAGGCTGTCTTTTCCGTAAATATGTATTAGTTGGCATGTAGTATGCATATCTAGTGGGTGCTGCACTGGCAGGGATACCGGTGTAGACAATTTTCATACCGCGCGGCTTCAGGCCGCGGAAGGGGACATCATGAAACGATGGAAACAGGGGCTGGCCGTGGTGCTGGCCATGATGCTGGCTCTGGCAGTCACCACCCAGGCGGCAGTGCCGCCCGACTTTGCCGCACTGGCCAAAAGCGCCGGCCCGGCTGTGGTGAACATCAGCACGGAACGTTCGGCTGCCAGCGGCGGCCCGGAGGACTTCTTCGGCGGCATGCTGCGTAATGTGCCGCCGGGATTCGAGAGATTCTTTGAGCAGTTCGGGCAGGGCATGCGCCGGCCGCAGCAGCAGAAGCAGCGCTCGCTCGGCTCCGGCTTCATCATTTCCGAGGACGGCTATATTGTTACGAACAACCACGTGGTGGAAGGCGCGGATGTGATTTGCGTGAATCTTCAGGGCAGCAACGGCAAGTCCGATTCCATTGCCGCCACGCTGGTGGGCTCTGACGAGGAAACCGATATTGCGCTGCTGAAGGTGGAGGTGAAAGACTCCCTGCCCTTCCTGCGCTTTGGCGATTCCGACAAGCTGGAAGTGGGGGAATGGCTGCTGGCCATCGGCAATCCCTTCGGCCTTGACCATACGGTGACGGCAGGCATCCTCTCCGCCAAGGGCCGCAATATTCGTTCCGGCCCCTTTGACAACTTCCTCCAGACCGATGCGTCCATCAACCCCGGCAACAGCGGCGGCCCTCTGCTGAACATGCAGGGCGAAGTCATTGGCATCAATACCGCCATTATTGCCAGCGGTCAGGGCATAGGCTTTGCCATTCCCAGCAACATGGCCGCCTCCATCACGGGCCAGATCAAGAGCGGCAAGAAGGTCAGCCGCGGCTGGCTGGGCGTGAGCATTCAGGAAGTGGATGAAAATACCGCCAGGGCCCTGGGCCTGAAGAAGGCCGAAGGCGCGCTGGTGGGCGGGGTCATGCCCGGCGAACCTGCCGAGGCGGCTGGCGTTCAGGCCGGCGACGTCATCCTCAGCGTGGACGGCAAGGCCGTGCAGGATTCATCCGCCCTGCTGCGGGCCATTGCCGGCAAGCAGCCCGGCAGCAAGGCCGAGCTGGAAATCTGGCGCGATGGCAGGAAGATAAGCCGCACCGTCGAGCTGGGCGAACGCCAGTCCTCCGATCAGGGCGGCCAGAACGCTACGGGCAAGAAGGCGGTTCGCGGTGCGGGAGTGCTGGGGCTGACCGTGCGTCCCCTGACGGCGGAGGAAGCCAAGGCCGCCTCCGTGGAGCGCGGCAAGGGCGTGCTGATTACCGGCATTGAGCAGGGCAAGCCCGGCGCGGAAGCGGGCCTGAACGTGGGGGATATTATCCTCAGCGCCAATCTCAAGCCCGTGAAGGATGCCGCCTCTCTGGCGAAGATTGTCAAGGAGGAGGGGACGGCACGGGGCGCGCTCATGCTGCAGATCAACCGCCGTGGGGAGACCTTCTTCCGTACCGTGGCAATAGGGAAATAGCTGCCGCGTACAAACAGCATGTATGACAAAAGGGCGGTCCCTTCCGGGGATCGCCCTTTGCTGTCTGTGGCGCGTGCAGGCGCGGCAGTGCGGAACCCGCCCGGCTACTGCTTTTCCTGCATCACGTTATCCGTGGCTGCCTGTGTGTGGCGCAGGAATATCCGCTGGATGGCGGGATTTTCGCCCAGCCCGCGCAGATGCGGCATGGGCGTCATGCCGGCGGCCCTGAGGCGCGAGGCCCAGGAATCCTCCTCCGGCCCTGCAAGATCATTTCTGGCGTGGTCGCCGGCCACCATCATGAAGGGCATCAGCCAGACACGCCGGACGCCGGCCTCCCGCAGCCGGGGCAGCACATGGTCGATGCTGCCGGCCCCTTCCACCGTGGCCAGCCAGATGAGCGGGTCTGCCTGCTGGAAGGCCGTGGCAGCGGCCTGCAGCACCAGATCGCCGGGACCGCGGTCATTGCCGTGGCCCATGAGCAGTACGGCGTCCCGCGCCGTGCGCTCCCGGGGAAGAGAGGCCAGCACGGCGGCGACGGTTTCCCGCATATCCTGTGCGGATTCCAGCAGCGGATGCCCCAGCATGACGCTGGAAAAGCGGCCGGGATGGCGGTACAGGTTGCGCACGATCATGCGCTGGAGCTGGTTGAACTCTTCAGCGGGCGCAATGTGCAGGGACTGGATGCGCAGATGCCGCACGCCCAGCTCCGCGGCCCTGTTCATGGCTTCGTCCACGGAAAGGATGCGCCTGCCCTGCGCGTGGAGCTTGGCGCGGATTTTGTCGGATGTGTAGGCCCAGATAATGGTGTCGCCGGCTCTGGCATAGGCGGCCTCCACTGCCTTCAGGGATGCCTCCGCACCGGGCTGGCTGGTGCCGAAGGCCACCAGGATGGTTGTCTGGCCGGCCAGTGCGGCGCTGGCCAGGCACAGCAGGCACAGGGCCGCGAGCATGAGAATGCGCTTCATGATGTTTGCCTCCTGTCCAAACTCCGTGGACGCGGGCGGCATCCCTCCCGGGATGCCGGGATGGGCTTCAGGCTGGTTTTCCGGCTCAAGGGTCATCCTCCGCCGCGCCTTCCCATGCCCGGGGGCACAGTGGCTCTTGCGGCGTTGTCACCTTTTACGGCTGCGGGTCAGCGTCGTCTGGCTACGAACTTCCCAATTATCCTCACATGCAGGCACCTGAAGCTGTGACAGTCTGGGAGCATAGCGCATTCTGCCGGGAAAGGCCAGCGGGGCGGGGAGCAGATATTGAGGATCAGATATTATGGATGATCAGGCGGAGAAGGGCGTCGAGGGGGAGCGTGGCGTCCACGATGTGCCGGGCGCAGCCTTCATAGAGGGGAGCGCGCTGGCGGAGGATGTCCGCGGCTTCCTCCGCAATGGATTTTCCCGTCAGGGAGGGGCGCTGGGTGGCGATGGGATTGCGGCACAGGCGGGCTGCGAGAATATCCGCCGGGGCGCAGAGGTAGAAGACATTGCCGTGGCGGCGCATGAAGTCCCGGTTGGCGGCGCGGAGCACCATGCCGCCGCCTGTGGCGATGATGGTATCCGGCGCGGTGCACAGCTCCAGCGTGCGGCTTTCCTCGTCGCGGAAGTATTCCCAGCCATGTCTGGCCGTCATGTCCGCGATGGTGCAGCCGCAGCGCTCCTGCAGGGCCTGATCCGTATCGATGAAACGCCGCTGCAGTATTCTGGCCAGACGCTGCCCCACGCTGGTTTTGCCGCAGGCGCGCGGCCCGATGAAAAAGACGGGACGGTGATGCTTTGCCATGCCACGCTCCTTTTCCTTTATGTAGGAAATTTGCGCCGGACTGACAAGGGAGAGATGACGGGAATGGCTTGCAAAAAAAAGAAAAAAGCCGCATGCCAGCAGGAAGGCTGCGCCGGAATGCGCCGCGCGGCACGTTTTGCGAGGAGATAGGCCATGACACTGATCCCTGAATTTCTGTACGGCATCATCGGGCACCCGCTGGGGCACAGCCTGAGCCCCCTTCTGCACAATACGGCCTTTCAGGCCACGGGACATCCCGGCGTGATGCTGCGCTGGCCGGTGCCGCCGGAGGGCGTGGCGGACTTCATGCGCACGGTGCGCCTGCTGCATGTGCGCGGCTGCTGCGTGACCATTCCGCACAAGCTGGCCATTCTGCCGTGGCTGGACGAGGTCAGCGAACGTGTGCGCGCCGTGGGCGCCTGCAACACGCTGTACTGGAAGGACGGCGCGCTGTGCGGCGAGAATACGGACGTTATCGGATTCATGCGTCCGCTGGAGGGCCGGTGCCTGCCGTCCTCCGCGCTGGTGCTGGGGGCCGGGGGCGCGGCGCGGGCCGTGGTGGCCGGGCTGAAGATGCTGGGCGTGGCGGACGTGGCGGTCTCCGCCCGGCGGCGGGAGGCGCTTCTGACCTTTTGCGGGGACTGCGGCGCGCGGCCTGTTCCCTGGGAGGCGCGCGGCGGCGAGCATGCGGGGCTGGTGGTCAATACCACGCCCGCCGGCATGCGCGGCGCGCATCAGGAGGAAACGGCCTATGAGACCGCCTGGTTTGCGTCACGTCCCGCCGGCATTGCCTATGACGTTGTCTATACGCCGCTGGAGACGCGCTTCCTGCGCGAGGCCCGCGCCTGCGGCTGGGAGGGCGTGGACGGTCTTCAGATGTTTCTTGGGCAGGCGGACTGCCAGTTCTTTCTGTGGACGGGGAAGCATCTGCCGGAGGCGGCCGCCACGGCCGTGCGGCAGGCGCTGGGCGTATAGGCGGGAAAAAAGGCGGGCGCCGTGCGGCCCCGCCTTTTCCGTGCATGCCGTCCGCTGCGGCGTCTACATGACCTTGGCGGATTCCAGCTTGCTGATCTGCCGATCCATGGCCTTCTTCAGCGGTTCCGGCAGGCCCATGATGTCCACGTTCAGGAAGCCGCGCACGATGGTGGAGGTGGCTTCGTCCTCATCAAGGCCGCGTGCCATCAGATATTCAATTTCTTCCTGGGCAATCTTGCCCACGGCGGCCTCGTGGGAGAGCTCCACGCCGTCGATGCAGCTGTCCAGCTCGGGAATGGCATGGATGCGCCCGCCGCCGAGGATGAGCCCCTTGCATTCCAGATGCCCCTTGGCCGGCACGGCCGATGCCCCGATGAAGCCCCGGTTGATGACGGTGCCGCCGGTGGTCAGGGTGCGGGAGATGATTTCCCCTCTGGTGTCGGGAGCGTTCAGCTCAATGCGGTTGCCGCTGTCCACATGGGAGCCGGAGGGCGCGACCAGCACGGAGTTGAAGCGGGCTACCGCGCCCCGGCCGTTAAGCTTCAGAGTGGGATACATCTGGAGGTCGGCCACGGGCTTGAGCAGAATGTAGTTGTTGCAGAAGACGCCGCCTTCCGCCACCACGCCGCAGGAGCGG
This sequence comes from Desulfovibrionaceae bacterium, assembly GCA_029008115.1. GTDB lineage: Bacteria > Desulfobacterota > Desulfovibrionia > Desulfovibrionales > Desulfovibrionaceae > JAQVCS01. The sequence goes on along the minus strand of JAQXJC010000016.1, from coordinate 20,293 downwards.
GGACGCACGGTGGTGCTGTCCGTCCAGTTGTGGATCATGGTGAAGGTCAGCTTGCCGCCCTTTTCCACGTAGTATTCCGTGATGCCGAGGTGCGCGGCTTCTCTGGCGTCATGCGCCGTGGCGCAGCCGCCGAGGATATGCACTTCCGCGCCTTCCTCCACGATGACGATGTTATGGATGCTCTGGCCGGCATGATCCCCCTTGATGAACATGCAGGACTGCACGGGGGCCTCCACCTTCACGCCCTTGCGCGCACGGATGAAGTAGCCGCCGTTCAGGTGGTCATGGGCCATGCGGGTGAACTCGTCCTTTTCAGGCGAGAGGATCTTCCAGTAGTGCTGGGGCAGACCGTCGTAGAGCGCCAGCGCCTGCTGGATGCCCATGATTTCCAGTCCTTCCTGCTGGGTGTGGCAGTGCACGCCCGCATGATTGAGCTGCATGAACGCGCCGCTGACCTTTTTGTCGTGCACGTCGATGCCGGCATAGACGAGGGTCTCCTGATCATCGTGGGAGAGCCGGGTCAGGTCTTCGATGGGAGCGGCGGATTCGCCGCCCGTGAAGGAGTAGCGGGAAAGATCGACATGACTCATGACAGGGGGGCCTCCGTGATTTTGCCGAACATGTCGCCGGAAAGGCAGCGCAGGCATTCCTGATAGCCGTGTTTGGCGATGTGATCGAGGATTTCGCGCGGCTTGGCCTCGCAGCAGAGCTTGCCCTGATACATGACCTGCCCGCGGTCGGCCAGCACGTATTCCAGAATATGCCCTGTGTGCGTGATGATCAGGCCGCCGGTCTTGCGGCGCTGCTTGCGCTCGCGCAGGGTTCCCTGACAGGAGTCGGGCATGCCGTCCAGCAGGTAGCGCACGGTATGGCCCACCAGCGCCATGTTTTCCAGGTCAACGCCGGATTCCGGCTCGTCGAACAGCACCAGCTCGGGCTGCTGCGCCATGAGCTGGAGCAGCTCGGAGCGCTTGATCTCCCCGCCGGAGAAGCCGGCGTTGACGTCCCGCTCCAGAAAATGATCGAAATGCACGCGCCGGGCCATCTGCCGGATGTCCGCGCCGCCCCGGCGGTCGCACAGCTGGGCGAGACGGCCGGTGGGCAGGCCGTGAATGGTGGGCGGGCGCTGGAAGGACATGCCTATGCCGAGGCGCGCGCGCTCGTACATGGGCGCGTGCGTGATGTCCTGTCCCTTGAAGATGATCTGTCCCTGGGTGACTTCGTAGCCGCTGAAGCCCATGAGCGTCATGAGCAGGGTGGTCTTGCCTGACCCGTTGGGGCCGAAGAGGATGAACGTCTCCCCGGGGGCGATATGCAGGTCGATGCCCTTGAGGACGGGAGTTCCGCCCACGGACACATGCAGGTCTTTGATTGTCAGCATAACTTAAAACTCCGGTAGCAGCATGGGCTTGAAACAGGCCCGCCGCATACTTGCAAACTTGGGCCGCGCTGTAAAGTCCCGGCCCCGTGTTTCTCTGAAAAAGAGGAGGGAGAGCGGGCAAGGCGCCGCTGTTTGCCGCATGGGGGCCGGCCTGCGCCGGCAGAACGCCGCAGGGGCGCGCCCTGTGCGTTTCCCCGGCCGGTTCGCGCTGTTCCGCGCCTGTTGGGGAGTTGACTTTTCCCGGCGCCGCTCCTATTTTACAGGCGTTCTCAGGGCGGGGTGCAAGTCCCCACCGGTGGTGATGCGCACGCAGGCGCGTGGCGCGAGCCCACGAGCCCCCCAGCGGGGCAGACCCGGTGCGATCCCGGGGCCGACGGTCACAGTCCGGATGGAAGAGGATGACAGCCATGCGGCGCATGCCGCTGACAGCGGGCAGGGTGCCTGTCCCGTCGTTCGCCCTGATGTGTTCCGCCCAGTGCGGAGCGCATCTTTTTTTGTCTCCGCCCCGCGGGGACGGCATGGCTGTGCCGGGCGCGGTTCCGGCGTTTTTTCAGGATTTTTTTGTCAAGGACGTATGTTATGGCATTGTGCACTGTGGAAGAAGCGATTGAGGAGATCCGCAACGGGAAGATGATCATCCTGGTGGATGACGAGGATCGCGAGAACGAGGGCGATCTGACCATGGCGGCGGAATTTGTCACGCCGGAAGCCATTAACTTCATGGCGCGCTTCGGGCGCGGCCTGATCTGCCTGCCCATGGCCGGCGAGATGGTGGATCGCCTGAAGCTGCCCATGATGACGCAGCGCAACGGCTCGCGCTTCGGCACGAACTTCACCGTCTCCATTGAAGCCCGCGAGGGCATTTCCACGGGCATTTCCGCGGCTGACCGCGCCACCACCATCCGTACCGCCGTGGCGGACGGGGTGCGCGCCGAAGATATTGTGACGCCCGGCCACATCTTCCCCCTGCGCGCCAAGGATGGCGGGACGCTGGTGCGCACCGGCCAGACGGAAGGCAGCGTGGACCTGGCCAGGCTGGCGGGCCTGAAGCCGGCCGCCGTCATCTGCGAGATCATGAAGGATGACGGAACCATGGCCCGCATGCCCGATCTGGAAGTCTTTGCCGCCGAGCACGGCCTGAAGATCGCCGCCGTGAAGGACATCATCCGCTACCGCATGGAGCGCGGCCAGGTGTCCGTGCGCTGTGACGGGCATGCCCATCTGCCCACCATGTTCGGGGACTTTACCGTCTACGCCTATGAAAGCGAGAACGACCCGCACACCCATCTGGCGCTGGTCAAGGGCGACATCAGGAAGGCCGACGGCCCCGTGCTGGTGCGCGTGCACAGCCAGTGCCTGACGGGCGATGCGCTGGGCTCCCTGCGCTGCGACTGCCGTGGCCAGCTGGGCGCCGCGCTGCGCCAGATTGAGAAGGAGGGCTGCGGCGTGCTGGTGTACATGCGGCAGGAAGGACGCGGCATCGGCCTTGCCAACAAGATTCGCGCCTACGCGCTGCAGGATGAGGGGCTGGATACCGTGGAAGCCAACCTGCGTCTCGGCTTCCCCGAAGATATGCGCGACTACGGCACCGGCGCGCAGATTCTGGTGGACCTGGGCGTGCATAAGATTCGCCTGCTCACCAACAATCCCAAGAAGCTGGTGGGCCTGTCCGGCTATGGCATCGAGATCGTGGAGCGCGTGCCCATTGAGATTGAAGCCTGCCCTGAAAACGAAGCCTATCTGCGTACCAAGAAGGAAAAGATGGAGCACCTGCTGACGGGCATTCGCTGCCGCTAGGCTGCGCTGCCGGACGCCGCTGTTCCGCTGTCTGTCATCCCCCGCCCTTCGGCCCTGCCGGACGACGGGGGATTTTCGCATGATGGTGCCGGGTGCGCCCCGGCGGCTAGTTGGAGAAGAGGATGAGGGCGATGAACTCAAGGTCCTCAGTGCCCGTATTTTCCAGCATGTGGTGCTCGCCGTCGCGGCAGAGCGCCACATCGCCGGTGGTGATGGGCATCAGGGTGCCGTTGTCGTCGTAGGTGCCTTCGCCCCTGAGAATGTAGTAGACTTCAAAGTCGCCCTTGTGCGTATGTCCGCCTACGGAGCAGCCGGGCTTCAGGATGCAGCGCTTGAAGAGACGGCCTTTTCCGAGAAAGTCCGGGATGGAAAGCAGCTCCGTGGCGTCCACGGTGCCCTTGCCGTTGGCGAGAGGGGCGTTGGTTCTGGGCAGGTCAGAGAAGTGGGTGATCATGGTTGCAGCTCCTTGCGTGGGTGGTTGCCCCGCTGTGTTGCGCCTGCGCCGGCCCGGAGCGGGCCAGGTCTCCGCCGCAGGCGGTGAAGTCCGGCTGATTCCCAGTGTACCGGGGAATGTCCGGCCTGACAAGGCGGACGCGCGGCAGTGCCGGAAGCGGGAGATGCCTTCCCGCCGGCACGTATGAAAAAGGGCGGAAGCCGCAGCCTCCGCCCCTGTTCGCAGAACCGGAATGCGTCCGGAGCCTACATGACGCCCTGGGCGATCATGCTGTCGGCCACCTTGCGGAAGCCGGCGATGTTGCCGCCCATGACGTAGTTGCCGGGCTGGCCGAATTCTTCGGCGGTATCGTGGGCCGCCTTGAAGATGCCGGCCATGATATTCTTCAGCTTGCCGTCCACTTCATCAAAGGTCCACTTCTGCATGCTGGCGTTCTGGGCCATTTCCAGCTGGCTGGTGGCCACGCCGCCGGCATTGGCGCACTTGGCCGGGCCGTAGGCGATGCCGGCCTTCAGGAAGGCTTCCGTGGCGGCGGGCACGGACGGCATGTTCGCGCCTTCGCTGACCAGGATGCAGCCCTTGGCGAGCAGATTCTTGGCGTCGTCCTCGGTGACTTCGTTCTGGGTCGCGCTGGGGAAGGCGAGCTGCGCGCCCACGTTCCACACGGGATGCTGGTTCTTGGGGTAGTCCTTCACGGAGATGTACTGGGCGTCCTTGCACAGTTCCGCGTAGCGGGTCAGGGAGGCGCGCTCCACTTCCTTCACCTGCTGGAGGACTTCCAGATTGATGCCGGAGGGCTGGTAGATGCAGCCGCGGGAGTCGCTCACGGTAACGGGCTTGGCGCCAAGCTGCTGGAGCTTCTTGACGGTGTAGATGGCCACGTTGCCGGAACCGGAGATGGCGCAGGTCTTGCCTTCGATGGTTTCCTTGCGCACGCCCAGCATGTTTTCCGCAAAGTACACGTTGCCGAAGCCGGTGGCTTCGGTGCGGGCCAGAGAGCCGCCCCAGGGAATGGCCTTGCCGGTGAGCACGCCTTCGAAGCTGGTGGTCAGGCGCTTGAACTGGCCGAACATGTAGCCGATTTCGCGCGCGCCCACGCCGATGTCGCCGGCGGGCACGTCGATGGTGGCGCCGATGTGGCGGGTCAGCTCGGTCATGAAGGCCTGGCAGAAGCGCATCACTTCGGCATCGGACTTGCCCTTGGGATCAAAGTCGCTGCCGCCCTTGGCGCCGCCGATGGCGAGGCCCGTAAGGCTGTTCTTGAAGATCTGCTCGAAGCCGAGGAACTTCAGGATGCTGCTGTTCACGCTAGGATGGAAGCGGATGCCGCCCTTGAAGGGGCCGATGGCGGAGTTGAACTGGATGCGGTAGCCGGTGTTGACCTGGATGCGGCCCTTGTCGTCCGTCCATGCCACGCGGAACTGGAGCTGGCGCTCGGGTTCAACAATGCGTTCGAGAATGGCGTTGTCCTGATACTTGCTCTCCTTGGCGAAGAGGGGTTCCAGAGAGTAGAGGACTTCTTCCACAGCCTGGAGGAATTCCGGCTGGTGGGGGTTGCTTTTCTTGACCTTGCGCACAACTTTCTGCACGTAGCTGTTGGCCATGACAGTGCTCCTTGGATGGTTGCTCTAGCCGCCGTCGGTTATGACAAATTTGTTTCTCCGCCGCGCCGCATCCATTTGCGGAGCCGGCGGACAATATTGTCATCGGCAAGCGATGGAAATGTTGTGTCTGGCGGCGAAGGTATTCTTTTTACTGGTGATGGGCAAGCTTTTTCTGCGTTTTGCAGGATTTTTTCCCCTGAAAATCTTCCGTATCGGCACATCCGGCCCCGGCTGGAAACGCTGTCAACAAAAATGTAATACGGAGAGAATGCCCGGCGGAAGGGGCGTGGCTGCGGCATGGCGCCGGATGATGGAAGAACGCATGCGAGGGCATGCCGGCATAGGGGGGAGGGGTATTGACATGCTGTGCTATACTGATAGCTGACGCTGTTCCGGATGGAGGAGAGAGAAGATGCTTGTCATGAAGTGTGTTCGCATGCTGGCGGCCCTGCTGGCTGCCGTGCTGCTGTGGGGTGCCGTGTCTTCCGCACGGGCGGAGGGGCTGCATGTTGTGGCGTCCACCTTTCCCATGTATCAGCTGCTGCAGCAGGTGACGCAGGGAAGGGAAGGGATGAGGACCGCCCTGCTCATCCCCGCGCAGACAGGCTGTCCCCACGACTATATGATGTCCCCCGCGGACATGCGGAAGCTGGAGTCGGCTGACGTGCTGGTGCTGAACGGACTGGGCATGGAGGATTTTCTGAATGGGGCTGTGGCGTCGGGGCACGTGCCGGTTGTCATTGATACCTCCGCCGCCGTGCCGGACGTGCTGCCGCTTGCGGATGAGGAGGAGCACGGCTCCGGCAGGAATCCGCACCTGTTCACCAGCCCGCGCAATCTTGCGCGCATGGCCCGCTATCTGGGGGCCGAGCTGGGCAGGCTGGATGCGGGCGGGGCGGCCCTGTTCGCAGCCAATGCGGACAGGTACGCGCAGGCACTGGAGGCCGTGGCCGCGGAGGCGGAGGCGCTGGGCGGACGCCTGGCGTGCCGGAATATTGTCACGCAGCATGGCGTGTTCGACTATCTTGCCCGGGACATGGGGCTGCATATCGTGGCCGTGGTGCAGGCGCATGCGGGGCACGAGCCTTCCGCCGCGGAGCTTATCCGCCTGAGCCGGCGTCTGAAGGAGGCGCGGGCCGGGGCCATATTCATCGAGCCGCAGTACCCGCGCAAGGCCGGCGAGACGCTGTCGCGCGAAAGCGGCGTGCCGCTGGCCGCGCTGGACCCGGCGGCCTCCGGCCCGGAGGATGCGCCGCTGGACTATACGCTGTCCCGCATGCGGGAAAATCTGCATATTCTGGAGGAGACGCTTGGAACCCATTAATGCCTGCGTCAGGGGCCGGGGTGATGCCGCGGTATCCTTTGAGCATGTGGGGCTGTCGCGGGGCCGCACCGTTATTCTGGATGATGTAAACGCCCATGTGCCGTGGTGCGGCTGCACGGCCGTCATCGGGCCCAACGGCGCGGGAAAGACCTCGCTGATCATGGCCCTGCTGGGGGAGATGCCGCACAAGGGCCTCATACGCATCGGCCGCAACGCTGCCGGAAAGCCCCTGCGCATCGGTCTGGTGCCGCAGCGGCTGAATATTGACCGGGGCATGCCCATGTCCGTGCTGGAGTTCATGTGCATGGGCATGCAGCGGCGGCCCCTGTGGTGCGGCATGCGGGCGGATGTGCGCGCCCGTGCGCGGGAATTTCTTGAGCTGGTGCGGGCCGGACATCTGGCCTCGCGCCGCATTGGCGATCTCTCTGGCGGGGAGATGCAGCGGGTACTGCTGTCGCTGGCCCTGGTGCGCCGTCCGGAACTGCTGGTGCTGGACGAGCCTTCCGCCGGCGTGGACGTGCACGGCGAGCGCATGTTCTGCTGCCTGCTGGAGGAGCTGCGGCTGTCGCAGGGCTTTACGCAGCTTATGGTCAGCCACTCCCTGGGCATGGTGGCGCGCCACGCCACCCACGTCATCGCGCTGAACCGCAGCGTGGTGGCGGAGGGCGCCCCCGCCGAGGTGCTGACCGGAAGCCGCATGCAGTCCCTGTTCGGCATCCACATGGAAATCCCCGTGCGCGAGGAAGGAGAACGCTGATGGACATGAGCTCCCTCTACGGGCTGGCCTCCTGCCTGCCGTTCGAATGCATGCAGGCCTCCTTCATGCAGCGGGCGCTGCTGGGCCTGCTTCTGCTGGCTCCCATGACGGCGGTCATGGGCGTGCAGGTGGTGAACCTGCGCATGGCCTTCTATTCCGATGCCATCAGCCATTCCGCCTTTGCCGGCGTGGCGCTGGGGCTGATCTTCAGCATCGATCCGCATCTGGCCATGCCTGCGCTGGGCGTGCTGGTGGGGCTGGGCATCATGGCCCTTCTGCGTCATTCCTCCCTTTCTTCAGATACCGTGATCGGCGTCATGTTCGCGGCGGTCATGGCCTTCGGGCTGGCGGTGGTCAGCCGCTCGGCCTCCATCGCGCGGAATCTGCAGCAGTTCCTGTACGGGGACATCCTGATGATCACGGACGGGGAGCTGGCCGGCCTGCTGGTGCTGTTCCTGGTGCTGTCAGTCTTTCAGTGGTATGCCTGTAATCGACTGATCTACATGGGGGTGCATCCCATGCTGGCGCGGGTGCACGGCGTGCCGGTGCGGGTGCTGCAATACTGCTTTGCGGGATTGCTGGCCGTGGTGGTGATGTTTTCCGTCTGGGCGGTGGGGGTGCTGCTGGTGACGGCCATGCTCATCGTGCCGGCGGCGGCGGCGCGCAACTTCGCGCGCTCGACCTGCGCCATGTTCTGGTGGGCCCTGTGCATCAGCGTGACATCGGCCCTGTCCGGCCTGCTGCTCTCCGCGCAGGAATGGATGCAGACGGCCACGGGGGCCACGATCATCCTTATTTCCTGCGCCTGGTTCCTGGTCAGCGCCCTGGTTGCCCACGCGCGCGGGGACAGGCTGCGCTGAAGCCGTGAAGCGGACATGCGTTCAGAACGGCAGCCTCCCGCGGGAGACTGCCGTTCCTGTCTGGGCCGGCGCTATCTGCTGCGGCAGCTGTAGCCAAGGCCCAGTGCGAAGGCAAGACACAGGCAGACAGTGAGAAAGACCTTGAACCCGAGTTCCAGTTCCATAGCTGACTCCTTTGTCCGGGCTGCGCGGGCGGAATGGCCTGCGGCAGAGTGACGGCTGAGGTTGCGGGAAGTAATTTATCTTTACATATAGATAATCATATATTTTGAGCAGGGAAGCCCCTGTCGAAAATTTTTCCAGACGGCGAGGAGGATGCCCGGCAGCCGGAGGATCGATTTCGTCGCATGTTCGCCGCTGCCGGCGGCGCAGGGCGTCTCTATCCATGCAAGCTTTGTGCTTTTTTTCTTTATTTAAAAAAAAACGCATGTTTGGCGAAGGGCTCTTGAAAGCACTTTTTTTTCATGTAAGAAGGAAAGCCTATGGCTTGTTTGGAAGGCGGCTGTTCAGGCAGGGCCGCCGCCACCGCTCTTTTGCCGCCGGGACATGTCCCGGGGAGGAAAAACGCATGAATCAATTGTATTACGGGGTCTGGGATTCCGTCGTGTATGACAACCGCAGCCGGAACGGCGTGACGCTGCCGGAAGGCCTGCCTCTGGAGCAGTTTGCCCAGTTCAACAGCGGCAACCCCACATTGTCCTTTATTGGGGACAAAGGCTTTTTCATTCTGTCCCCCCACGCCAATCTGGCCTATGTGCTGTGGAAGCACCATCAGCGGATTGCGCAGGAATCCTGCGGCAAGTGTACGCCCTGCCGTGCCGGCTCCCGCATCCTGCTTGATGCGCTGGACAAGGCCCGTCTGGGCCGCGGGCATGACGTGGACTGGCGCCAGGTGCGCGCCGTGGCGGAGCAGATGTGCGATACCGCGGCCTGCGGCATCGGCCAGACCGGCCCCCGCGCCCTGCTCGCCGCCCTGGATCATTTCGCCGATCTGCTGATTAATGCTCCCGATTCCAGCGCGCTGGCGCATGATGCCTATTCCACGGTGACCAGCCGCTGCATCGAAGCCTGCCCCGCTCATGTGAACGTGCCGCGCTACATCGACTACATCCGCGACGGCCATCCCGAGCTGGCCATGGGCGCCGTGCTGAAGCACTACCCGCTGGTGGGCAGCTGCGGCCGCGTGTGCGTGCGCCTGTGCGAATCCGCCTGCCGCCGCAAGACCTTTGACACGGCCGTGGACATCAAGAACCTGAAGCGCTTTGCGGCCGACAACTCGACGGACTCCATGGAGTCGCTGTTTGCCGACCTGCATGTGCCCGCGGAGGCCAACAGCCTGCGCGTGGCCGTGGTCGGTGCCGGCCCTGCGGGCATTACCTGCGCCTATCATCTGCTGCTGCGCGGCTATCATGTCGATATTTTTGAAAAATCTCAGTATGCCGGCGGGATGGCCCGCTGCGGCATCCCCACCTATCGCCTGCCCAAGGGCCTGTTGCAGTCCGAAACCGAGGTGATCACCCGTCTGGGCGGCCGCTATCTGTACAATCAGGCGCTGGGCCGCGACTTCACCATCAGCAGCCTGTTCTCGCAGGGCTACAACGCCGTCTTCATCGGCATGGGATGCAGCCAGGGCATGTTCCTGCGCCTGCCCGACGAAGATACCACGCTGGAAGGCTACCAGAACGGCATCGACTTCCTGCTGCAGGTGCATGACGGCGTGAACAGCGGCAGCATGCCCAAGCTCTCCGGCGACGTGGTGATCGTGGGCGGCGGCAACGTGGCCATGGACTGCGCCCGCTCCGCCGTCCGCCTGACCGACGGCACGGTGCACATCGTGTATCGCCGCACCGAAGAGGACGCCCCTGCCGATCACGAGGAAATCCTTGCCGCCAAGGAGGAGGGCATTCAGTTCCACTTCCTGGCGCTGCAGGAGGCCATCCTGTCTGAAAACGGCAAGGTCACGGGCCTGCGCTGCTCCCGCATGGAGCAGGGCGAACCCGACGCCAGCGGCCGCCGCAGCGTGAATCCCGTGCCGGATTCCTCGTGGGAGCTGCCGTGCTCCCATATCATTGCCGCCATCGGCCAGCGCATTGACCACGGCGTGCTCACTGACGAGGACGGCATCCAGTACGATCGCCGTGGCAATATCGCCGTGAACGAGGCTCTCGCCACCTCCCGTCCCGGCGTGTTCGCCGGCGGGGACTGCGCCACCGGCCCCACCACCCTCATTGGCGGCATGGCGCAGGGACGCACCGCCGCCCAGTCCATCCACGACTATCTGACGCGCGGCAGCATCGGTTTTGTGCCGCGCACCCGCATGAGCCAGCTGATCAAGCTGGGCCGCTTCCTTGACGACGGCGCGCCCGAAGTGGCGCAGATGGATCGCCCCCGTACCCCCCTGCGCGCGCTGTCGCCGCAGGAGCGCGATCACAACTTCAAGGAAGTGGACCTGACCATGAGTTCCGAAGACGCCGCGCGCGAAGCCAGCCGCTGCATGCGCTGCTACCGCGTGTTCTCCGTGGTCACCCAGCTGCCCATCCCCGGCAATGATTAAGTCCTGATGCGAGGCAAATAACGATGAAAGCATATATCAACGGCACTGAAGTCAGCTTTGAACAGGGGGACACCATCCTGAAGGCCGCCAAGCGGGCGGGGGTGTTCATCCCGACGCTCTGCGCGTTCGAGCCCCTGAAGCACACCCCCGGCTCCTGCCGCGTGTGTCTGGTGGAAACCACCCTTCCCGGCGGCGAGCCCCGCATCGTGACCTCCTGCAATACGCCCATGCAGGAGGGCATGCAGGTGAACACGCGCACGCAGAAGGTGCGCGCCATGCAGCGCCTTCAGGTGGAGATGATTTTTGCCGACCATGAGCAGAACTGTTCCGCCTGCGCCCGTCACGGCGACTGCGAATTGCAGGCGCTGGCGCAGTATGTCGGCCTTGAGCACAATCGCTTCTCCGGCATGCAGGCGGAGCGTCCGGTGGACAGGTCCGCCACGGCTCTGGTGCGCGACGTGAACAAGTGCGTGCGCTGCATGCGCTGCGTGGAAGTCTGCCGCCAGGTGCAGGGCATAGGCGCGCTGACCATGGACGGCGTGGGTCTGGAAGCCGGCGTGGGCGTGGGCATTTCGCCTGACTGGGCATCCTCCAGCTGCGTGCAGTGCGGGCAGTGCACGCTGGTATGCCCCACCGGCGCGCTGGCGGAAAAGGATGATACGGACAAGGTGCTGGACTATCTTGACAATCCCGCCATCACCACGGTGTTCCAGTTTGCGCCCGCCGTGCGCGTGACGCTGAGCGACGAGTTCGGCATCCCGCGCAGCACGGATGTGGACGTGACCGGCCAGATCGTCGCGGCGCTGCGCCGCCTGGGCGCGGACGTGGTGCTGGATACCAACTTCGGCGCCGACGTGGTGATCATGGAGGAAGGCACGGAGCTGCTGCACAAGATTCAGGAAAAGGCTCCTCTGCCCATGTTCACGTCCTGCTGTCCCGGCTGGATCAACTATGCCGAGAAGCATTTCCCGGAAATTCTGCCCTATCTGTCCTCCACCCGCTCTCCCCAGCAGGTGTTCGGGCCGCTGGCCAAGACCTATCTGCCGCAGAAGATGGGGCTGGCCCCCAACGCCATCCGCGTGATCTCCATCATGCCCTGCGTGGCGAAGAAGGACGAGGCCGCGCGCAAGGCGCTGTCCTCCAATGGCGTGCCTGACGTGGACGTGGTGCTGACGGTGCGCGAATTTGCGCGCCTGCTGCGCCGCCAGGGCATTGATCTTGCCAGCCTGGAGCCCTCGGCCTTCGATAATCCCTTCATGAGCGACTACACCGGTGCGGCGGCCATCTTCGGCTCCACCGGCGGCGTGATGGAGGCGGCCATCCGCACGGTGTACGCCGTGCTGAACGGGCATGAGCTGGAAACCATCGAGATCGCGCCCCTGCGCGGCATGGAAGGCATCCGCGAAGCCACCGTGAATCTGGGCGAGGGCAACGGCGAAGTGCGCGTGGCCATCTGCCACGGGCTGAAGAACGCCCGCGTGCTGGTGGAACAGGTGCTGGCCGGCAAGAGCCCCTATCACTTCATCGAGGTCATGGCCTGCCCCGGCGGCTGCGTGGACGGTGGCGGCACCTGCCGCATCAAGAACGACTACCTGCCCCAGGCTCATGTACGCCAGCAGGCCCTGTACAGCATCGACAAGAAGCTGCCGCGCAGGCAGTCGCACAACAACCCGCAGGTGCAGAAGCTCTACGCCGACTTCCTGGAGAAGCCCAATTCTCCCAAGGCGCATGACCTGCTGCATACGCACTACACCAACCGCAAGTCCAGCACCTTCCGTTCCGTGCAGGAACTGTGGGACAAGCTGACTCTGGCTGACTAGAACAGGCACAAAGGGGGGCGGGCGGATGCCCGTCCTCCCGACCGCCATGCCGTACCATACTGCCGTGCCCGGCAAGGATGCGCCATGACCCGCGAAGAAATTCATGCGCTGCTGCGCCTGCCTTTTGAGGAGCTGAGGCGCCGTGCGGATGCCGTGCGCCGGGAAGTCATGGGCGATCAGGTGCGCGTGCGCGGCATCATCGAGTTTTCCAACATCTGCATCTGCAACTGCCGCTACTGCGGCCTGCGGCGCGCCAATGCCACGCTGCGGCGCTACCTCATGCCGCGGAAAGAAATTCTGGCCGCGGTGGACGAGGCCGCGCGTACGGGCGTGGATACGGTGGTGCTTCAGTCCGGAGAAAATCCGGACATGCCCGCCGCGGACCTCGCCGCCTGCGTGGCGGCAATTAAGGAACGTCATCCCGCGCTGGCTGTAACGCTCTCCGTGGGCGAGCGCCTGCGGGAGGACTACGCCTTGTGGCGCGCCGCCGGCGCGGATCGCTTCCTCATCAAGCATGAGACCGCCAATCCCGTCCTCTATGCGCGCCTGCACCCCGGGCGCACGCTGGAGCAGCGCCTGCGCGCCATCCGTGATTTGCAGGAGCTGGGCTATCTGGTGGGTTCCGGCTTTATCGTGGGCGTGCCCGGGCAGACGGAAGAGGACATCGTGAGCGACATCCTGCTGGCGCGGGAGCTGGGCGTGGGCATGTGCGGCGCCGGGCCCTTCGTGCCGCAGGCGGAGACGCCGCTGGGCGGAGAGCCGCATGGTTCCGTGGACATGACCCTGCGCGTCATGGCCGTGCTGCGTCTGGCGTTGCCGCATGCCCATCTGCCCGCAACGACGGCGCTGGCCACCCTGGACGCTTCGCGCGGGCAGCGGGCCGGGCTGGAGGCCGGGGGAGACGTGCTGATGCCCTCCTTCACACCCCAGTGCTACCGCGGCAGCTATCGCATCTATGACAACAAGAAGCGGGTGGACGTGGCCGAGGCCCGTGCCGCCATCGAGGCGGCAGGCCGCACTCATACGCTGCGGGCGGAGGATTGAGCGCCCTGCGCCTCCGAGGCGCGGCGCCCGCAACGGGCTAGACGGGCATGCCGTCGTAGGGCAGCAGCCGTCGCGCCGTCTCCTGCGGATCGTCCACAGTGCAGACAAGCCGTGCCGCAAGCCGGCTGTCTCCATCACTGCGGCGGTATGTCTTGTCATAATATTCCAGCAGCATATCCGCCGCGCCGGCGTAGTTGTGCTCCCGCACCGCGCGCAGGCAGCGGGCATGCAGCTCGCCACCCAGTCGCTTGCGGATGACATCAATGGCATGGCACAGGGCCTCGTCATGGCCGCCGGCGGAGTATAGTGCCGCCAGCCGCCGGACACGGTCGGCCCTGGGGGCTTCCACGGCAAAGCGGCGGCCCCCTTCCATGACGCCGAAAAATTCATCGCAGATGGTCACATTGCCGATGCGGCGGCTTTCATCCTCCAGCCAGACCGGACGCCGGAAGTCCAGCGCCCGCCACTGCGCATGCAGATTGTTTTCAAACTGTTCACTGGAAGGCTGCGGCGGCATGCCCACATTGCCGAATACTGAGCCCCGGTGGCTGGCAAGCCCTTCAAGATCAATGACCTGCGCGCCCAGCTGCTGCAGGGCGAGCAGGATTTCCGTCTTGCCGCTGCCCGTCATGCCGGTGAGGACATGCAGGCGCGCGGGACGGAGAAAGTCGGCGCGTACCTGCGCCCGGTATGCCTTGTAGCCACCGCGCAGCAGGTGAATGGTGAAGCCCGCCTGCTCCAGCAGCCAGGCCATGGCGGCGCTGCGCTGGCCGCCGCGCCAGCAGTGCATACATGCCTCCCTGCCGCTGCCCGCCAGCTCCAGCGCCCGTGCGGCCTTGTCCGCCAGTTGCGGTCCGGCGATGCGCAGGCCCGTCAGGACGGCGGCTTCCGCACCCTCGCGGGCGTAGACTGTTCCCACCGCAGCGCGCTCGTCATCGGAGAACAGCGGCAGGTTCAGCGCTCCGGGCATGTGCCCGCGCGCATACTCCTGCGGGGAACGGACATCAAAGAGGGGCAGTTCGGGGCGTGCGGCGCGCAGATCAAGAAAAGCAGAGGCGGTAACGACGTGAGGCATGACAGGAGTCCTCTGGAGATGTGACAGGACGGGAATTGCCGGGGAAGGGGAAAGAAGAGGGGAGCGCACGCGCCCCCCCCTCGCGAGTCTGCTGAACCAGACTAGTTCAGTTCAACGACGGACTCTTCGCCGGTCTGAGCGTGCAGCACGTGCACGGCACAGCCCAGTCACGGGTCAAAGGCGCGTATGAGGCGCCCTACGTTCACAGGGTTGGCGATGTCCGGCACATCCACGCCGATAAGCGCCTCTTCCAGCGGGCCGCGCTGTTCCTTGTCATCGCGGGGACAGCAGTTCCACAGCGTGGCGGAGACGATCTGGTAGTTGGCGATCTTCTTGTCTTCCACATCCAGATAGTGGATGAGGGAGCCGCGCGGTGCTTCCGTGCAGCCGAAACCTTCAGCCTTGGCGGGAATATCGAACTTGGTCCACGTGGCTTCACCGGGCTTGATTTCCTTCAGCCAGCCTTCCACGGCCTGCGCCAGCAGCCAGGCTTCTTCCGCGCGGGCCACGTGCCGCCCCATGATGGAGAACACGTTGTCCGCACCGAGATCGCGGAATTTTCTGGCGTCCAGACCGTACTTGTCCTTGAGCATCTTCTGCCCAATGGGGGACAGGTCGGGATTGGTGATCCACATGCGGGCGGCGGGGCCGACCTCCATGGACTTGCCTTCGTAGCGGGGGGCCTTCACGAAGCTGTAGGCGCCTTCCTTGTCCACGTCGGGAATGGTCTTGCCCTTGCTGAAGGGCAGGCCGGTGGTGTCCGCCGCGAACCAGGAATATTTGACATCTTCGGTAATCTTCAGGGGATCGAAGTCCTTGTCCTGACCGTCCACAAAGACGCCGGCCTTGAGCAGGTTGTTCTTGCCCGTGCCATCCAGCGGGAAGGCGCCGAAGCAGACGCAGTTCTTGAAGCCCTGCCCCTGCTTGAAGAGGTCGGTATACACCGTGCCCACCGTGTAGACCAGCGGCAGGTATTTCTCCTCAATAAAGGCGCGCACCTTCTTGAAGCGGGCCGCGTATTCCTTCAGGGCTTCCTGCGTGGGCACTTCCGTGGTGCCGCCGGGGACGATGCCGTGCACATGCGGCATGCGGCCGCCGAAGAGGGCCACCATCTCATGCGCGATGCGGCGCACTTCCAGCGCCTCGATGTACTGATCCACGCCGGCCTTGTTGGCCTCCGCCGGCAGGCGCAGGTCGGACTTGGCATAGCGCGGCACGAAGGGCGCGGTGGCCGGGCCTTCCACAAAGTCCAGCGCGGTGAGGTGGTAGAAGTGCAGAATGTGCGACTGCAGGAAGTTCGCGCCGAGAATGAGGTTGCGGGTCAGGCGGGCATTGTCCGTCAGCCTGATGCCGAAGGCGTTGTCCTGCGCGCTGGCGGAGGCATTGGCGTGGGAGGTGGGGCACACGCCGCAGATGCGCTGCACGATCTGGGTGGAGTCGCGCGGGTCGCGTCCGCGCAGAATGGTTTCAAAACCGCGGTACATGCCGCCGGACAGGCGGGCATCCACTACCTTCCCGTTTTCCACGACCACTTCGGCCTTCAGGTGGCCTTCAATGCGCGTGACGGGATCGATGGCAATAGTTGTTTTTGCCATGGGCGTTCTCCTTGAGCTACTGTGTGGCACTCCCTGGCGCAGGCCGCGCATAACGGGCGCGGAACCACCTGCCAGGAACCGGGGCCATGCGGCCGCCGGCGTACCTACTACTTGTTGGAATAGAAGGGGGACGTTCCGTCAGGGAAGTCCGGCTCGGTGCAGCCGATGCAGGTGGCGTTGGCCACGCACCAGTTCACACCGCCATTCCATTTTCGCTCAAAGGAATCGCAATGCGCCATGGGGCCCTTGCAGCCGAGATCGTAGCGGCAGCCTTCCTTCTCATTGAAGGAGGGGCTCATCTTCCCGGCGTCGAAATCCTTGAGGTAGGGGCAGTTGTCATGGACATTGCGGCCGAAGAAGGGCAGGGGACGGCCCTGGGAATCCAGCATGCTGACCACTTCGGCCAGTCCGTCCTTGAGGCCCTTTTCCTTGATGAGGCCGAGGGCGAGGGCGATGGTGCCCACGATCCAGTCGGGCTGCGGCGGGCAGCCGGGGATGTTCACAACGGGAGTGGCGATACCGGCCTGCTTCAGGAAGGAAGCCACGCCTGTGGCCTCGGTTTCCGAGCCTTTGGCGGCGGGGATGCCACCATAGGCGGCGCAGGTACCCACGGCCAGCATGGCGGCCGCGTTGGGGGCCAGCTCCTTCACCATGTCCACCATGGTGATTTCTTCATGGCCGGCCTCGCCGATAACGCAGTACTTGCCGTCCCTGGCAAGGGGAATGGCCCCTTCCACAACGACAAAGAACTGTCCTTTCCACTGGCTGGCGATGGAGCGGATGTGGGCAATGGCCTGCCCGCCTTCCGAACCCATGACCGTGGGGTGGAAATCAAGACTGATGATTTTCAGCAGCACATCGGCAATCGAAGGGTTCACATTGTTCAGCAATGTGACCGAGCAGCCAGTGCAACCCTGTCCCTGCAACCAGATCACCGGTGGGCGTTTTCCGGTGAGTGTGTCAGCGAGGACTTCACGGATAGCCGGATGGAACATCTGGGCTACCCCGAACCCCGCTACGGTGCCGGTGCAGAGTTTGACAAAGTCTCGTCTGTTAAGACTCATGCTTGCCTCCTCTGTGGCGTAATAAACGGCAGTCGGTGTTCTGCATGTACAGAACGTCCTCGTCTGTACTACGCCGCAGGGATAGTGTCAATTATGCGCGACATGCGGGCGGGGTGCCGTGCAGGTGCTCTTCAGAGGAGGGAGTGGTGGTATGGAATGAGGGAGGGCAGGCAACAGAAAGGGGGAGCCGGCAGGCACCGGCCCCCCCCAGGGGAATCAGTCAGTCATGCGCGGCCTAGTACATGCCGCCCATGCCACCCATGCCGCCCATGTCGGGCATGGCGGGGGCCGCCGGAGTCTTGGGTTCCGGCTTTTCGGAGATGGCGCATTCGGTGGTCAGCAGCAGGGAGGCCACGGAAGCAGCGTTCTGCAGGGCGGTACGGGTCACCTTCTTGGGGTCGATGACGCCGGCCTTGATCAGGTCTTCGTATTCGCCGGTGGCGGCGTTGAAGCCGAAGCCGTCCT
Source organism: Desulfovibrionaceae bacterium (assembly GCA_029008115.1). GTDB lineage: Bacteria > Desulfobacterota > Desulfovibrionia > Desulfovibrionales > Desulfovibrionaceae > JAQVCS01. The sequence goes on along the minus strand of JAQXJC010000016.1, from coordinate 2,499 downwards.
TGCCCTGGCGCACCTTTTCCACGATGATGGAGCCTTCGTAGCCGGCATTGTGGGCAATCTGGCGCAGGGGTTCTTCGATGGCGCGGCGGATGATGTTCACGCCGGCCAGTTCGTCGTCGTCAGCGGGCTTGATGTCGGCCAGCACCTTGGAGACGCGGATGAGGGCGGTGCCGCCGCCAGGGACGATGCCTTCTTCCACGGCAGCGCGGGTGGCGTTCAGCGCGTCTTCCACGCGGTCCTTCTTTTCCTTCATTTCCACTTCGGTGGCAGCGCCCACGCGCACCACGGCCACGCCGCCCACCAGCTTGGCCAGGCGTTCCTGGAGCTTTTCGCGGTCGTAGTCGGAGGAGCTTTCTTCAATCTGGGCGCGAATCTGCTTCACGCGGGCCTTGATGTCGTCGCCCTTGCCGGCGCCGTCCACGATGGTGGTGTTGTCCTTGTCGATGGTCACGCGCTTGGCGGTGCCGAGGTCGGACAGGCTCATGTTGTCCAGCTTCACGCCGATTTCATCGGAAGCCACCTGGCCGCCGGTGAGGATGGCGATGTCCTGCAGCATGGCCTTGCGGCGGTCACCGAAGCCGGGGGCCTTCACGGCCACCACCTGCAGGGCGCCGCGCAGCTTGTTCACCACGAGAGTGGCCAGCGCTTCGCCTTCCACATCTTCAGCGATGATCACCAGAGGACGGTTGACCTTGGCGACCTGCTCAAGGATGGGCAGCATGTCCTTCATGCTAGAAATCTTCTTTTCGGTGCAGAGGATGTAGGGGTTGTCGATTTCGCAGACCATCTTTTCGGTGTTGGTCACGAAGTAGGGAGACAGGTAGCCGCGGTCGAAGCGCATGCCTTCCACCACGTCCATGGTGGTGTCGAGGCCCTTGGCTTCCTCAACGGTGATGACCCCTTCCTTGCCCACCTTGCTCATGGCTTCGGCGATGATGGTGCCGATGGTGGCGTCGGAGTTGGCGGAAATGGTGCCGATCTGGGCGATTTCCTTCTGGTCGCGGGTGGGCTTGGCCAGGTTGGCCAGCTCGGCCACGAGGGCGTCCACGCCCTTGTCGATGCCGCGCTTCACGGCGATGGGATTGCGGCCGGCGGCAACCAGCTTCACGCCTTCGCGGTAGATGGCCTGGGCCAGGATGGTGGCGGTGGTGGTGCCGTCGCCGGCGTTGTCGGAGGTCTTGGAAGCGACTTCCTTCACCAGCTGGGCGCCCATGTTTTCGAACTTGTCTTCCAGCTCGATTTCCTTGGCCACGGTCACGCCGTCCTTGGTGATGACAGGAGCGCCGAAGGACTTTTCAATGGCCACGTTGCGGCCCTTGGGGCCGAGGGTCACCTTCACGGCGTTGGCGAGCTTGTCCACGCCGCGGGCCAGCTTTTCACGAGCTTTGACGTCGAAGAGAACTTCTTTGGCAGACATTATATAATCCTCCTGAGGATGCGTGCGGTGTTATGATTAGGCAAGGATGGCGAGGATGTCTTCTTCGCGCATGACCAGATGCTCGACGCCGTCCAGCTTGACTTCGGTGCCGGCATACTTGTTGAAGAGGACGGTGTCGCCCTTCTTCACGGCCAGTTCAATGCGCTTGCCGTCATCGTTCATCTTGCCGGGGCCGACGGCCACCACTTCACCCTTGGAAGGCTTTTCCTTGGCAGTATCGGGGATATACAGACCGCCAGCGGTCTTTTCTTCAGATTCGAGGCGCTTAACCAACACGCGGTCGTTAAGGGGCTGCAGTTTCATGATTCCTCCAAAAATGTTTCCTGTATCGGAAATAGCCGATGTTGTTTATGGCAGTTCGCGGGGATTGTAAAGTCCTCATCCCGTGACGAAGGCCATAAGGATAAGCGAGTTTCGAGAGCCTGTATCAAGGGCTCATACATTCACCGGCATAGTAGATAAGACAGGCTTGCCGCTTGAAAAGGGGCGCAGGGCAAAAATTTTTATATTATTTTATAATATATTGATTTTATTTGATATAAATATCAATAAAAAAGGCGGTGCATGCGTGGCCGGCCGGCTTTTTCCGGCAAGTCCGGGAGCTGTGCGGGCCGGAACGCCACGGAACGGCGCGTTCCTTGCATGCCCCGTGCTGCCGGCATGCCGACAAAAAAGGGGAGGCCGGAGCCTCCCCTTCGCGTGCGTCTGGCGGTGCGCGCTAGATGTTGTACAGCGCAGTGCCGGGAATGATGGTGATGCCATTGGCGGTGAGCATGTCAATGGCCCTGTCGGTCTTGTCAAAGCGGAAAATCAGCGTGGCGTTCTGGCTTTCCTTCTGGACGAAGGCATACATGTATTCGATGTTGATGCCGTTTTCGGAGACCAGCTCCAGGATGCGGTCGAGGCCGCCGGGCTGATCATCCACCTGCACGGCCACCACGCTGGTGCGGCCCAGCGTGAAGCCCTTTTCCCTGAGGATTTCCTTGGCCTTTTCCGGATTGCTGACGATGAGACGCAGAATGCCGAAGTCGGAGGTGTCTGCCAGGGAGAGCGCGCGGATG
>JAQXJC010000015.1 GCA_029008115.1 Desulfovibrionaceae bacterium | reverse complement strand
AGGAGCTGATCGACAAATACGGCGCTGAAATCGTGCGCCTGTGGGCCTCCAGCGTGGAATATCGCGAGGACATCCGCATTTCCGATCAGATTATCAGCCGCGCCGTGGACGCCTACCGCCGCATCCGCAATACCTGCCGCTATCTGCTGGGCAGCATCAGCGATCTGACGCCGGAACGCCTCGTGCCCGCAGCGGACATGCTGCCGCTGGATCGCTATGCGCTGGATGCCGCCGTGCGCGTGCATGCGCGTGTGCAGCAGGCATATCTGGACTGTGAATTCCACAAGGTCTTCCATACGCTGCACAATTACTGCGTGACCGATCTTTCGGCCATGTATCTGGATATTCTGAAGGATCGCCTGTACGCTTCCGGTGCGGACAGCATTGAGCGCCGCTCCGCCCAGACAGCCCTGTGGCACATTCTGGAACTGCTGCTGCGCGACATGGCCCCCGTGCTTTCCTTCACTGCCGACGAAGCCTTCCGCCATGTGCCGGAGGCGCTGCGCAACGGCCTGGACACGGTCTTTGTGCTGCCTCCGCTTTCCGGCGAGGGCTGGATGCTGGAAGAAGCCGTGCGGGCCGACTGGGAAGCGCTGTTTGCCGTGCGCGCCGCCGTCGTCAAGGCCATCGAGCCTCTGCGCCAGAGCGGCGCGGTGGGTCATGCGCTGGATACCCGCGTGACGCTGTTCATGGATGACAGGCTCTCTGCCCGCCTGCGCGGCCTGAACACGGACTTGCGCGCCAACTTCATCGTCTCGCAGCTCGTATGCAGGCCGCTGGCTGAAGCGCCGGCCGAGGCGACCGCCAGCGCGGACGTGGAAGGGCTGGCCGTACTGGTGGAAAAGGCGCAGGGCGAAAAGTGCGAACGTTGCTGGATATACAGCACGGAACTGGGAACGGACCCTGCCCATCCCACGCTCTGCCCCCGCTGCACGCACGTGCTGACCAGAGGATAGCCGGCATGAACAAATACGGGCAGCTCGGAGGCTGTGCGGCGCTGGTGTGCGCCCTAGATCAACTGACAAAATGGCAGGTGGCCCACACCATCCCGCCCTATGGCTCCGTGCCCGTTATCGACGGCTTCTTCGATCTCGTGCATATCTATAACCGTGGCGCGGCCTTCGGCTTCCTGAACCGCTCGGATATAGAATGGCAGTTCTGGCTGTTTCTGGCCGCCACCCTGGGCGCGGTGGCGGCCATTCTCGCCGTCACCCGCGCCACCCGCCGGGACCCGCTGCTGATCTGCGGTCTGGGGCTGGTGCTGGGCGGCGCGGTGGGGAATCTCATTGACCGTGTCCGCTGGCGCGCCGTCCTGGATTTTCTGGACATATATGTGGGCCAGTGGCACTGGCCGGCCTTTAACGTGGCCGACATCGGCATCTGCGTGGGGGCGGGGCTGGCCGCGCTGGCCATGCTCCTGCATCCGCAGGAAAACAATCCCAAGGAGCCGCATGCATGAACGTTGAATGGTGGTACATACCGCTGATCATTCTGCCCACGCTGCCCAATCTGTGGAGTATCTGGCACGTCTGGGCGCACGAGTTTTCCAGCCTTCAGGAAAAAATCATCTGGCTTCTGATTCCCGTGTTCATTCCGCTCCTCGGCGGTCTTGTCTATATTGCAGCGGGCCGGAAAAAAGCGCTGGGCCCGGTTGTGCGCACTCAAGCATAAGGAATCCTTCCATGAAGAAAACCGCTTCTCTTTTGGCCACGCTGTGTTGTATCGCCGGCGGCATGACCGGCTGCGTGAGCCAGAGCGACTATGATTCGCTGCAACGCCGCGTGCAGGAGCAGGATGCGCAGCTGCGGCAGATGCAGCCGGCACAGGCCGACAGCTGGGCGCAGGTGCAGGCCATGCAGCAGGAAATGAACCAGATGAAGGGACAGTTTGACGAGCTCCAGCGCGCCGGCGGCGCCAAAGCCATTGTGGAAAAGCTGAACCGCCATGAGGCCGCCCTGCGTCAGGTGGAAACCAGCATGGCCCTGAATCTGAATCTGGATGACAGCGCGGCGGCAGGCGAGGCCCCCGCCGGGCAGCAGCCCCTGCCGGGCGGACAGCTGACCCCGCCCGCACAGCAGGATGCAGCCCCGCAGAAGGCCGCGCAGCAGCAGGCCGCCGCGCCGAAGCAGCAGGCCGCTCCCAAGAAGGATACGGCCACGGCGCTCTTTGAAGCGGGCAAGGCGGACTTCTCCGCCCGCAAGTATACCGAGGCGCGCCGCTCATTCTCCGATTTCATCAAGACGTACAAGAGCAATCCCAATGTGCCGGATGCCCAGTACTATGTGGCGGAATGCCATTTCCAGCAAAACAAGTTTGCGGATGCCGCGCTGGCCTATGATGTTGTGATCACCAAATATGCCAAAAGCAGCAAGGCCCCGGCGGCCTATCTGAAACAGGGCATCTGCTTCAGCAAGCTGGGCCAGGGCGCCGCCGCCAAGGCCCGCATGCAGGAGCTCATCAAGAAATATCCCAGCTCTGCGGAAGCCGCACGGGCAAAAACCTTCTTGAAAACCAACAAGTAAGCATACGGTGCGTCCAGCGCGCCTTTCCCGCGCCCGGATGGCTGGAGCCGGCAGACGCCGGCTTCGCATCCGGGGGAACGGAGTTCCTTCGTCACTGCCGCTTCAGGCAGCGGCAAAAGGCATCTGCGCTGCCGCCCCCGCATGTCGTTTCCGGCATGCTTCCTCGCAATCAGCCAGAGGCCATGAGCCGCCTGGCCAGGGCCACATCTTCCGGTCTGTTCATATTGAAGAAGGGCAGACTTTCTGTCACGGCATACGGAATGAAGCACGCCAGCTCCGGCGGGACAATCCTGCCCAGCCGCCGTTCGCCGCGCCGCAGCGCATCTTCCAGCCAGCGCAGGCAGGCAGGCTCATAGATCGCGACCAGAGGTTCCACGCGCCCGCTCTCCTGTTCCCGAAAGGCCGTCATCACCTGCCGCGGCTCCCGCGCAGCGCGGACAGCCAGCAATGTTTCCAGCGTCGCATCATCCATGAAGGGCAAATCGCAGGACAGCACCAGCAGCGGTTCCCGCACGGCCCGCATGACGGACAGCAGGCCTCCCAGCGGGCCAAGCCCTTCCACTGCATCGGGAATCAGCCGGTAGCGCGTTCTGCGGCCGGCCCGCGCGGAGACCAGTACGCCATCCGTATGGCGCGCCAGCAGGGAGGCCGTGCGCTCCAGCATATCCGGCATTCCAGCCATAACAGCCAGTCCGGCCTTGTCCTGCCCCATGCGCGTTGACAGGCCGCCCGCCATGACCACTCCCTGCATGCTCATCCCTCCGTATGCTGGATAGAAAAAAACGGCTAAAGCAGCGCTTCAGCCGTTTTCCGCACACCGCGCGACGCAGCAGTACACACTCACCGCACGGAAAAGCGCTTGGGATCAATGCCCAGTTTCTTGACCTTGTAATTGATGATGCGATAGCTGGTACTCAGCAGACGCGAAGCCTCCAGCATATTGCCCCGCGCCCTTTGCAGAGCGTCCACCAGCAGTTCCTGTTCAAAACGCTCCACGGCATCCGTGAAGCAGAGCATATCCGCATCACCGTCTCCCTTCAGCTGAAGCGAGGGAGGAAGGTGGCTGGCCCGGATGGTGTCTTCCTGGCAGACGCTCACGGCACGCTCCATGCAACCTTTCAGCTCGCGGGCATTGCCTGTCCAGGCATAGTGCATGAGCAGCTCCACAGCCGGATGCGAGATGCGGCGGATGACCTTGTCCTGCTCCTCGGCAGCCTTCTGCATGAAGAATTCCGCCAGAGGCACAATGTCCTCGCGGCGTTCACGCAGGGGCGGCACACTGATGGTCTGCTGGGAAAGCAGCTGATGCAGCTCGCGGCTCAGGCCATGCGCAACAGGATTGTTCTCCTGCGTGGCACACAGCAGACGCACATCCACGGGCACGTTCCGCGAACCGCCGACGCGCACAATCTCCTGACTGCATACCGCCTGCACCAGCTTTTCCTGTATGGCGGGCGGCAGCAGCTCCACGCCATTCAGGAAGACGCTGCCCATGCTGGCGCGCTCCAGAATTCCCTTGCGCGTCTGCGCAACCTGCGGCATGGCATCCTTCTGCACGCCAAACAGTTCCGCCTCCGCCATCTCCGGGTCCAGCACGGCACAGTTCAGCCGCAGCAGGGGCATGTGGCAGCGCGTGCTGCCCGTGTGCACCAGTTCAGCCAGCAGCTCCTTGCCCGTACCGGGCTCCCCTTTCAGCAGTACCGGAGAGCGCGAAGCCCCCGCCTGGGCGACCTGGGCCAGCACCTGCCGCATGCTTTTAGAAACGGCCACCACCCCCGCAGGCTGCCCGGAAAGGCTTCCGGCTTCAGGCTGATGCTGGCTCTGGCGGGCCATTTCCCGCTGCATGTAGCTGACCTGATTGCCAATGAGCCCGGCCACAACTTCCAGAAAGCGGCACACGCTTTCCAGCATGCGGCGTTCCGTGCGCGGCAAATCCAGACTGAGCACGCCCAGCACTTCCTGCCCGTCCGCAGGCTCCAGCCCCATGCCCATGATGGGCACGGAGACGAAGGCCAGCTCGCGCATCTCTTCGGGAGTGCGCTGAAAAAAACGGTTCTGGAACACGGGATTTTCGCTGATCTGCTCCACAATCACCGGACGCCCCTTGGTGAAGACCTGTCCGGTGATGCCCATGCCCGGCTCATAGACCACATTGCGGCTCTGGGAGGCCGCCTCCGCCACGCACAGCCGCAGCGTGCAGGTTTCCGGGTCATAGATCACCAGATGGGGGCGCAAAAAGGCATGCCGTGATGCCAGAATGCGCAGCAGGCCGCGCAATGACGCATGAAAGGAATGCTGCGGCCCCAGCTCCACAGTCAGGAGCCGCAGCGTCTCCAGATATGCGTCAAGGCCGTCCATGACGGTGCTCACGCCTTTCTCACTCCTTCCGCACCGGCACGCATGGCCTTTATATTGACCTCAACCAGCTTGGCCGGCATGAACCTGCGCATGGCCTCTTCCAGCGTTTCCTCATCAAAAGGCATGATGCCGGAAGCACAGAGCGCGCCCAGCAGAGCCGAGTTGCCGCTCTGGATGGAGCCGGCGGCAATCCCCAGCTCGCGGCAATGCAGGAACCAGCTCTTGCCAGCCACAGCCCGCACCTTGCTCTGGATTTCCTCCATGGAAGGATAGGCCGCCTTGCCCGTGGACACGCTCACGGGAGGTAGGGCGTCAGCACTGGAGAAGACAGCCCCGCCCGCCCGCAGATACGGCAGGCCGCGCAGGGTTTCCAGCGGTTCAAACCCCAGAATGACATCAGCTTCACCGTAATCCAGCTTGGGTGCCTTCCAGCCGCCAAGCAGCACCACAGACTCCACCACGCCGCCGCGCTGGGCCATGCCGTGCACTTCGCCGGCCACAACGTCCACCCCGGCAAACAATGCCGCCCGGGCCAGCAGGGTGGTCGCGGTCAGCGTCCCCTGTCCGCCGACGCCCGTCATATAGATACGAATGCGTTTGTCCATGATCACTTACCTCTTGCGGGCCTTAATGGCTTTGGGGGCGATTTGCAGGCAGACCATGCAGCCGGAGCACAGGCTTTCATCCACCGCCACGGCTCCGTCCCTGCGATAGAAGGCGGGACAGGCCAGCTGTTCCAGACAGCGTTCGGCGTCGGCGCCCTGCTCCACCACTTCCGCCACCTGCGGCGACGCCTTTTTCAGTCTGCGGCGGGCATAGAGCACACAGGGTTCCTCGGCAATGAGCACGCGCACCCCGGGCTTGTCCTTGAAGTCCTCCAGCGCTCTGGTCACGGCGCGGAGGTTATAGGCCTTCACCTTGGCAACTTCGGTCACGCCGAAGGCGCGCACAATGGCCTCAATGTCCAGATGCGCCGCATCCTCGCCCAGCACGTCCTGCATCATGCCCGGATTGGGCTGGTGGCCCGTCATGGCCGTGGTGCCGTTGTCAAGAATGACAAGCTGGAGATCGTGCTTGTTGAATACGGCATTGGCCAGCCCCGTCATGCCGGAATGGAAGAAGGTCGAGTCCCCGATGAAGGCCACCACAGGCTTGCCGGATGCCCAGGAAAAGCCGCTGCCGGCGGATACGGACGCCCCCATGCACACGAGGAAGTCCGCCATGCGCAGCGGGGGCAGCATGCCCAGCGTGTAGCAGCCAATATCGCTGGAATAGGCGGCGTCATCGCCATAGACCTGACGCACGGCATAGTAGACCGCGCGGTGGGAGCAACCGGGGCAGAGGTTCGGCGGACGGTTGGGCAGTCCGGTCTCCGGCGCGCGGCCCTCGTTGATGCCGCAGGGACAGCCCAGAAAGGCCGCCACCGCGCGGGCCACGGAGGTGACGGAATATTCGCCGTATACGGTCAGCACATCGCCCTTGCCGGCAATGGCCACATCCAATCCCAGACGCTGCGCCAGAATGCGGACCTCCTTTTCCAGGAGGGGCGCGCCCTCTTCCACCACCAGCACCTTTTCGCAGGAACGCAGGAATTCGCCCAGAGCCTTTTCCGGCAGGGGCCAGGTCATGCCCAGCTCCAGCACGCGCACCTTTTCATTCCAGCCGCCGGCATACAGCGCATCCGCCAGATAGGCGCGGGCAATGCCGCTGCTGATGATGCCCATGCGGCCCTGTCCGCTGGTTCTGGTCCATTCCGCCTGCTCCGCCAGTTCGCGGGCGGCGGCAAGGCTCTTTTCCAGCTCGTGATGGCGCACCAGAGCCACGGCCGGCACGGGCACGTAGCGCGTCGGCTCCTTCTTCCACGGCAGCAGGGCGGCGGGTTCGGGGAGCTGATCGAAGGTCACCGGGCCGCGCATGTGATTCAGGCGGGTGGTGGTGCGCAGCATCACCGGCTGCTGGAGCTGACGGGCCAGCCGGAAGGCATAGCGCGCCATGTCCTTGGCCTCCTGCGCGGAGGCAGGCTCCAGACAGGGCAGGCCCGCGGCCCGGGCGTAATGGCGGTTGTCCTGCTCGTTCTGGCTGGAATGGCAGCCGGGGTCATCGGCGGAAAGCACCACCATGCCGCCGGGCAGCCCCGTATAGGCGGCGGTGAACAGCGGGTCGGCAGCCACGTTCAGCCCTACGTGCTTCATGGTCACAAGGCTCATGGCGCCGCCCAGAGCCGCGCCGGCGGCCACTTCCATGGCCACCTTCTCATTGACGGAATACTCCATCTTATAGCGGTCGCGGGCGCCCAGCCTGTAAAATGTATCGGGCACTTCGGACGAGGGCGTCCCGGGATAGCAGGCCACCACGTTCACGCCGGCTTCCAGCGCCCCGCGCACAATGGCCTCGTTGCCGAGCAGCAGATGACGCTCGCCCTGAGCGCCTGTCAAAAGAGGATTGCTCATATCAGCTCCTTGTCAGGGCCGGGAGCCCTCCCTTCCGGGGGATGGCCGCCGGCCCGCGCTTACTTGTTCAGCTGCGCGCGCAGCGCCAGCACGCGGCTTTCCAGATATTCCTTCTCCGGTCCCTGCGCCCTGGCGGCCAGGGCTTCATAGCTTTGCAGCGCCAGCCCGGGCTTGCCGTCGGCCAGCGCGGCGGCGGCCCGCACCGGCAGCACCGTGGCGGAAGCGCGCTCATCCATGCGGGACAGCAGGCCGTTCAGCACCTCCAGCGCCTCCCCGGCCTTGCCGGCAGCCAGCAGCGCCTGTCCCTGACTGAAGGTGGCCAGCAGGCCCGTGGCTCCCTCAGGATCGGCCGCCGCGGCGGCTCCATAGGCGGATGCGGCCCGGTCATGGCTCTTTTCCCGCATGGCGGCATCTGCCAGCTCCAGCAGCACGGCCACGCGCATGGAGGAAGGCGCACGCTCCGCAAAGGCCTCCAGCGCGCTCACGCGGGCCGCGCCCTCGGTGGAAAGCGTGATGCGGGTCAGCTCATCCTGCCCTTCGCGCAGGCTTTTGGCCGCATGCCAGTTGTAGCCGCCCATGCCGGCCAGTGCGATGACGAACAGGCCAAGCAAAACCATGATGGTCACGGCATGCCGCAGCAGAAACTGCAGCAGGGGCGCGGCCTCATGGGAAACTTCGGACTGGAGCTCATGCAGAAGCTCGGACGTTCCCGTGCCCTGTCCGGGAGCGGGTTGTTGCGGAATCATGGACATGGTAACTCCTTGAAGGTTGTCGCGCGCGGCGGGCGGTTGCCTGATCCGCGCTGTGCAAACTTGTAGGCTCACCATAACAGAATTGTCAAAACAAAAAAACCCCTTCCCGCCCGGCATCGCCGCCCGGGAAAAACTGCCGCTTTCCCTTGCGGTTCCGTCCATGTGGGGCTAGTATACGGGAGCACGGCATATGACAGCCGTGGAAATCGCTATCAGGAGAATGCCCCATGTCCATTGCACAGGAAATGGCCGCGCTTGGCCGCCGCGCCAGGGACGCCGCCCGCCACATGGCCAAGGCCAGCCCTTCGGCCAAGAATGCCGCCCTTGCCACGCTGGCCGGGCTGCTGGACAGCCGCCGCGGCGACGTGCTGCGCGCCAACGCGCTGGACGTGGAGGCCGCCCGCGCCGCCGGACTGGACGCGCCGCGCCTTGACCGCCTGACCCTGACCGACCGCATCGTGGATGACATGATTGCGGCCTGCCGCCATGTGGCCGGACTGCCGGACCCTGTGGGCGCCATGGACAAACAGTGGCAGCGGCCCAACGGCCTGCTGGTGGGGAAAATGCGCGTGCCGCTGGGCGTCATCGCCATGATCTATGAAGCGCGCCCCAATGTGACTATTGATGCGGCCATTCTCTGCCTGAAGGCGGGCAATGCCGTCATTCTGCGGGGCGGCTCCGAAGCGCGGCAGTCCAACCTGGCGCTGGCGGCGCTGCTGGCCGAGGCTCTGGAAACGGCCGGCCTTGACCGCGCGGCCGCGCAGATGGTGGGCATTACCGATCATGCCGCCGTGGCGGAGCTGTGCCGGCTGGATCAATACGTGGACGTGATGATCCCGCGGGGCGGCGAGGGACTGGTGCGGGCCGTGACCGAGGCCGCCACCATGCCCGTTCTCAAGCATTTCATGGGTGTCTGCCATGCCTATGTGGACAAGGGCGCCGATCTTTCCATGGCGCTGGAGATCATACACAACGCCAAGGTACAGCGCCCCGGCGTGTGCAATGCTCTGGAATGCCTGCTGGTGCACCGGGATGAGGCCGGGCGTTTTCTGCCCGAAGTTGCACAGAAGCTGGGAAGCGCGGGCGTTTCCTTCCGGGCCTGCCCCCTTTCCCTGCCCCTGCTGGGCGCTGGCGCCCGGCCCGCCGCGCCGGAGGACTTCGGGCACGAATTTCATGATCTTGTGCTGGCTGTGCGCGTGGTGGACGACATGGACATGGCGCTGGATCATATTGCCGCATACGGTTCCCATCACACGGAAATCATCTGCACCGGCAATCACGCCCATGCCATGCGCTTCCTGCGCGAGGCCGACGCCTCCATGGTCGCGGTCAACGCATCCACGCGCTTCAACGATGGCGGCCAGCTGGGCCTTGGCGCGGAGATCGGCATCTCCACATCCAAGCTGCATGCCTATGGCCCCATGGGCGTGGAAGAGCTGACCACCACAAAATTCGTGGTGCTGGGCAGCGGGCAGGTGCGGGTCTAGGGCGTCATGGCTGATGGACTGGCCCTGCTGGGCGGCTCCTTCAACCCCCTTCACACAGGACATGTGCGCCTTGCGCTGGAGGTGCTGTATGCCCTGCCCCGGCATATCGCCCGCGTGGAGCTGATTCCCTGCGCCCATCCGCCGCACAAGCCTGGCAGCGGCATGCTGCCCTTTGCCCTGCGGGCCGACATGGCGGAGGCGGCCTGCGCCCCCTTTCCCCTGCTGCGCGTGAACCGGCTGGAAGCCAGGCGCCCCGGATATTCATACACCTGGGATACCCTGCTGGAGTATCGGCAGAAGATGCCGGACGTACCGCTGTATTTCATTCTCGGCAGCGAGGATTTGATCCAGATTCCCTCGTGGCGGCGCGGCCCGGAGCTGCCCACGCTGGCGGATTTCATTGTCGTGCCCCGTGCGGATACCGCTGAAGCCGCCTTCCGCAAAGCGGCGCATGCCATCTGGCCCGGCGCGCGCGAGGACGAGCCCCTTGCCAGCGGCGCCATGCGTCTGCGCCTGCCCCGCGGCGGCAGTCTGCACTATCTGCCGCTCCCGCGTCTGGACATCAGCGCCACACTTGTGCGCCGGCACTGGCTTGCCGACAGAGACATCCGCCTGCTTGTGCCTGATCCTGTTCCCGCCATGCTGGACGCGCAGCGCGAGCTGGCACGCCGCTGCTGGGCCGGGGCTCCTGCCGCAGCGCCGGCCTCCCCGTCCGCAGTGCAGCCGAACGGCGCATCGCATTTTTCTGTTGCCAATTGCCCGGACTTCGGCTAGATATGTCCCTGCGCGACGCCCCGCACCTGACAGCGTCGCCTGCGGAAAGGTAGCGAAGCTGGCCGTAACGCGCTCGACTCGAAATCGAGTTACCGGTTAATAGCCGGTACGTGGGTTCGAATCCCACCCTTTCCGCCA
>JAQXJC010000014.1 GCA_029008115.1 Desulfovibrionaceae bacterium | reverse complement strand
CACAAACATAATAGGATGATTTTTGTATCGACTGATAAAGTCATGAATATTCATCGCATACTCCTTTATTTATAGATCATCTTATCTAATAGCATCCACATGGGGCAGGAGTTCCTCAAGGCGGGCAACTATGCGGCGTTGTTCAGCGAGAGGGGGGAGGGCAACTGGATAATTTTTCAAGTTTCCCAATTTAATAAAAGGAATTGCCGAACCGTACATCTTATCCAAATTATATTTTTTCCAATTACTTTCCAAGTGAACTTTCAAATAAGACAAGTCAATTTCACTGGCTAAAGCTCTAATAAGATATGTACGCTGATACGCCTCAAATTTTCCATTATAGTAGATAACTCGTCCTATGTTAGCCCCATTGCCGGGCATAATCAAAAATTCTCCATCATAAGAATAGTATTTTGATTTTATAGGCTTGTTCGAACAAGTGAAGAATGGGTATTCTCCGTCGGGTGAACCATAATTGGCATCTTTTTTCCCTGTTGCAATTGCAACTAACTCCCTCAGCCTCACCCACCTCCACTTCTCAGGGATGGCAAAGGGCACGTCCTCCGGCTCTTCCCCTGCAATATCCACGGCGGGCTCGTCATCGATCTGAGGGACAAGTTTACCCTGGATGGCTTCCTGCAAGAGCGAGGCGCGGAGATGGTCGGGCAGGGCTTCTTCGGTTTTTTTCAGGGCCGCATGGGCGTTGCCGTACTCTTCGACAAGGGGCAGGAGTTCCTCAAGGCGGGCGACTATGCGGCGTTGTTCGGCGAGAGGGGGGAGGGGGAGAGCAAGGCTTTGCCATGTCGATTTTTTAATAATAGGCGTTGCAGTCCCGGTCGCGTGTATTCGGACTTCCTTATAAAAATAGTCACTAGACAAAGCAAAATATATATATTTCTCCAATGCACAATGAATATTCGGAGAAATAGCATTAATTTGCTGGTTAAAACTAACCTCCCTATCAACGAGACAAACTTTGCCTATTGTCCCGCCAATACACACCATCAGGACAGAACCACTAGGAGCAATCCTACCAACTTCAGCCCCTGCTTTGCTCAGGCCATCTTTTCTATAGAAAACTTTATTTGCAACAATATCTCCAGGCTTTACAAAAGGAACATCACTTCCATAAAAATTCTTATTGGAGGTCGCAGGAGTTGTCCCTGTTTGCGTGATGCCGACATCAGATAATCTCACCCACTTCCAATTCTCAGGGATGGCAAAGGGCACGTCCTCCGGTTCTTCCCCCGCAATATCCACGGCGGGCTCGTCATCACGCTGGGGCACGAGCCTGCCCTCGATGGCCATCTGCAAAATGGACGCTTTGAGCTGTTCCGCGGTCATGCCTGCCCCCCGATCATGGCGAGAATCTTTGCCAGCGCGGCATCCATCACCTGCTCGTGCCTGGCGCGTTCGGCCTGATAGCGGGCAATGAGCTCGGCAGGCGGCAGAATCTCCTCTTTCTCCTGCGGAAAGCCGCACAGGTCCAGGTTGAACTGCAAGGCTTCCAGCTCGTCCGCCGTGTATTTGCGCGCCTTGTCCGCGCCGTTCACCTCAATGGGCTGGCGATGGTTCCACCATGCGTCAAGCTCGGCCAGATGCTCCAGCAGCATGGGCTTGTTTTTGGAAAAATGCTTGTAGCCTGCCGGCATATCCACGCGGTAGAACCATGTTTCCCGCGTGGGGCCGTTGCCGTCGAAGAACAGCACGTTGGTGGCGATGGAGGTATACGGCGAGAACACCGACGTGGGCAGGCGCACTATGGTATGCAGGTTGAAGCCGCGCAGAAGTTCGCGCTTTATCTCGGCCTTGTTGCCGCCGCCGAAGAGGAAGCCGTCCGGGATGATCACGGCGGCGCGGCCCGTGGCCTTGAGGCGCGCCATGATAAGGATGAGGAAAAGGTCCGCCGTTTCCGCGCTCCGCATATTGGAGGGGAAATTCCGCTGGATGAGCGCCTGCTCGCTGCCGCCGTAGGGCGGATTCATGAGAATGACATCGAACTTGTCGGCCTCGGTGTAGTCGCCGGTGCTTCTGGTCAGGGAATTGCCGTAGGTGATGCGCGGCTCGTCCACGCCGTTGAGCAGCAGGTTGGTCACGCAGAGCAGGTAGGGCAGGGGCTTCTTTTCCACGCCGTGGAAGGACTGGCTCAGGATAGCGCGCTGGGCGATGGTCTTGGCCTGCGGCATGAGATAGCCGCGCGCCGAGTTCAGAAAGCCGCCCGTTCCGCAGGCAAAGTCCGCCACCGTGTCGCCTATCTTGAGGCCGACATGCCGCGCCATGAAGTCCGTAAGGGCGCGGGGCGTGTAGAATTCGCCGGAACTGCCCGCGCTTTGCAGGAGCTTGAGGATGGTTTCGTAAATCGCGCCGAAGGCGTGGGCTTCCTTCGGGTCGTTGAAGTCGCACTCGTTGATCTCGCTGATGAGCTGGCGCAGGAGCACGCCGTCTTTCATGAAGTTGTGAATATCAGTGAACACCGTTTTCACGATGCTCTTGCGGCGCGGGCAGTTGGCCGGAATGGGCAGCTCCTTCAGCGTGGGCAGGAGCGTGCCGTCCACAAAGCGGATGAGCTCGTCTCCCTTGAGCGCCGTGCCGCTCACGGTGTCTGCCCAGTAGCGCCAGCGGCAGTCCGCGGGGATGATGGATTCGTACTCCTCATCCACGGCCTCCCAGTCGTATTCCCTGTCGTCGTATATCTTGAGGAAGAGCATCCAGGTAAGCTGCTCAATGCGCTGGGCATCGCCGTTGATGCCCTGGTCAAGGCGCGTGATGTCGCGCATCTTCTTGATGAATGTGCTGAGGCTCATAGGTGTTCCGTACTGTTATGCGTAGTCGTAAAGAATATGCTCCATCGCGCGGACGGACGCTTCATAGAGTTTCCTGTCGCCGAACGCCCTGAATATCTTCCTCGTGCCGCCAAAGTCCTGGCAATGCGTCGTCAGGGCTTCCACGCCGTCTATCTCAAAAATGCTGTTGGCGGTGTAGGTGTCGAGCAGGCGTTCAAGAACCTCGCGCGCAATCCCCTGGTATTGTTCAAGGAATTTGGCACTACGCACCTTGCTGGCACGCAGCTCGCGAGTAAGCATCGCGCCGCCGAAGGCGATGTGGCGTATCATGTCGAACTCGTCGAGGTCGGGATTGCCGAGTTCCTGCTTCAGATGTTCGACAAGGATGCCGCGCGACGCAAGTTCCTCCCTGATAACCCGCTTGGCCTTTGCGCCGTTCCACGCTTCGCGGAAGTCTTCTTCCGTGGGGAAGCAGGAACGGATGTTGCGCCGGGTATAGTCCTCGAATTTTTCAACAACGAGCTTGCCGTTCTCGTCCAGATAGCTGACTGACTTGCCGGCAAGGGAGACCTCCCCACCTTCCACCACAATGATGCGGCGCGGTTCTTCGTCATCGAGCGGCATGTCCTCGCCGCCGGGAGGCGCGGGAGGAAGCTCGCCCCCCGTTTCGCCGTCATCGAACCTCGTCGGGCGTTCCCCGGCGGGCGGATCGCCTTCGCCCGACCAGCGCGTGCTGTCGTCGGCAGGGCCGTCGAAGTCCGGGTCGTGGAAGAGGTCGCAGGCGCGGCGGAAATCAAGGATGGAGAAGAAGGTCTTGTCGGCGTCCGGGCGCAGGCGCGTGCCACGGCCGATGATCTGCTTGAACTCGGTCATGGAACGGATGCTGCTGTCCAGAACGATAAGTTTCACGCATTTGGTGTTCGCGCCCGTGGTGAGCAATTTGCTTGTGGTGACGACCACGGGGTAGGGCCGGTTGACGCTGATGAAGTCTTCGTACAGACCACGGCCTTCCTCATCGTCGGCGGTCATGCGCACGGCGTACTGGTGATTCTGGGCCACCAGGTCGCGGTTGCACTCGCGTATGGCGTCGCGCATATTGGCCGCATGCCGCTGCGTGGTGCAGAAGATAATAGTCTTGGACATGCGCCCAAGGTGCTGAAGATAGCTCGTGACAACTTCGGCCACCTTGCGGGTCCGGCTGCGGAGTTCCAGCGTTTTGTCGAAGTCGTTGAGCGTATAGCGGCGCATGGGGATGGGATTGCCTTCCACGTCCACCTCGCCTTCTTCCGGCTCCCAGCCGTTGATGTCCTTGTCGAGATGAACGGAGACCACCTGATACGGCGCGAGGAAGCCGTCTTCAATGCCCTGCTTCAGCGTGTAGGTGATGAGCGGTTCGCCGAAGTAGTCGAGGTTGTTGGAGCCGTCCTTCTCGTTGGGCGTGGCGGTCATGCCAATCTGGATGGCGGGCTCGAAATAGTCGAGAATATCCCGCCAGCTGCTTTCTTCACTGGCACTGCCGCGATGACATTCATCCACAATGATAAGGTCAAAGTAATCACGCGGCACCTGCCGGAAATGGTCGGTCATGGGTTCGGTGCTGTCGCCCTTGAGCTGCTGGTACAGACCGAAGTATATCTCGTAGTTCTGATCGATGACGCCTTTCTGAATTTTCGTGGCGGTGTTGAACGGCGCAAAGTCATCCACCAGCGTCTGATCGATAAGCTGGTTGCGGTCGGCAAGATAAAGCACGTTGCGCACCACGCCAGCCTTCTTCAAACGCCAGACGATCTGGAAGGCCGTGTACGTCTTGCCCGTGCCGGTGGCCATGACCAGCAGGGCGCGCCTGCGATGCCTGCCGACAATGGCGTCGATAGTGCGGTTGATGGCCTGCATCTGGTAGTAGCGCGGCGTATGGCCTTCCGCCGAGGTGTAATAGAGCGCCCTGTCCAGCGTTCTGGAATCTTCATCGGTAATATCGTGGAGCGTGCACCAGCGCCGCCAGAGTTCAGCGGGAGATGGAAATCTGTCCAGCGGCAGGCTGCGCTGCTTCCCTGTGGGAATCTCGAACTCAAGGAAGCATTCCCCGGCAGAGGCGTAGGCGAAAGGCACATCGAGCATCTTTGCGTAGGCAATGGCCTGATCAATGCCGTCCTGCGCGGATTTTGCCCCCTTCTTGGCTTCGACCACGGCAAGAGGCCGATTGATGCCCCGGCAGAGTATGTAGTCCGGCTTGGTGCGGCTGGCCTGCATCTCTTTGATGGTACAGTTATGTCCGGGCACGATACGATACCGATCAGCCTTGAGGGAATATTCCATCAGCATCTGATCGGCCTTCCAGCCCGCGGCCAGAATCGCCGGGGTGATGCGGCGCAGCTTGGTATCTTCTTCCGACTCATGGAATCGTTTCTGCATGGGCATGCGAAGCTCCATCGGGAAACATGAGTTTATTGAATACACTGATGTTATGCGGAAAGAGAAATGCGGGCAAGGGGAGAAAGGAGGGATATTCCGGCTCCCCTCACAGAAGGGGATCGCCGCAAACAAATAAGGCTACCCGCATCCTCTGCGGATAGCCTGAAACAACATTGCCCGGCATGATCTCTGAAACGTCTTTTGCCCCGTTCGTTGCTGTGGAACCTTGAACTCTGCGGGGCAGAGTGCATTGTTTCCGGCTTTTTCTCTAGTCAGCCGAAGAGAGGAGCAGAACCGTGTTTTGAGGCAGCGGGCTGTTTCTCTCCATAGGGCGCGCTGCTCCCATCCTCTTCCGCGCCGGCCTTTCTCCCATGCTCCGTCCGCGCATCGGCAGGGCCCCGCGCCGCCGCAGGGCCTGCTGTCGCTTCCGGCAGATGGCGCAGGAAGGGGATATGCTGGGCTATGTCAGGTGGCGGCCATGCCTTGCCGGTGCGGGCTATATCCCTTCCGCATCCAGTTCAGCGCATACGGCGTGCAGTACCGTCTTCACGGCGGCTTCCAGCGGCCTGCGCAGCATGCCGCCGGCGGCATTGGTATGCCCGCCGCCGCCCAGCGTCACCGCGGCCGCCCGCACGTCCACCGTACCGGAGGAACGCAGGCTGAACTTGCAGACACCCGGCACGTCCTCGCGCAGCAAGATGGCGGCCTTCACGCTCTTCAGCCGACGCAGCATTTCCACGAGCCCTTCCAAGTCCTCTCTGGTGGCGCCGGTCTCCGCAAAGAGCGCATAGGGAACGGCCGCAAGAGCCACCGTGCCCTTGCGGTGTACGGCAACATCCTGCATAAGGCGGCCCCACAGGCGCATGCGCGCTTCCGACCACTGCTTTTCAAGCTGTTCCCGCAGGCGGGAGAAATTCAGTCCCTGTTCCGCCAGATGCGCCGCCAGAGCCAGCACCTGCGGCGATGTGTTGCCGTGGGAAAAGCCACCGGTGTCCGTGAGCAGGGCGAGACCGATGTTCTCCGCCAGAGCTCCGGAAAGCGGCACTCCTGCCGCATGGGCGACATAGGCCACGAGCTGGGCCGTGGCCGCGCACTCCGGCGCCACCCAGTTGCCCAGCGTGCCGAACATGGGATTGCCGAGGTGATGATCGATATTCAGACAGGGCAGGGCGTCCGGCGCCGGAGGCAGCAGGGCCGCCAGCTCCTCGCCCACGCGACGGGCGTCACCGCAGTCCAGCACCACGGCGGCGCGTGGCGTGAAGGGCAGGGGGGAAAGCTGCGTATGGACACGGCCCGGCAGAGGCAGCCAGTCCAGATAGGCGGGCAGGCCGGAAGAATTGTACAGCAGGAAGCGCTTGCCCAGCGCGTGCAGCAGCCAGCCGGTGGCCGCCATGGAGCCGGCGGCATCGCCATCGGGATTGGCATGGGCGCAGACGAGATAGTCGTCATGGTCGCGGAGGACGGCAGCCACGCGGGCGGCCTGCTCCAGCGCGGCCGGGGGAAAGACAGTGATGGTATCGTGGATCATGGAAGTTGTGTAGCCCCTTTCCCCGGGCTTGGCAACGGAAGGCTACACTTCCACGGCATAGACCTCCACGTCGCTGTACGTCATTTCCTCGGAACAGACGGCTTCCATCATCAGGCAGCATTTGTCCATGCGCGAGCGGACATGCGCTTCGCTGTTGCTGATGGAGGTAAGGGCCAGCCGCAGCCGGGTCAGGCTCTCCTCCGTGCCGGCCTCCGCCACGGAGACATCAAACTTGTTGCGAACCTTCTGCTTCAGGGAATTAGCCACCCGGCGCTTGCCCTTCAGGTTGTCGTTTCCGTCCAGATTAAATTCCACGACAAGCACGGCAACGAACATGTTCACAGGCAACTCCTTGCGTGCATACTGCAAAGGGGGCGGCATGGCCGCCCCCCCGTCATCCGATGCCGCGGGGCATGGCCTCGCGGGATCAGTCTGTCTTCCCTATTCCAGCGTCGCGGCTTCTTCAACCATGGTGAAGGCTTCGATGATGTCGCCCACCTTGATGTCGTTGAAGTTCTCCAGACCCATGCCGCATTCGTTGCCCTTGAGCACTTCCTTGGCATCGTCCTTGAAGCGCTTCAGCGAGCTGATCTTGCCGGTGTACACCACCACGCCGTCGCGCAGCAGGCGCACGCCCGCATTGCGGGCCATCTTGCCGTCCACCACGTAGCAGCCGGCGATGACGCCGACCTTGGGCACGCTGAAGGTATCGCGCACTTCGGCCTGGCCGAGGTATTCCTCGCGCTCCACCGGAGCCAGCAGGCCGGCCATGGCGCTCTTGATTTCCTCTTCCAGCTTGTAGATGATGTCGTAGAAGCGGATTTCCACATTCTCGCGCTCGGCAACATCCTTGATCTTGGCCGTGGGACGCACATTGAAGCCGATGATGATGGCCTGCGAGGCGGCGGCCAGCATAATGTCGGATTCGGAAATGGCGCCGGCGCCGGAATGCACCACGCTGACCTTGACCTTTTCCGTGCCCAGCTTGCCCAGCTTGCCCACAATGGCTTCCACGGAGCCCTGCACGTCGGCCTTGACGACCAGATTCAGGTTCATGGCTTCCACGTCGGACGCCTGGCTGGCCAGGAAGGTTTCCAGCGTGACCTTGTGCTCGCGGGCCAGCTCGCGCTCGCGCTGCTTGGTGGCGCGGGTTTCGGCAATGCGGCGGGCGACCTTTTCATCCGCCACGCAGATGAATTCCTCGCCGGCTTCCGGCACGCCATCAAAGCCCTGCACCTCCACAGGCATGGAGGGCCCGGCCTCCTTGACCTTCTTGCCCTGATCGTTGAACAGGGCGCGCACGCGGCCGGAGAACACGCCGCACACAAAGTTGTCTCCCTGCCGCAGCGTCCCTTCCTGAATCAGCACCGTGGCCACGGGGCCGCGCCCCTTGTCCAGCTTGGCTTCCACGATGTGACCACGGGCGGGCTTGTCCGGATTGGCCTTCAGTTCGAGAATCTCGGCCTGAAGGGCCACCAGCTCCAGCAGCTCGTCCAGTCCCTGCCGGGTCTTGGCGGAGACCATGGCGGTCACGGTATCGCCGCCCCAGTCTTCGGCCTGAAGGCCCAGCTCGGCCAGTTCGCGCAGCACGCGCTCGGGATTCGCGCCGGGCTTGTCGATCTTGTTCACGGCCACCATGATGGGCACGCCTGCCGCCTTGGAATGGTTGATGGCCTCCCGCGTCTGTTCCATGACGCCGTCGTCGGCGGCCACCACCAGAATGACCAGGTCCGTCACCTGCGCGCCACGGGCGCGCATGGCGGTGAAGGCCTCGTGGCCGGGCGTGTCAAGGAAGACAATGTCGCCGCGCTTGGTCTTCACATGATAGGCGCCGATGTGCTGGGTGATGCCGCCGGCCTCGCCGCTGGTGATGTTGGACTTGCGGATGGCATCAAGCAGCGAGGTCTTGCCGTGGTCCACGTGGCCCATGATGGTGACCACCGGCGGACGCGGCTTCAGCTGCTCGGGGGTATCGGCTTCCTGCGGGATGATGTAATCCTCTTCAGAGAAGCCGGCCTTTTCCACCTCGTAGCCGAATTCGGACGCCACCACGGTGGCGGTTTCAATATCCAGCGCCTGATTGATGGTGGCCATCATGCCGAGGTTGAAGAGCACCTTGATGATCTCGTTGGCCTTGAGGCCCATCTGATGCGCCATGTCCGCCACGCGGATGGCTTCCGTCACGCGAATCTTGCGCTTGGCGGCCTTCAGCGGCTGCGTATTAGCGGCGGGCGCCTGGGCCTTGCCGCTCTTGTTGCGGCGCGGCTTGCCGCGATTCATGCGCGGTGCGTCGTCTTCCTCGTTGTGACGGCCGAAGCCGCCCTGCTGGAAGTCCACCGTGCGCCTGGCGTTCTTATTGCGCTTTTTCTTGCTCTGGTCGCCACGCCCGGGCATGTCCGCCGGGGCGGGAGCCATGCCGAAGCCGCCGGCAGGACGGGGCGCGCCAAAACCGCCGGGACGCGGCCCGCGGCCTTCCCCGGAACGGGGGCCGCGACCGTCGCCGCCGGGGCGCTGACCGCCGGGACGCTGGCCGCGTCCCTCGCCGGAGCGATACGGGCGGCCGCCGTCGCGGTTCTGCGTTTCACGCGCGCGGTTTTCCTGCGCACGCGCCTGCATCTCCGGCGTGGGCCGGGAAATGATGCGCACCTGCGGCGCACTGCCTTCGGGCTTGCGCGGCGCGGCGCTTTCCGCCGGGCGCGCCGAAGCCAGGGTGGGCGCGGAAGAGCCTTCCGGCGCGGCAGATGCCTCGGCCTGCCCGTGCCGGATGATGCGGGCCTGCTCGGGACGGGCGGCCTCCTGCGCCTTGGGAGCTTCCGCGGCGTCCGTTCTGGGCGCTTCGGGCGCGGAAGCGGGCGCGGCAGGCGCGGGCTTTTCCTCTGCCACGGGGGCCTTGTCCTGAGGACGGGAAATCACGCGGGCGGGAGACACGATGCGGGCCGGCTGATCCAGCCGGCGGGCATTTTCCTGCGCCGGCCTGTCCTGCCCCCTGGGGGAGGATTCCCGCGCGGCGGCGGGCTTTTCCGCCGGAGCGGCCTCATCGCGGCGGGGACGGCGGCGCACCTTCACCCGGCTGCGCTCCTCCTTTTCCTTCGCCACCCGTTCAAAATAGGCGCGGAGCTTGCCCGCCTCCTCTTCGCTGACCAGGGTCTTGGCATTGCTGCCAATCTCCCGCAGGGCCTGCTTCACCGCGGTGGCCGCTGCCTCCTGCGAACCCGGCAGGTTCAGTTCCTTCATAAATTCCGTCAGCTTGATCTTCTTTTCACTCATACGGTAGTAGCCCCCTTGTGCCTCGCACGCGGCTTGTACTTCGCAAATTTCTGCATACAGCAAGGATCAGCACACAAATACCAGCCCCGGCCGGGCATGGTCTGACGTTCGTCAACGCACAGCTCTCCGGAGGGGGAGAGGACATGCCGGCGCAGTTCCCTCCGGGGGAAGCGCCGCCGGCAGATGACGCACATCCTTTCAGGCGCGCTCATTGCCTAGTTCCGCTCCTCAGCCACAGCAGCGGGGACGTCGGCCTCACCGCTTTCATCCGCAGCTTCCGCCTTTTCCCCGAACACTGCGGACACGTCGGACGGCTCGGGAGTCTTCTCCACCACGGGCGCCAGGAAGTTGATGGCGGAACGCAGGTCAGAGATGCGGGCGGCGGTAATGGCTAGCCTGTTCTCCAGCTCCTCATCCGTCGCGTTGCGCAGGCTGTCCAGCGTCTGGTAGCCGGCGGCCAGCAGGGCTTCGATGGAAACCTCCGCCACAGAGGCGACCTGCTCCAGCCCGTGCCCGATGGCATTGGCCTCGTTGTAGCGGGTCTCCGTAAAGATATCGACCTTCCAGCCCAGCAGGCGCGCGGCCAGCTTGACATTCTGGCCCTTGCGGCCAATGGCGTTGGTCAGCTGGTCATCGGGCACGATGACCTCCAGCAGGTTCTCCGCCTCGTCCACCACGATGCGGGAGACCACGGCCGGGGCCAGCGCATTCTTGGCATAGGTGGCGATGTCCGCGCTCCAGACCACGATGTCGATGCGTTCGCCGCGCAGCTCCTGCACGATGTTCTGAATACGGCTGCCGCGCACGCCCACGCAGGCGCCCACGGGGTCCACATCACGCTCGCGGGAGAGCACGGCCACCTTGGCGCGGGAACCGGGATCGCGGGAAACGCCCATGATCTGCACGGTGCCGTCGTCCACTTCGGGCACTTCGCGGCGGAAGAGAGCGGCCATGTAGTCGCGGTGCGCGCGGGAGACGACCACCTGCGGGCCGCGGCCTTCGCGGCGCACCTCGATGATGATGGCCTGCACGCGGTCGCCGCGCTTGTAGTGCTCGCGGGGAATCTGCTCCTCACGCGGCAGAATGGCTTCCGTGCGGCCCAGGTTCAGCACCCAGCCGCCCTTGTCGCGGCGCTGCACCATGCCGGAGACGATCTCGCCCACGCGATCCTTGAATTCATCGTAGATAAGCCCCTGCTCCGCATCGCGCATGCGCTGGATGATGACCTGCTTGGCGGACTGGGCGGCAATGCGGCCCAGGTCCTTGACTTCCACGCGGAAGCCCATCTCGTCGTCCAGCTGCACGGAGGGATCGTGCTTGCGGGCTTCGGACAGCTCAATCTGCGTATCCTCGTTGGCCACATCGTCGTCTTCCACCACGATTTTAAACTGGAAGACCTCAATGTCGCCCGTCTCATCGTTGTAGCTGACTTCCACGTCCATATCGTCGCTGAAACGGCGCAGCACCGACGTGCGCACCGCATCTTCCAGAGTACGGACCAGCATGTCGCGGTCCAGGCCCTTGTCCTTGCTGATCTGGTCGATGGCTTTCTTCAGTTCAAGATTCATATCGCCTCCGGCGTCACCGTGCGCCTTGCCCACGGGAAATGGTATCTGTCAAAATTCCATGCCGCGCATCCGCGCCGCCGTCATCCCTGCCGCGGAACAGTCTTCTTACCGCCCTTGCCCGGTTTGACAGGCTGCACAAAGATATGCTGGCGCACAACCTTGCGGCAGCCGGCCCACGGCAGCGACACCAGCTGCTCCTGCGCCTCCACGCGGCCCTCGGGGCTGACGGAGCACAGGCGCAGGGTAAACATGCCGTCGGCCACGCTTTCCAGCAATCCCCGGAAGCGGCGATGGTTGCCCAGTTCCGGCAGGGGATCCGTCAGCGAAGCCTCAATGACATCGCCCAGGTAGCGGGCCAGCTGATCCGGGCGGAAGATGGTGCGGGTGAGCCCGGGGCTGGACACTTCCAGCACATAGGCCGAGGGAATAACATCCTCCGCTTCCAGCGCCAGCCCGACATGGCGGGAAATCTCCTCGCACTGGCCAATGGTGGCGGAGAGCGGCGCGCCGGCTCCCCCCTCCGCATCGTCAGCGGCATTCACGCCCTGCGCGCCGGCGGGCACGTCCACAAAGATGCGCACAACCGCGCGACCGGCCTGCACGATCTCGATGCCCCATATCTCCAGGCCCAGCGCCGCCGCCACGGGGGCCGCAATGCCGGCCAGAGTTTCCAGAATTGCAGGTTTTTCCATGCGTCTTTTCCTTACCAGGGATATAACAAAAAAAGGGAGCCTGCTTCAGGCACCCTTTCAACGTAGTCGTTATGAGGATGGCATGACACTGGTCTGAAAAACCCGTGCCAGCTGGAACGCATGTCTGATACCAGCCTGTCTGGCGGATGTCAAGCACTTTTCCGCAGTCCCCGTCCTCTCCGTCCGGCCCTACAGCGGCAGTCGCGGTGCGGCCCCCGCGCCACAGCACATGTCCACCAGCCTGCGGTGCGCGGCAGGCATGGCCCAGTCCGCAAGGCTCCCCTCGGGTTCCCAGCGGCAGAGCTCCGCCTCCCGGGCGGACGGTTCCGGCGTTTCCAGCAGAGCCGGCGGGCCTTCCAGCACCAGCGCAAAGCAGTGCAGGGCAACGCGATGGGACGTATAGCTGTGGCGGATCACAGCCAGCTTTTCCCGCACCCGCACCTGAAAGCCCGTTGCTTCACGGCATCTGCGCACTACAGCTTCTTCCGGCGATTCCCCGGCCGCCACGGGGCCGCCGGGAAATTCCCACAGCCCGCCCCATACCACGCCGGCCGGACGCTTTCGGATAAAAATCCTGCCCCTGTGCGCAATCACGCCGGCTACAGCCTCCACGGCCCTGGCTTCCGCCCGCACCGGCGGAACCGGACGCTGCTCCGCCACGCCCCGCTGCCGCGCCATGCAGCAGAAGGCCAGCGGGCACGCCGCGCAGCGCGGCTTTTTTCCGCACACCAGCGCCCCCAGCTCCATCATGGCCTGATTATAGTCGCGGGCCCTGCCGCGTGGCAGCAGCGCGCAGCTCAAAGCCCGGATACGGGACGCGGCAGGCTCGGCCTTCACCGGCGTATCAATATCGAACACGCGGGAGAGGACTCGTTCCACATTGGCATCCACGCAGGGCACATCCTGCCGGAAAGCAATGCTGGCAATGGCCGCCGCCGTGTACGGCCCCACGCCGGGCAGGGCGCGGATATCGTCAAGCTGGCTGGGAAACCTGCCGCCGTGCCGCTCCATGATGACGCGCGCCGCCTTGTGCAGGTTCCGCGCACGCGAATAATAGCCCAGTCCTTCCCAGAGCCGGAGAATGACTTCCTCATCCGCGGCGGCCACGGCCGCCAGATCGGGCAGCGTCTCCATCCATCGGGTGAAGTAGCGCACGCCACGCTCCATCTGGGTCTGCTGGAGCATGATCTCTGAAATCCAGACATGATACGGGGAATAGGTGACGCGCCACGGCAGGGGGCGGCGCGCACGCCGGAACCAATCTATAAGCGCATCCGCAAAAGCCGTGGCAAAGGCCGCGTCCGGCAGGGAGGCGGCAGAGGAAGCATGGTGCATCATGCCCTTCCACATACCCCGGACAGCACAGATTTGCAAACGGCGGCCGCTTGGCGTATCATTCCCCTCCCTCTGCCGCCAAGGCGGCATTCCAACATTTCCCCGAAAGGAGACCGCATCATGGCCAACCCTAACGTCCTTCTCGAAACATCTTCCGGCGACATCCTGCTGGAACTCTATCCTGACAAGGCTCCCGAAACCGTTGCCAACTTCCTCCAGTATGTGGATGACGGCTTCTACACCAATACCATCTTCCACCGCGTCATCAACGGCTTCATGATCCAGGGCGGCGGCCTCGGCGTGCGCATGGACGAAAAGCCCACCCGCCAGCCCGTGAAGAACGAGGCCGACAACGGCCTGAAGAACGACCGCGGCACCATTGCCATGGCCCGCACCATGGATCCGCACTCCGCCACCGCGCAGTTCTTCATCAACCACGCCGACAACGCCTTCCTGAACTTTTCCGCCCCCACCATGCAGGGCTGGGGCTACTGCGTGTTCGGCAAGGTCATCGACGGCATGGATGTGGTCGACAAGATCGCCAAGCTGAAGACCAAGTCCATGGGCATGTATGATGATGTGCCGGCCGACATGGTGGTCATCACCAAGGCCAGCCGCTTCGAATAG
>JAQXJC010000013.1 GCA_029008115.1 Desulfovibrionaceae bacterium | reverse complement strand
ATGAAGAAAGCGTCCGCCCTCTGGCCGAAGGCGGACGCCATGAAATGCGCGGAACGCGGGCGTCAGCTTCCCTTCGGCAGCATGACCTGCATCAGGTGAAAAGGGTCAGGACGATTATGCCCTTTCTCAGCATGGCGCGACGTCCCTTGCGGACGGGGCGCGGCAGCTCCCCTAGCTGTGCCCGTCAGAATACCTCCGCTGCGGGGACTTGTCAAACATGCCCGCCGCAGGGCGCAGGCTAGAATTCCAGACTGCCGGGCGTGCGCGGGAAGGGAATGACATCGCGGATATTGCTGATGCCGGTGAGCATCATCAGCAGGCGCTCAAAGCCCAGACCGAAGCCGGCGTGCGGCACGGAGCCGTAGCGGCGCAAGTCCAGATACCACCAGTAGCCCTCCGGCTTCTGTCCCAGCTCCGCAATGCGGGCCAGCAGCATGTCCAGACGCTCTTCGCGCTGGGAGCCGCCGATCAGCTCGCCAATGCCGGGCACAAGCACGTCCACGGCGGCCACGGTGCGGCCGTCATCGTTCTGACGCATGTAGAAGGCCTTGATTTCCCTGGGATAGTTATAGACCATCACGGGCTTTTGGCAGTGCTCTTCCGCCAGGAAGCGCTCGTGCTCGGTTTGCAGGTCTGTGCCAAAGGAAACAGGATATTCAAACTGCTTCCCGCATGTTTGCAGGATGTGCACGGCATCCGCATAGGAGATGCGATCAAAGGATGTCGCGGCGATGCCGGTCAGGCGGGCCTTGAGCCCCTTGTCCACGAACCTGTCAAAAAGATCGATGTCCGCCTCGCAATGCTCCAGCACATGCCCGACCACGTGGCGCACCAGCCCTTCGCCCAGCGCCATGTCGTCTTCCAGATCGGCAAAGGCCATTTCCGGTTCAATCATCCAGAATTCAGCGGCATGGCGCGGCGTGTTGGAATTTTCCGCACGGAAGGTTGGGCCGAAGGAATACACGCGCCCCAGGCCCAGGGCCAGCGCCTCGGCTTCCAGCTGGCCGGAGACGGTGAGGTGGGCAGGCCGCCCGAAGAAGTCGCGCGCCGCATCCGTCTCGCCGGGGCCCAGTGTGGTCACGCGGAACATTTCTCCCGCGCCCTCGCAGTCGGAGCCGGTGAGCAGGGGCGTGTGCACATAGTGAAAGCGCAGCCCGTGGAAATAGTCGTGCACGGCGCGCGCCGCCTCGGCGCGGATGCGGAAGGCCGCTCCGAACTTGTTGGTGCGGGCGCGCAGATGAGCGATGGTGCGGAGAAATTCATCGGAATGCCGTTTTTTCTGGAGCGGGAAGGTTTCCGGATCGGCAGGCCCGAAGACTTCCACACGCGCGGCGCGGATTTCCCAGCGCTGGCCCTTGCCGGGAGAGGGCACCAGCTCCCCGGTCACGGACAGCGAAGCCCCTGTGCTGGCCGCGCCCAGACCCTCGCTGGCGGGCGTTCCCGCGTCCACGATGCACTGGATGTTGGCCAGGCAGGAGCCGTCGTTCAGCTCCACAAAGGAAAAGCCCTTGGCATCGCGGCGGGTGCGTACCCAGCCGCAGACCGTGATCTCCGCCTGCGGGCCGGTCTGGGCCAGCACGTCGGCGATAAGCGTTCTCTGCATCATGATTTCTTTCCTCCACAGCGGAAAATAAGCAACGGAATGCCCTGCCCTGTAGCAAAAAACCGTCCGGGTTCGCAAGAAAAAAGGCCGCACGCAATGCGGGCGGCCCTTTCCGTATAATCTGTACCGCTATGGCTACAGGCCGCGTTCCTGCATCATGCAGATCATGTCGCAGACGCGGTTGGAATAGCCCCATTCGTTGTCATACCAGCTCACCACCTTGGCAAGATTACCGTCCTGCACCGTGGTGTATTCCGCTTCCAGAATGGAGGAATGCGGATCGCCCTTGAAGTCCATGGAGACCAGCGGCAGGGTGTTGTAGCCGAGAATGCCCTTCAGATAGGTTTCGGAGGCTTCCTTCAGCGCGGCGCGCAGCTCCTCTGTGGTGGTCTGGCGTTCCAGAATGGCAGTGAAGTCCACCACGGAGACCGTGGGCGTGGGTACGCGCAGGGAATAGCCCGTGAACTTGCCCTGGAGCGCGGGGATGACCTTGGCCACGGCCTGTGCGGCGCCGGTGGAGGTGGGGATGATGTTGCACGCGGCGGCGCGGGCGCGGCGCAGGTCCTTGTGCCCCATGTCCAGAATGCGCTGGTCGTTGGTGTAGGCGTGGATGGTGGTCATGGTGCCCTGCGCTATGCCGAACACGTTCTGCATGACCAGCGCCACGGGCGCAAGGCAGTTGGTGGTGCAGGATGCGTTGGACACGATGTGATGCCGGGCGGGATCATAGGTCGCATCATTCACGCCCATGACGATGGTGGCGTCCTCTTCCTTGGCGGGGGCGGTGATGATGACCTTTTTCGCGCCGTTTTCCAGATGAACCGCCGCCTGCGAGGCCTTGCGGAAGATACCGGTGGATTCCACCACGATGTCCGCGCCGTATGCGCCCCAGTTCAGCATCTGCGGATCGCGTTCCGCAAAGCAGTGCACATGCCAGTCGCCTACGGTAGCGTCGCAGCCCTCGACTCTGGCATTCAGAAAGGCGCGCCCGTACACCGAGTCATATTCCAGCAGGTGAAAATTCTTTTCCGCATCCACAAGATCATTGATGGCCACAACTTCCACGCGGTCGCGATAGGTGCTGTGCAGTGCGCGGAACACCTGGCGGCCGATGCGGCCGAAGCCGTTGATGGCTACTTTCACTTTTTTCATGAGCTATACCTCTTCTTGCAGGGCTGGTGGCAGAGAGCGGCGCGGTCTAGTCTTCGTATATCTGGTAGGCATGCCGGGTCATCAGCTCGTAGTTGCTGCGCAGCTGGGCATGCAGGCGGGCATTTTCAATGGCTACGGCGGAGATGGCGGCCACGGCGTCCATGAAGGCATGTTCGGCTTCGCTGAACTCCCTTTCTTCCGCGGAGTACACGCGGATGAGCCCGATGGCGCGTCCGTCCACCATCAGGGGGGCCGAAAGTACGGAAACCAGCCCTTCCGCCTTGGCGGATTCAGGATACTGGAAGCGACCGTCGGCAGCCGCGTCCTTCAGGTGCATGATCTTGCCGGCCAGCACTTCGCCATCCATGCCGCTTTTCTTCACTTCTACCGCGCCCTTGCGCATGTAGGCATCGGAAAGGCCGTAGGCGGCGCTGGGCAGCAGAAAATGCCCGGAGCGATCCAGCAGACGGATGGTGCTGGCCTTGCAGCCCATGGTTCTGGCCGTCTGTTCGGTAATTTTGTGCAGCACGTCTCTGGGTTCAAGACTGGAGCTGATCACAAGCACAACATCGCGCAGTGCGCTGAAGTAATCCTGAGCCATGGCACACTCCTTGCAAATGTGAGAAATTTGTTGGGGCCGTCCGGTGCGGCCGGAGCAGGGGCGCGGGAGAAAGCGTCCTGTGCCGGCTGCACGCTGATCATGGCCTTTTCTTCTTTTTTAGACAAGAAATTTTTCACAAGCGAAAAATTGCTGCTGCAAGCCGCGCTGGCAGGGGCAGACGCATCAGGGGTGGCGCAGCGCGAGCCCGGCCAGCTCGGTGACGGAGAACTGCCGCAGCGTCTGGCCGTCAAAGACCTGGCAGGGATCGTCATGTCCGGCGGCGGCCAGACGGCGCAGGGGAGGCATGCTTTCCAGCGAGGGGGGCAGCTGGGCCAGGGCCCATGCGGCCATGCCGCGGCAGGGCACATCCCCGTCCTCAAGGCCGCGCACCAGCCAGGGACGCGCCTTGATGTCCATTTCGGGATGCACCTGCGCCAGACGGCCCACGGCCCAGTAGCAGGAGCGGCGCAGCACGTCATGGTCGCAGTAGTTGTCGTCCCTGCCCGTATCCACGATGTAGGAAAGCAGCACGTGGGCGAACTCCTTGCACAGCCGGGGGCTGCGGGCCAGAATTTCGGCAAAAGCTTCCGGGACGCCCCAGCCTATGTTGCCGCTTTCCTCGTTCATGTGCCACATGAGGCGGCGCATGATGTTGCGGGCGGGCTCCATGTCCTGTTCGGCCAGCGCCGCCACGGAGACCCCCAGCGCCACGGCCGCGCGGCAGGTCATTTCGCCGCCCAGCAGCAGAAAGGAGAGCAGTGGGCCGGCAGCTTCGCGGCCGTTGAGGGCGGCTATTTCCGGCAGGCGGCTCTGCCAGTTGTCTGCGGAGAGCCAGGTTTTCAGTTCTTGCTTCAGGGCGCGCATTCTGGGCATGGGGGACACCTCCGGTCCGGGAAGCGCGACGCGGCCGCCCCGCAGGCGGGGACGGCCGCGGCCGCGTGAGTGAAGGCAAGGCTCCTCCGTACATAAGCACGGCCGGGCCTCTGGCAAGGGGACATGCTAGCGAATCAGCATGGCATCCCCGTAGGAAAAGAAACGGTACTTCCGTTCCACGGCCTCTTTGTAGGTTGCCAGAATGCGCTCGCGGCTGGTGAAGGCCGAGACCAGCATCAGCAGGGAGGATTCCGGCAGGTGGAAGTTGGTGATGAGACTGTCGACCACGCGCACGGGACGGCCGGGATACAGGAAGATGTCCGTCCAGCCGGTAAAGGGCTGCACACTGCCGCACAGCTCATTGACGCCTTCCAGCGCACGCAGGCTGGTGGTGCCCACGGCCACCACGGGACGGCGCTCCGCCCTGGCCCGGGCAATGGCTTCGGCCGTGGCCTCGCTCACCTCCACATATTCGCGGTGCATGCGGTGGCGGCGGATGTCCTCGCTGCGCACGGGGCTGAAGGTGCCGTATCCCACGTACAGCGTGACTTCCTCCACGGAGAATCCCCGTTCCAGCAGGGATTCGCGCAGTTCCGGCGTGAAGTGCAGGCCGGCCGTGGGCGCAGCCACGGAGCCGGTTTTGTCCGGCCGGGCAAAGATGGTCTGGTAGCGGCTCTGATCCTCGTCATCGTCGGGGCGCTTGATGTAGGGAGGCAGGGGAATATGCCCTGTGGCCGCAAAGGCTTCCGAAAGGTCTCCCTGCCACATCAGCCGGACGCGGCGCTGGCCGAAGGGCCCTGTTTCCAGCACGGTGACGGAAATGCTGGCCCCGAAGAGCACGTTCTCCCCTTCCGCCACGCGGCCGCCGGCGCGCACCAGCCCGCTGGCCTCGGCCTCGAACCAGCCTTCCCTGCCCCGCACGGGACGCGCTTCCGCCAGTATCAGCGGCAGGGGCGTCAGCAGCAGGAATTCCACCTTGCCGCCCGTGGAGCGCGTGCCCAGCAGGCGGGCCTGAAGCACGCGCGAATTGTTCGCCACAAGCAGGGCGCGGGGCGGCAGATAGTCTGCCAGCTGTTTGAATTCCGCGTGGATATTCGGCACGCGGCCCTTGCGATCCATCACCAGCAGGCGCGAGTTGCCGCGCTCCTCCGGAGGAAACTGGGCGATCTGCTCTTCCGGCAGATCAAAGCGGTAGCTGGACAGCTGAAAATCTTCTTCCCGCTGATACATGTTCGTCACCTGTCTTGGGCTTGTCAGCCCGCCCGCGAGACGCTAGTGTGGGCGGGACGGTTTCAAGGGTTCATCGTCCGGTGGCCGGCGGCAGCCGGCAGCTTTGCTGATGAAATGCCAGATCGCGGACGGTATTCCCGTCCGCAAATTCACGGAGGCAGAGTATACCTATGCAGCGTCTGATTGTCATCATCGCAATATGCCTTTTCGGCGTTTTGCCGGGCTGTGCCTCCGTGGCGGGATATGTGCCTTTTCAAAAGGATGATCCTGCCGCGCGCCGCCCCTTCCCGAACATCGAGGTGCCCTCGGGCATGAGCCCGGTGTCCGGCGGCTATGTCACGTCCGGGCCGGACGGCATGACCAACGGGCTGGCCTGCTACGAGGGCTACATTGCGCCTTCCAATCTCCAGTATGACATGGATACCTCCATGCGGGCGCAGGGCTGGAAGGCCGCCACGGGCGCCGGCTCCATGAGCCGGCTCATGGCCGTGTACACGCAGGGCAAGCGCTACGCCGTGATTGCCATTCGCGGCCTTACCGCCGGCACGGCGCTGGACGTCTGGGTCGGTTCGCCCGCCCGGAACGGCCTGCTCCCCCTGCCCTACAATCCGGCTCCGGGCATTGAGCGCGGTGCTTCCGGCACGGGCGAGGGCGTGGTCGAAGGCGGCGGGCATGTGAACACGGCCCCGTCATCCTCTGCTCCCGCACGGCAGGAAAGCGGCCTTCAGGAAAGAGAGCTGTAGGCATGAACAGCACGCATTTGCATTTTTCCGCATTCAGGGGCAGGCGCCTGCATCTGGGCGTATGCGGTTCCGTCGCGGCCTACAAGGTCTGCGATCTGCTGCGCGGCTGGGTCAGGGACGGCATCAGCACCTCCGCCACGCTTACGGATGGCGCGCGGCAGTTTGTCACGCCGCTGTCCTTTGCCGCGCTGGGCGCATTGCCTGTGTACGGGCGGCTGGATGACGCGACGGAGGCGCCGGCGGACGAAATTTTTGCCCATCTGGAGCCCGGCCAGCGGGCGCAGGCCATGATCATCGCGCCGGCCAGCGCGGATGCCCTGTCCCGTCTGGCCAACGGCGCCGCCTCGGACATGCTTTCGGCGCAGGCGCTGGCCTTCAGCGGGCCGCTGGTGATTGCGCCGGCCATGAATCCGCGCATGTGGGCGCATCCGGCCGTGCGCGCCAATGTTGCGATCCTTCAGGAACGGGGGGCAATGCTCGTGCGGCCGGGATGCGGCGCCACGGCCTGCGGCGATATGGGGGAGGGCCGGCTGGCCGATCTGCGGGAAATTCACGTGGCGGCCCTGCGCGCGCTGGCACCGCAGGACATGGCGGGGCTGCGCGTCATGATAACGCTGGGCCCCACGCGCGAAGTCTGGGACGGTGTGCGCTACTGGACCAATCCCTCCAGCGGGCGTATGGGCGCATCGCTGGCTGTGGCCGCATGGCTGCGCGGCGCAAGGGTGGACGCCGTGTGCGGGCCGGGTGCGCCGTGGCTGCCGCAGGGCATCTGCCGTCATGATGTGGTGAGCGCCCGCGACATGCTGGCCGCCGCCGAAGCCGTGTGGGATGCGGCGGACATGGGCGTGTTCACCGCCGCCGTGGCGGATTTCTCCCCCGTTTCCGCCGGACCGGAGAAATTCAAGAAGGAAGGCGCGGCAGACGGGTTCAGCGTGCGCTTTACGGCCAATCCCGATATTCTGAAGACGCTGGCTGCCCGACGGTCCAGAGGCCAGCGCATCATGGGCTTTGCCGCGGAGACGGCGGCGGACCTTGCCGCCTGCGTGCGGCGGAAGCTCGCCTCCAAGGGGGCGGACATGATCGTGGGCAACAATGTAAATCAGCAGGGTGCGGGATTCGGCGCGCCGGACAACACGGTGCTGGTGCTGGATCGCAACGGGCGCGAAGAACGCTGGCCCGCACGCAGCAAGGCCGACATCGCGTGGGATTTGTGCACATGGCTTCTTTCGCTGTAGATCTGCCTCTGTGGCTTCAGCCGTGGAGCGGCGCGGGACTGGACTATCTGCTGGCGCCGGAAGCCTTGCCCGCGCCTGCGTCGCTGACGCTGGAAGCCGCTGTCCGTCCCCGCCGGCAGCCGCATGCGCACGGCGGCAGGGATGCTGCGGCGGCATGTCGCAGTCCTGTCCCCGCAGGAGAGCGGAAAGGCCAGACTTCAGCGCCCGCGCCCGCTGGCGCACCAGCTCCGGCAGGGCGGCGGACAACGGGCGCTCCGACGTCCGCCGGTGCGGCATCCGCCATGCCTGCCAGCGAGGACGCGGCCGGACAGGCGGCCCGCATGCCATCTGCCGCGGGGTGCGCCGGCATGATACAGACGCACGTGGAAGAACCGCGGGCTCCGGTACGGGCGCCCTCCCGGCCCGCGCGCGCATCCGGCGCGGAGAGCGGCGCCCTGCCCGCCGCCGGAGAGACCGTCTGCCGGGAGGAACTGCCTCCTCCGGAAGCATGGCCGCCGGCATGGCGGGAACGCCTGCGCCACGCGCGACCGGGGCGTGCACTGTGGACCTACTGGTCGCTGGGTACGGACCTGTGCGGCCATCCGGATGTCCGCCGGCGCGACTTTTTCCGCCGTCTGCTCATGGACCTGGGGCATCCTGCCGGCACGCATACGTTCTGGCCCTGCGCCCTGCCCCAGCCCGGCGAACCCGCCGATCTTCCCGAGGAATTTCGCGATCCTGCCGCCTCCGTCGGCGGGATGCTGCCCGCGCCCCGGATATTCTGGGCCGGCGTGCGCGCGCTGAAATGCCGGGCCGTGGTGCTCATGGGCTCCGCCGCCATGAAGGCCGTGGCCCTGCCCCAGCCTCTTCCTCCTCTGGGACAGATGATGTACCGGGGCTGTCTTGTCTGGGTTGTCCGCGATGTGGACATGCTGCTGGATCAGCCGCAGCACTATGGCCCCACGCTGGAGTTTCTCCGGCGGAATCTGCAACGTGTCATCCGCTAGGATGCGGTACTGGCCCTGTATCCCCATGCAGGTACCTGACGCGAGGAAAACGTAGTGTTCACAGTATTTTTCATCATGCTGGGCGGCATGGTACTGGGCTTTCTGCTGCGTGGCACGGCCCTGCCGCGCTATCTTGACAAGGCCGTCAGCCTGGCGATCCTGCTTCTACTGTTCACGCT
The DNA here is from genome assembly GCA_029008115.1 of Desulfovibrionaceae bacterium. Lineage (GTDB taxonomy): Bacteria > Desulfobacterota > Desulfovibrionia > Desulfovibrionales > Desulfovibrionaceae > JAQVCS01. The sequence continues at coordinate 140 of JAQXJC010000013.1, read as the reverse complement.
GGGCGGCTCCATCGGGAGCAACGAAGCGCTGATGCGCCACCTGCCCACGCTGGGCGGGCGCGCCCTGCTGCTGACACTGGCCGGCATGGGCGGCAGCATTCTGCTTTCCCTGCCGCTTTCCCGATACTTCTTCAAAAAAT
>JAQXJC010000012.1 GCA_029008115.1 Desulfovibrionaceae bacterium | reverse complement strand
CGCGTGACCCCTGCCACCACCGCGACGTCTACAAAATTCTTGCCCTTACTATCGAGGATGCGCTGGATTTCACGCTTGGAATCAGCGCGCCTCCGTCCGTAAGGCTGTAACTTGCTCATGGATTCCCTCCAGCCGGGTTGTATACTGACATTGCGAAAACGGGAGCGGCCTGCTATGGCTTACTTGTCGCGTAACTTGTCAACCGCCCGTGCTGCCATTTGAACCAAAACGGACACGAAAGTCAAGGCCATTTTGGTATAAACTTTCTAAATTGGAATATTTTTATTTTTCCAATAAATCCGAATTGATATAAGCAAATGTCCAGTATAAAGTTCAGTATGAACTTCGGGCAAAGGATTTTTATACCTATGGATACTATTGGAAAACGCTTGAGGCAGCTCCGAGGAAGGGTGAGTGGTGAGCAATTCGCCGCGCTGTTTGGCCTCAACGCTCAAACGATTTACCGCTACGAACGAGGAGTACGGAAGCCCGGTACATATTTTCTCCAAATGGTAGCAAATAAGACGGGGGCTAGTCTAGAATGGCTCATTTCTGGGGAAGGAACTCCAGGCTATGTCCCCCCCGTCCCCACTTCCGAGGAAACCCAGGATACGCAGGATTTGAGCACCCAATGTACGAAGTTAGAGGCTAAAATAGAAAAGATGGAGGAACGCTTGGAGCGTATTGAAGAGGAAAGAAGAGAAGTGAGCGCAGAGAACCGACAACTACACCGTGAAAATGCAATTTTGCTACGGGAAAACGGAGCTCTTCGGGAACAGCTTGCAGTTCTAGAAAAAGTCCGTGAGCAGTGGGAGGCTAACCAAGACGAAAAAGGGAAACTTTCAGCCCTTTTTGACGAGCAACGGACTACCCCTTCCAGTAGCTCTGCCCAGCGTGTCCACAAATAACCGCCGTTGTACATTTCCAACAAAACACAAAAAACAGCCCCGGTTTTGTGTCGGTTTTGACACTCGCCGGGGCTGTTCGCGTTCTCAACTTGCGTGAAAAAAGGGCCTCAAATCGGCCCGCTGTTCTCAAACCTTTTTCTCGTGACGTTTTCTGGGCCGGTCAACCGTCAGGCCCGCGTCAGGCAAGGAAAAGTCAAGTATTCGTCAAACGCTCTCTGCCATATTCCCCATTCTCATCTATCGTGACCCCCTACACCGTCATTCCAAAAGGCCAGTTTCTCTGCGCTCTGCCGCTGTTTGCTGAAATTCCTTAGCGGGTCCTCCGCAGGATGGAGTCTGGCAACAACGGGCCACCCAAAACATTTGGCCGCGATGTGCGGAATGGAAGCTCCGGAAAAACGGAACAGCACGGCTGTTCCGTCTCTGCCGGGCGGATGCGAGGTGCCGGCATGACTAGCATCTCCGCAAAGGTGAAGGCCCGCGTGGCCGAGGAAGAGTCCGTCATGGCCGAGAAGCGGAAGGCGCTGACAGAAGATGTACGCCGCGCCTCCGGCATTGATGCCCGCAAGGCATCCATCAGCACGGACGATCTGCTGGGCTATCTCAACGAAAACACCGCCGGGGCCGCCAAGCTCTATGCCCGCCTCTTTCGCGGCGTGGTTGTGTACGTGCGGCACTGGGAGCGGTATCTGATCTGGACAGGCCATCACTGGGCGGACGACGACTACTTTGTCGTCTACCAGCTGGTGGCTGACATCTGCGATCTCTATCTGCGCCTGGCTGACGCATACAGGGAGAAGGCGGACGAGACGCGCGACAAGGACGAGGCCGCAGCCTACAACAGCATCGCGGACAAGGCCATGCGCAAGGTATCGTCCTTTCAGGATGTGCACGGGCAGGACAACCTGCTCAAGATGGTCCTGCGCATCCGGAATCCGCTGATAGCCCTGCCTGAGCATTTCGACATCCTGCACTACGAAAAGGCCACGCCCAACGGAGTCATCGACCTGCGCACGGGAATGCTGCGTCCGGGCAGGCCGGAAGACTATCTCCTGAAATTCATCCGCACCGAGTACGATACCGAGCTGTTCACCGCCGCTGTGGAGCATGGGGAAGACTCCTGCCCCATGACCAGCGCCTACCTTGTGTCGTCCATGGACGGCAACAGGGAGCTGGCGGACTTCATCTGGCGGCTCATGGGCTGGGGACTGATCACCGAGCGCATCGACCACAAGTTCATCATCTTCTGGGGCGAGCACGGCCGCAATGGCAAGGACACGCTGATCAAGGCCATGACCGAAACGCTGGGCAAGGACCTTTCCGGTGACGTGGACGTGGCCATGATTCTGCAACAGCAGCAGACCAAGAACTCCAGCGCGCCGTCGCCGGATGTCATGGCCCTGCGGGGCATGTCGCTGGCATGGTTCAACGAGGCCGAGGAGAACCAGCACTTTGCCATGGCCAAGCTGAAGAAGATCACGGGCGGCGGCTACATCACGGCGCGGGGCTTGCAGGACAAGAACCAGACGACGTGGAAGCAGACGCATCTCTCCATCATGACCACCAACGAGCTGCCCAAGGCAAAGGCTGATGACGCGGCCTTCTGGCAGCGCGCCCTGATTATCAAGTGGCCGCTGTCCTTTGTGGACGATCCGCAGGAGGTCTACGAGCGTCCGGCAGACAAGGACCTGGAGAAAAAGGTGCTGTCCGAGAAAAAGGGCATTCTTGTGCGGCTGGTGCTGGGCGCCATGGACTATCTGCGCAACGGCCTGAACGTGCCGGAGACCGTCAAGGTATGGGTGCGCGAGCAGCGGACGGGATGGGACGACATGCAGCAGTTCATCGACGACTGGTGCCATTTCGAGCCGCGCACGGAGGACATCTCCAGCTATACGTCAAAAATCCGGGCATCAGACCTCTATGACGCCTTCTGCATCTGGTTCAGCGAGAACAAGGACAAGAAGCGCGTGGTCTCGCCACGCCAGTTTTCGGACATGTGCGGGAAAAAGGACATCCCCAAGAAGCAGAGCAACGGGGTGTGGCGGCTCGGCATCACGCTCACGGATGAGGCATGGGACAGGCTTGACGAATCGCGGAGCAGGGCTTCCAAGTCCTTCCAGTGACAAAGCCAGTAGTTCCGATGTGTTATCCCCATGTGGAAGGGTGGAAGGCAAAAACCCCTATTACCACACATAAGGCGCATATCCATGTGTGTTTGTAATATACATGTATTATCCTTCCATCCTTCCATAAAATAAAAAACATAATAAAGATAGTAAGATAAAGAAGAGAGTACCGGAAGAGAACGGAAGGGACAGCAGATGGAAAGCATTCTTGACGCCTATACGGCCAGATTCGGGCGCGCCGTTGTGAAGCATCCGTCCTCCTGGAACGGCCCCTGCCCGCTCTGCGGCGGGGAGCCGGGCAGGTCCGACCGCTTCATGATCTGGGAATGCCGGGGCGAGCAGAAGGGAAAGCTGGGCGATCTCTGCCAGCAGCACAACCTCTGCCTTGCCTGGCACTGCCGCAGATGCGGCTCCGGCGGCGACAGCATCGCCTACTTTCAGAAGGTCGAGGGTATGACCTTCAGGGAAGCCTGCGAAAGGCTGGGTATTGAGCTGGAGAGCGCAGGAAAGAAGGCAGGCAACCGCAAGGCAAGACTCTGCCGCAAAATGGCCCCACAGGAGCCGCCAGCGTCCGCCAGAGCCTTTCAGGCAAAGGTGTCCGCAATGCCCAAGGCCGAAGACCCGGAAAAATGGATGGCCTATGCCGAAAAGATGCTGGCGGAAGGACAGGAAGCCATTTTCGGCGCACAGCAGGCCCTGCACTGGCTGCTGGCGCGCGGCATCGGCACGGATGCGGTGCGGGAATATCGGCTGGGATACCGCACGCCGGAGGGGAATGCCCGAGGCCGCTACCGCTACCGCTCCGCGCTGGGCCTTGGCGTCAAGGAGCGCGATGGACGCGAGGTGAAGAAGATTTTTCTGCCGCGCGGCATCCTGATTCCAACCTTCCGCGAGGACGGGCGCCTGATCAACATGCGCACCCGCAGGCACAACGCGGATGTGGATGCGGACAAGGCGCGACGTGGCGGCAAGGCGGAAAAGTACCTGTCTCTGGAGGGAGGGGCCGATCCCACCTACTGCCTGCGCTCTACACGCCCGGAGCATCTGGCCACATACTTCGTCGTGGAAGCGGAGCTGGACGCCATGCTCATTCACCACGTTACGGGCGGCTTTGTGGGGGCGGTGGCCATCAGGAGCAACCGGAACAAGCCGGATGCGGCAGCGCATGCCCTGCTGTCGCGGGCGGCGCGCGTAGCCGTGGCGCTGGACTTTGACGAGGCCGGAGCCGTGGGCGCGCTGTGGTGGATGGAGGAGTACCCCACCGCCGTGCGCTGGCCCGTGCCAGAAGGCAAGGACCCCGGAGACTACTTCGCCCTGGGCGGCGACGTGCGCCAGTGGATACGCGAATGCCTGCCGCTGTCTTCCGCCGTGCGCAGGACGGAGCCGTGCGGCGGCAGTGTAGCAGATGCGTCAAGCCATGCCCAGAAAAAGCCGGCGGAAGGAAGCATGGAAGCATCGTCTGGAATGTCTTCTTCCGGGGGGGCGGGGGATGCTTTGGAGATGACGGAAAGGGAGGAAAGGAAGGGGACAGCGCAAGGGCAATCCAGCAGGCATGCGGGCTTCACGCCGCAGGAAGCGGCGCTCATTGCCGCGGCCATGCCGTATTACCTTCAGCCGGACGACGTGCCGCAGGATGTGCGGCGGGCGTGGCTGCTCTGGCGCGGGCATCCCATACGCTTCCAGAAGCTGGAAGGCGGCGGCTGGAGCTGGCACATCCCCAGCGCATGGAGCCGGCACCATCCCAAGGTGTGTGAGAATTTCATGGCATTTCAGGACAAGTCGCGTGATTTGTGGGACTGGATGTCCGACCACGCGGACAGGGTTGTTTCATGGCGGAACCTTTTTGACGTTGCGGGAGGGGCATGATGAACAAGATGCAGGTTGAAATGTGGCCCGTGGAACGGCTGAAAATATATGTAAAAAATCCGCGTAAAAATGACGCTGTTGTGCCGCGCATGGTTGAGGCATTGAGGGAGTTTGGTTTCCGCATTCCAGTGATAGCGTGTTCCGACGGCACCTTGGTGGATGGTCACCTCAGGCTGAAAGCGGCCATACATCTTGGTATGCGCGAAATTCCTGTTTTACTTGCAGATGGATTGAGTGAAGAGCAGATACGCGCATTTCGCGTAGCGGTTAACCGATCTGCTACATGGGCTGACTGGGATAATGAACTGCTGTTACAAGAGCTGCAAGACTTGCAAAATATGAATTATGATATTCATTTTACTGGATTTGATGACAGTGAACTGGAAGAAATGATGTCTAATATTCTGCAAGACAAATATAGCGACGCAAATGATAATTATATACCTGAATTTAACCCAGAGCCTGTGACAAAAACCGGAGATGTATGGCTGATGGGAAATCACCGCCTTATGTGCGGCGATTCGACGAACAGTGACCACGTTGCTATCCTTATGGGCGAAGACGTGGCAGATATGTGGCTGACAGACCCACCATATAACGTAGGCTATGTTGGAGGCACAAAAAATTCTCTCACAATAAAAAATGATACTATGGATGATTCTTCTTTTAGGTCTTTTCTTGAATCTGCATTCCGTGCCGCAGATGCGGCAATGAAGCCCGGTGCAGCTTTTTATGTGTGGCATGCCGATTCTGAGGGATTTAATTTCAGGAGCGCGGCTCGTGCTGTTGGCTGGGATGTCAGGCAGTGTCTTATATGGTGCAAAAGCAAGTTTGTCCTGGGGCGTCAGGATTATCAATGGCAGCATGAGCCGTGCTTATATGGATGGAAATCTGGTGCCGCCCATACATGGCATGGCGGGAGAAGACAGAGTACTGTTCTTGAGTTTGAAACACCGACAAGAAATGCTGCGCATCCAATTATGAAGCCCGTGTCGTTATTTGAGTACCTCATACAAAATTCAACTGATAGTGATGGGATTATTTTTGATAGCTTTGGTGGTTCTGTCACAACAATTATTGCTTCAGAAAAACAGGCTCGGTCTGCGCGCGTGATGGAGTTAGATATGTGTTATTGCGATATGATTGTAAGACGGTGGCAAGAATATACTGGTGAGAATGCAATTCTTGAATCAGAGAGGAGGACATTTGCCTCCTGTGCGGAACGTAATCGTTAATGGAGACGCCGTGAATAAGCATTTGTGCTCAAGGGGGAGGGATGGACATAAAAGGTATATCTGAGCCTGTAATATCCGTCGAGGACCTGCTGGCCAAGAGCTCAAAAACAGATACACAGGTATTGATTGCCGCAAAAGAGCGGCTCAAACGTGCGGTAGCGCAATCTCCTACAAATGCCGATTTAGCGGCGCTCAAACGCGTTGAAAAGATGTTGGATGAAAAGAGCGCAAATAGCCTGCGAGACTGGCGGGCCGTGCTGGCCTATGTGGAAGAAAGCGGGCGCAAGCTGAAGAAGTCCAAGATGTATGAGGACATCCGCAAGGGGCTGCTGAAAAAGCAGGCGGATGGCACGTTCCGCCTCAGGGATGTGGATCGCTATGCCGCCTCCCTGCCCTTTGCGGCCACGCCGGACAGGATGGCGGAAAAGGCGGCCAGCCTCCAGCGCACCAAGGAGGAGCAGGAAATCCGCCGCATCAGCGCTATTGCGGACAAGGAGGAGTTTCTGCTGGCCGTGAAGAAGGGCCAGTTCATTCCCCGCGAGCAGGTGCATCTGGAGCTGGCGGCGCGGGCCGTGACGCTGGCCTCCGGCCTGAAGACGGCGCTGGAAGCGCGCGGGCTGGATATCATCTCTCTGGTGGAAGGGAATCCCAGGCGGGCGCAGGAGCTGTCCCTCTTTTTGGAAAAAGTTTTGGATGAAGCCATGAACGAATATGCCAGCCCGCTGGAACTGACGGTGGAGTTTTCGGAAGCGGAGCCGGTGACAGGAGAAGATGACGCATGACCAGAGATGAGCTGCTGTATCAATGGACGGACGCATGCCGGGAAAACGGCGTGCCTGTGACGGTGCGGTCCGCGCATGCCGCACTGTGTCGCCTTTGCGACATCATTGCGGCGGAGCTGGTGCGCGGCGGACGTGTCATTCTGCCGGAAGTCGGCGTTCTGGTACCCTCATGCACGCGGGCATGTGTGCTGCGCAATCCGCGCACCGGGGCGGACATGGCCGTTCCGCCGCGCCGGACAGTGCGTTTCAAGCAATCGAAAATCCTGAAGGAGCGCCTGCGCAACAGGCGGAAAGGAGTGTGATATGCGAGTGAATTTCAAGCGTCTGCATCCTATGGCCAAGATACCCTGCCGAGGCACGGACTTTTCCGCCGGCTATGATTTGACGGCCACCTCCGTGCAAGGGGTGGGGGACATGCTGGTCTGCGGCACGGGGCTGGCCTGCGAGATTCCGCAGGGCTACTTCGGCGCAATCTATGCCCGGTCCTCCATCTATCTGACCGGACTGGAGAAGGTGGGCGGCGTCTGCGTCATTGATGCTGACTACTGCGGCGAGATTTTCGTCCTGTTCCGCAGGGTGGCGCGCAGCTGGGAGGATGTGCAGGTGCTGAAGCGATATCTGTCCACCAGCGGGCAGGAAAACAGGCTGGGCATGATGCGCCCCTACGCCGTGGGAGACCGCATTGCCCAGCTGGTGATTCAGCCCTGCGCGGACCTGGAATTTGTGGAGCGCACCCAGCTTTCCGTCACGGCGCGCGGCTCCGGCGGCTATGGCAGCACGGGCGGCATGTGAGCCGAAGGAGAAAGGCATGAAAGACAAGTGCCTTGAATGTGGTTCGGAGTATGTTCCGACGTTCAGCTATCAGAAGTTCTGTTCTAAGCGATGCAACGCCAGGTACAACTACCGCCGTCAGAAAGAAGAGCGGCAGAAGCTGAAGGTGGCGCGACAGAAGGAAAAGAAGGGAGTCGTGCTGGAGATACCGGACAGCGTATTTGACTATACCTATGCCTCCGATACCTACACGCACTATGCGGATTTCAACCTTGGCTTTTAAGCGGAAAAGGATTTGCCATGCAGACATTGCTTCCCTTGCCGGATGCCTCACGCCGGACGCTGACCTCGGGCATCCCGCCGTGGATGTCCCCGGAGGTGGCGGCGGACGTGCGCGCCGCGCTGTCGTCAGGACGGTGTGCCGTGGACTTCCGCTTCAGCCGTGGCGAGCAGGCCGCGCTGCGCCGGCGCAAGGCCATTCGCGTGTCGGAATGGGCGGAGCGGCACAGGGTGCTGGAAATGTCCAGCATCCCCGGCAGGTGGAAGAATGTCTTTGCGCCATACCTTGCGGGCATCATGGATGCGGCCGGCACGCCCGGCGTGGAGACTGTCATCCTGTGCAAGAGCCCGCAGACGGGAGGCTCCGAGGCCGGGCATAATCTGGTGGGCTGGTCCATCGACCGCAGCCCCGGCCCTGTCATGTACGTCTATCCGGACGAGATAACGGCGCGGGAAAATGCCCGTGACCGCATCATCCCCATGATTACCAGGTCGCCGCGCCTGCGGGAGTATATGACGGGCATGTCGGACGATACATCCAGCCTGCGCATCAGCCTTGCGCACATGCCTATCTATCTGGGCTGGTCCGGCTCGGTCGCACGGCTGGGGAACAAGCCCATCCGCACGCTGATACTGGACGAGCTGGACAAGTACAAGAATCCCAAGAAGGAAGCGACATCCGAGCAGCTTGCCGAGCTGCGCACGCTCTCATGGCGCCACCGCAAGCGGATTTTCAAGATTTCCACGCCCACCACGGAGGACGGCCCCATCTGGATGGCCTTCACGCGGGAGGCCAATGCCCGCTATCGGTACTGGGTGCGCTGTCCGCACTGCGGCGGCATGCAGCTCATGTCCTTCGAGCGTATCACATGGCCGCACAAGGACACGGCGGACGAGCCTTCCGCCGAAGACGTGCTGTCCCGCAAGCTGGCCTGCTACGTCTGCGAGCTGTGCGGCGCGGTCTGGGATGATGCGGATCGGGACAGGGCCGTGCGCAAGGGCGAATGGCGCGAGGAGGACAGCGGCGTGGAACTGTCCGTGCATCTGGCAGCGCACAGGCCGCAGAAGGTGGGCTTTCATATTCCGGCGTGGATTTCCTACTTTGTCAGCCTGTCGGACGTGGCCGGGGCGGCGCTCCGGCACAAGCGGGAGAACACGCGGGACACGCTGGCCTGCCTGCAAAACCAGTACAAGGCGGAGCCGTGGGTGCTGGAATATGAGGAGCGCGACGAGGACGGCATCCTGCGCCTGTGCGACGACAGGCCGCGCGGCGCGGTTCCCGGGCCACTGCCGGAAAGCGGCCTGCCGCGCGTGGCCTGCCTGCTGGCCGGCGTGGATACCCAGGGCGTCAACGAGGAGCGGGGATACTTCCGCTATGTGATTCGCGCCTTCGGCTTTGGCGAGGAGGAAGAGTCCTGGCTGGTGCAGTGCGGCGTGGCCCCGAACTTTGCCGCCCTGACGGATATTCTGTGGCGCTCCGTCTACCGCGATGCGGACGGGCGGGAATACAGCGTGCGCGCCGCCATGATTGACGCTATGGGCCTGCGGACATCGCAGGTCTATGCCTACTGCGTCAAGCATCGCGGCCGGGCATACCCGTGGCAGGGGGTGCGCTCCTCTTCCCAGCCGTACACGCCCAGCCCGCAGGAGTATTTCCCCGATGTCATGGGCAAGAAGGTGCGCATCCCCGGCGGCATGAATCTCTGGCGCTGCGA
>JAQXJC010000011.1 GCA_029008115.1 Desulfovibrionaceae bacterium | reverse complement strand
GACGCCGCATCCTCAGGCCGCCGCGCTGGCCCGCGCTGCCGGCGCCCCTCTTACTTCCAGCAGCGCCAATATCAGCGGCAGGGCCGCCGTGTCTTCCCTTGCCGCTCTGGAGGATGCCCTGCTGTCCCGCGTGGACGGGATACTGGCCGGCTGTCCGCGCACGGACGGCGGCCTGCCGTCCACCGTGGTGGAGCCCTTGAGCAGAGGCGTCCTGCGGCTGCTGCGCGAAGGGGCCGTGCCACCGAACAGGCTGCGGCATGCCGGCTGGAACATCGTGGCCTAGAGGCTGCCGTCAGCGTACCGATGCCGCCTTTTTCCGTGAACATCATGAGAGGCTGTCCTGAACAACGCATTCAGGACAGCCTCTGTGCATGCTATCCGCCGTATGCGATGCTGTACATATCGTTCACCGACGAGATGCAGACATCCAGAAGCATCCTGATGAACTGGGCGCCCCGTGCGGCCTATCTCAGCTTCCGCCACAGGGTATTCGCACTGATGCCCAGCAGCTCGGCGGCCTTGCCTCGGTCGCCATGCGTGATGGCCAGAGTGTCGCGTATGCGCTGCCGTTCAAATGCGAGCGTCTGTTCCTTCAGAGAGGGCATGGAGCGCGCCGTGTCCGCCGGCAGGTTGCCTGAGGCACTGCTGTTCCCGCGCATATTCGCGCCATCCCGCGGCGTAGCGGATGCGGGTGGGAAGCAGGGCGATTCCTCGGTCATTTCCTGAAAGAGCCGCAGAAAAAGCGCCGCATCCTCACGCCGCCCTTCCAGCAGCAGCGAATAGCGTCGCAGCAGGGCCTCAAGCTCGCGTATGTTGCCGGGCCATGCGTAGCGGAGCAGGGATGTCATGGCCTGTGCCGGCACGCGCAGCCCGCCCGCGCCCAGGCGGCGGAAGATATGCGCGCAGAGCAGATCCAGATCGTCCAGCCGCTCCCGCAGAGGCGGACAGCGCAGACGCAGCGTGGACAGACGGTAGTACAGATCCGCCCGAAAGCGTCCCTGCCGTACTTCCTCCGTCAGATTTCGGAGTGATGCGCTGATGATGCGCACATCCACCGGGAGAAGGGCATTGCCGCCCACGCGCAGGACCTCCCTGGCTTCCAGCACCCGCAGCAGGCGGATCTGCAGCGCGGGGCTGATGTCGCCTACCTCGTCAAGAAAGATGCTGCCCCCCTGCGCCATGAGAAACAGGCCGTCCTTGCCGCCCCGGCGCGCGCCTGTGAACGCGCCCTCCTCATAGCCGAACAGCTCGCTTTCCAGCAGGTGTTCCGGCATGGCGGCGCAGTTGATGGCAACAAAGGGACGGTGGCTGCGGGCACTGGCGCAGTGCACGGCATGGGCCAGCAGCTCCTTTCCGGTGCCTGTCTCTCCCTGAATGAACAGGGATGCCTCGGAACCGGCAAAAATTTCTGCCTTGCGCCGCAGCTCGCGCATGGACGAGCTCTCGCCGAGGATGTCGCCCAGCGTGTGCCGGGCGATGAATCCCGCGCCGCCGATGCGGGTGCGCTCCTGCCGCAGGCCCTCAGCTATGTTCAGGGCCTCCTCCATGGCGCGTTGGAGATTGTCCCGCCCCGGAAGGCAGACAACGCCGGCACAGCCCTGCGCCCTGGCTATCTCCACGCAGATGCCGCCGCCCACCACGCAGCCGGCGCCGTGGGCGATGGCATGGGTGATGCCGCTTACCAGCTCCTGCGTCGTAGTAAACGACACGGGATGCAGGCGCACGTGCAGCAGCTCTGCCAGCACGTCCAGTCCTTCAGGCACGGAATCGTACTGCGTGATGGCTATGTGGCTGGTAACCTTCCGGGCCTCCAGCAGGGCCCGAAGCAGATCCAGATAGCTGCGCTGGATGGTGACGACGGGACGCCGCAGGCACTGGCGCATCAGCTTGCCCGTGCCGCCTCCGCCCAGAATGACATCCACGCCTTCATCCAGAAGCCTGTGCGCCACAGGGACGGCGGATTCCATGGTCGCCAGATGTATTTCCATGCGCATGCCGCATGACGTGGCATATTCCAGCACCCGCTGCGCAATAATCTGCGAATTGGACACGAAGGCAAAGCGGAAGTCCTGTTTTTCCATGAATCCTCCTGAAAAATTGCGGGGTTGTCCACGTCTGCATGGTAGGACATTCACTGCGGCAACGCAAGAAAATGGCGGCTGACCCGGGCCAGCCGCCATGATGCGGAAGAATGTCACTCAGGATGGGGCTGATGGAGGATGCGCCATTCTCCCGTATTCCATTATGCCGCCCCGGATCAGGCAGGCGGCAGGATGTAGAAGTCCATGCCCAGCACGACAATGGTCAGCCAGAAGTAGGCGATGGTCAGGGCAACGGATATGACCATGGCCAGAAGCCCCCAGACGAACATGGTGCGCAGGTTCGCCCCGTAGCCGGCGACGATGCCCTGCGCGCCGGTGGCTGATGCCACGGCATAGGCCCAGCTGATGCTTGCGCCCGTCACCCACACCCAGGCCACGGCACCATATTCCAGCCCGTGCCAGTTGCGCATGGCCTCGATGGCCAGGGGCACCATGACGCCGGCGGCCGCCGTGTCGCTCGTGACCTGGGAAAGAGCATTGCCGGCGATGGACCATGCCGCGATGGAAAGGGTATCGTTGATGCCGACGAAGGGCAGAATCCATTGCCCGAAGACAGCGCCCGCGCCGGTAGATGAGAGAATTTTGCTCAGGGCGACGGAGGCAGGCCACATGAAGAGAATGGTGACGGGGAAATACTTGCGCAGCGTGTCGGGCGAAAGAATGGTTTCGCCGGGAGCATTGCGTGAAGGCCAGAAAAGCAGCAGCAGGGGAATGATGCAGAACAGCGGCGTGGGCCGCAGCCATGTCCAGGCCGGGCCCTTGGTGTAGGGGGCGTACAGGGGCTGAAGAATGGCCAGCAGGATGGCCAGCGCGAAGCCGCCGCATGCGATCTTCTCTTCATACGACATGGGACCGAGCTTCGCCAGCTCCTGCCTGTAGAATTCCCTGCTGCCGCCGAAGTCGTCCTGATCCGTCTTCATGAAGTACATCATGAAGCTCACGCCCAGGATGACAAGAAGGGAGACAGGCACCATGCGCAGTGTCCAGTCGATGAAATAAATGTTGTAGCCCAGGTACTTGTTAAGCAGCCCGTACGTCACCACGGACTGTCCTCCGCCCAGCGGCGTGGCCATGCCGCCCACGGCGGACCCCCAGGCCACGGCGATGAGAATATTGGACGCAGCCTTGGAGTTCCAGCGCTGCTCGTTGGTGGTAAAGCCGCCGTACATCAGGGCCGCCACGGCTACGGGAGCGAACATGGCGGCCACAGTGGTATTGCCCACCACAAAGCTGACGAGGCCGCAGAGGAAGAACCAGCCGGCCGTCTGCGCCCGGACATTGCTGCTGATCCGCAGCAGGAAGTTCAGTGCCAGACGCCGGGCGAAGCCCCAGCGGATCCATGCCGCTGTAATGGCCGTAGAGCCGAAGATCAGGACGGCCTCCTTGTGGACATAGGCTTCCAGCACCTTGTTCAGAGGCATGTAGGCATAGATGCAGGCCACAAAGATCGGCACCAGGCAGGTCAGCTTGATGTCGACGACAGTAGTCACCCACCACCAGATCATCCAGAACAGGATGCCGAATCCGAAGCGGGCATTCAGACTGCCGAAGCAGGGCATGAGCAGTGTCAGGCCCAGCAGGGCGGGACCGCCCGCCAGACACAGCCAGTATTTCATTGTTGTCGCCGAATTCCGGGATTCCATGCTTCCCTCCGAGGCGGCGGTCTGCTATACGCGGACACGCCGTTATGTGTTTCCTAACAATGCGTTGACGGCCTCCGCCGCGGACGGGCGCTGCAACACCCGTCCGCGGCCCCTGACATCTAGAGCACGACGGCTCCGTTATACTGACGCTTGATGGAGAAGTGCTTCTTCCAGAAGGAGGCAGCCCGCTGTCCGATGATGATTTCTTCATCGGGGTCTCCGGCAGGGAAGACCTTCGGTGCGGTGGCGGCGTCCCAGATGCCCTTCCTCCGGCGTTCTTCGCGCTGGTCAATCAGCCAGTCGTTATAGCTTTCATAAACGATATGGCCTTCGAAGCCGTCCAGGGTGGCGGCACGGATGCGTCCATCAAATTCCTTGTATTTCGCGATCATGGTTTCAGAGGGCATTTCCGGCTCCACGTCATTTTTGTAGCCGGCCTCCTCCAGCTCCTTGCCGGCCACAGCGGCGAAGATGCGCTGATCCCGCTGGCTCAGGAGATCCTTGTAAATCCCCACATATTTGTCCGTGATGGGCTTGCCCAGGGGGGCGTGGTCATGCGAGGCCCCGCGAGCCTTGCACATGTCCGTTTTGTAGAAATCGAACATGCCCTCCTCGAATTCCTCGCCGAGGAATTCGCACACATGGCGCATGACCTCTTCGGGACGCCGCACCAGATCCTCGTAGCGCAGGTCCAGCCACAGGCCCTGTTCCTTCAGGGGTTCGCGCCAGGGCTTCACATGATTCCAGCAGCGCTTCCACGACTGCGCGGCGCAGTAGATATTCGTGGGCCCGAAGGAGGATTCCATATAGTCCACGCAGGAGTCGCGCCCGTCGCGGGTGATGTAGATGAACTGGGCATTGGGAAAATCCCTGTGCATGGCATCGACGAAGAACAGATTGTGCGGCGTCTTTTCGCCCCAGCGTGGCTTGTTCACATACTGCGCGAAACGGAGATGCATGCCCGCGTACAGACCGGCAAAGCTGCGTTCGGGAGCCAGTTCGATGACTTCATCCACAATGGTACGCGGATTGACCTGCATTCCCCAGAAGGGAGTCTTCAGGCCATACACCATTTCCGAGGCGAGCGTGCGGAAGTTCGCTTCCCTGGAAAGATCACCGTAGGTGTGCAGGTAGGGATAGAAGCGGGGATAGTACCAGACGACTTCGGGCACGGCGATGCGCGAATGGGAGCCAAGCAGCGCCATGACCAGCGTCGTGCCGGAGCGCTCCGCACCAATCATGAAAATGGGACGTTCAGTAAGAGAAATGGGCATGGAAAGTCTCCTTTGTCGATGAATGTGCCATGCTGATGCGGCCTACATGCCGCACAGGGTTTTGATGAGTATGAATGCGCCTACAAGAATGCAGACGATGGACACGATTTTTTTCAGCAGCGGTGCCGGCATGGCGTGCGCCAGGCGAACGCCGCCGAAGACGCCGAGCAGCTCCAGGCCCGTGACCCAGAAGGCTGTGCCGAAGTCAATGAAGCCATGCCCCATATTGCCTATGGAGCCCGAGCATGCCGCGGCAATCTGGATGACCTGGCTGGTGGCGATGGAGGTAAGCGGATGGAAGCCGAGAATGACCATGAGCGGCACGGAGAGCACAGGGCCGCCAACGCCGGTCAGACCGGAGCCGAAGCCCACGGCCGCGCCGATGGCAAAGAGCATGGGCATGCCGGCGGAGGTGCGTACCTTCCTGGCCGCGGCGGGAAAGAGGGCGTATATCCCCGCAAAGATAATGACGCCGGCCAGCAGCAGGTTCAGCAGGGACGCGGGCGCGCAGGCATTGGCCAGCGAACCGAAATATCCCGCTACCAGGCCGCCGAGGCAGACGGGGAGCGTAATGCTCCAGTCTATGCTGCCATGCCGCTGGTAAAGCCAGGTGCCCAGCACGCCTGTGAAGATGAAGGAAAACAGCGCCGTGGCCATGGCCTGATGTGTGTCCAGTCCGGCAAAGGCGCTCAACGCGGGAATGAGCAGGATGCCGCCTACGCCCACAGTGCCGATCAGCGCGCCGACCAGTATTGCCGCGCATGCCAGAAATACAATCATGAAAACAACTCCCAGGTGATTTTTTCCACATGCAGAGCAAGGGACGTGCCAAGAATAGATTATTTTTTTAATATATTGAAATAAAAGGATTAGTTGTCGTGCGGCAGCGTAGGGATATGTATCCATTTTTGAAAAATGACATGTTTTTACATCAAAAATAAAATAAACGGGCGGGGACGATTCCCGTGCGATCATGTGGAAAGGAATCTCGGGCAGGCAGCGCAGTCATGCACGCTGTAGACAGGATAGCCGATACAGGATAGCATACTGCCTGTGGCGCCGCAGGCGCTTCCGCTGCCGGTTCTCTGATAAAGGGTCTGATGGGAGAATGTATGGAACATATTATCCTGATTACAGCATTGATTCTTATAATTTGCGCATTCCTGAACAAGATATCCAACAGAATAGGGGTGCCTCTCCTGCTGCTGTTTATTGCGCTGGGCATAGTAAGCGGATGCGACGGGGTGCTGCGCATAGAGTTTGAAAACTATGTGCTGGCGGAAAGAATATGTTCCATTGCGCTGATATGTATCATGTTCTATGGCGGATTCGGCACTCGCTGGGATCAGGCGCGCTGTGTTTCCCTGAAGGCCGGCATTCTTTCTACGTTTGGCGTGATCTGCACGGCGGGCATGGTGGCGGTCTTTTGCCATCGTATCCTCGATTTTGGCCTGGGAGAGAGCTTTCTGCTGGGTGCGGTCATCAGCTCCACCGATGCCGCGTCAGTATTTTCCATCCTGCGTTCGCAACGGCTTGGCCTGAAAAACAATACGGATTCGCTGCTTGAGCTGGAAAGCGGCAGCAATGACCCGTGCTCGTATCTTCTGACCATCATCGCGCTGGCCTTCATTGACGGAGGCATTGATGGTTGGAATATTGCCTCGCTGCTGTGCCGTCAGTTTGCCATCGGCATTATTGTGGGCGGCTGCGTCGCCTATGCGGCAGTGACCGTCCTGTCGAAGTATAACTTCTCGCATAACGGCGCAGACATGGCCTTTGTCATCGGCGCGGCGCTGCTGTCCTATTCCTGTGCGGCCATGGCTGATGGCAATGGCTATTTAAGCGTGTATCTTTGTGGCATCATCATGGGCAACAGACCGATTCACAATAAAAAGGCGCTGGTGCACTTTGCCAATGGTGTCACCGGCCTGATGCAGATCCTCATATTTTTTCTGCTGGGCCTTCTGGCAACGCCGTCCAGGATACCGGATGTATTCATGCCGGCGTTCTGCATCATGCTGTTCCTGACCTTTATGGCCCGCCCTCTGGCCGTCTTCCTGCTGATGTGGCCATTCAGGAGCAGCGCCAGAGAAAATCTGCTTGTTTCCTTTGCCGGTCTGCGCGGGGCGGCATCCATCGTGTTTGCCATCATGGCCGTTGTGCATCCGGGAGAGCTGGGCAGTGATGTCTTTCATATTGTGTTCTGTATTGTTCTGCTCTCGATTTCTTTTCAGGGGGCACTGCTTGCCCCATGTGCGCGTATGCTGAAAATGACGGATGGTAATATAAATGTCATGAAGACATTCAGTGACTATAGTGAAGATGTTGACCTGCGATTCATCAAGGTCGTTGTCCGCAAGGGGCATGCGTGGGTACAAAAAAAGATCAAGGATATTGTTTTTCCGCCGGAAACGCTTGTGGCCATCATCATGCGCGATGGAAAACGCATCATACCGCATGGGGAAACAGTAGTGCTTGAATCAGACATCGCCATATTGACGGCGAAAAAATATGAGGATGACGAAGCGCTTGCCTTCAGGGAATACTCCGTGAAGGAGGGCAGCCCTCTGGTTGGCAAGAGAATCTGTGAGTTTTCATCATGCGGGCATGAGCTTGTCATCATGCTCATCAGGAATGAACGTGCCATAGTCCCCAATGGCAATACGCTCATGGAAAAAAATGATACGCTTGTCATCGCCGTCCAGTAGCATGCGGCGGCATCATGTGATGAGATGGTGGGCGTACAGGACTGACAGAAAGGGCGGGATATGACGGAAACAGGGCTTTCTCCCGGCACGGCGCTGGATATGGTGACGGCATGCTTTCCGGAGCTTGACAGAGCCGAGGCCATGCGTCTGGCCCGCGTCTCGCGGAGGTACACGTATCGCAAGAACGAATGGCTGTTTGCGGAAGGGACACAGGATGTTCCGGCCCACTGGCTCCTGTGCGGCAGCGTGGCCCTGCTGAAGGGTTCCATGTCCGGCAGGAATACCATTCTGCATGTGGTGCGGCCGGGGCATTTCATTGATCACTGTATGCTGTTTCCATCCCGCACCACGTGCGTTCATGCGCACGGCCAGCGCACTGTCGTTTCCGCGCTGGCGCTATCCCGCTGTGAGACGCTGCGCCTGGACGCCGAGGTTCTGCGCTCCGTGCTGGCGGGGAGTCCTTCCCTTGCCATGCGCCTTCTGCGCTCCCTGGCCGCGCGCCAGCGCATGTTCATCAACAAGATATCCGTCTCCCAGGGAAAGATTTCCAGCCGCCGCCGTGTGGCCAGCTGGCTTCTGCACAAGGCCCGCGTGGAAAAAAGCCTTGTGCTGGACGATGACATCACCCGCGAGGTACAGGCCGGTCTGCTCGGGCTTTCCCGCGAGAGTCTGAGCCGTCAGCTGGGCTGCTTTGTGCAGGAGGGGTGCATCCGCCTTGAGCGGAAGCGCATTGTCATTGTGGATGAGGGAGCCCTGCGGGCATGTCTTGACAGATAGCAGACGAGACGTTCCCGTGGCGCGCAGGGAAGATGCGCAACGTCTCCCAGAGCGCGGCACTGCTCCGGGGGGCGTTTTTTTTGCGTGCTTTGTGATGTAAATCACAGCACCGCCGTGCCGATGCGCTATGCTGGCCGTAATTTCCAATGTTGTTCCGGAATCCAAGGAGGCGAGGATGGAGGCATCAAAATGGAGGTCCCGGAAGTTTCTGGCCGCAGGCACGGCGCTGGGAGCGGCGCTGATGTGCGCGGCCGTGGCCGGAATGCAGTTTTCCGACTCAAGGCCGTTCTGTTCCGTTTGCCATGTGATGGGTGGCGCCGCGCTGACGCAGAGTCAGTCGCCCCATGCCAGGCTGGCCTGCAACGACTGCCACGCGCCGCACAATCTGGCGGCGAAGCTCCCGTTCAAGGCCAGAGAGGGGCTGCGCGACTTCATGGCCAACATGCAGGGGCAGGAAGTTCCCGTGCAGGCGCGGCTGGAAACGCGCGATGTGGTGAACGCCAACTGCATTGCCTGTCACCAGATCAGTACCGAAGACGTGATGATGGCAAAGCCCTACTGCGTGGACTGCCATCGCGGCGTGGCACACCAGAAGAAACAACCTGTCAGCTTCAGGGAGGCGGCTGATGAATAAGACGAGCATGATCCTGATGAGCGCGGCTCTCGTATGCGCCCTGGCTGGCGCCGGATGCGAGGAAAAGCATGAGGTAAAGACGCCGGTCTACACGTCCGGCCTGCCTGCGGATACGCTGTCCGCAGCGCCGTTCAAGGAAGTGTTCCCCCGGCAGTACGCTTCCTATCGCCAGAACGATGAGTCGCAGGTCATGACGGAGTACAAGGGCTCCGTGCCCTTTCAGAAGCACAGCAGCGAACCCCTGCCCAGGGGCTTTGCCAAGAATCAGCCCTATCTGAAGAACCTCTGGCTGGGCTATCCCTTCTCCTATGAATATAATGAAGCGCGCGGCCATACCTATGCGGTGCATGACATCCTCGAAATCGACCGCATCAACCGCTATTCCCCGGACGGCAAGGGCAACATGCCCGCGACCTGCTGGAACTGCAAGACGCCGGCCATTTCCCAATGGGTGAAGGCCGAGGGTGACGGTGTCTGGAAGCGCGATTTCAACGACTACCGCCAGAAGGTGGACCCGGCCAATGAGAGTGTCTCCTGCGCCACCTGCCACGCCACGGACACCATGGAGCTGGCCCTGTACTCCATTCCGCTGTCGGACTGGCTGAAGCGATCCGGCAAGGCCTGGGCGCGCATTTCCCGCAACGAAAAGCGTTCCCTCGTCTGCGCCCAGTGCCATGTGGAATACTACTTCCAGAACAAGGATCATGGCCCTGCCGCCAAGCCGGTGTTCCCGTGGGACAATGGCTTCGATCCGGAAGAGATGTATGCCTATTACAATGACAAGGGCCCCAAGGGCGGCCAGTTTGTGGACTTCACGCACGCTGTTTCCGGCGTCGGCATGCTCAAGGCGCAGCATCCCGAGTATGAGTTCTGGCAGAACGGCCCGCATGGCGCGGCCGGCGTTTCCTGCGCGGACTGCCACATGCCCTATCAGAAGCAGGAGGGCAGGAAGGCTTCCAGCCACTGGTGGACCTCTCCCCTCAAGGACCCGGAACTGCGCGCCTGCCGTACCTGCCATGCCGACAAGACGCCGGAATTCCTGCGCGGCCGTGTGCACGATACCCAGCGGAAGACCTACTATCAGCTCCTGAAGGCGCAGGAAAGCAGCGTGCGGGCGCATGAGGCCGTGCGTCTGGTCAATGCCTTCAGCGGAGAAAAGCACGCGAAGTTCGATGCGCTCATGGCCGAGGCGCGAGAAATGGTACGCAAGGGGCAGTTCTTCTGGGACCTGGTCTCTGCCGAGAACAGCGTGGGCTTCCACAATCCCACCAAGGCGCTGGATACCCTCATGCGCTCTGTCGAGTACAGCCAGAAGGCCGTGGACCTGTGCATCCTCGCCACCAATGGCGCCATTGCCGACGCCATCACTGGCGATATCAGGGAGATTGTGCCCCCCATCAAGGAGCACAGCCGCAAGCTCCAGCAGTCTGCCCAGCACCTTGCCAGCCACAAGTGGCTTTCCTACCTGCCGCAGCTGCCTGAAGCGGACAAGGTGTGGGATGGCAACAAGCGGGTCAAGTAGACTTAGGCAGGGC
>JAQXJC010000010.1 GCA_029008115.1 Desulfovibrionaceae bacterium | reverse complement strand
AAAGGCGTGAATGGTCTTGTGCTCCGCTCCGTGATACTGGAATACGCGCCGGATGTCCGGCACCCACGAGATGGCCCGGATATAGAGCATGAAGATGCAGCACTTGAAAAAGCCGTCCCAGAGGTGGAAACTCAGCCCTTCCACTGCGCCGCCCAGCCCCAGCCATTGCATGAGCAGGGACAATCCGTGCGGGGCGACAACGAACAGCAGCACCGCCATACCCACGGCGCAGAGCATGGTCAGCACCAGCTGCCAGTTTTGCAGAGGCTCCTCCTCGCCCTCGGCCAGCGCTTCGGCCGATCGGTTCAGGGCCTTGATGCCGTTGATCAGCGTTTCCACCAGCAGCGGAAAACCGCGGACAAAGGGCAGTTTGAACAGTCCGAAACGCGTCAGACTGAACCAGGGCAGACGCCGGGCCTGAATGCTGCCGTCAGGCATGCGCAGAGCCAGCGCGTACACATCGGCGTTGCGCATCATGACGCCTTCCATGACGGCCTGTCCGCCGACCGTGGGGCAGCCGGCCGCAAGCAGGGACGCGGTAAACAGACGACGGCAGTGCCGCCACGCGCCGGAAAAGGGGAAATGCATATCCTGTTTTCGTGCGCGCGTCACGGCGCGCTCATTTCCGCGCCGCCGACCGGGGATTGTGCCGGAGCGCAAAACGTCAAGCCTCCGTCAAGGCCGTGCGCCGTACTACGCGCAACAGCCCCGCCGGAGGCAAAAACACGTCGCCCACGCCGGAAAAACGGGGCGAAGAACCGCACGAGGCGAAGCGAAGCGCGCGACGCTTACTTCTGCCCGAACTTGGCGTACTTCTTACGGAAGCGGTCGATACGACCGGCCGTATCCAGGAAGCGCTGCTTGCCGGTGAAGAAGGGATGGCAGGCGGAGCAGACTTCCACATGGATATGCTCGCCCTTGGTGGAGAGCAGCTGCACTTCGTTGCCGCAGGCACAGGTGATGGTAGCCTTGAACACTTTGGGATGGATATCAGCCTTCATGAAAAATACCTCGCATAATAAAGGACGTATGGAAGTACGCCATTTGCCGCCGTTTGGCAAGGCCCGGAAGCCGCGGGACGCATTTTTTCCGCCGGAAAGTCCTCCGGCGGGGCGGCGCGGCCGGGCATGGGAGCCGCGGGCGGGGGCGATGGCGCGCCTCCCCCGGGGGCGGGGACGCTCCCTTGCGGGAACGACACTTGCGACATACAGCGTAAAAGGATATTCTGCAAGTCTTATGTGTGCTGCAAAAATAGCCCGTGTGCGGGCCGATCAACGTATGTATGAGCAGGGACTGGCGGAAAGCCGTGAGCAGGCCAAGCGTCTGATCATGGCCGGGCAGGCAATGGTTGCCGTGCCGCCCTTGCCGCCGGTGCGCGTGGACAAGCCTGGCCACGCCTATCCGGCAGATGCCGTATTCTCCCTGACGGGGCAGGAGCGCTTTGTCAGCCGGGGGGCCTATAAGCTTCTCACCGCGCTGGAACTGTATCGCATAGATGTTTCGGGCATGGTCTGTCTGGATGCCGGCGCCTCCACGGGCGGCTTCACGGACTGCCTGCTCCAGCACGGGGCCGCCCGCGTCTATGCCGTGGATGTGGGGCACGGCCAGCTGCATGAGCGCATGCGGGCCGACAGCCGCGTGATCAATCTGGAACGCACCAATCTGCGCACCGCGCCGCCGGATACTATTCCCGAGCCTGTGGACATGGTGGTCTCGGACGTATCCTTCATCTCTCTGACCATGATTCTGCCCAACTGCATGACCTGGCTGAAGCCGGGCGGACTGGTGGTGGCGCTGATCAAGCCGCAGTTCGAGGTTGGGCCGCACCAGACGGACAGGGGCGTGGTGCGTGACGAGGCCGTGCGCCGGCAGGCCGTGGAAAAGGTCACGACCTTCTGCCGGGAGGCGCTGGGCCTGGAGCTGGTGGGGGTGACGCCTGCCGCCATCAAGGGGCCCAAGGGAAATCAGGAATATCTGGCCTATTTCCGGCGGACGGGGATGTCCGTGCGGGAAGGGCCCGCGGATGAGGCGGCGTCGGCCGTCCGGGGAGAGACTGCATGGACGTGATACGTGCAAGGACTGCCGGGTTCTGCATGGGCGTGGGACTGGCGCTGCAGAAACTGGAGCGGGCCATTAGCGAGCATACCCGACTCCGCATTGCCACGCTGGGGCCCATCATTCATAATCCGCAGGTGCTGAGAGCCTATGAGGCGCGCGGCGTGCGCTGCCTGTCCTCGCTGGAGGGGGTGGGGAAGGAGGACTGCATTGTCATCCGGGCCCACGGCATTCCCCGCGATGCGGAGGACGCCCTGCGGGCCACGGGAGCCTGCATTGTGGATGCCACCTGCCCCAAGGTCAAGAAGGCCCAGCTGGCCATTGCCAAGGCGACGCGCTCCGGCGCGGAATTGCTGCTGTTTGGCGAGGCGAATCATCCCGAGGTACGCGGTCTGGTCTCCTATGCCATGCATGGTGCGCGGGTGTTCGGCTCGCTGGAAGAGCTGCGCGCGCTGGCGCTGGAGCCTGCCGCCAGCTATGTGCTGGCCTCGCAGACAACGCAGGAGCGCAGCATTTTTGACGAGGTGGAGCGGCATGTGCTGGGACTGTGCCCCGGGACGCCGGTACTCTCCACCATCTGCGACGCCACGCGGGACAGGCAGGCGGAGGCGCGCTCCTTGGCGTCCAGAGTGGATGTGATGGTGATTGTGGGCGGGCGCGAGAGCGGCAATACCCGCCGGCTGGCCGACGTGGCCGCAGCCGGGGGCGTTCCCACCTGGCATGTGGAAACCTGCGACGAGCTGCGCGCGGAGGATTTCCGCGGCAGGCGCATTGCGGGGCTGACCGCCGGAGCCTCCACCCCCAGAGAGCTGATCGATGCGGCGGCGGACTGGCTGGCACGCCAGTAGGCGCTCTGCCGGAAGAATACTGAGGCGGCGCTCCCGGGCAAAGGGAACGCCGCCTTGCGTCTGGTGTTGGTGAAGGCTGCCGGGATGCGCTCCCCCGGTGCTGTGGCGGGCGGGGCCGACCTATTCTCCCCGGCGGTGATCCCACCAGCTGCGGTCAGGGCCGGCATACCACCACAGATTGTGATCCGTGCGCAGGGCCGTTGCCGCCAGCTCCCTGCCCTGCGGCGTCTTCAGGCGGGCGGTGGCGCTGGACAGCCATTCGTCGGCGAAGGCATTGCCCTTGTCCCGCTCGGCCTTGAGATTGAAAATGAGGTCCAGCTGATCCGCATCATGCGCCAGCAGAGCCTCGGGGGTGGCCGCCTCCTTCAGCTCGTCCCACAGCGGCAGGATGTCGTCTTCCAGTCCGGTGCCTTCCGTGGCGTCCTCCAGCGCGGCCCGCGCCCGCGTCGTGTTGTAGATATGGTTCACATAGTTGAAGTCACCTGTGCGGGCCTCGTGCAGATCATGGAACAGGCAGAGGAAGGTCACGCGGGCGGCGTCCGCCCCGGCCAGGCGGGCCAGCACATAGCCGATAACCGAGGTGCGATAGCTGTGCTCGGCCACGTTTTCCCGGCCGCTGCCCAGGAACTGATAGCCTGTGCGGGGGGTATGGCGCAGCATGCCGACTTCATACAGCAGGTCCGTAATGCGCTCCATGCGCGTGCGGCCGTGGATATTCTTGTTGGCGTCCAAGGGATGTCCTTTTTTTAGTTCAGTATGCCGAATTTTTTCAGCTTGCTGTGCAGCGTCGCACGGGTGATGCCCAGCTTGCGCGCGGCTTCGCTCTTGTTTCTGTCCACGTCGTGCAGGGTTTCCAGAATGGCGCGACGTTCCACCTCGTCCAGCGGCAGGCCGGCCAGCGAAGGCAGCGGGGCGGCAGGCGCGGCAGCCGTCTCTTCCGCGCCGCCTGCTTCCGCCCGCAGCGCGGCAGGCAGCTCATGCGGCGTGATATGGCTCCCCGTGCTCAGGATGACGGCGCGTTCCACCACATTTTCCAGTTCGCGCACATTGCCGGGCCACGCATAGCGCAGCATGGCGTCCAGGGCCTGCGAGGTGAAGCCCTTCAGATTCTTGCGGTTGCGCCCGGAGAACTTCTGGAGAAAATGCGCTGCCAGCAGGGGAATGTCCTCGGCTCGCTGGCGCAGGGCCGGGACTTCGATGCTGATGACATTGAGGCGGAAAAACAGGTCCTCGCGGAAACGTTTGGCGGCCACTTCCTCGTTCAGATTGCGGTTGGTGGCGGCAATGATGCGGACATCCACCGTAAATGGCGCGTCCGAGCCGACGCGCTGGATTTCCCCCTGCTGCAGGGCGCGCAGCAGCTTTGCCTGCAAAGGCAGGGGCATCTCGCCGATTTCATCCAGAAAAAGCGTGCCCCCGTGGGCCTGCATGAAGCGTCCCTCGCGGCGCCTGTCCGCGCCGGTAAAGGCTCCCTTTTCATGCCCGAAGAGCTCGGATTCCAGCAGATTTTCCGCCAGAGCAGCGCAGTTCACGGTTACGAGGGGACGGGCCTCGCGCAGGGAGCCGGCATGAATGGCGCGGGCTACCAGCTCCTTGCCTGTTCCTGATTCGCCGGTGATCAGCACCGTGGCCTCGGTGGGGGCCACGGTGGCGATGATGCCCAGCATGTCGCGCATGGCCTTGCTGCGTCCGAGAATGCCCGGCCCGGCGGCGGCCTCCGTCAGCTGCCGGCGCAGCTCGCGGTTTTCCACCGTCAGGCGTGAATGATCCAGCGCGCGTTGCAGGGTATTTTTCAGGGCGTCGAAATCCAGCGGCTTGGTGAGATAGTCATATGCGCCGAGCCGCAGCGCATCCACCGCCGTTTCCACAGAAGAGTAGGCTGTCATGAGGATGACGGGCAGGGCCGGATTGTAGTCCAGAATGCCGCGCAGGGCATCAATGCCGTCCATGCGCGCCATGCGCACGTCCGTGAGCACGGCATCAAAGGCCTGTTCGCGCACGCACTGCACGGCCTCATCCCCGTCGCAGGCCTCGTCCACGGTGCAGCCCCAGGATTTCAGCATGGTGCGCAGCATGGCCCGGTGGCCGTCATCGTCATCCACAACCAGAATTCGTGCCTGTTCCATATCTCCTCCGCCGCGGGACCGGCGGCGCCTTTCAGCGCCGCGCCGCCGGCAGCCAGATGGTGAATGTTGTTCCGCCGGACTGGCCTGCCGACGCCTGCCGCGAGGCTACGCTGATCTCGCCGCCGTGCGCCTCCACGATCTTATGGACTATGGCCAGTCCCAGCCCGGTACCGCGTCCCTTGGTGGTAAAATAGGGGTTGAAGACATTTTGCAGCATGTCCGGCGGAATGCCCTCCCCGCTGTCCTGCACGGCCATGCGGAGGCGGGAACCTTCGGGACGGATGCGCAGGGTCAGTGTGCCGCCGTCCGGCATGGCGTCAAATGCGTTGAGGCACAGATTGAGCAGCGCCTGCTTGATGCGATCCGGGTCGATGAGCGCCTCCGGCATATCCGGGGGCACGTCCAGCCGCATGCGAATCCCCTTCTGTTCCGCATCCTGCCGCAGGAGCTGGAGGGCGTGGCCGGCCGCTTCCTCCAGCCGCGCCGGCCGCACGCGCACGTCCGTGGGCCGGGCCAGGCCGATGAGATCAGTGATGACGCGGTTCAGGCGATCCACCTCGCGCACCATGACGTGCGCGGCTTCGCGATCTTCGCTGCCTTCCGGAAAGCGCTGGCCGAAATAGGTGGCATAGCCCTTGATGGAGGACAGCGGGTTGCGTATCTCGTGCGCCACGCCGGCGGCCAGCGTGCCCACGGCAGCCAGTTTTTCCTTGCGGCGCACCTCTTCTTCCAGCGCGCGCACCTGTCCTTCCGCCAGCCGCTGGCGGGTGCGGGATTCGCTGGCGCGCTGGGCGTAATACAGGGCGACAAGGCAGGCCAGGCCCACCAGCAGGATGACCAGCCCCATGAGCATGGCCTGCGTGCGATCCTGCTCGCGGCTGCTCTCAAAGGGGGACACATCCAGCCCCAGGAAGATCACAGGCTGGGGCAGATGGGGGGAGAGCTGTCCGCGCACGGGGGTGAAGTCCTGAAAGATGACGAAGGCCCGGCCTCCTTCCATGTTGGTGATGCGCCATGTCCCCCCGTTCTGGCGCCGCCATTCCCGCACGCGCTCCTCGTCCATCTCCCGGCCATGTTCCTGAAGGATTTCCCCCAGACGCGCGGGATTGCTGTGCGCCACGATGGTGCCGTCCGGCATGGTCACGGCAATGAAGCGTATATCCTTGCTGGCGCTCATTTCCTCCAGCAGCACCTGGAGGCGCAGGCCCATCTGGGAGCGCATGCCGCTGCGCAGGATGCTTTCAAAGGCGCGGATCAGGGAGTCCCCCTTTTCCGCCAGCAGTCTGGTCATGGCGGCTTCATGACGTTCCAGCGAAATGGCGGAGACCACGCCCACCATGATCGTCAGGATGAAGGCCGCCGCCAGCAGCCAGGAAACGGGAACAGGGGCCGGAGGGCTCTCCTGCGGCCGGGTTGTCTGCGCTGTGGATGCGGGGCTGTCGCTCATGGGGACACTATAGCGGCGAAAAGAGGGCCTGTACAGAGGAGGCTGGAGCGGGGAGGCGGGGGGACTGGCCGTTGTGCATGTTTTTTGCTATGCACACAATATGCGTCGTGTACGCCTGTGCCGCGTCCGCGTCGCCGCCAGCATGAGCGCCTTTCTGTGGAGAAGATATGCGTCCGATATTGCAAGCAGTTGTTATTTCCGTGACCTTGAGCGCCCCTTGTATGGTTTTTGCGCAGGGCGGGAGTGCGCCTGCGACAGGAAATACGCCGTTCGCTCCGGCGCAGCGGCCCGGTCCGATGATTCCTTATATGCCGCGGCAGGATGCGGCGCACGGCGCCTTGCCGGTGATGCCCTCCGAATGGCGGCCCGGCAGGTTCCGCATGCGCATGGGCGAAGCGCGGAGCGCATCGCTGGTCTCTCATGATGTGTCCGGGGCGGAGTCCCCCGGCGGGGAGGACGCGGAGCAGGAAGCGGCTCCCGTCCTGCCGCGGGAACACGGCGCCGCGCATGGGGAACACGAAATGTACTCTGGCGGCGGAGAGCATTTTGAATCTCTGGCGGCCTGGCTGGAGCGCATGCCGCAGGAACAGCAGGTGCGCGCCCGCGCCATCATGGAGGAATTTTTTCCCCGGCTGCGGCATCTCAAGCATCAGCTGCGGGCCAAGATGCGTGAATTGCAGGTGCTGACCTATGGCAGGGAGACAGACCCGCAGGCGCTGCCCGCCCTGGGGCAGGAGCTTCAGCGTCTGCGCCGTCAGCTGGGGCAGGAGCTGACGAGCATGAACCATGTGCTCATCAGGGAAGTGGGAAGCCCACTTCCCTTCCCGCCGGGGCGGGGATACAGCTCCCTTTCCCGGGCCGTGCCTGAATGATGCCGGCGCGGTTGGCAGCCGCCCCTTCGGGGGCGGCTTTTTTTATGTGGCGGCAGGTCCGCTTCACGGGGAGAGATGGTGGAAAAGTAGACAGTTGTGTCTTTTTTATACAGCTCTGAAATGCGATGTATAAAAATTTTACACTCCCGCATGCGAATCTTCAGGAAGGGGAAATAAAAAATTATCTAATAAATATAATATCTTAAGTTGATTATGGCGAGTTTGGCACGGCTGTTGCTTAAGGAGGGGCAAGAGCATGATGCTTCCCGCCAGGGAAGACGGGGCGCAAGGCCCCCATGCCTGACGACCTCTGCCATTCGCCAGACGGATGGCAAATGCAAGGAGTTTTTCATGAACGCTTCGAAAATGATGTTGCCTGCCGTAATGGCCTTTGCCCTTGCCGGTGGTTCCCTGTTTGCCACGGATGCCATGAGCCGCCCTGTCGGGCCGTGCAACGGCGCTGTGGACTGCCCCGCCGAGGATGGGGAATTCCCCTGCGGGCCGCGTATGGGCCGGGGAATGTTTTCGGCAGAGCAGCAGCAGAAATATGATGCCATCGTGTCGGAATTCGCTCCCAAGATGGACATGCTGCGCGAAGCCGCCTTTGTCAAGAAGCATGAGCTGCATGCTCTGGAAGGCGCCGCCCAGCCTGACCTCAAGGCCGTGAACGCCACGGCCAAGGAACTGTACCAGCTCCGTGCGGATATGCGCAAGATGCACAGGGAAATGCAGACGCGCATTGCGAAGGAAGTGGGCAAGCCGGCGCTGGTCGCGCCCCGCCATCATGGCGCCGGTGCTGCTCCCGCTCCTGACATGCCGGCGGGCGGACACCGTTCCGGCGATGGGCATTACTAAATTCCAGTTTGCGTAGAACTGGAAGCGTCTCCTCCCTCTGTGGTGTACCATGCCTGTTCCGCTCCGGCGCCCCCCTTCGCCGGGGCGGAACCCTCCACCACGGGAAGGACGCCGCAAACCTCCTCCTGCCGGCTGTGCCGGTATGATGTCAGTGTTTGACTCCTCCATGTGAATGCGCCTGTAGCCAACCTCCCTGCAGGCGTGCCCAATGACCTCCTCCTCTGTTGTGTTGGAAGCTGTCCCTTGCTTTCAGCAAGCATCCTCCTCGTAGCCGTCGGGCAACCGGCGGCTACTCCTCTTTCATGCTTCCGGCGCGCATTCTCCTGAGATGATGGCTTCGTCTGTCCAGCGCAGTGTGGCTGGCGTGACGCCCAGCGCCGCCCATTCCCGCGCCAGATGGCGTTTGTTTCCCCAGAAGCAGCCCTGTACCGGGCGCGGCGCGTGCAGCAGCGTAATACGGCTGGCGCCTGCTTCGGCAAGCGCCCGGCGCACGGTGCGGAGCAGGGCGCGGGCCTGTACTTCCGCCCCCAGCGCGGGATGGGCCGGCCCGGCCATGATGGCGGCATTCAGCCCGGCCTCGGGCGCAAGTCCCAGACGGATGACAGGTACATGCGCCGCACGCGCCAGCAGCCAGCCTTCCGCCAGAGCATCCACGGTGACATCCATCGGCCAGGGGATGAAGCTGCCGGCGGCATACATGCGGGCCAGCTCGGTGCCGCGCAGTACCAGGCAGGGGTAGAACCGCAGGCAGGATGCTCCGGCATCCAGCGCGCGGCGCACGTCACGCAGAAAAATTTCGGGCGTGACGCCGGGCATGCCGGGCATGAGCTGCACGCCGCAGCGCAGGCCCGCCGTCCGCACCTGCGCGCAGGCCGCCAGCGCACGTGCGCCATCATATCCACGCCGTGCGGCGCTCAGGGCCGCATTGTCGAAGCTCTGCACGCCCAGCTCCACCGTGCTGCAGCCCGATGTCCGCAGCCGGGCCAGTGCTTCGGGCGTCACGCAGTCCGGGCGCGTGGAGCAGCGCAGGGCGCGGATGTCTCCTTCGTGCAGCGCCCTGCGCGCCAGAGCAAGGCACGCCGCCTGCATTTCTTCAGGCATGGCGGTGAAGGTGCCGCCGAAGAAGGCGAGTTCCGCCGGGCCTGCCTGCCGCGTGCGCCGCAGGGACAGACGCTGCGCCGCCTGGTCCAGAATGGCGGACAGGGGCATGCTCTCCCGCTGTCCCGTCTGAATATGCTGGGCGCAGAAAATGCACCGGACAGGGCATCCGGAAAAGGGAAGGAACACCGGCAGAATGGGCAGGCCGCCGTGCGGCCTGTCCGGCCAGGGCAGCGAGAACGTGATGGTGGCGCTGGACATGAGAGTGGATGTACAGGGAGCCCATTTTTACGTCAAGCATGTAAATTGAAAGAATTTTCTTGCACAATGGGACTGCTTGTGTATAAATGGCGCAAACACGTTGGCGACATTGTGCTCACGCCATTCCGTCTCTCCCGGGGAGGGGCGCCACATACCGGAGGTTGCAATGAACAAGACCTTGACCAAGGCGGAGATTATCGAGGCAATTTACGAAAAAACCGATAAGAACCGCGCGGATGTGCGCAACGTGGTGGAGTGCCTGCTGTCCATTATGAAGCGGGCCATCAAGAATGACAATGCCCTGCTGCTCAGCGGCTTTGGCAAGTTTGAAGCCTATGACAAGAGCGCCCGCAAGGGGCGCAATCCCCAGACGGACGAATC
>JAQXJC010000009.1 GCA_029008115.1 Desulfovibrionaceae bacterium | reverse complement strand
CGTGCCTTCTGCCGTGCCGCATCCGCGGCATAGCTTGCATTCAGCGTTACGACCCTGTCAAAGTTTTCCCTTGAGAAATTCAAAAAAGCCAGGGCGATGCAGACTATCAGGATGGCCCACACCAGCATCTGGCGTCCCGTGCTTCCGTTCGTATTGGCAACCCATTGCGGCATCCCCGTCCTCCACCGTCGCATCATGCCCTGATACTCTCGTTATTCCGTATCACTATACTGTATATATTTTACTGTCCATGCTTTTGGCAGTCCGGCCCTGCACAGGCCAGACTGCCGGAGCCGCGGAGGCCGGGACGGAGGCCCCCGCATCTCTTCCACGCGGAGCGGAGCGTTGCACGCAGGCCGCGGTACAGCGTCCGGGGAAAATCCCCCGGTCCGCATCCAGCCGCAGAGGCCATCGTGGTTCGGTTCCCCCGCCGTCGCCGGAAGGGCGATCGCCGGAGGCAGTGCGCAGGCCGCCCCTTCCTGCGCGGCCGATGCGGGATCAGCCGTAGGTCTCCGGACAGGCAGGCAGGCAGGCAGGCAGGCAGGCAGGCAGGCAGGCAGGCAGGCGGAATCCCGCTGATCGCAGGGCGGTGAAGGCACGCTTCCGCATTGTGCGCGGGGCTGATGTACTCAGGCCCGGCGGACTGCCGGAATCAGCGTGCAGGCTCATGCGTCCTCCCTTGTTCCATCACTGTTCAAAAAGGCTGCGCAGTCGCCCGCGCAGCCCCCGCGACACCGTACTTCAGATGCCCGTGCGGGCTATTCCACCAGACGTCCCATGCGGTTCCAGCGAATATCCAGTCCGTTGCCGGACCAGTAGATGCGCCAGGCCTTGGCACGGATGGCCGTGCGGTCCACAAAGCCCCAGAAGCGGGAGTCCAGCGAATTGTCGCGATTGTCTCCCAGGACGAAATACTTGCCTTCCGGGACGGTTACCGGCCCGAAGTTCGTGCAGCACGGGTCCTGCGCGTAGGCAGCCACATAGCGCGCAAAAGGCTCGTCCACCAGCTCGCCGTTGCGGTACAGCCGCTTGTCGCGCAGCTCCACCACATCGCCGGGAATGCCGACAATGCGCTTGATGTAGTCCACAGAGGGGTCCTTGGGAAACTCGAAGATGATGACATCGCCGCGTTCGGGATCGGGCCCCTTGAAGATATAGCTGTGCGTGAAGGGCCACTTCAGCCCGTAGGAGAACTTGAGGCCCAGCAGATGATCGCCCACCAGCAGGGTGGAAAGCATGGATTCCGACGGAATCTTGAAGGCCTGCACCCCGAAGGTACGGATGAAGAGCGCCAGTACCAGAGCGATGGACAGGGCCTCGGCATATTCCCGGAGCATGGATTTCTTCTGTTTCTGTTCTTGCATGATGTTCCGAGCCTTACTTGAAGAACTTTTCCCAGTATCCCACGCAGAAGATCACCAGGATCACGCAGGGCAGGACGTAGGTCAGATAGGGACGCAGCCATGCGGGGAACTTCATGCCGCTGCCAAGGTCGGCTTCCCGGATGAAGTTCTCCCAGCCCCAGCCGCAGCGGCAGCAGCAGAACAGCACGATGAACATGGAGCCCAGCGGCAGGAAATGGCTGCTGACAATGAAGTCCTCCAGATCAAGGATGCAGGAGCCCTTGCCCAGAGGCTGCACGGAAGACCACAGGTTGAAGCCCAGCGCGCAGGGAATGGACAGCACCCAGAGCACAAGGGCGTTGATCACGGTGGCGCGCCGGCGGGGCATGCCATAGACATCCGCGCAGTAGGAGACGATGTTCTCAAAAACGGCGATGACTGTGGAGAGCGCGGCAAAGCTCATGAAGAGGAAGAAGAGCGTGCCCCACAGCTGCCCGGCGGGCATGGAGTTGAAAATATGCGGCAGCGTGATGAACACCAGCCCCGGCCCGGCATTGGCATCCACGCCAAAGGCCGAACAGGCCGGAAAAATCATCAGGCCGGCCATGATGGCCACAAAGGTATCCAGCCCCATGACCCACACGGCCTCGCCAGTGAGCGAGCGCTCCTTCTCCAGATAGCTGCCGAAGATGGACATGGTGCCCATGCCGATGCTCAGGGTGAAGAAGGCCTGGTTCATGGCGGCATTGCAGACATTCCAGAAGCCCACCTCCCGGAACTTGTCAAAGTCGGGCGCCAGATAGAAGCGTATGCCTTCCCCGGCTCCGGGCAGGGTGATGGAGCGCACCACCAGCGCCAGCAGGAGGAGCAGCAGGCCGAGCATCATGACCTTGACCACGCGCTCCACGCCCTTCTGCACACCCATCATGCACACGGCAAAGCCGGCGCAGACGGCGGCGGACATCCAGCCCACCTGCATGGCGGGGCTGGCAAGCGTGCCTTCGAAGAATCTGCCCAGCGCGGCGGTGTCCGCGCCGGCCAGCGCGCCGGAGCCCATGTGCCAGCAGTAGCCCAGCATCCAGCCCGTGACTGTGGCATAGAACATCAGCAGCACGTAGCTGCCCACCAGACTGATCCAGCCCATTCTGTGCCAGTGCGTGCCCTTGGGCTCCAGCATGTGGAACGAGCGCCCGAGATTGGTGCGCGAGGCGCGCCCGATGGCGAATTCCATAATCATGACAGGCAGCACGCCCAGCAGGAACAGCAGATAGACGGCAACAAACACGGCACCGCCATTGGCTCCCGTGACGTATGGAAAGCGCCATACATTCCCCAGACCGATGGCACAGCCGGCGGACAGCAGCAGAAAGCCCAGACGGCTGCCCAGCATTTCCCGCGTTTCCTTCATTATCTTCCCCCTCCCACGGATGCGCCGACAGCGATCTCCCCCTTGGGCGATACGCGGGCCGACTCCCCGCAGCCAGTAATACACAGCAGGCATGCCAGCACGCTCAGGGCCAGCAGCGCCCGGATGCAGCGGATGCGACGACGGCAGCCCATGCTACGCCCGTACCCCGGTCATGCGCTCCTCGGCAGGGGCGTCATTCCGCTTCTGCACCACCTTTGCGCCGGCGGGCACGTCATGGGTGATCCACACGTTGCCGCCGATAATGGCTCCCCGTCCCACGGTAATGCGCCCGAGAATGGTCGCGCCGGCATAGACGGTGACATTGTCCTCCAGAATGGGATGGCGGGGAATGCCCTTGGTCAGGGTTCCGTCGGGATTCTTGGAGAAGGAGAGCGCCCCCAGCGTAACGCCCTGATACAGGCGGCAGCCGCGGCCGATGATGGACGTTTCCCCGATGACCACGCCCGTGCCGTGGTCGATGAAGAATTCCTCGCCGATGGCCGCGCCGGGGTGAATGTCTATGCCGGTGCGGGCATGCGCCATTTCCGAGATGATGCGCGGAATGACCGGTACCTTCAGCCTGTACAGCTCATGCGCGATGCGATGGTGCAGCATGGCATACATGGAAGGATAGCAGAAGATGGTCTCGCCGGGGCTGGAGGCGGCCGGATCGCCTTCATAGGCCGCCCGTGCGTCCGAGACCAGCAGGCGGCGGATTTCGGGGATGCGCCGCATGAAGGCCATGGCGGCCTCGGTGGAAGCCTCCCCGCAGCGGCCGCAGGAATCCTCCTCCCCGCCGCAGGCAAAGCAGATGCCGTGCAGTATCTGGGCCGAGAGCAGCGTATAGATGGAATCAAGATTTGCCGCCAGGTGATAGCGCATGGATTCGCGCTTCACCACGGATGCCCCGTAGTAGCCGGGGAAGATGGCCGAGCGCAGGCGATCCATGATTTCCCGCAGCCTGTCCAGCGAGGGCATGGGCATGTCGTGCGCCGGGCGGCGCCACACGGTATCCAGAGATTCCGGCGAGCACATCTGCTCGACCACAGCATCCAGTTCAGGCATGGAGACGGCCGCGCCGCTTCGCGCGGCCGAAGAGGTAATGTTCCGCATAAGACAACCCTGTTTGTTCAGATCAGATATAGCCGGCATAGTACACGGCCTCCGGTAGGGGCGCAAGAAGCTATTACCTCCCCCGCAGGGTGCTGCCGGGCTTCCCGGCAAAAAATCCGCATATTTTCCCGCCAGGCCCGGGGCCGCCCCCCTTGCCGGTACGCGGCGGCACGTATATAGTACGGGAAAGAACGGCAGCGCGCACGCGCGCGGCAACCCAGGCACGAAGGAGGCCTCCCCGTATGCTGATTCAGAACTGGATGACACGCAATCCTGCCACCGTGACTCCCGAAACATCCATGCTCAAGGCATCCAAACTCATGAAGGAACGGCATATCCGCCGGCTCCCCGTGGTCAACGAGCACGGACAGCTGGTCGGCATCGTCTCCGACCGGGATCTGAAGGAGGCCTCTCCGTCCAAGGCCACCTCGCTGGATATGCACGAAATGTACTATCTGCTGTCCGAGCTGAAGGTGAAGGATGTCATGACCCGCAATCCCATCACCGTGCGGGAGGACGACCTCATCGATCTGGCGGCCCTGCTCATGGAGGAAAAGAAAGTGGGCGGCTTCCCCGTGCTGGATGCGGAAGGCCGCCTGACCGGCGTCATTACCGGCAGCGACGTCTTCAAATGCCTCACGCGCTTCACCGGCGCCCGCATGGGCGGCCTGCTGCTGGCCTTTGAACGTCCGGATCAGCCCGGCGAGCTGCGCCCCATTCTGGACATGCTCTATGAGCACGGGGCCAGCATCATTTCCGTCCTCACCACGCACGAGACAGTCAACGGCCTGCGCCGTCTCTATATCCGGGTGCGCCCCATGAAGCCGGAAAGCGAGCGGCACCTTGTCAACGAGCTGACCGAGGCCGCCCGCCTGGTCTTCTGGCGCAATGCGCCGGAATAATACCATTACATATTCACAAAAAACATAGCAACCCGCCATGTTTTCAAAAAATTCATGTTCACGCTTGCCATTCGTTCCTGATTGTGGCAACGTGTACTTACTTCGGGAGTATGCCAAACCGGCATGCCTGGAATTGCGGTATTCGGCCGATGCCCGCAAGGCAAAAGCCGCCAGCGCCTGAACCCAGTTCAGGTGATAGATCGCACGAAACTGTCCAAGGAGGACAACGCATGGCTGAGATCACCTTTAAGGGTAAAAACTTTGAAGTGGACGAAGACGGCTTCCTGCTGAAATTCGATGACTGGTGCCCGGAATGGATGGAATTCGTTAAGGAATCCGAAGGCATCACCGACATCACCCCCGACCACCAGAAGATCCTCGACTTCCTGCAGGATTACTACAAGAAGAACGGTATCGCTCCCATGGTGCGTATCCTGTCCAAGAACACGGGTTACAAGCTGAAGGAAGTGTACGAACTCTTCCCCTCCGGCCCCGGCAAAGGCGCCTGCAAGATGGCCGGCCTGCCCAAGCCCACCGGCTGCGTGTAATTTCCGGCTGCTCTGCGAGCAGACAGTCAAGGCGGGGGACGCAAGTCCTCCGCCTTTTCGCATGCCGTGCGGCAGGCTCCTTCCGCCCGGCGCCGCACGAACACAAAAAAACCGGCAGCCTGTCCGCCGGGGCTTTACGGCATGGGCAATACGTAGTATTCTTGCTACATGAAGCTCCCCGTCAAAAAAATCTGCTGCTGGCTGCTGGGCATTTTTCTTGTCTGCGGCGTTCTCAGCTGCGCTGCTGCGGCCGCGCTTGTCCACTGGGCATCCCGTGATCTTCCCGATCTGGATCGCATAGCGTCCTTTGCGCCGCCGCAGGCTACCACCGTGCTGGCGCGGGATGGCTCCATCCTCGGCTCGCTCTACCATGAAAAGCGCTATACCGTGCCGCTGAAGGGTATGTCCCGCTACATTCCCATGGCCTTTCTTGCCGCCGAAGACGACTCCTTCTACCAGCATGACGGCATCAATCCCGTGGCCATCCTGCGCGCGGCCATCATCAACTTCCAGCGCGGCCGCACGGCGCAGGGGGGCAGCACCATCACCCAGCAGGTGGTGAAGCAGCTTCTGCTCTCGCCGGAACGGCGCTATGAACGCAAGATCAAGGAAGCCATCCTGGCCTACAGGCTGGAGCGCTTTCTCAGCAAGGACGACATCCTCACCGTCTATCTGAACCAGATATATCTGGGGCAGCATGCCTATGGCGTGGAGGCTGCCGCCCGCACCTACTTCGGCAAGCACGCCTCGGACATTACGCTGGCGGAAAGCGCCCTGCTGGCAGGCATGCCGCAGGCTCCCAGCCGCTACAATCCCTTCCGCAATCCCACGGCGGCCAAAACCCGGCAGAAATATGTGCTGGGCCGCCTGCGCACGCTGAAATGGATCAGCGAGGAAGAATACGAGCAGGCCATGAAGGAACCACTCGTCTACTGGACCATGCCGGAGGACATGGGCCGCGCCTCCTCCTGGTATCTGGAGGAAGTGCGCCGCCTGGTCATCGAGTTCTTTACGGAAAAGAACCTCAAGGCTCTGGGGATCGACACCCGGAAGAGCGGCGAGGACTATGTGTACGAGTCCGGCCTCACCATCCAGACCAGCATGGAGCCGCAGCATCAGGCCGCGGCCGAGCACGCCCTCCGGCGCGGGCTGGAAGAGCTGGACAAGCGGCAGGGCTGGCGCGGCCCCACGGCCAAACTGGATGCCGATGGCGTGGACAAGTTCCGCGAAGACACCGCCAGCTTCTCCCCCTATGATCTTATGGGGGATCAATGGGTCGAGGCTCTTGTCACCAAGGTGGAAAAGGGCGGCGCCACTGTGGAGCTGGGAGGCGGCTATACCGGCGTGGTGAGCGTGAAGACCATGGGCTGGGCCAGGACGCCGAATCCGAAGGTCGCCGGAGGCCGCTCCAACTTCATTTCCGACGCCCGCAAGGTGCTGGCCGTGAACGACCGCATCTGGGTTTCCGCCCAGAACATGGTCAAGGAGGAAAAAGAAGGCAAGAAGACCCGCAAGGTCTCCGTCCCCTTTGATGCTTCCGCCGTTCAGGAAGGGCAGCCCATTGCGCTGGCGCTCCAGCAGATTCCTGAAGTGCAGGGCGCGCTTGTCTCCATTGAGCCCCAGAGCGGCGACGTGGTGGCGCTGGTGGGCGGTTACCAGTTCGGGCAGACGCATTTCAACCGCGCCACGCAGGCTCGCCGCCAGCCTGGTTCCACCTTCAAGCCCATCGTCTATTCAACCGCTCTGGACAATGGCTTCACCTCCACCTCCACACTGCTGGATGCACCCTACGCCTATGTCAATCCCTACACCCGTCAGGTGTGGCGTCCTTCCAACTACAGCAGCCGCAGCTATGCCGGCCCCCTGCCGCTGTACCGTGCGCTCATGAAGTCGCTGAATACCTGCACGGTGCGCGTGGCTGAGCAGGTGGGCATTGCCAAGGTCATTGAGCGGGCCAAGATTCTCGGCCTCGAACCATACTTTCCTGAGGAGCTGTCCGTCAGCCTGGGCGCCGTGGCCGTCACCCCGCTGAATCTGACGCAGGCTTATGCGGCCTTCGCCAATCAGGGGATGGGCGTGCGGCCGCGCATCGTCAAGTCCATCAAGGATGCCAGCGGCCGCGAAATCTACCGCCAGGACGAAGAGCACTGGCAGGCCGTCTCGCCGCAGAATGCCTACATCATGTGCAACCTGCTCAAGCAGGTGGTCAATGGCGGCACGGGCACACGCGCCCGCATCAAGGATCGCGTCATTGCGGGCAAGACCGGCACCTCCAATGAAGAGCGCGACGCCTGGTTCATGGGCTTTTCGCCGCATCTCGTCTCCGGCGTGTATGTGGGCTACGATCAGATGCGCCCGCTGGGCAGCAGGGAAACCGGCGGCTCGGTATCCGCGCCCATCTTCGCCTATTACCGCGAACAGGTGGAATCGCTCTATCCCAATGACGATTTTGTGAAGCCTCTGGGCATCATCATGGCTGACGGACAGGCATTCCGCAGCGACCAGCCCATGGAAGGCGCCAGCGCCACCGGCGGCACACCTGATGACGGCGGCAGCGGCGGCGATGCGGAAGCTCCCGTCAGCGATGGCGAGGACTTGCTGAAGCAGCTCTTCTGATTTTACGAACATATAACCTATTGGATACCGCACCCATGCCCAAGTACGGCTCTCTTGTCATCTATGCCACCCCGAGGGGGAAACGCTACCTCAAACGCCTGGAAGAAGGTCAGGACTGGCACAGCGCTGACGGCATTCTGAAGGCCGCCGACGTGCAGGCCGCATCCTTCGGCAGCGAGCTCACCACCAGCCTCGGCGTGCCCGTGCGTCTGCAGGAACCCACGCTGCACGATCTGATCAAAGGCGTGAAGCGGCAGACGCAGATTATCTATCCAAAGGATATTGCCTATATCTGCCTGCGGCTGGGCGTGGGCCCCGGACGCACCATCATCGAGGCCGGCTCCGGCTCCGGCGGTCTGACGCTGGCCATGTCGTGGTTCGCCGGCCCCACCGGGCACATCCACACCCATGAAGCCCGCGAGGAATTCCACAGGCTGGCCCGGCGCAACGTGGCCTGGGCCGGGCTGGGCGACAACGTGACCTTCCACCATCGCGACGTGGCGGAAGGCTTCTGCGTGGATAATGCCGACGCGCTTTTCCTCGATGTGCGCACCCCGTGGGAATATCTGGATCATGCGGTGCGCGCCGTGAAGCCGGGCGCCATGCTGGGCTTCCTGCTGCCTACGGTGGATCAGGTGGGCAGGCTGCTGCTTGGTCTGGAAAAAGGCCCCTTTGCGGAAACAGAAGTCTGCGAAATACTCATCCGCACGTGGAAGCCCGTGGCCGACCGCCTGCGCCCCTCCGACCGCATGATAGCCCACACCGGTTTTCTCGTCTTCTGCCGTCATCAGGAACGCAGCGAGGATTTTGAATCCCGCAAGCCGCTGGGAACGCGTGAACGCAAGCAGGAGCAGGCGCGCCTGGCACGGCTAGCCGCCGGTGCAGACTATGCCTGCGATGACGACGGAGGCGATGACTGATGGCTGTGAAAAAAGAGCGCATCCTGGCCACGGCCACGCGGCTGTTTTCCGAACGCGGCTTTGTCCGCACGTCCACAGCCCTTCTTGCGCAGGAAGCCGGCGTGGCCGA
Source organism: Desulfovibrionaceae bacterium (assembly GCA_029008115.1). GTDB lineage: Bacteria > Desulfobacterota > Desulfovibrionia > Desulfovibrionales > Desulfovibrionaceae > JAQVCS01. The sequence goes on along the minus strand of JAQXJC010000009.1, from coordinate 21,012 downwards.
AGGCACTATTTTCCGCCACTTCAAGAACAAGGACGATATTTTCCTCGTGCTCATACATCGGCTTTGTGAGCGCATCACCGCCGACGTGTACAAGTATCTGGAAGTCTCCTCGCCGGAAACGGGGCTGGAACACATCTGCGCGGTCATGCGCGCCTGCTATGTCTTTGCGCGGAACAACGGGACGGAATTTTCGCTCATTTTCCGCGACGCCCCCGGACATTACTGTGAACCGGGCGCCGAACCCTACGGGCAGTTCCAGTACATCATCCGCCTGCTTCAGGAGCATTTTTCCAAGGGCATCGAGGATGGCAAGGCCGACGGCAGCGTCCGTCAGGATATTGTGCCCGCTGACATGTCCGCCCTGCTGGCCGGCGCACTGGTGGGCGTCATGCGGGAAGTAAATCTGGGCTTTCTGGAAAATACGGATCAGATGCTCCCCACGCTTCTGCGCTCGGTGCGGGACATCCTTGCGCCGCGCACCTGATCCGGCCCGGAACTACGCAGGCAAGCCCGTCCTTTTCTCATGAAGGGGCGGGCTTTTTGTCTTTGCCGAATAAGCACAGCAAAAAAGCTGGCTTCCTGCGTTGGGCCGCAGTCTGCTGAAAAACCCCTGCATGCCGCATCCCCCACAAACAGCGGGGATTATTCTGCGCATCCCATCTGCTCCGCAGACTGACAGTCAGCCTGCTGGCCTTGCCCCCGCAACAGCAGGGCATCGTCAGGACTTGGGCACAAAAAAAGGCCAGCAAAGATGCTGACCTTATACTTTCATCTTGGTGCCGAAGGGGAGAGTCGAACTCCCACTCCGTTGCCAGAACTAGACCCTGAACCTAGCGTGTCTACCAATTCCACCACTTCGGCACAAGGAAGTACCTACAGAAAATGACTCCGCTTGGCAAGCTTTTTTTTCATAGTTCGCAAATTATTTTTTGCCATCCGCCTTTTCCGCCGCTGCGCGCTTGGAAAGGCCGCCGGCTTCTGCTATGCGGAGCACATGACACAGCGCATCTTGCCCACCTCCGCGACAGCATGCCAGCCATACAGCCATCCTCTGCTGGGGCGCATGCTGCTCATTGCCTCTGCCCATGCTCTTGTCGAGGTACGCTTCAGCCGGGAGATGCCGCCGGACATCCCCGTGCAGGAAACGCCCCTGCTGCGGGAAGCCGGACGCCAGCTGGCCGCCTATGCTGACGGCCGCCTGCGTGCATTCGACCTCCCGCTGGCGCCCTGCGGCACTTCTTTCCAGCACGCTGTCTGGCGCGCCCTGCTGGACATCCCCTTCGGGCAGACCCGCAGCTATGGGGAAGTAGCCGCATCCCTGGGCAGGCCGCGGGCCGCACGGGCCGTAGGCATGGCCTGCCACAGGAATCCCGTGGCGATCATCATTCCCTGCCACCGCGTCATCGGCGCCTCCGGCCAGCTGACAGGCTATGCCGGAGGGCTGGACATCAAGGCCCGTCTGCTGGCACTGGAGCGGCTGAACCGCGTGCCGGCCGCGCGCTAGCGAATGCGGAAGGCCTGCACGATCTGCATGGCCAGGCGATCCTCAAGCTGTATCTGCGCATCCTCCCGCCTGAGATTCTGCGCGGCGTCCTGCAGGCGCAGGGACACGGCATCTGCCTGCTCGCCCGCCCGACTGATGCACACGTCCGCCCGCAGTTCCCAGACATCTGCCTTGCCCGAGGAACTGTTGCTGGTGGCGGCCATGGCCCCCACTCCCAGCGCCGCGCCGGAAGCCAGGCCGATGAGCGCGCCCTTGTTTCCCCCTATGAGACCGCCGGTCAGCGCACCCAGGCCGGCCCCCATGACGCCGCCGCTGAGCGCCTCGCGTCCGGACATGCCGCCCGTCTTGCGCGTGCCCGCATGCTCCAGAGAAAGCCCCCGCACCTCCACCACAAAATCGGCATTGCTCCGGTCGGAGGCGCGCCGCAGCAGCTTCTCGCTTTCCAGATAGTTGGCGATGGTATCCTTCAGGGCCGTGCGCATGCCGCCATTCGTCACAGAGACATATACCGAATCGCCCTGCCGTGCTGTGACGGTCGGCAAATCGCCGCTGCTGCCGGAAAAACCGGAACTCTTTCCAGCGCATCCGGCCGCGCACAGCACGCACAGCAGGACGGCAAAACGCATCGCCTCATACAGCATCTTTCTCATGGTTCTCTCCTTGCAGGGGAGGGTTAGCGGGCGCCGCAATGCCGCCGGGCACAATTCCCTTGACGGCGCGGCATATTGTCGTATCTTCCCAACACAATCATATCACAGGATCGCAGAACATGGGCAAACAACTCATCATCGTCGAATCGCCTGCCAAGGTTAAAACCATCAAGAAGTTCCTCGGCCCTGCCTACATGGTGCAGGCCAGCGTCGGCCATGTGCGCGACCTGCCTTCCCACAGCCTGGGGGTGGACGAGGCCAACAACTTCGCTCCGGACTATCAGATTATTGAAAATAAACAGCGTGTCGTCAATGATCTGCGCGCCGCCGCCGCGCAGGCCGATACCGTCTATCTGGCGCCCGACCCGGACCGCGAGGGAGAGGCCATCGCCTGGCACGTGGCAGAGCTGATACGAGATAAGGTTAAGGAAATCAAGCGTATCCAGTTCAATGAAATCACGGCCAGAGCCGTGAAGGAGGCGCTGGCCCATCCCCGCGAGCTGAACGCCCATCTTTTCGACGCCCAGCAGGCCCGCCGCGTGCTGGATCGCCTGGTAGGCTACAAAATCTCCCCCCTCCTGTGGAAAACCATCAAGCGCGGCATTTCCGCAGGGCGCGTGCAGTCCGTGGCCCTGCGCCTCATTGTGGAGCGCGAAGAGGCGCGCCGCGCCTTCAAGCCGGAAGAATACTGGCTGTTCAGGGCATTGCTCGCGGCGGACGTGCCGCCTGCATTCAAGGCCGAGCTGGCCCGTGTGAACGGCGAAAAGGCCAGAATCTCCAATGCGGCGGAGGCAGAGGCTCTGGAAGCCGCCATGCGCGGCAAGCCCTTTGTGGTGCGCAGCGTGGAGCAGAAGACGCGCGAGCGCGCGCCCCTGCCGCCCTTCATCACCTCCACCCTCCAGCAGGTGGCCAACCAGCGTCTGGGCTATCCGGCAAAGCGCACCATGAACATCGCCCAGCGCCTCTACGAAGGCGTGGAGCTGGAAGGACGCGGCACCACAGCTCTTATCACCTACATGCGCACGGACTCCGTGCGCGTAGCGGATGAGGCGCGCGAGGCCGCGGCAGCCTTTATTCTGGAAGCCTGGGGCAAGAACTATCTGCCGCCCAAACCCCGCATCTACAAAAGCAAGAACAGCGCCCAGGATGCCCATGAAGCCGTGCGCCCCGTGGACGTGTCCATCACGCCCGATATGGTCAAGGCCGATCTGCCGCCGGATCAATATAATCTGTACCGCCTGATCTGGTCGCGCTTCATGGCATCGCAAATGGCCAGCGCGCAGCTCTACGATACCGGCGTCACCATTGCATGCGGCCCGGCCGAATGGCGGGCCAGGGGCGAACGCCTTCTGTTCGACGGCTGGCTCGCCGCCATGCCCCGCGCCCCCCAGAAGGCCGGCGCCGCCGATGCCGAGGAAGGCGACGGAGAGCTGCCGCCCCTGCGCGAAGGCATGGAGCTCGCCGTGGAAAGCCTGACCAGGGAGCAGAAATTCACCCAGCCCCCGGCGCGCTTTACGGAAGCCTCGCTGGTCAAGGAGCTGGAAGACCTGGGCATCGGCCGTCCTTCCACCTATGCCAGCATCATCTCTACCCTGCAGGACAGGGAATATGTACGGCTGGAGGAAAAGCGCTTTGTGCCCACGGACCTGGGCAGCGTCGTCTGCCAGCAGCTGCGCGAGCATTTCAAGCGTCTGATGGATGTGGGCTTCACCGCCCAGATGGAAGCCGATCTGGACAACGTGGCCGAGGGCAAACGCGACTGGGTGGACCTCATGCACCATTTCGCGGACGAGTTCAATCCCACGCTGGCGGCCGCCTCCCAGAACATGAAAACCGTCAAGAACGGCCTTGCCACGGACATAACCTGCCCAGAATGCGGCAAGCCCATGCTGGTGAAATTCGGCAAGACAGGCACCTTCCTCGCCTGTTCCGGCTATCCTGACTGCCGCCACACCTCCAACTTCACCCGCGATGAAAATGGAACTATCCAGCTCGTGGAAAAGAGCGCCCCGGAGCGCGAGGTGGTGGGCGCCTGTCCCAAGTGCGGCAGCGATCTGGTGGTGAAGCAGGCCCGCACCGGCAGCCGCTTCATAGCCTGCACCGGCTATCCCAAATGCGACTATGCCGCACCCTTCAGCACAGGCGTGCCCTGCCCGCGCGAAGGCTGCGCCGGCACGCTGGTGGAGAAAAGCACAAAACGCGGCAAGCTCTTCTATTCCTGCAGCGAGTATCCCAAATGCGACTACGCTACGTGGGACAGGCCCCTTGCCACGCCCTGTCCGCGCTGCGGCTCGCCGCTGCTGGTGGAAAAGACCATGCGCGGCGGCGCAAAGAAAATCATGTGCCCCGTCAAGGAATGCGGCTATGTCCAGCCTGCCGCGGGGGCGGATGACAGCGCCGCGGAAGAATAATTCGCCTGCGGGCCGGGAGCCATCGGAACGGCTTTCCCGGCCCGTTTTGTGTTTATATTTTTTATTCAATAATTACACATAGTTGCATAAAAAATACCCGTCCATGCAACTATTTGAAAAAATTGAATAAAATCAAAAGCAGCTCACTGCGGTACAGGCTGTGGCAGCCTTGCTTTTCCCTGCCGAATGTGGTCTTTAGACTGGTGCTGCGGCGTTTTGCGCTCTTTTCCCGCGCCGCCGCGCTTCACTTTTTATCCCAACCGGCCCGGTCATGCGTCCAGGGCCCCCGGAGTTCCGTATATGAACAGACACTTTCACGCCGTCCTGCTGTGCTGCGCGCTGCTTCTGCTTGCCGCCTGCGAAAAGAAAGAACAGGCCGCCCAGCAGATGCCTCCCATGCCTGTGACGATTTTTGACGTGAAGGCCCAGGATACGCCGTGGCCTGCCGAATATCAGGCCCAGACCCAGGGCTCGCGCGCCGTTGACGTGCGCGCCCGCGTGCAGGGCATCATTGAAAAACGCCTGTATGAAGAAGGGCAGTATGTGAAGCAGGGGCAGGTGCTGTTCAAGCTGGAACGCAGTCAGTATGAGGCCCAGGTGCAGCAGGCGGCCGCCCAGCTGGACAGCGCGGCCCGCGAATGGAAGCGCATCCAGCCGCTCTTTGCGCAGAACGCCGTGAGCCAGAAGGACAGGGACACGGCCCGCGCGGCCTATGATGCCGCCCGCGCCACCCTGCGGCAGGCCAAGATCAATCTGGACTACTGCACAGTGACCGCGCCCGTATCCGGCTTCACCGGCAAGGAGAATTTCACTGAAGGCAATCTGGTCAGCAACAACAGCCTGCTCACCACGGTCAACCAGACCGATCCCATGCACGTCAACTTCGCCATTGCCGGGCCGGAGCGCATGCGCCGCCAGACCCTGGCCGCCCAGGGCCGTCTCCGCTTCCCGGCGGATGGCGTCTATACAGCCCATCTGCGCCTGCTGGACGGCGCCATGTATGACACCGCCGGCGTGGTGGACTTTATCGACACCCAGGTAGACCCCGACACGGGCGCCATCCGCGCCCGCGCCAGCTTCCCCAATACGGACAACCACATCATGCCCGGCCAGTACGTGCGCATCCACATGGATGGCGACATCCTCGTCAATGCCGTCATCATCCCCCAGAAGGCCGTGCTCACCACGCAGCAGGGCACGCTGGTCATGGTTGTGGACAAGGACAACAAGGTGCAGCCCCGTCCCGTGCGGCTCGGCGTCTCCATCGGCGAGAACTATCTGGTGGACGAGGGGCTGCAAGGCGGCGAGCGCATTGTCCTGGAGGGGCTGATCAAGGCCCGTTCAGGCGCTGTGGTGCGCGTCATCACTCCCGAAGCCCAGCAGCAGGGACAGACCGGCAAGAAGCCCGCGCAGGCTAACTAGGAACGCATATGGCCGCAGACATCCAACCAAACTTCTTTCTGAAGCGTCCAGTCCTCTCCATCGTCATCTCCCTGCTGATCCTGCTGGTGGGGGGGCTGGCCATCAAGGCCCTGCCCATTGCCCAGTATCCCGAGCTGACGCCGCCGCAGGTGACGGTCACGGTCTACTATCCCGGCGCCTCGGCGGAAACCATCTCCTCCACGGTGCTGGCGCCGCTGGAAGTGGCCATCAACGGCGTGGAAGGCATGCTCTACATGACCTCCACCGCCGCATCCGGCTCCGGTTCAGGCACGGTGAACGTCTTTTTCAAGCTGGGCACGGACCCCAACATGGCGCTCGTGAACGTCAACAACAAGGTCAACCTTGCCCAGAACACGCTGCCCGAAGAGGTGCGCCGCCAGGGCGTGACCGTGCTCAAGCGCTCGCCCGCCATGCTCCAGGTCATCTCGCTCTTTTCGCCCGACGGCCGCTATGACGAGGTGTATCTGCACAACTTCATGCAGACCGCCATCATGGACGAGCTGAAGCGCCTGGAAGGCGTGGGCGACGCCTCCATCTTCGGCTCCATGGACTACTCCATGCGCGTGTGGCTCCAGCCGGACAAGCTGGCCAAGTACAACCTCACGCCGGCCGAAATCTCCAAGGCTATCAGCGAGCAGAACGCCCAGTACGCTCCCGGCCGCATGGGGGACGTGCCCTCCGCCACCTCCACCCAGCTCACATGGCAGATTGACACCAAGGGCCGCCTGGTCACGCCCGAGGAATTCGGGGAAATCATCATCCGCACCGGGCAGGACAGCTCCATGCTGCGCCTGAAGGATGTGGCGCGCATTGAGCTGGGCGGCAAGGACTACAGCGTCCGCAGTACCTACAACGGCATGCCCGCGCGCATGGGCGCAGTGTATCTGCTGCCCGGCGCCAACGCCATCGCCACCGGCGATCGCGTCAAGGCCCGTCTGGAGGAACTGGCCCAGTCCTTCCCCGAGGGCATTTCCTATGAAGTCCCCGTGGACAACAACGAATATGTCATTGAATCCATCAAGGAAGTGATCAAGACCCTTGAAGAGGCCATGCTCCTTGTGTTCGTGGTGGTCTTCATCTTCCTTCAGAACTGGCGCGCCACGCTGATCCCCTGCCTTGCCGTGCCCGTATCCATTGTGGGCACCTTTGCCGGCATGTACGCCCTTGGCTACAGCATCAACACGCTGACGCTCTTCGGCATGGTGCTGGCCATCGGCATCGTGGTGGACGACGCCATCGTCGTGCTGGAGAACGTGGAGCGCATCATGCGCACGGAGCATCTGCCGCCGCGCGAAGCCACGGCCAAAGCCATGTCCGAGGTCACCGGGCCTGTCATCGCCATCGTGCTGGTGCTGTGCGCCGTGTTCATCCCGGTTTCCTTCATGGGCGGGCTGGCCGGCGAAATGTACAAGCAGTTCGCCATCACCATCTCCGTCTCCGTGGTGCTTTCCGGCATTGTGGCTCTGACCCTGACCCCCGCTCTGTGCGCGGCCCTGCTGAAGCCCCATGCCCACGACCACCAGCCCGCGCGCTTCTTCGTGTGGTTCAACAACATCTTCGCCAAATTCACGCACAGCTACGTGAGCGGCGTGCGCTTCGTGAAGGGCTCCGCCCTCCGCGCCCTGCTGCTGTTCGGCATCATGCTGCTGGCCATGGCCCAGCTCTTCCGCATGGTGCCCGGCGGCCTCGTACCCAATGAAGACCAGGGCTACATCCTGGGCATGGCCATCCTGCCGGACGGCGCATCCCAGCACCGGGCCCAGCGCGTGGCTGATCTGTACAGCAAGATGAGCCAGCAGGACCCCTCCGTCAGGCATGTGGTCACGCTGGCCGGCCTCGACATCACCTCGGTCTCGGCCAAGAGCAACTATGTGACCTTCTTCTCCACCCTGAAGCCCTGGGAGGAGCGCTCCGCTGAACAGACGCCCGAGATTCTGGTGCGCAAGGCCATGGGCCTGAGCCTCATGAGCGCGGAACCCTACGTCATTGGCTTCACGCCTCCGCCGATCTCCGGCATGAGCACTACCGGCGGCTTCGAAGGCTACGTGCAGTGCCGCGGCACGGCCAGCACGCATGAAATTGAGGCCATGGCCAACAAGCTGGTGGCCGCCGCCAAGCAGCGCCCGGAAATCGGCTCGGTGCAGAACCTCTTCTCCACTGGCTCCCCGCAGCTCTATGCCAATCTTGACCGCGAGCGCTGCAAGGCCATGGGCATCAGCATCAGCGACGTGTTTTCCGTCATGGGCGCCAACTTCGGCTCCTCCTATGTGAATGACTTCAACTACCAGGGCCGCACCTTCCAGGTGCGCCTCCAGGCCGAGCAGGACTTCCGCATGCTGCCGGAAAGCCTGAATGACATGTATGTGCGTTCCTCCCGGGACGCCCTTGTGCCGCTCAGCGCCGTCATGACGCTGGAACGCCGCACCGCCCCCCAGGTGATGGAGCGCTACAACGTGTTCCCGGCCGCGCACATCATGGGCTCGCCTGCCGAAGGATATTCTTCCGGCGCGGCCCTGCAGGCCATGGAAGAAGTGGCCAAAGAAGTCCTGCCCAGCGACTACCAGCTCGGCTGGGTCAGCTCCGCCTTGCAGGAAAAGCTGGCCAGTGCCGACACGGTGATGATCTTCGTGCTGGCTCTGGTCATGGTCTTCCTTATCCTTGCCGCGCAGTATGAAAGCTGGACACTGCCTCTGGCCGTGCTCACGGCCGTGCCCTTCGGGGTCTTTGGGGCTATTCTGGCCACATGGCTGCGCGATCTGTCCATTGACGTGTACTTCCAGGTGGCTCTGATTACGCTGGTGGGCCTGGCGGCCAAGAACGCCATCCTCATCGTGGAATTTGCCGTGGAAGCCTGGCGCGACGGACGCAGCCTGGATGCGGCGGCAGTGCATGCCGCCCGCCTGCGCTTCCGTCCCATTATCATGACCTCGCTGGCCTTCATCCTCGGCTGCGTGCCGCTGGCCGTCAGCGTGGGCGCCGGCGCCAACAGCCGCCATGCCATCGGCACCGCCGTCATCGGCGGCATGCTGGCGGCCACCTGCATCGCCACGCTGTTCGTGCCCTTCTTCTTCAAGGCTCTCATGGCGCTGGCCCTGAAGCTGCAAGGCAAGAAGGACCCCAACGCCAACGCCCCATCCCGCCCTGTCGATGAGGAGAACGACTATGAATAACCTCGGCCGCGCATCCCTGTGTCTGCTGCTTGCGCTGTCGCTGGGGGCCTGCTCGCTGGCTCCCCGCTATGAGCGGCCCCAGCAGGACCTTCCTCCCCAGTGGAAGCAGGTGCAGGCCGCTCCTGCGCCGCTGGAAAGCACCTGGTGGGAACGCTTCAACGATCCCGTGCTCACCATGCTGGTGCAGGATGCCCTGAAGCATAATATGGAACTGGAAACGTCGCTGGCCAATGTGGAAGCCGCCGCAGCTAAGCTGGGCATGGCCAATGCGGCGCTGCTTCCCTCGCTGTCCGGCACGGCTCTGAATCAGCAGGCCGCCTCCTCCGAGCGCACGCCCGGGGCCGTGCGCACGGGGCTGGACCCCATTGACCGGGGACATTACACCAATCAGGGACAGCTGACCGCATCATGGGAGCTTGACCTTTGGGGAAAGCGCCGCAATCAGAGCACCATGCTCACGGACATGCTCATCAGCTCGGCCATCGGGCATCAGGCCAGCCGGCTGGAGCTGGCCGGCCAGACGGCGCAGGCATATTTCAGCCTCCGCGCGCTGGACATGCAGCTGGACACCGCCCGCCGCACGCTGAAAACCCGCGAGGACGGCCTGAAAATCTATGAGAGCCGCTACCGCGCCGGGGAAATGACGCAGCTGGACCTGATGCGCGTGCGTGCGGAAGTGGAAAGCGCCCGCCAGCAGATGCACACCACGCTGGTGGCCGTGGAGCAGGCGGAAGCGGCGCTGGCCGTGCTTGTCGGCCGGTCGCCGCGTGAAATCATGGAATCTTCCATCGTTCGCGGCAAAGGACTGGCCGCACTGCCCGCCGTGCCTGTCCTGCCTGCCGGCCTGCCTTCCGATCTGCTGCGCCGCCGCCCGGACATTCAGGCCGCGGAATATCTGATCATGGCCTATAATGCCAATATAGGCGTCGCCCGTGCCGAGTTCTTCCCCACCATTTCGCTGACGGGCATGCTGGGCACGGCATCGTCCGCGCTGGCCTCGCTCTTTACCGGGCCGGCCGCCATGTGGAGCAAGGGCGTCAGCGCCAGCCTGCCCATTTTTGACGGTGGCTACAACTGGAACAACCTGAAGAGCGCTGAAGCTCAGAAGAAAGCCGCCGTGGCGGCCTATCGGCTCACGGTGCAAAAGGCCTTCAGGGATATTCGCAGCGCACTGGCGGCACAGCGGGAAGCGGATGCCATCGTAGCCAGCAATGAACGCCAGGTTGCCAGTCTGCGCCGCGCCGCCGAAGTGGCCCGTCTCCAGTACAGCAACGGCTATACGGACTACCTGAGCGTACTGGATGCCGAACGGCAGCTTTTCAGTGCCGAGCTGAGTCTGGCCACAGCCATGAGCAGCCGCCTGAGCGGCATCGTGGATGTGTGCATGGCGCTGGGCGGCGGCTGGGAAAGCAGGGAGTTCAGCGCCGGTTTTCCTCTGGTAAATCAGGAGAAGCTGCTGCGAGACGTGGAAACCGCCCGACCTGACTCTAAATAATCTCCAGAAAAAAAGCATATTGACCGCAGGGCCTCCCATGTTGTTATATATACGGCAAGGGAGGTCCTGCTTCATGAATATCCGCATCTGCCGCTACCTCTGCCGTGCGATGCTCGCCTCTGCGCTTCTGCTGCTGCCATGCGCCGCAGCGGCACAGGGCCAGTCCGGCGCATGGCGCGCGCTTCAGGCCGGGCCCCCGGCGGGCGCGCTGTGGAGCAAGGGGCTTGGCGCGGCAGACCTGGCCAAACGCATGGGCCGCTCCCCCGCAGCTGACAAGACTCCCCCCCGGCGGCAGCAGAATGCCGTGCGGCGCAAATCTCCGCCCCCCACCTGGGATGGCAGCACGCCGGAGCAGCGTGCCGCCATTCAGGCGCGTTCCCGCGTACCGGAGCGCTCGCTGACGCCGGAGCGCGCGCCATCCCGCCCCCTTCCCATCCTTGGTAATGTGGAGGATCGCAGTCATGGATGGCATGTTGATCCCAACCGCCCGGATATGGGGGAAAGCGTCTTTACCGACCGCCGCCAGACCATCACAGGCATGGTAGGCTACTCCGATTCCCGCGTGGCCTTTGGCATCGGCCCGGAAATTACCATTGACGATGGCGGCAGGAACGGCCTGCGGCCGCACGCCTCCGCCCCATCGCCCGCTGCCGGGCAGGCAGAAGGCAGCGGCGGCAATGGCGGCAGCAGCCATGAGGACAGCACGCCTCCGCCTGTAGACGTGGGCATGGGCATGCGCCTGCGCATAGGATTCTGACACATCCAGAATAAAAAGGGGGATGCCCTGAACGGACATCCCCCTGATGCTACTTGATGCTACATGCGGAGCGGCTTGCCGCTAGGTCCTGGCCAGCTCCAGCAGTTCGCGCCGCGTGAACAGCGCCTTGAGCTCGTAGCCGGCTTCTCTGATGATTTCGCGGCCGCCTTCCTCGCGGTCAAGGATGGCGCAGACGGCGACAATCTCCAGGCCGGCCGCCTTCACGCGCTCGCAGGCCTTGAGCACGCTGCCGCCGGTGGTCACCACATCTTCCACCATGACAACGCGATCGCCGGGCTTGAAATTGCCCATGCCTTCCACAAACTGGCCCGTGCCATGCCCCTTGGCTTCCTTGCGCACCAGCAGGCCGGCCAGCGGGCGGCCCTTTTCATGGGAAATCACCGTAGTGGCGGAGACCAGCGGGTCCGCGCCCAGCGTCATGCCGCCAATGCCCTTGATGTCCTCGCCTGCCAGCAGTTCGTTGAACAGCGTACCGATAAGCCAAGAGCCTTCGGGATGCAGGGCGGTGACGCGGCAGTCAAAGTAGTAGTCGCTCTTGCGGCCGGAGGCCAGCGTGAAGTCTCCCTCGCGGTAGGATTTTTCCACCAGCAGACGGGCCAGACGCTTCTTCAGTTCCAGCATGGGTCGCTCTCCTATTCCGCGAACACGCGGGCAAAAATAATGTCTTCGTTCTTCAGGTAGAACTGCGGATCGAACAGGCTGTCCAGCGTGGCCGCATCAATACGGGAGGTGATTTCCGGATCGGCCTTGACGATTTCAGGGAAGGGCTTGCGGGTATCCCAGCTCTGCATGGCGCAGCGCTGCACCAGTTCGTAGGCCTTCTGGCGCGGGATGGCCGTGCCGATAAGCGTGGTCAGCACGCGCTGGGAGAAGAACAGGCCGTAGGAACGCTCCATGTTCTCCTGCATGCGCTCGGGCTTGACCACCAGATTGTCCAGCACGCCGGCCAGACGGTTCAGCACGTAGTCGGCCAGGATGGTGGAATCCGGCATAATCACGCGCTCCACGGAAGAATGGCTGATGTCGCGCTCGTGCCAGAGGGCCTGATTTTCCATGGATGCCAGCGCATTGGTGCGGATGAGACGGGACAGGCCGCACATGTTTTCGGCAGAAATGGGATTCTTCTTGTGCGGCATGGCCGAGGAGCCCTTCTGGCCCTTGCGGAAGCCTTCTTCCACTTCCAGCACTTCCGTGCGCTGGAGGTGGCGCAGCTCGGTGCACAGGCGCTCAATCCCCCCGGCCATGATGGCCAGAGAAGAGAAGAAGTGCGCGTAGCGATCGCGCTGCACAATCTGCGTGGAATGCGGGTCCACCTTCAGTCCCAGGCGCTTCAGGGCGGCAGCCTCGATGTCCGGCGACAGGAAGGCATAGGTTCCCACCGCGCCGGATATCTTGCCCACGCGCACGCTTTCAATGCCGGCCTTCACCCGTTCCAGATGACGGGTGAATTCAGCGTAGAAGCCGGCCATCTTCAGGCCGAAGCTGGTGGGTTCGGCATGGATGCCGTGCGTGCGGCCGATGCAGAGGCGGCCCTTCCACTTCATGGCCAGAGCCTTGATGCTGGCGCGGAGGCGTTCGATATCCTTCACCAGCAATGCGCCGGCCTGCATGAGCAGCACGCCGTTGGCGGTATCCACAATGTCGGAAGAGGTACAGCCCAGGTGGATGAAGCGGGAGTCGGGCCCCACCTTTTCCTCCACGGCGGTCAGGAAGGCGATGACATCGTGGCGGGTGGTCTCTTCAATCTCCAGAATGCGATCCACGTCAAAGTCCGCCTTGGCGCGGATATTCTGCATGGCTTCCGCAGGGATGCGGCCGGCCTCATGCCAGGCCTCGCAGACGGCCAGCTCGACGTTCAGCCACGCGCGGTAGTGGTTTTCCAGGCTCCAGATTTGGCCCATTTCCGGCCGTGTGTAACGTTCAATCATGCGTTCCTCGCTTGGGGGTGAGAAGAAAGGCCGCGCTGGCGGCCCGTGAATGCCGTGCAGGCATGCGGCCCCGGGCTATGCGGCCGGCGCCTCGCTGGCCGTGGCTTTGGCGGCGGGGGCGGGCGCGGCTGGCGCCTCTCCCGCTGCCGGGGCCGTGGACGCCGTGCTCTCCGCCGGGGCGGCATTGGCCGCGTCAGCGCTGTTCGCCTTGTGGGCGGAGCCGGCATCCGCGCCGTCCTTCACGCCCTTGCGGTATCCGTAGTCATCCACATACCAGCCGCCACCCTTCAGCACAAAGGACGTGTGGGACATGATATGATGCGCCATGCCGCCGCACTGCGGACAGGCGCAGGTTTCCGTCATTTCCGAGGCTTTCAGCCATTCCTCAAAAACATGCTGGCACTTGGGGCACTGATACTCATAAATCGGCATACTGACTTCCTGCGAACACGAAATTGCACCGGAGCGCACGGCAGAACGGCCTCTGCACTCCGCAGGCATGCGCAAAGGCCGTGACGCGGCCTTCCGCCCTTCCGGGCAGTCTGCCATGCACGGCCTGCAAAAGCAATGTGTTCCCGGCGCATGCGCACGGGAACACAGAGGAAAAATCCGAAAGACCTACTTGTTGGCGGCCTTGGCTTCGCGGATGCGCTGCTTCAGACGCTCTTCGCGACGATGACGGCGACGATCCAGTTCCTTCTTGCGTTCAATCTTCTTGTGCGCCATGGTGGGCTCTCCTTATGAAAATCACTTTGACAGGTCGGTTTATTTACCCCAAAAGCCGCCTGTCGTAAAGCCTTTTGGCGATCAAAAAATGCGGCCGTCCCCATGTGCGGCTACGGCCGGCCTTCCGCCTGCGTGCGGAGGAATCTTTCAGGATGCACCCGCGGGGCGGTCAAAAAAGCCGCTGATGTCGGCTTCCTCCCGCAGGATGGCATCAGGGAAGCCCCGCGCCGCCAGCGCTGTCAGAACAGTCTCCCGCCCGGCGGCCGTCAGCGGCGTGCATTGCAGCACAGGGAGGGGCGTCAGGCGCAGGCGAAAGTCCGCAGGCTGGCCGGCGGACATGCCCGACCCTGCCAGCACGTCCGCCACGGCCTGCTCCGCCGCCGCCACCGCCCGGAGCGTTGCCGCGTCCGGAGCCAGACCGTAGGCCAGCCGCGTCAGCAGGCAGGGACGGGCCTTCTGCTCCGGATCATCCATGCCGACAGCCCGCGCCGCGCTGCGGATGTCCTCCTTGCCCATGCCGCATGCCGCCAGCGGCGACCAGATGCCGGCCTCCCGCAGGGCGCGCAGGCCGGGACGGAAGCGCAGCAGATCATCCGCATGGGTGCCGTCGCACAGGCGGCGTCTTTCTCCCCGCGCGGCAAGCTCGTCCGCCAGGCGCGCAAACAGGCCGGACTTGCAGCAATAGCAGCGTTCCCGACTGTTCTCCGCCACGCCGGGCAGGGACAGCGGATCGTAGGCCACCTGAACAAGCGGCAGGCCCTGCCGCGCCGCCCAGCGCAGGGCGCAGGCGGTTTCCGCCGGCGGTACGTGCGGGCCGCAGGCATGGAGCAGCAGCATGTCCGCACCGCACTGCCGCGCCACGAAGGCCAGAAAGCGGCTGTCCAGCCCGCCGGAAAAGGCCAGCGCCAGCGGCTGGCCTCTCAGGCATGCACGCAGCTTTTTCAGGGCCGCTGCGTCCGCGGACGGCATGTCTGCCACGCTACCAGCTCAGGCGCACCGGAGCGCCGCGCTCCGCCATGTGCTCCTTGCACTGGCGGATGGTATATTCGCCATAATGCACGATGGAGGCGATGAGCGCGGCAGAGGCGCCGCCCGTACTCACGGCCTCATACATGTGCTCCGGCGTCCCCGCCCCGCCGGAGGCAATGACGGGAATACGCACCGCATCCACAATCCGCCGGGTCAGATTCAGCTCATAGCCGTCCTTGGTGCCGTCCGCATCAATGGAATTGATGCACAGTTCTCCCGCGCCCAGCTCCTCGCACCGCCGTGCCCAGGCAATGGCATCAAGGCCCATGCGCTTGCGCCCGCCGTGAATCACCACCTCGTAGCCGGAGGGTATTTGTCCGGAAGCGGGCACACGCAGTACGTCCATGCCCACGACCACAGCCTGCGAGCCGAAGGCGTCCGCCCCGCCGCTGATCAGCGCGGGATTCTTCACCGCCGCGGAGTTGATGGAGATTTTCTCCGCGCCCGCCAGCAGCACGGCGCGCATGTCCTCCACGGAGCTGATGCCGCCGCCCACGGAAAAGGGAATGAATATCTGGGCCGCCACCCGCTCCACCACGTCCAGAAAGATGCCGCGCGCCTCCGCCGAGGCGGTGATGTCATAGAAGACAATCTCGTCCGCGCCTTCTTCATAATAGCGGCGGGCAGTCTCCACCGGATCGCCTATGTCCAGATTTCCGGCAAACTTGACGCCCTTGGTGAGCCGCCCGTTACGCACGTCCAGACAGGGAATGACACGCTTACGCAACATGGCCGGCCTCCTGGCAGTAGTCATAGAAGTTCTTCAGCACGGTCAGCCCGGCGCGGCCGCTCTTCTCCAGATGGAACTGCGTCGCCCACAGGCCGTCCCGCCCGTACACCGAGCAGAATTCCATGCCATAGTACGTTGTGGCGATGACCAGCTCCGGCGCCGGCTCGACGTAATATCCGTGCACGAAATAGAATTCCGCCTGCTCCGGCACATCCTTCAGCAGGCGGCTGGGACGGCGCACATGCAGCGCATTCCAGCCCATGTGGGGAATGGCCGCCGGAGAGCCGTCCTCCTGCGTCATATTTGCCGGAAAGCGGCGGCACACGCCGGGCACGATGCCAAGCGCGGAGGTATCGTTTTCCTCACTGCGCTCCAGCAGTATCTGGCAGCCGAGGCATATGCCCAGCAGGGGCTGCCCCTGCGCCACGGCACGGCGCAAAGCTCCGTCCAGACCGGAGCTTTCCAGCAGCCGCATGGCCTGCCCGGCGGCTCCCACACCGGGAAAGATGATTCCCTGCGCGGATTCCAGCACGGCTGCATCATCCGTGATGGTGCAGGGCACGCCCATATGCTCCAGCGCGCGGCGCACGCTGGTCTGATTTCCGGCCTTGTAGTCAAGTATGGCAAGCATCGGTACAACCTCGTCATAAAGCGTTATGTCAGGTGCACCAGCATACTGGCCTTGCCTGCGGGACGCAACGAAAATCCCGCCCGTGCAAGAGGCCGGCGCGCATTGACAAGTCCGTTCATTCTCCCATACTGATGAAGACAGTTTCGCCGGAATATCCGCAATCCGGTATCGCCGCCAGCGCGACTCTGATCCGGCATGCAGGCGCCGCGCGGCAGACAAGGAGGCAGACATGTACTTCCCCACCGCAGGCATTGAATGCAGTCCCCTTCTCCCGCCGCTGGCCGCCTTCGCCATCTCGCTGTTCACCTCTCTGGGCGGCGTATCCGGGGCATTTCTGCTCCTGCCCTTTCAGATGTCCTTCCTCGGCTATGTGAATCCCTCCGTTTCCGCCACCAATCAGTTCTTCAACGTGGTGGCCACGCCTTCCGGCGTCTGGCGGTACGCGCGCGAGGGGCGGCTCGTCGCTCCGCTGGCTCTGGCCGTGGCTGCCGGCACCCTGCCGGGCGTATTCATCGGGGCCATCATCCGGGTGCGCTGGCTGCCCGATCCCGCGGCCTTCACCGTCTTTGCCGCCGCCGTGCTGCTGTTCATCGGCGGCCGCATGGCGCGCGACCTCTGGCGGGGAAAGCGCCCCGCGCCGCCCCCGCTCTATCTGCCGACGCGCACGGCGGGTGGCCTGCCCGCGTGGAGCCTGTCCCGCCCCTCCAGCGCCCATGCCGCCAAAGACGCCCGCACATGGACAGAGCGCCTCCGCGCGGCCCTGCGCGGCCTGACCGTCCGGGCCGGTACGCAGTCCTCCCCCCGGACGGCCGCCTTCCCCCGCGTCCGCATGCTGTCCTGCACACTCCGCCAGGTGTCCTATGAATACAATGGCGAGACATGCAGCTTCCCCATTGCCGGCGTGCTGATGCTGACCTTCATCGTGGGCATAGTCGGCGGCACCTATGGCATTGGCGGCGGAGCCATCATCGCGCCCTTCCTCGTCTCGCTGTTCGGCCTGCCGGTGCATACGGTGGCCGGGGCCTCCCTGCTGGGCACCTTCCTGACTTCCGTGGCGGCTGTTGCCTTCTACATGCTCATCGCCCCGTGGTTCCCTGAAGTCAGCATCGCGCCCGACTTCCTGCTGGGCCTTCTGCTGGGCCTGGGCGGCATGGCGGGCATCTACTGCGGCGCACGTCTTCAGAAGCACGTTCCGGCCCGCGCCATCAAGCTCCTGCTGACAGCTGTCCTGCTGTTCACGGCCGCGCGCTACCTCTGGAAGGCTCTGTAGGGCGCGCAACTCACGGGCGGCCCACCTGATCACTCATCAGTGACGCAATCTCGTGCGCGGCGTTGATGGTGACACATATCCGTAGCCTGCCTCTGCCTGACGTGCCGAAGGATGCGCCTGTGGCCCTGATCTGCAATACGGGCCTGCGCGCCTATGACAGCGAGCTGTTCCCGCGTCTCCTTTCAGTCAGACAGCTCTTGCAAAGACCTGCAAAATAGAATACCGTAGAAAGATATCAGGAAATATTGGAGAACTGTTATATGTTGAGAGAGAGAGAGAGAGAGAGAGAGAGAGAGAGAGAGAGAGAGAGAGAGAGAGAGAGAAGCATAATGTAGTTTCCCTTCAGGGCGGGTGCGGACATGGTGTTCAGCTCGCCTGAGTTTCTCTTCCTCTTCCTTCCCCTTGTTGTTCTGGGCTACTACCTGCTGCTCCATTTCCAGCAGACACGCGCTATCACAGCGTTCCTCTTTGCCGCATCCCTCCTGTACTATGCCTACTGGCGCCCTGAGAATACCTGGCTTATCCTTGCCTCTATCGGTGTCAACTATGGCCTCGGGCAGCTTATTGCGCAGGCGGATCGCTTCCGCAGGACGCTCTTCGCCGCGGGCATTGCACTGAATCTAAGCGCGCTCGGCTATTACAAGTATACAGATTTCGCCATTTCCAGTCTCAATACCCTGCTGCACACCGATTTTCCCCTGCGCGGCATCGTGCTTCCCATCGGCATCAGCTTCTTCACCTTTCAGCAGATTGCCTATCTTTCCGATATATATACCAAAAAACATGACCCCGCCCATGAGGGCTTCCTGAACTACTGCTGCTTTGTCTGCTTCTTTCCGCAGCTCATTGCCGGCCCCATTGTCCATCATCAGGAAATGATGCCGCAATTCTTCAACAGCGGTAACCACAGTGTGCACTGGGAAAATATCTATCACGGCCTGCTCATCCTGAGCATAGGTCTTGCCAAAAAAGTCCTCATTGCCGACAATCTCTCCCCCATCGTGCACTATTGCTTCGATGAGACAGGCTCCCTGACCTTTCTGGAAGCTGCCCTGGGAAGCATCTCCTATACGCTCCAGCTCTACTTTGACTTTTCCGGCTACAGCGACATGGCCATAGGCTGTGCGCTGTTCTTCAATATCCATCTGCCGTGGAACTTTAATTCCCCCTACAAGGCCACGGATATACAGGACTTCTGGCGGCGCTGGCACATCACGCTGTCCCGCTGGCTCCGCGATTATCTGTACATTCCTCTGGGTGGCAACCGCAGGGGCACGGGACGAACCCTGGGCAACCTGTTCGTCACCTTCCTGCTGGGCGGCCTCTGGCACGGCGCGGCGTGGACATTTGTGCTGTGGGGCGCCCTGCATGGTCTTGCGCTGGCGGGGCATCGCATCTGGTCGCAGATGTTCAGAAAGAAAATGCCGGCAGTTCCCGCATGGCTGCTCACATTTGCGTTCATCAATGCCGCATGGATTGTCTTTCGTGCGCCCAGCTTCGAGCGCGTGCGGAAGTTTATCGATGCCTTCCTGGGCTATAATGACTTCCTGTTCAGAGTGAATTTTCGCACGCAAATCATCAAGGTTACTATATGGAGTAGCTTTACGCAGGTATGCCTCTTTGTCCTTGCCTGCCTCCTCCTTACCGCAAGCTGCAATACACAGAAAATCATACGAATGAAGCACAGCGCTATCCTGTATATATTTTCTCTCCTGTTTGCGCTATGCTGCATCGTAGTAAGCATGCCAGATGTCGGGTCTGAATTTATCTATTCGCAGTTTTAACCTACAATAAATATATCAATAAAAATTCGTGGGGGAACAAAAATGGAAAAATATAAATCAAAGACTTTGTTATTCATAGCAATATCTTCAATATCGGCTATATTGTATATATTTTTTATATACGCACGCTATCCAATTTACTATCCAGCAGAGTACTGGATACCTGAAATGTATAAAATAAAAATTGCTCATCTTGAAAAGATAGAAAAAATAACACAACGCAATAAAATTATTATTTTATCTGGCTCTAATGCATTATTTGGCTTTTCATCAAAAATCTTCTCCGATCTAACAGGCTATCCAACAGTTAATCTGGCATGCCATGCAGGTCTTTCACTACCATTTCTACAATATTTAGCACTCACATATGCGAAGCCTGGCGACACCGTTATTATGCCATTGGAATTTTCACATTACTGTAGAAAACCATACTCATTATCCTCTTGGGAAAAAAATCAGCTTGCAACATGGGGAAAAAATTTTATCGACATTATCTTTTCAGAATATCGTAAATCTATCGCATTCCATGCTATTCGGCAATATTTTAAATATCCACATTATATTTTTCGAGAGCTACCTGTTAGAAATCTTATTAATATACCAAATAGAAACTCACAGGCAATACTAACACTAACTCCATACAAAGCTGACTATGCAAATCAATATGGTGAATTTCTTATCGACAAAGAATTCCAAGGGGTAAAAGAACCTACATATTTAAATAAAAAAGATATTGACATTGATTCATTTATTTTTTTAAAAAATCTAAGCAACACACTAGAAAATAATAATATAAAATTTTATATTTCATGGCCACCAACAATAAAAAATTACTTTGATTTGGCAAAAAATGATAACCATGAAAAAAATAGATTCAATAATATCACAACTAAATAAAATAGATATCAAGGTTATAGGAATACCATCTACCTATAATTTTGACAAATCTTTGTTTTTTGATACATCATACCATTTAAATGCAACAGGAGCAGTATACAGAACATTACTTCTGGCATATGATTACAATAATGTGACAAAAAATACATCAAACTCCAAAAACTCTATCAATTTTTTATATGAGTCAAACAAGATTATTAGTAAATTAAGAACACTCGGATATGTTGGTGACGACAAAAAATAGGAACCATCCATCTACAGAAAACATTAATTTCCTGTGGATGGATGATCCCTATAGATCAAATATTCAATTTTCTGATCTGCGGGAAAGGAGCGCAATGCCGCGCTAGGCTTCCGGATTCAGCTCGGCGCGGAATTTGCGGGACAGGCGAAACACGACTACCCGGCGCGCCTCCAGCGTGATGGATTCGTCCGTCTGGGGATTGCGCCCCTTGCGGGCGCTCTTGTCATAGGCTTCAAACTTGCCAAAGCCGCTGAGCAGCAGGGCATTGTCATTCTTGATGGCCCGCTTCATAATGGACAGCAGGCACTCCACCACGTTGCGC
>JAQXJC010000008.1 GCA_029008115.1 Desulfovibrionaceae bacterium | reverse complement strand
TGAAAATCAAAAAACGGCATTCCGCTTTCTGCATATCTCCACAGACGAGGTCTACGGCTCGCTGCGGCCTGAAGACCCGGCCTTCAGCGAATCCACACCCTATGCACCCAACAGTCCGTATGCCGCCTCTAAAGCCTCCAGTGATCACTTTGCGCGGGCCTTTTACGAAACCTATGGGCTTCCGGTACTGATCACGAACTGTTCCAACAACTACGGGCCGCGCCAGTTCCCGGAAAAGCTGATTCCGCTAATGATTCTGAACGCGCTGGCTGGCCGTCCTCTGCCCGTATACGGTACGGGCGGAAATATTCGCGACTGGCTGCATGTGGAAGATCACTGTGCGGCGGTTGCACGCGTGCTGGAAGCCGGCCGGCCTGGACGCAGCTATAACATCGGCGGCAGATCCGAACGCAGCAACATCGATGTGGTGCGCACCATCTGCACCATTCTGGACGAGCTGGCGCCGACGGCTACCGGCAGTCATGCCGATGCCATTACCTTCGTGGCCGACCGCCCCGGCCATGACTTCCGCTATGCCATTGACTGTTCCCGCATAGAGTCCGAACTGGGCTGGCATCCAGCGATATCCTTCAAGGAAGGCTTGAGGGATACTGTACGCTGGTATCTGGAAAACAGCGCATGGACGGAACGTGTGCAGACCGGTGCCTACCGTCAGTGGATAGCCGAAAATTATGGCAACAGAGGACTGGAGTAGGATTTTTGCCAAGGTTTGAGGCATTGCGCCATACATTGTTCCAGAGGCCAGTTTCTGGCGGGAGATTGCAGAACATGAGCAGCAGCATACAGTCCAGCCCGGCATGGAAGGGAATTGTTCTTGCCGGCGGGTCGGGGACGCGCCTGCATCCGCTGACCATGAGCGTGAGCAAGCAGCTCATGCCTGTCTATGACAAGCCCATGATTTACTACCCGCTGGCCACGCTGATGATGGCCGGCATCCGGGACATTTTCCTGATTTCCACGCCGGAGCATCTGCCGCTGTATGAGGCCCTTCTGCACGACGGAGCGCAGTGGGGCTGTTCTCTTCGCTATGTTGTTCAGCCCAGACCTGAAGGGCTGGCGCAGGCTTTTCTGCTTACGGAAGATCACATTGCAGGCAGCAATGTCTGCCTTGTGCTGGGCGACAACGTATTTTTCGGACATGGCATGCCTGATTTGGCGCATGAAGCCATGCGGCGCACCTCCGGAGCGACGGTGTTCGGCTATCATGTCAGCGATCCGCGGCGCTATGGTGTGGTGGAGTTTGACGCACAGCGGCGTGTACTGAGCATTGAGGAAAAGCCCGAGCGGCCCAGGTCCAACTTTGCCGTAACCGGCTTGTACTTCTACGACAGGGATGTCGTGGACATTGCGCGGGCAGTCAGGCCATCTGCGCGTGGCGAACTGGAAATCACAGATGTCAACAACGCCTATCTCAGGCGCGGCGATCTGCATGTGGAGCTGCTTGGGCGCGGCATTGCCTGGCTGGACACGGGAACGCCTGACAGCCTGCTGGATGCAGGGGCCTTTGTGCAGGCCGTGGAAACGCGGCAGGGCCTGAAAATAGCCTGCCTTGAGGAAATTGCCTGGCACAATGGCTGGATTGATGCCGGCGATGTACGCCGGCTGGCTCTTCCTCTGGCAAAGACAAGATACGGACAGTATCTGCTGGAACTGATGGATGCGGGGCCGGGACCATGGAAATAATGAAAACGCGGATTGATGGCGTGCTGCTTGTCAAGCCAAGGGTCTGGGGCGACGAGCGCGGTTATTTTGTGGAGACGTGGCAGGAGGAGCGCTACCGCGAGGCGGGCATTACCGGCCCCTTTGTGCAGGACAATCATTCAAAGTCCATGTACGGCGTGCTGCGCGGTCTGCACTATCAGAAAACACGTCCGCAGGGCAAGCTGGTGTCCGTCTCCCTGGGCAGTGTCTTTGACGTGGCCGTGGATATTCGCCGCAATTCGCCTACGTTTGGTCAGTGGTATGGCGTGGAGCTGACACAGGGAAATCAATGGCAGCTGTGGATTCCGCCGGGCCTTGCGCACGGCTTTGTTGTCACCAGCGATGTGGCGCACTTTCATTACAAATGCACGGACTACTACTGCCCGGGCGATGAGGCCGGCGTGCGCTGGAATGATCCTTTCTTCGGCATTGTCTGGCCGGTGGCGCAGCCGCAACTTTCAGTCAAGGACGCTGAAGCACCCCGTTTTTTGCCAGACAGTACCATGTAGATGCTGGTACAGGCAGGAGATGCCTCCGGGATGCGGTTGATGCGCTGCATCCCGGAGGCTTTTTGACTAGTGTCCGCCGTGGCAGGTGAAGTCCGTGGTAAATTCGGGCAGCCTGCCAGCCAGGAAAGCCTGTACGGCATTGTCCACCAGCGGGAAATTCCCGGCGAAATACACGTCGATACCCATCTGTTTAAAGCCCATGAGCGGGCGCATGCCCATGCCGCCTGCCAGCAGCACGCGCACGCCGTGGTCGGCCAGATACTGCACGGGCGCAAGGCAGCCGCCCTGCTGGTGCGGGACGCTGGGCAGCGTGGAAACATTCTTGACGGCGCCGTCTTCAATTTCGACTATGGTATAGATGTCGCAATGGCCGAAATGCATGCCCATGGGGGCGTCAAGACCGCCGGGCATGCCGGACGGGATGGCAAGCAGGAAGGAACTCATAAAAAATACTCCTTGCGGATAGAGGTTGTTGCAGCATGCGGCCGGGTTCTGGCCGGCCCTGGTTTCCAGGTCGGAACGGATGTTCCGGCGCGTCACAGGAAAAAATGGCCTTACCGGCTTCGCCCGCGGGACGTGGTCTCCAGTGCCAGCAGAATGCGTTTCCAGATGTCGAGCATGAGCCGGCGCAGATCCGGAGACGTTTCCGTAAAGGCCTTTTTCCGGATCATGGCCTGCGGAATAGCAGCCGTAAAGGGGAGCTCGCCGGCGATGTCGTGACCAGCGGCGCGCGCGGCGGCGCGCAATGCGTCGCAGGTTTTGGGACTGAGCGTGGCCTTGTTGATGATAACGCTGACAGGCACGCGAAAGTGGCGGCACAACGAGGCCACACGTTCGAAATCGTGCAGGCCGGAGGGCGTGGGCTCCACAACAGCTACGACCAGGCTTGCTCCGGACAGGGAGCTGATGACGGGGCAGCCAATACCCGGCGAACCATCGTGCAGGATGAGCTCCTTGCCTGTGGCCTTGGCCAGCGCGCGGGCCTCGCGCTTGAGCAGGGTGATGAGCCTGCCCGAGTTTTCCTCGCCGGGGAAGAGCCGGGCATGGATGAAATCCCCGAAACGGGTGCGCCCAACGCACCATTCGCCGCTCTGCCGCGCAGGAAATTCAATGGCGCCCTCGGGACAGAGCCGCACGCATACGCCGCAGCCTTCGCAGGCTCCGGCATCAATCTGGGGCAGGCCGGTGGAGCCGGGCCGGATCGCCTCGAAGCGGCAGAGTTCCAGACAGCGCCCGCAGCCGGCGCAGCGCGTCGCATCTATGACCGCCGTTCTGCCGCCTGTGAAGGGCGTGGCGTCCCCATCCCGGGGATCAAGCAGAATATGCAGGTCCGGGGCATCCACATCCAGATCGCCGATGACCGCCGTGCCGGCTGCCATGTGCGCCAGCGCCGCGCATACGGAGCTTTTGCCGGCTCCCCCCTTGCCGCTGATGACAACTATTTCACGCATGTCGCCTCCCTGTCTGCAAGCCTGCGCCGTGCAGGAATGACGCTACGGCTTCGGCCAGGGCCTCGAAGCGTTCCCGCCACGCAGGGGAGATGTCCGGCACCAGCTTGCCCGCGGCATAGCCACGCGCCGCGGCTTCGTCAAAGGGCAGGGCTCCCAGCACGGGGATGCCATGCTCTGCGCAGTACTCCAGCACGGCGCCGTCGCAGGCGGCATCCTGTCCGGCCCGGTTGAGCACGGCAGCCAGCGGCATGCCCAGCGTGGAGAAGGCCTCGCAGGCCAGCCGGAAGTCGTGCAGGCCAAAGGGAGTCGGCTCCGCCGCCAGCAGCATGGCGTCCGCGCCGCGCGCCGCAGTCATGGCAGGACAGCTCACGCCGGGAGGAGCATCCATGAATGCGTCCGCCGCACGGTCTTCCAGCATGGCGTCCAGTCGGAAAAGCAGGCGGCGTAGCAGGGGCGGAGTCATGGCTTCTCCGATGCGGCTGCGGCCCATGAGAAAACGTCCGTCCGCAAAGCTGCCGCGGTGCAGACGGCCCAGCTCGCGTCCACCGGTACGCAGTGCTCCGGCGGCACAGACGGCAAAACAGCCGCCGCAGCCGTGACACATGTCGGGGAAAAAGCTGACCCGTCCGGCGAAACGGGCGACCGCGCCATAGTGGCAGATGTCCCGGCAGAGGCCGCATTGCGTGCAGCGCTCCGGGTTCAGTTCCGGCACGGGCAGGGTGACAGTCTCCTCGTCAGGCAGATCAGGCCGCAGAAAGAGATGCAGGTTCGGGGCCTCGACATCCAGATCGGCTGCCAGCACAGAGCCGCCCCAGACGTGCGCGAGCCCTGCGGTGATCGTGGTTTTTCCCGCGCCGCCCTTGCCGCTGGCTATGCACAGCTTCATAGAAAATCCTCTTCGCAGGGCAGGGAGGTCCAGCCCTGTTCTTCCAGCGTTTTCGGGGTGCTAGGAACGTCCGCCTCCGGCTTCAGCATTGGGAGCTTCCGCAAAGGAGACGCCGCCTTCCAGGAACTTCCGCACAGCGTCGCCCACTGTCATGCCGTCCATGTCCTGACATACCCTGATGCCGGCGGCCTCCAGGGCGGCAAAGGCCTTGGGGCCGACATAGCCGCTGAGCACGGCATCCGCGCCGCTGTTGCTGACGGCTTCGGCGGCGGCGATGCCCGCGCCCTGGGGCATGATCTGCGCCGCGCCATTATCCACATATTCCGTCGTCATGGTGGCAGTATCCACAACAACAAAACCTCCGGCCCGGCCGAAGCGGGGATCAACCATATCTTCCAGTGAAGGCCCTTCGCTGGAAACGGCAATCTTCCGTATCATACTCTTCTCCTTGTGGCGGCAGCGGCAGGGATGCACGGCATAGTCTCCGCCTTCTATGCGCAAGGCCATGCCATGCAGCAGGGCCCGCGCCACGGTGCGGCGCGCTTCCGCCAGCACGCGGCCGAATGTGTGCCGTGAAATGCCCATGCCCGCAGCGGCTTCCGTGGCTGTGCGGCCCTCGGCATCGGCCAGACGCAGGGCTTCCAGCCCTTCCACAGTCAGGGTCGTCTCTTCCAGCTCCCGCATGGGAATGCCGCACGGCTTGAAGTAGGTCACGCGCGGCGCGCCGGAAACATAGCGGCATTGCTTTGGTCTGGGCATGTCTGTTCAGGGGTGCGCTGCGGCAGGTTGCTTTTGTTTTGCGCAAATGAGCATAACATTGGGAAGAGAGAAGTCAAGAATCTGTCTTGCGAAAAGTGTATTTTTGTACGGACGTGACCTCAGCCGAACACCCCATGCTCGAAGAGGATTTTCACGCCGATGGCGATAAGGACGAGACCGCCGGCCAGCGCGGCCCGCTGACCGAAGATGGCTGCTGCCGCCAGTCTGCGGCCAAGAAAAAGTCCTGCGGCGGTGATGATGGCGCAGACCGCGCCGATGAGCAGGGAAGGGCCCCATGCGGGGATGCGGAGCATGGCAAGGGAGAGCCCTACGGCAAGGGCGTCAATACTGGTGGCCACGGCCAGCATGAGCAGCTTTTTTCCTCTGGTGGGATCGCCGGCTTCCCCGCCGTCATCGCCGGACAGGGCCTCGCGGATCATGCCGCCGCCCGTCCAGGCCAGCAGAGCAAAGGCCGCCCAGTGATCCCAGGCTTCAATCCAGCTGCGCACGCCGATGCCGGCCGCCCATCCGGCAAGGGGCATGGCGAACTGGAAGAAGCCGAAGGCGCCGGCCAGCCGCAGATAATGTCCGGCCGTGACGCGGGGCAGGGCGCAGCCCGCACCCACGGCCACGGCAAAGGCGTCCATGGAGAGTGCCACGGCCACGGCAAACAGTTCCCAAAAGGTCATGCGTCCTCCCTTGGTGAGGAGTTCGGGGTAGCAGAAAAGCGTCCCGGCGGCAAGGGAGCCAGACGTTACGCAGTCTGACCGGTGGGCTATGTTGTGCCGCCGCATCTGGCGGCGAACGTCTGGAATAGCGGCGGGTGGCATGAAGGTTCTGATGACTGGCTGCGCTGGTGGCTGATCCGGCCAGAGCCGGCGAGGCGCTGGGATGAAAGCCGGCCTTTTTCAATCTGGAAACCATTGTACGGACGGCCTGGAGCTGGCCGCGTCGTCAGAGATGACGGCCCCCCGGCTTTCCTCCGGGGGGGCCGCGGTCGTCAGCCGAAGATGTGCGTGCCGACGGTATGGGCCAGTACGGCTATGCCGTAGGCGAAGACAGTGTTGAAGGCGATGGAGAAGAATGCCCAGTGCCAGCCGATTTCCCGGCCGATGACTGCCACGGTCACAAAGCAGGGCGCGTAGAAGAGGACGAAGAGCATGAAGGCCACGGCTGTTGGCCTGCCCCAGTGCGGGTCTGCGGCCAGGCTGGCGGCCAGCCCCGCCGAAGGGGCGTCGGCCAGTTCTTCATAGTCCTCGGGGGAGACCTGCCCCATGGCGTAGGCCGTGCCCAGGGATGAGACAATGACTTCCTTGGCCGCAAAACCGCCGAGCAGGGCGATGTTGGTGCGCCAGTCAAAGCCGGCCGGCCTGGTCACGCTTTCCAGCGCCGTACCGATGCGCCCGGCGAAGGAGTGGGCCAGCGCCTCCTGAGAGCGCTCGTTTTCAATGGCCAGCAGTTTCTCTTCCAGAGACGCCTCCTGCCCCTTGTCCGCTTCTGTCGCGGACAGCGCGCTGATCCGCGCCTCGTAGGCGGCAAGGCGTTCTTCCGGCAGGTGCGGATAGGTCATGGCGGCCCAAATCAGAATGGAGATGGCCAGGATGACGGTACCTGCCTTTTTCACGTACATCCACACACGTTCCCAGGTGTGGGTGAGCAGACCGCGCAGGGTGGGGATGCGGTAGGGGGGCAGCTCCATGACAAAGGGCGTGGGCGGCCCGGCGATGACGGTGTG
Source organism: Desulfovibrionaceae bacterium (assembly GCA_029008115.1). Lineage (GTDB taxonomy): Bacteria > Desulfobacterota > Desulfovibrionia > Desulfovibrionales > Desulfovibrionaceae > JAQVCS01. The sequence continues at coordinate 4,114 of JAQXJC010000008.1, read as the reverse complement.
CCGCAGGAAGGAGGCCACCAGCAGCACGCCTGCCCAGCCCGCCAGTGTTACAAGGAAGAGGACGCGATCTGCCGTTCCGGGGAAGAAGGCAATGGCAATCATGAGGAAGACCGGCGTCTTTGCGCCGCAGCTCAGAAAGGGGGCCGTCAGCACCGTGGCAATGCGCTCGCGCGGGGAGCGCAGGGTGCGGGCGGCCATGACGCCGGGCACGGCGCAGCCGCCGGGGATGCCGCCGGCAATGATGTAGGGAACCACGGAGGAGCCGTGCAGGCCGAAGATGCGGAACACCCTGTCCAGCATGTAGGCCATGCGGGCCAGATAGCCGGAATCCTCCAGAAAGGAAAGGAAGAAGAACATAATCAGAATGAGCGGGGCGAAGGAAAGCACGCCGCCCACGCCGGCGATGATGCCGTCGTTGACGAGGGAAAGCAGTTCTCCCTCGGGCAGGCTGGCTTCGGCCAGTTCCGCCAGCCAGCCGAAGAAATCCTCCACCCAGCCCTGCGGCGCGGCGCCCAGCTGGATGGTCAGCCAGAACAGGCCGTAGAGCACGGCCAGCATGATGACAGGGCCGAGCAGCGCATTGGTGAGGATTCTGTCCAGCTTGTCGGTAAGATCGAAGCGTGCGGTGGAAGGTCTGGTAATGACGTCCCGCAGCAGCGAGCTGATGTAGCCGTAGCGATAGTCCGCCACAAGGGAGACGGGCTCGGTGTCCAGCGTGGCGGCCGTGTGTCTGGCCACGGATTCCACGGTTGCAAGCAGTTCCTTGTGAACAGGACCACCCTGTTCGCCCCGCGCCAGGATTTCTCCGTCATGCTCCATGTATTTCACGGCCAGCCAGCGGGCGGGATAGCGTCCCTCCAGAAAATTGCTGTCAAGGATACGGCGCTGCATGTCTTCCAGCGCGGGGTCGAGGTCCGTGCCGTAGGAAATGTGTACGGGCTTTGCCGCGGGAGGATGCGCCAGCATCTCGCCGAGGGCCTTCCTGACGGCGTCCAGCCCCTCGCCGGTGCGGGCCGTGATGCCCACGACCGGCGCATCCAGCACGCGGGAAAGGCGCGCCATGTCTATGCTGATGCCCTTGCGTCGCAGCTCGTCCATCATGTTCAGCACGATGATGACGGGCTTGCCCAGCTCCTGAATCTGAAGCGCCAGATACAGGCAGCGCTCAAGGTTGGTGGCATCCAGCAGCACAAGCACGGCGTTGGGATTCTGTTCCACAAGATAGTTGCGGGCCACAAGCTCATCTTCGGAATAGGCCGTCAGGGAGTAGGTGCCGGGCAGGTCCACAAGGTTGATCTGCTCGCCGTCAACCGTCAGCCGTCCCTCATGCTTTTCCACCGTGATGCCGGGGTAGTTTCCCACATGCTGGTGCAGCCCCGTGAGCGCGTTGAACAGGGTGCTTTTGCCGCAATTGGGGTTCCCGATGAGGGCAATGTTTTTTTGCGTCATGAATGTCTCCGGATCGTACTTCCGTCAGGGGCTAGACTTCCACGGTAATGTGATCCGCCTCGTTGTTGCGGAGCGTCATGGTGAAGTCGCGCAGGCGCAGGGCCACAGGATCGCGCAGGGGCGCGCGGCCCACGATGGTTACCGGCGTTCCGGGAACAAGGCCCATGTCGCGGATGCGGCGGCCCAGCTCGCCGGAGGCCTTGACCGAGGCGATGATGCCGGTCTGGTTGATGGACATGGCTCGCAGGGGAATAAGTGTCATGATGACCTCCTTGGCGGGCGGCTTCTCCGGCCCGCACGCAGTAGTTGTGCTTTGTGTATCGAAAGTCATTTTCAAAGTCAACCTGTACAGAATATTTTCGTGTAGGAAAATTTCCACATCGTGTTGGAGTTATTGCAATTATCCATAAAAAGAAATGAAATTTAATTTCAAAAATATCTCGGGCAGATGCGCAAGACTTTTCTTGCCTTTGCCACGGCATGCCCTATCATGCGGGAAGCGCGGCACGGCCGCGCCAGCCAGCGAGATTGCAGAGGAGGAGCCATGCACACAGTTCTGGAGCAGATGAGGACGCGGCGGAGCACGCGCAGCTTTAGCGGGCAGGCGGTGCCGCAGGAGATTCTGGATCAGATTATCGAAGCCGGAACCTATGCGGCCAGCGGCATGAACCGCCAGCAGACCATTATCATTCAGGTTACGGACAGGGCGATGCGGGATGAAATTTCCCGGATGAACTGCGCCATCGGGGGCTGGAAGGAAGGCTTCGATCCCTTTTACGGAGCGCCGGCCATGCTGATTGTGCTGGCGCGGAAGGACTGCCCCACGGGCGTGTATGACGGCAGCCTTGTCATGGGCAACCTGATGCTGGCCGCACATGCGCTGGGGGTGGCCAGCTGCTGGATACACAGGGCCAGAGAGGAGTTTGAAACGGCGTGGGGACGGGAGCTTCTGCGCTCGCTGGGCGTGGAAGACGAGTACGTGGGCATCGGGCATTGCGCGCTGGGCTATGCCACGGATGCGCTGCCGGAACCTCCGGCGCGCAGGCCGCACCGCGTGTTCCGCATCGGCTAGGGGGCGCGGGGGGATTTCTCCTTGAAGGAGCTGTCCCTCTCCTTTATATTGGAAGAAAATCCGGCGGTGTCCGCATGGCTTTCCCGCGGCCGGCGTCCGTCGCACGGAATTTTTCCCGGAGACTTCCGGGCAACGCCTGCATGCGGGAAGAGTGACGACATGGACATATTCCTTCGCCGTCTGTGCGATGATCTGCGGGAAAAGTGCGAGGCTGCCGCCACGGGGCGCGCCGGAGCCCGCGAGGAACTGGCCGAAGCCTGCGTGAAAGGACTGCCCGCCGTGCTAGATGCGCTGGACGCGACCGATCCCGCGAGGATGTGCGGACGCACGCCGCTGGGCATTTCCGCGGCCGCACTGGAAAATGTGAACTTCTTTCTCTGGATCAGCATGCGTGCGCTGAACTATGCTGCTCTGGCGCTGTGCTTCAGCGTATGGCTGTTTACGCAGACCTATGCTTCGCTGACCACGGCGCAGACGGTGTGCGCGCTGTTGTTCTTCGTGCTCCAGCTGGTGGTCACGTTCCCGGACAGCATTCTGTACGAGCGCAGGGAATTTGAAAGCCTGCGCCGGGCCCGTTCGCCTCTGGCGCGCTTTTCCTCATCGCTGGTGATGATAGCCGTGGCCGTGTATCAGTTTGCCCTGCTGGGCTATGCCGTGACGCATTAGGGCCAGCAGTCGGAGGGAGAAAAGCATGAGATATGTATTGTATGCCGGTGCGCATCCCGGCACGGAATTTGTCGACGCCTTGCGCCGGGCTGGACGGGAGGTGCGCGCCGTCGCCTCGCTGGCGGATGCCCAGAAGGCCCTGCGCACGGAACCGCCGGCGGTGGCTGTGCTTGACATGGGACTGGATGCGGCCGCGCTCCGGGAGGCGCTGATCTCCCTGCTGATGATTGACGCGCGCGTGCATGCGGCCGTGGTGACGGACATGGCGCCGGACGTGTTTGAAGATGCCATGGAAGGGCTGGGCGTCCTGCTTCCTCTGCCGCCTGATCCCGGCGCTGCCGGAGCCCAGGCCCTGCTGTGTGCGCTGGAGGCTCTGAAGAGCTGAGCGAAAGCCCGTTTGTGCGCCGCATGACGCGGAAGGGCCGCAGATGTTCCGTCTGCGGCCTTCTTTTTTTTTCTGATGCAATGCGCCGTCCGACTGTTTTCAGGGGGAAGGGGTCAGGACGCCGGGGCTTCCGTGCCGCGCTGTCCGGCCATGTTCACCGTGAGGACAGGGGCGGCGGCATAGCGGATGATGCGGTCGGCCACGGAGCCGTACAGCATGCGCTCCACACCGCGCCGGCCGTGCGTGGCGGTGACAATCATGCCGGGGCGGGATTTCTCCGCATATTTCAGAATTTCTTCAGCCGGTCTGCCGGACAGCAGTACGCCCCGTGCGCCGTCCTCGGGGAAATGCTCCCGCAGAAAGGCGTCAAAATCCCTGCGCGCCCCCTGCATGCGGCTGGCGGCCATGCCGGCCACGATGTCCTGCGGCTCCGTGTGTTCCACATATTCCGTGAGCGGCGCCACCACATATACAGGCGTCACCGTGGCTCCCAGCACGGCGGCAAGCTCTCTGGCCGCGCTGATGAGCGCAGGCTGATAGTC
>JAQXJC010000007.1 GCA_029008115.1 Desulfovibrionaceae bacterium | reverse complement strand
GATTCGCGCCCGCCATGTGGCGGAGACGCTGGGTTCCTCCGCCAGAGCCGTGCGCGGCCGTGGCGCATTCCTTTCCGGCGCTGTGGTGGACAAGAGCGGTGGCAAGGTGGGCCTGCCGGTATCCGGCACGGGCACGCCGCTGCATGCCGGGGAAAGCGTCACCATTTCCGGCACGACGTCCTATAACGGCAGCTATGTGCTGGAGGAAGGGACTACGGCGAACATGCTGGTGATCAGCGCTTCCTATGTCTCAGAATCGCTGGCGGAGGGAGCCGTGGCCATCCCCGCATTCTACATTCACACCTTCCAACTGCCCCGCCGTCAGCCCACGGTAGCTCTGGAAAAGTATCTCGACTTTGACGAGGGAGCGTCCGCAGCGCCCTATACGCTGTTCCGCTTCTGCAAGCTCAACGGCATCTCCTTCAGCTTCGGCGGGGAAGACGAGCTGAAGCTCTCTCTGGATTACAGCGTGGGCATGGCGGACAAGTCCGCTGTGCCGGCATCCGCCTCGCCTGCCGAGCTGCCGTCCATCCCGTTCTATGACAAGGAGGTGGCGCTGTGGCTGGGCGAAAACCGGCTGGCGGACATCCAGAGCGGCTCTGTGGAGCTGACCTATGGCATCGAGGGACAGGTGGCCGTGGGCGACATGGGCCGCCGCTCCCGCCAGACGGAGGGCGATGCCGCCAGCACCATCACGCTGACGGCCTTCCTTGAGCATGACGAGTATCATCAGCTTGCGGAGGAAGCTTCCGCGCAGAGCGCCAGCATCAGTATGTGCGGCGCCAATGGTGAGGAGTTCCGGATCACCATCCCCGAAAGCGAGGTGGATGCCGGAAGCCCCACCATTTCCGGCAAGGAAGGGCTGACGGCCGAAGTGCGGCTGGTGGGCTTTGTGGATCAGGAAGAGAGCATGAACAGGTTCAGGCTGGTGAACCGCGTGGCCAGCTACGCATAGGGAGTCCGTCATGGCATATCAGGAAAGAAAACTGTCCTCCGGTCGTGTCGTGTATATCCGCCCTCTGACCTGGAATGAATTCTGGGAGCTGGGCGAACGCCGGCTGGAGTCCAAGCCGCTGGTGGAAGGCACTGCCGGCGGTGCGGATGCCCTGCGCGCAGTGCGTCTGCTGCGTGAATTGCCTCTGCGCCTGTGCGTGCGGGACTTTGACGTTTTTGCCGGCCAGTGCAGCGTGGCGGAAATCGTGGAGATGGAGCGCGCCATTGATGCCCTGAGCGAAGTGCCGGTGCGCGAGGGAAACTCCGTGCCTGCCGCCGTGCCTACAGCGACGGCAGAGGCATAGCACACTGCCGGAAATGCCGGGAGGCCCTGCGCCGCAAGCGCCGGACTCCCGGCTGTGCAGGATGCGAGCGCCGCCTGCCGCCTTTGCTGGCCGTCAACGAGCCTGTCTGGGACTTCTGGCTGAAGATTCAGACGCAGTGGCGGGCGGGCATGGCGCTGGTGGGGCTGGATTATCCGGCGGTGCTGGCGACGGCGCAGGTATATGGCATCAGCATGACGCCGGAGCTGTTCCGTCTGGTGCAGCTGCTGGAGATGGACGTGCTGGAGGAACAGGCGGAGGGCATGCGGCATGGCCAGAAAAAAGATTGAAATTGAACTGTCTGCCGTAGACAAGGCATCGCTCGTTCTGAAGAAGATGGGCGACAATGCGGACGCGCTGAAAAAGCGTCTGGCCGGTCTGTCCGGCAGCCTGTCCGGGGCCTTTTCCGGCGTGGGGGCTGCCGGCGTGGGCGCCGGCGTCACCGGCGCGCTGGGCCTCGGCTCCGCCGTGGAGCAGGCCGCGGGCTTTGAAAAGGCCCTGTGGCAGATGACCAAGGTCACGGATGAAAGCGCCGAGTCCATCCGCCAGAAGATGCTTGCCCTGCCTGCCAGCATCGGCAGCGTGACGGACAACACGACGGCCTATTATCAGGTCATGTCCGCCGGCGTGACCGATGCCGCACAGGCTATGGATACCCTGACCACGGCCAGCAAGCTGGCGGCCGTGGCCGGCGTGTCCAGCAGCGATACCATCCGTGCCCTGACCAAGATGATGGCCGGCTACCGTGGCGAGATTGCCAGCGTGACGGATGCCTCCGACCTGCTGCTGGACATGGAGCAGCTGGGCCAGACCAACGTCGCCGAGCTGGTGCCCGTCATCGGCGATATTGCCAGCATCAGCCAGACCGCCGGCGTGAAGGCCAGAGAAATGGCCGCCGCCCTCTCCCTGCTGACGCAGACGGCGGGCAGCACAGCACAGGCAGCCACCCAGCTGAAGGCGCTGGAGAATGCCTTCCTGAATCCCAATACCGAGCTGAAAAAGCTGCTGGAAGCCCTTGGCTATACCGACGGTGCACAGCTTGTGCGGGACAAGGGGCTGGCCGGTGCGTTGGACATGATTGGCAGGACAGCTCAGGCCAACGGCAAGCAGCTGGCGGCGCTGCTGGGTTCGACGGAGGCGCTGGCCGCCGCATCCGGCCTCTCCGCCAACGGCTTTTCGAGCTACCTGTCCATCTTGGATCAGGTGGGCCAGCAGGCAGGGCGCACGGAAAAGAGCTTTGAAGACTACGGCAGAACCTTTTCCGGCGTCATGGACGAGAGCCGGGCCACGCTCTCCAACTTCGCCACGGCCTGGGGGGAAGGCTTCCTGCCTGTGGTGAAGGATGCCCTGATGACGGTGAACGAGTACGTCGCCGCCAACCGTGACACGGTGGCGCGCTGGGGCAAGGAAGGCGGCGAAGCCCTGATTAGCCTGAAGGGTAACATTGACGGACTGCTGTCTGTCTGGAACAGCCTGCCGGAAGACATCACTGGTGCGGCAGGCTATGGCATCATCGGGGCCATGCTTTTTGGCAAGAAGGGCGCCGTGCTGGGGCTGGCTCTTTCGCTGGGCGATGCCATCCGTGGAAGCATGGCCGGCTTTGACGCCTGGCGCCAGGGCGACATTTCCTTTGCGGAGTACGCGACCTCC
>JAQXJC010000006.1 GCA_029008115.1 Desulfovibrionaceae bacterium | reverse complement strand
AAGCCATATTTCGTGGATTCTGCTCCAGAGGTTCCGTTTATTATTGCCGTAAAGGGAAGAAATATGGCGCATGATACGGAAACGTTGCCTGTTCTGACGCGCTGCGAGATGTCGCACTATATGCGCAGGGTATTCCATCTTCCTGCGCCAAGGCTGTCCGCGGGGCAGTGTCCGCTTCCTGCGCCAAGGCTGTCCGCGGGGCAGTGCCCGCGGCAATAATCGCTGGCGGCAGGGCGGCTGCGCCCTGTGCCGGGCTTGCGCAAACGGGGATGTCAGGCTAGTATTCCTCCATGAACGACAGTACGCCCCATTCCCCCCAGGTCGCGCAGAAGCGCGCCGGCCGCTCCTTTCCTCCGGCCATGATTCACATTCATCTGCTGCCGGAGGATGAGCATTTCGACATGCCGCGTGTGAAGACAGCCCGTCAGCTGCTGGCGGCGCTGGGCTGTCCCGAGGAGACGGCCCTTGTCGCCCGCGACGGCGGCCTGCTCACGCCTGACCGGCAGATATGGCCGGGAGACTCGCTCATGGTGCGGAAAGTCACCTCGCGGGGCTAGAATCAAGAGCGCCCCGCGGAGCGGCGGCATCGGCCCGGGGGACAATTCGCTTGTGTTACGGCGCGCAACATGGTAGCGCAGGGCATGCTTACTGGCGATATTTCTTCCATCATCCGCAGCGTTTCCGTTGCGGCCGTTCCCGCCCTGCTGGGCATCATTCTGCATGAGATGGCGCATGGCTGGGCCGCCAGCCGGTGCGGCGATCCCACGGCTAGGCAGATGGGGCGCCTGACCCTGAACCCGCTGCCGCACATCGATCCCATGGGGTTGCTGACCTTTGTGCTCACCAGCATGAGCGGCCTCTTTGTCTTTGGCTGGGCCAAACCCGTGCCCGTCAATCCCCGCTACTTCCGCTCTCCGGCCAGAGACATGATGATTGTGGCGCTGGCCGGGCCGCTGACCAACTTTGCCCTGGCTGCGGGCTTTGCCCTGCTGCTGCGCGCGCTGCTTGGGCTCTTTCCCTCCGCCTATTATGCCGACAACGGCGTGTATGTGTTTTTCGCCGCCATGCTGTATGCGGGCGTCACCATCAATTTCGGCCTCGGCTGGCTGAACCTGCTGCCCGTTCCCCCGCTGGACGGAAGCAAGGTGCTGGCCTACTTCCTGCCGCCCCGGCTGGGCTGGCAGTACATGCGCCTTGAGCGCTACGGCTTTCTCATTCTGCTCGGCCTCATCTTTCTGGGAGCGCTGGGCGCGGTGCTGGGGCCGCTGGTCGTCTTCTCCACCGAGGCCGTGTTCACCATTCTAGGCTTGTAAAGAGGAAACCAATGTCTACAGAACGTCTGCGCACCGCCTCCGGCATGCGTCCCACCGGCCCCCTGCATCTCGGCCATTACTTCGGCGTGCTCAAGAACTGGGTGCAGCTCCAGCATGAGCGCGAATCCTTCTTTTTTGTGGCCGACTGGCACGCGCTGACCAGCGACTTTGCCAATACCTCGCAGCTGCGCCAGAATTCGCTGGAGATGGTCAAGGACTGGCTCTCCGTGGGGCTGGACCCGGAACAGTGCACCATTTTTGAGCAGTCCGCCGTCAAGGAACATGCGGAGCTTTCCCTGCTGCTGTCCATGATTACGCCCGTGTCCTGGCTGGAGCGCAATCCCACCTACAAGGAACAGCAGCAGCAGATCAGCGACAAGGACCTCAGCAATACGGGCTTTCTCTGCTATCCCGTGCTGATGGCCGCGGATATTTTGATGTACAAGCCCCAGGGCGTGCCCGTGGGACAGGATCAGCTGCCCCACATGGAGCTGACCCGGGAAATCGCCCGCCGCTTCAATTCCTTCTATGGCGAGGGCACCTTCCCCGAGCCGGAGGCCCTGCTCACTCCCGCCGCCAAGTGCCCCGGGCTGGACGGCCGCAAGATGTCCAAGAGCTACAACAACGGTATCTTCCTGCGCGACGCCATGGACGACGTGGCCCAGAAGGTACGCGGCATGTTTACCGACCCCGCGCGCCTGCGCAAGTCCGATCCCGGCAATCCCGACGTGTGCAACCTCTTCCCCTACCATGTCCTGCTTTCTTCCGACGAGGAGCGCCGGGAAATCTGCGAGGGCTGCCGCGGCGCCACGCTGGGCTGCGTGGACTGCAAGAAAATCTTCCTGAAGAATCTTGGAGCCTTCCTGAATCCCCTTCAGGAACGTCGTGCCCATCTGGACCAGCACCCCGAACTGGTCATGGACGTGCTTGCCAGCGGCTGCGCCCGTGCCCGCGTCCGCGCCGCCCAGACCATGGAGGAAGTGCGCGAAAAGGTGGGCCTGCTCCGGATCGCCGGCCTGTAATGCTGCCGCGGAGCCGTCAGCCGGCGGCTCCGCGTCTTTCCCCTGCGAGGTCATGTGAAACTGCTCTGCATTGACTACGGGCTGGCCCGCACGGGGCTGGCCGCCACGGACGCGGGGGGGCGCATGGCCTTTCCCCGCACCACTCTGCATCTGGATCGGCTGGGCTCGCGCAAGGCCCTGCTGGCGGCCCTGATGGAGATCATCGCCGCCGAACAGCCCGGGGCCCTGGTGGTGGGGCTGCCCCTGCACCGTGACGGCGCGGAAAGCCTTACCACGCGCCAGGTGCGCAACTTTACGGAACGCCTGAAGCGCCGCACGGAGCTGCCCATCTATTTCATGCCGGAGTTTCTCAGCTCTGAAGAGGCCGCCGCTGATCTTGAGGAGGCGGGGATGTCCCGCGCCCGCCGCAGGGAGGTGCTGGATCAGCAGGCCGCCGTCCGCATTCTGGAGTCCTTCCTTGCTGAACCCGGGGAAAGGAGAATGCGCGCATGAAATTCCTTTCCAGGCTGCTGATCCTCCTGCTGGTGGCGGCGCTCTGCGCTGGCGGCTATGCGTTTTATGAGGCCCGGGACTTTCTGGAAACTCCGGCGCAGAGCGTGGACGAAGAGCGCTTTTTCGACGTGGAGCCGGGGGCGACCATGCGCGGCGCCGCCGCCGCGCTGGAGAAGCAGGGCTTTGTGCGCAATGCGCGCTATTTTGTCTGGCTGGCGCGCTGGAAGCAGGCCGGGGGCAGGCTTCAGGCCGGACGCTTTGCCCTGCGCACGGGCTGGACGCCGGAACAGGTGCTCAATCATCTGGTCTATGGCCGCCCGGCGCTCTCGCGCCTGACGCTGCGCGAAGGGCTGACCTGGTGGCAGACGGGAAAGCTTCTGGAAGAGGCCGGCTACCTGACGTTCGCCGATTTTACCGCGACCATCACGGACCCGGAGTTTCTGCGGCATTACAGCATCCCCTTCAGCTCTGCCGAGGGCTTTCTCATGCCGGAGACCTATCTGCTGAAGCGGCCGGACAAGCCTGACGCCGCCAGCGCCCGGGCCACGGTAGGCCGCCTTGTCGATACCTTCTGGCGCAAGACAGCCAGACTCTGGCCCGGCGGCGCGAAGCCCGGCCGGGATGAACTGCGCCGGGTGCTCACGCTGGCCTCCATCGTGGAGCGGGAAACCGCCGTGCCGCAGGAGCGCCCGCGTGTGGCGGGGGTGTACATGAATCGCCTGCGGGCCAATATGCCCTTGCAGGCCGATCCCACGGTCATCTACGGACTGGGGCCCGGCTTTGACGGAAACCTGCGCCGCCGCGACCTGAATGATGCGGGCAATCCCTATAACACCTACCAGCATCCCGGCCTGCCGCCCGGTCCCATCTGCTCGCCCGGCGTGAGCGCCATTGCGGCGGCCCTTGCTCCCGAGCAGCACGAGTTCCTGTATTTCGTCGCCATTACGGACGGCGGCCGCCATGCGTTCAGCCGCACGCTGGACGAGCACAACAGAGCCGTGCGGGCCTATCTGAACAGCAGGAAAAAAGCCTCCGCCGCTGGACAGGCGGACGGAAACAGGCAACAGTAACAGCAGATGCGGCCGGACGGCAGGCCCGTCTGCGAGCCGTCTTTGCACCGACAGCCAAGGAAGACGCTATGAAGTATCTGATCATGGAAGATTTTTCCGGCCAGCCCGTCCCCTTCATCTTTCCCCGCCGCGTGGATCATGCGGACATGCGCGACCAGCTTCCCTACAAGACCGTACTTTCCTGCGGATACATGGAAATGACCGGCGGCAGCATTGCCTGCTATGGCGGCTGCGCCGAGCTGGAGAAGCAGGCGCGGCCCGAGGACGAGGCCATTCTGCGTGAGGCGCTGCGCGAGCGAGCTCACTAGCGGAGGCACTGTGGCAGGGCGGAATCCTGACGGTGCGCCGGCGTCCAGGGGCATTCCCGCCGGCCTGCTGGTGGCGGCCACGCGCAGTGGCGCGGGCAAGACCACGACCACGCTGGCCCTGCTGGCCTCCCTGCGGCGGCGTGGCCTGCGCGTACAGGCGGCCAAGGCCGGGCCCGACTTTATTGATCCCGGGCATCATGCCCGCATGACGGGCCGTCCCTCCTGCAACCTGGACACATGGATGGGGGGCGAAAGCTCCCTGCGCCGCGTGCTGGCGCGTGCCTGTGCCGACGGGCCGGACATGACGCTGGTGGAGGGCGTCATGGGCCTGTATGACGGGAGCGGCGACGGGAGCGGCTCCAGCGCCGATGTGGCTCGGGTGCTGGGATTGCCCGTGCTGCTCCTGCTGGATGCGCGCGGCGCGGCGCAGTCCGTGGCCGCCGTGGCTGAAGGCTTTTTGCGGCACAGGGCGCGCGGCCGGGCAGGGGAGCGCATCCCGCCGCCGCATTTTGCCGGCGTGGTCTGCACGCATGTGGGCAGCGAGGCGCACGCCGCCATGCTGCGCGAAGCTTGCGCTGATCTTCCTGTCCCCCTGCTGGGCTGTCTGCCCCGCGAGGGAGCGCCGCGGCTTCCCTCCAGCCATCTGGGGCTGGTCATGGCCGATGAGCTGGCCATGTCCCCCGCCATGATTGCCGGCATGGCGGACTGGCTGGAAGCGCATCTGGATGTGGATGCCCTGCTGGCCCGCATTGGCGTGGCCATGCCCTGCGCCGGTGGCAGCCGCCCCCGGGCGTGCGCCGCGTCCCGGTCATCCGGTCGTCTGCCCGATGCGGGGGCTTCCCTGTCCGCCGGTGTCGCCTCGTTGCGGGACGACATGATCTCCCGCGCGGTGTTTCCGGTTCGGCCCCGCGTGGCTGTGGCCCGGGACGAGGTCTGCTGCTTCTGCTATGCCGATCTGCCCGCGCTGCTGGCGGAGCTGGGCGCGGAGGTGGTCTTCTTTTCGCCGCTGCGGGACAGGGCCCTGCCGCCGGACTGCCGCGCCGTCTATCTGCCCGGTGGCTATCCTGAACTACATGCGGCAGACCTTGCCGGCAATGCGGCCATGCGGGAGAGCGTGCTCCGCCATGCCGCATGCGGCGGCCGCATTCATGGCGAATGCGGCGGCTACATGCTGCTCATGCGTTCGCTGACCCTGCCCGACGGCACGCGCGTGCCTCTTTGGGGATGCCTGCCGCAGGATGCCCGCCTGGAGCGGAGCCGGGCTGCCCTGGGATACCGCGAAGTGCGCCCGTGGACTGCGCCGGAGTGCCGCTCCCGGGATGCGGAAGAGGGCGGATATGCAGCCGGCAGTCCGGCATCCGCCGCTATCTGGCGCGGGCATGAATTTCACTACAGCCGCCTGCTGCCCGGTTCTCTGCCGCCGGAGTGCCGCCCGCTCTGGCGGGTGCGGGGGCGCATGGGCGCCCCGCTGCCGGACGAGGGCTGCGTGCGCGGCCATGTCAGCGGTTCATGGGTGCATCTGTATCCCGAGGGCAGTTGTCTGTTCTGGCGGCAGTTCATTCATGGAGAGCTGCCCCGCTGACAGCTCCCGCCAACCTCAACCCACGGTCTCCCCCATGTCCATCACGCTTGATCCCGCTTCCGCCCCGCAGGATATCGAGGCCCGCTCCTTTGCCATCATTGACGCGGAAATTCCCGAACCCCGGCCCTTTGCCGGCCCGCTGTGGGAGGTGGCGCGGCGGCTTATCCATACCACGGGTGATGTGGATATTCTGCCCCATCTCCGTCTGGATGCCGCGGCGCTGGCCGGAGGCGTGGCCGCCCTGCGTCAGGGCTGTACCGTCTATACGGATACGGAAATGGCCAGATGCGGCATGCCGCTGCGTCGTCTTTCGCCTCTGGGCGTGACGGTGCAGTCGCTCATGGCCATGCCTGTTGCGGAAGAGGCCACGGCCCGGGGCATTACCCGCTCCCGTGCCGCCATGCTCAGTTTGCGCCACAGGCTCGCCGGCAGCATTGTTGCCATTGGCAACGCGCCCACGGCCCTGCTGGCCCTGCTGGAACTGCTGGAGGCGGGAGCGACGCCCCCGGCGCTCATCATCGGCATGCCCGTAGGTTTCGTAAACGCCGCTCAATCCAAGGCGCTGCTGCATCGATCTCCCTGGCCGCACTTTACATTGCTGGGACGCAAGGGCGGATCGCCGCTGGTGGCCGCTGCCGTCAATGCCCTGGCCGTCATTGCCGCGCGTATCTGACCTGCCATTTTTCCATATCAGCTCTCCAGCGGTGCAGCCGTCGGGAGGTGAGGAAGGCGTCACCTCCCCATGACGGCTGTGCCGTATTCCTGCCAGCGTGCTTGCGTCAGCGGAACTCCGTCGACAGTCAGTGGACGAGGCCAAGGTCTCGCCTGTCTGCGCTGCTTTGCTATTGTCGTATATGATTCCCTGTACGATGATGGAGGTACTCATATACGGCATGGGAGACATCAAAATATGTGCGTGCTGTGCGTTGTATCTGTGTTTGTAGAGGAACTGGCGTTCGATACGCATCCGTCTTGCTACATATTCAGTAACAAATAAGAGGAGTACGCGGAACATCAGGAAGAGCCTGTTCAGAATGGATATATATGATGTTCTCCTGTGTCTTATAAAGATGACGGAAAGGTATTTTCATGCTGATCTATTGGCGCAGGGCGGTATTTTTTTTATTTCAATTCAGATGAAACAACTACTATCTCCATAACGTAAAATATGTAGTGGCAAAAGCATGAACATGCGGAGGAAACTATGCCAAAAGAAGTGAATCCTCAGGAGACCACCAGGTTCAGGGCGTTTGAACTCTGGATGCAGGCGCCAAACCCAATGGTGACATTCATGAAAACCATGGATGTTACAAATCTTGTCAGAATTGGCAGGAAGCAGCAGTTGAAATTCAATATGCTTTTTGACTATTGCATCGGAAAGGCTGCTGCGGCGATACGGGAGTTCTATCTTCTTCCGGTTGGTGACAGGTTACTACAATATGATACTATTGCGGTAAATACTATTGTCAAAAATATAAAGGGAGAAGTAAGCTCCTGTGATATTCTGTATTCAGATGATCTGAACACGTTCAATCAGGAGTATCTGAAATATACGGCGCAGGTGGCGCAAAGCTGTCAGGATCGTGATCTATCCGCTGACAGTATGGTCATTGGTTCCTCAGCAATCATTGATACGGAAATCGATGGCGCCATCGGTATGAACAGCGGCATTTTCAACAATCCCTTTATGATCTGGGGCAGGTACAGAAGGAAGTTCTTCAGGTATTATCTGCCAGTTTCCTTTCAGTTTCATCATGTGCAGATGGATGGCGCTCACGCAGGCAGGTTCCTTGCCAATCTGCAACATGAGATCAGCGCATTAGGATAGGCAATGCCGGCGTGCCAGGCGGAAGGGCCCGGGCATGCCGGAAGAGGAGAATATAGTTCTTTACATTGCGATAGAAATGCTTACTGCTATCTGTACAGGACATGTCATGCAGGCATGGCCTGACAGCAGTGCGCGCCGTCCTTCCGGCTGCGGAGTGCGCTGCTGCGTTCCTGTGTTCCGTGCGGCATGCGGGGAGGCCGTCCCGTTCCGGCGGGAGCCGCGCCGCTCGTCTGCCGCATCTCCGTCACCTTATCCTATGGAGGCCAGTGTGTATGTTTTGCAATCAGTGTGAGCAGACCGCCAGGGGTATCGCCTGTACCATACAGGGTGTGTGCGGCAAGAAGGCGCCTGTGGCCGCCGTGCAGGATCAGCTGATCTATGCGCTGCGCCTGCTGGCAGGGACTGTCCTGAAGGGGCATGCCCGGGGCATTGTCCGCGAGGATATGGATGACTTCATGCTGGCAGCGCTTTTTTCCACGCTGACCAACGTGAACTTTGATGAGGCTGCGTTACGCAGGTTCCTGCACGAGGCTGTGCGCCGCCGCAGGGAGCTGGCCCGGGAGCTGGGCTGCACCTGCGCCACGGATGATGCCGCCGTGCGTGAGGGCGTGGAGGAGGTGCGCCGCGCCGCCACAGGCCCGGATGGCTTTGCAGACGATGAAGATGTGCGCTCCGCCATGCAGATACTGCTTTTCGGGCTGAAGGGTGTGGCCGCCTACGCATATCATGCGGCACGTCTGGGCCAGCGGGATCATGATCTTGTGATACGGATATGCGGTCTGCTTGCCGCCGGCCATGACGGCGTGCCCCGTGGCCTGAGTGACTGGCTGTCCCTGTTGATGGACTGCGGCCATGCCAACGTGCGGGCCATGGCGCTGCTGGATGCGGCCAATACCGCCGCATACGGCGATCCCGAACCAACGCCGGTGTCGCTGGGCGTCAGGGCGGGCAAGTGCATTCTTGTATCCGGGCATGATCTTCGTGATCTGGAAGAGCTGCTGCGGCAGACCGCCGGCACAGGCATCAATATCTACACCCACGGAGAGATGCTGCCCGCCCATGCCTATCCCAGGCTGCGTGCCTATCCGCATCTGGCGGGGCATTTTGGCACGGCCTGGCAGAACCAGCAGAAGGAGCTGCCCGCCTTCCCCGGCCCTGTGCTCTTCACCACCAACTGCATCCAGGAGCCCAGGGGCTATGCGGACAAGGTATTTACCACCGGCGTGGTGGGCTGGCCGGGCCTGACGCACTGTCCGGACGGCGACTTCAGCGCGCTTGTGGCCAGGGCGCGGGCCATGCCCGGCTTTGCCGAAGATGTGCCCGGCAAGAGCGTGCTGACGGGCTTTGGGCGCAAGACGCTGCTGTCCGCGGCGCCGGCCCTGCTGGACGCCGTGAAGAGCGGCGCCGTCAGGCACATCTTCCTTGTGGGCGGCTGCGACGGGGCGCGGAGCGGACGCAGCTACTATGCGGACTTTGTGGAGAAGGCTCCGGCAGATACGCTCATTCTCACGCTGGCCTGCGGCAAGTTCCGCTTCTTTGACAGGGATTTGGGCAGTATTGGCGCCTTCCCCCGCCTGATAGACATCGGCCAGTGCAACGATGCCTATGCCGCCGTGCAGGTGGCTCTGGAACTGGCGCGGGCCTGCGGCTGCGGCGTGAATGATCTGCCGCTTTCTCTGGTGCTTTCCTGGTATGAGCAGAAGGCCGTGGCCATTCTGCTCAGCCTGCTGGCCCTGGGCGTGAAGGGCATGCGGCTCGGCCCCACGCTGCCGGCCTTTGTCAGCCCCGGCATCTTGCGGGCGCTGGTGGAAGGATGGGATATTGCGCCTGTTTCCACGCCGGAAGCTGATATTGCCGCGCTGATGGAACGATAGACCCACAGGTGCATCCTGCCCTGAAGATGAGGCGGAAGGTCGGACAGCCGGTCTTCCGCCTTCGTGCGTTCGGGAGCCGGCGGTCTGCGTCCCGCATGCGGTATTTGTGAAGCGCGTCGCCGCTGCCATAGGCCGCGCCTGATCACAGTCTGCGTCCGCAGAAGGGCACGGCTGTTCCCCCGTGCAGAAGAATCATGTAACAATACAGCTTTTTCGCAATGTTACGCGCGACCTGCGTGCACGCGGGCTTGCCGCGTCGCGTCGCCTGTGCTAGAAATCTTCCGCCCCTGTGCGGTGTCGGCAGGGCAAGGAGGGAGTATGAAAGCATGCGTCGCCATGCTGGCCATGGCGCTTTTTCTCATGTGTGGTACGGCTGCGCAGGCCGGAGTGGATGCAAAAAGCTATGCCGGATGGTTGCCCAGGCATGTCTATCAGTTTGCGGGCTCGTTCGAGGTGGACGGCAGTCAGGGCATTGCTACCGACGGCGAGTTCTATTACGTGAGCGGCTGCGGCAGTCTTGCCAAATATGACAGGACGGGCAGGCTTGTGCTCAAAAATGACAGGCCGTTCACCGGCTACACTGTTCCCGCCAACCAGATTGGGGACATTGATGTTCATGGCGGCGAGCTGTACGTCAGTGCCCAGCAGTTTGAGGACGGGGCAGCCCAGAATATCCAGATTGCCGTCTATGACGCCAGCACCCTGAAATTCAAACGCACGTTCAGGTTCAAGCCCGCTTCCGGGCAGGAGGAAGTCTCCGGCATCACTGTGGATCATGAGCGCGGCAGCATGTGGATGTGCTCCTGGGAAAGCGAGGAGTCCGGACGCTACCTGTATGAATACAGTCTCAAAAACGGGCGCTATCTGCGCAAAGTGCGTGTTTTTCCCGTGCCGCAGTGGGTGCAGGGGGTCTTTGCCAGCAAGGGCAGTCTGTATCTGACCGCGGATGAGTGCGTTGACGACGAGGAGCAGTTCGATCATCTGTATCGCGTGGACATCACGAAGAAGAGCTACGCCGCCGTGGTGCTGGAGCACAGCTTCGGACGGGAGGCCCTTGAGGGCGAGATAGAGGGACTGTGCATGGATGTGAAGGCCGGCGAAATGCTGGTGCTGTTCAAGCGCTCTCCTCGCGGCATACAGGGTGCTTCCGAATCTTTCCGCGCCGGCGAGGAGCGCGCGTTCGTCTGTCAGTACAGAATGAGCCCGCTGCGCTAGCCGCTTCCTGAAGCAGACGGCCTTCGCGCCGGGGCGGGCATGGCCTGCACGACCGGCTGTGCGGACGGCGGACGGCATGAGGGCATATACAGATACAGATATTCATGGCCGGCTGTGCGGACAGCGGTTCCGAGGCTTGAGAAAGGGGTCCGCCGGTATTTCCGGCGGGCCCCTGTTTGCAGTGCCGCGGCGGGACTAGTCCCACTCGCGCTTGTCTTCGATGGGACGGATTTGCGGAGGCAGGCTGCCGGGAGCGAGAATCTTCAGCTCCGGACGCAGCTTGATTTTTTCGCGGAACTGATGGAGCAGCTCGTCTTCACGGCGGAAGCCGCTCGTTTCGATGTAGAGCGTCATTTCGTCGATGTTGCCGGGATTGGTGACTTCAATCTGCCAGCGTTTGATTTCCTCAAAGCGGCTCATGACCTGTTCCACCTGATGCGGGTAGACAAACATTCCCTTGATGCGGGCGGTGGTGTCCACGCGGCCCACGATGTTGCCAAGGCGCGGGCTGGTGCGGCCGCACTGGCAGGGAGAACGGTCGATATAGGAAAGGTCGCCCGTGGCCAGACGGATGAGCGGGTAGGTCTTGTTGAAGGCCGTGACCACGATTTCGCCCACTTCGCCGTCTTTCAGGGGAATGCCGGTGTCCGGGTGACAGATTTCCACATAGCAGCGGTTGGCGATGTGCAGGCCGGACTTGTGGAAGCATTCGTAGCCGATGCAGCCCACGTCCGCCGTGCCGTAGCCCTGGCGCATGATGATGTCGAACTTTTTCTCCATCTGCGAGCGCATTTTTTCGGAGAGCCGTTCGCCGGTGACAAAGGCCACTTCCATGAACATGTCGCGGCGCAGGTTGATGCCCTTTTCCTCGGCCTTCTGGGCAAGGTGCATAAGGTAGCTGGGCGTGCCCACATAGCCGCAGACGCGCAGCTTCTGCATGATGTCCAGCTGGGTAGAGGGATCGGAGGGGCCGGCGGGAATCACGGCGCAGCCAAGGTTGCGCAGGGGTTCCTCAAACATCAGCCCGGCAGGGGACAGGTGATAGTTGAAGGTCACCTGCACGGCGTCGCCGGGGCGGAAGCCCACGGAATAGAAGGCTTCGGTGTATCCCCAGTAGTCTTCGGCGCGATCTTCAGGATCGAAGATAGGGCCGGGAG
Organism: Desulfovibrionaceae bacterium; assembly: GCA_029008115.1. GTDB lineage: Bacteria > Desulfobacterota > Desulfovibrionia > Desulfovibrionales > Desulfovibrionaceae > JAQVCS01. The sequence goes on along the minus strand of JAQXJC010000006.1, from coordinate 8,974 downwards.
AAAGAAAGATGCGCTTCAGATCGCCGATGTCCTTGGTCAGCAGGCCGCCCAGCCGCGGCCCCATGGACTGGAGGAAGATCAGCTCTTTCTTCTTCAGGATGGGAATGTGCTTGATGTCGGAGAGCGTCTTGAACTTTTCCACGTTGAACTGCGCGCGGTCAAAACGCTTCTTCACGTCCTCCGAGTAGCGGTAGGCATAGGACAGCAGCTCTTTCAGCTGGATGAGGCAGTATTGGCGGCGTTCGCTTTCGTCGAGCACTTCGCGGCGGCTGTAGATGCCTTCGGTACGATCTTTACGGGTCATGGCAACTCTCACAAGTTAGGTTTGGAGGGGGGAACCATAGAAAAATGCTGCGCAAAGATCAAGGATGATTTTTTTTATGATATAATTTTAACTGGTTGCGCAATGTATCGGGAGAACGTTCCTGCGGGGAAAAGCTGTCCGCGCCATGCCGTGGCGGCCCTATGGCAGGCCGGATGCCGGCAGGGAGGCAGGCTGGCGCCGGCGCATGGCGGCCTTGTCCGCGTAGGCGGCAAGGGCTTCGATGAGCCCGTCCACGGCGGCGCGCACGGCGGTCTGGCGCACGGCGGCGCGCGTGGCGGGAATCCAGAGCCTGCGGGCCGTCACGATGCCGTCCACGGCGAAGCCGAACCACACCGTGCCCACGGGCTTGTCCGGCGTGCCGCCGGAAGGGCCGGCAATGCCGGAGATGGAGACGGCCGCCCGGGCGCCGGTCAGGCGGCAGACCCCCGCCGCCATCTGGCGCACCACGGGCTTGCTCACGGCGCCATGCGCGGCCAGCGTCGCCGGCTCCACGCCCAGCGCGGCCACCTTGACGTCGTTGGCATAGGAGACGACGCCCCCCGCATACCATGCGGAGGCGCCGCTCACGGCGGTGAGGCTGGCGCCCACCAGCCCGCCGGTGCAGGATTCCGCCGTGGCGCACATCCAGCCGCGTGCCGCGAGCATGTCCGCCAGCACGGCAATGCGGGCTTCCAGCGCGGGGGCAATGGTAAAGCAGGGCAGATCGGAAGAAGCGGAAGAGATCATGGTCGGAGAGCTCCTGAAGGATGGCGCCGCCAGTCCGCACATGTGCGCGGCATTTGCTGAAGATGCTCCGTTCTGGCAGAATGGGGCGCCGGCATCAGCCCGCGCCGCCGCGTCCGCGGGATGCCCTGGCAGCCTTGGGCGGCTCCAGTCTGGGACAGAATTCCGTCATGGGGCAGGCGTCGCACTGGGGCTTGCGCGCATCGCAGACGTCGCGGCCGAACCAGACCATGCGATGATTCACGCCGCCCCATTCCTCCTGCGGGAAAAGCCGCATGAGGTCGCGCTCCACGGTCACGGGATCGGTTTCCCTGGTCAGTCCCAGTCGATAGGCGATGCGCTTCACGTGCGTGTCCACGGCAATGCCCTCGTTGAGGCCAAAGCCGCCCCAGAGCACGCAGTTGGCCGTCTTGCGGGCGACGCCGGGGATGGTGATCAGCTCTGCCAGCGTGTGGGGCATGACGCCGCCGAAGCGCTCGGTGACGGCCTTGCCCGCGCCGATGATGTTTTTTGCCTTGTTGCGGAAAAAACCGGTGGGGCGGATGACGGCTTCCACCTCATCCTGATTGGCGGCGGCCAGGGCGGCGGCATCCGGCCAGCGGGAGAAGAGCTCGGGCGTGATCTGGTTCACGCGGGCGTCGGTACACTGGGCGGCCAGAATGGTGGCGATCATCAGTTCCCACGGGTTGCGGGCGTTCAGATGGAGGCCCATGCGGGGATAGCGCGCCTTGAGCTGGGCCAGTACGCGCCCGGCCTGGGCCAGCAGGGTGGGAGACGGAGTATTCATGGCATGGACTATGCCACAAGGGCGCCGGCCGCGCAAGGCGGGATGGCGCATATATGGAAAGGAGATGGCGGCATGAAACGCAAGGGCACGGTCTGCGGTCTGCTGCGGGCCTCGGCGCGACGGCGGATGGAAAGGAATACGGCTGGCGGGAATTGTTCCGCTGCGCAGGGGGAGCGGGATGTGTGCGCCCCGCGGGACGCTGGAAACGGCTGCCTGCTGGTCTATATCACGGTTCCTGAAGCGGAGGGGAGCGCTCTGGCCCGGACGCTGGTGCGGGAACGGCTGGCGGCCGGCGTGAACGTGGTACCGGGCCTGCGTTCCTGCTACTGGTGGGAAGGAGACGTGCGGGAGCGCGGGGAATGCCTGCTTCTGGCCCAGACGACGCGGGAACGTTTCCCCGCGTTGCGCGCCCGTGTGCGCGCTTTACATTCCGATGTAATTCCCTGTATTGTCACTGTGCCGCTGGCGGGAGGACATGCACCCTTCCTGACATGGGTGGCAGCCGAGGCCGCACCCGCGGCGCGGGCCGCCCGGCAGAGGCAATTTTAGATGAAAAGGACGCACACGCATGGCGATTTATGTCTCCGGTTCCCTGGCCTATGACCGCATCATGACCTTTCCCGGCAACTTCCAGGATCATATCCTCATGGACAAGCTGCACATGATCAATGTCAGCTTCATGGTGGATCGCATGGAGGAAAAGCGCGGAGGCTGCGCAGGCAATATTGCGTATGCCCTGGCCCTGCTGGGCGAAAAGCCGCATATCCTTTCCTCCGTGGGCCGCGACTTTGACAGCTATGCCCGCCATCTGGAAGGGCTGGGGCTGCCGCTGGACGGACTGCGCCGCGACGAGGAGCTGTTTACGGCTCTGTGCTATATCACTACGGACCTGAAGAGCAATCAGATCACGGGCTTCTACCCCGGCGCCATGAGCCTGCCCTGCGGCTACACCTTCCCCGATCTGAACCCGGCGGAGGATATTGCCATTGTCTCGCCCGGAAACATGGATGACATGCGCTCCCTGCCCCGCTTCTACCGCGAGCACGGTGTGCGCTACATTTTCGACCCGGGGCAGCAGCTTCCCGTCTTTACCGGCGAGGAGCTGCTGGATGCCATTACCGGCTCCTATGCCGTCATTACCAATGACTATGAATTGAGCATGGTGTGCAAGGCCACGGGCAAAACCCGGGCAGATATTGCGTCCCGCACGGAATGGCTGATCACGACGCTGGGCGAGCATGGCTGCCAGCTTGCGGGAAAGGTAAACCAGACCTTCCCCGCCGTGCCCTGCCGGGGCGTGGTGGACCCCACCGGCGCGGGCGATGCCCATCGCGGCGGCCTGCTCAAGGGACTGGTATGCGGCATGGACATGCCCGACGCCGTGTGCATGGGGGCCACTGCGGCAAGCTTTGCCATCGAGCAGTATGGCACGCAGGAATACACGTACGATGCGGCCGGTTTCAAGGCGCGGTATGAGGCCGCATACGGCACACTGTTTCTGAACTGGTAGCGCCGGGACGCCGCCGCGCGCGGCGCGGGAAAGGAATCCACGGCGGAAAGGATAGCGCGGCTGCTGCCGCATGGCTTGGGAAGGGCGGCCGGAGCGGCCGTCAGGATCGGCCCGCACATGGCGGGGCGAAGCAACACTGTTGGTTGGAGGTGGCGCACATGGATGTGGTCATGCTTTCACGGCTGCAATTTGCCGTGGCTGTGTTTTTCCACTTTATTTTCGTGCCGTTGACACTGGGGCTTTCCATCCTGCTTGCCTATATGGAAACCCGCTATGTCATGAGCGGCGATGAGATGTGGAAACGCCAGGTCAAATTCTGGGGCAAGCTCTTTCTCATCAATTTTACGCTGGGCATCGTGACGGGGATCACGCTGGAGTTTCAGTTCGGAACCAACTGGTCGCGCTATTCGCAGTACGTGGGCGACATCTTCGGCTCGCTGCTGGCCATTGAGGCCACGGTAGCCTTCTTCCTGGAGTCCACCTTCATTGCCGTATGGCATTTCGGCTGGGATCGCGTGGGGAAGAAGATGCACTGCTTTGCCATCTGGATGGTGGCCCTTGCGGGCAATCTTTCGGCCCTGTGGATTATTCTGGCCAACGGCTGGATGCAGAATCCCGTGGGCTATGTGCTGCGCAACGGCCGCGCCGAGCTGGAAGATTTTCTGACCGTGGTTCAGAACCCCTATGCATGGGGCATGTACATGCATACGGTCAGCTCCGCATGGATGCTGGGCGGCTTCTTTGTGCTGGGCGTGAGCGCATGGCATTTGCTGCGCGGCTCCCATACGGACTTCTTCCGCCGTTCGTTCCGCATGGCGGCCCCCTTCACGCTGGCCATGGTGCTGGCCGTTGCCGCCGCCGGCCATCATCAGGGCGCCAACGTGGCCACCCTGCAACCGGCCAAGCTCGCCGCCATGGAAGCGCAGTGGGAAACGGAAAAAAGCGCTCCTTTCCATCTGCTGCTTCTGCCGGACGTGGAAAACGAATCCAACAGCGTGCAGGCGCTCTCCCTGCCGGGCATGATGAGCTGGGTGGCCTATGGCGATACGCAGGCGGAGATCAGGGGGCTCAAGGACTTCCCCAGCGAGGATCGTCCGCCGGTGGCCGCCACCTTCTGGAGTTTCCGGCTCATGCTGCTGCTGGGCGGTATCTTCATGCTGCTGGCCCTGCTGGCCGTGGTGCAGCGCTCGTCCGCGCGCATCTGCCCCTGCCTGCTGAAGGCGCTGGTGTGGGCCCTGCCTCTGCCGTATATCGCCATCGCGCTGGGCTGGGCCGTGGCGGAAATCGGTCGCCAGCCGTGGATAGTGTATAACCTGATGCGGACGTCGGACGCGGTTTCTCCCGTGCCCGGCTCCAGCGTACTGGTGTCGCTGATCGCCTTCATCGCCGTCTATTCGGCGCTGGGCCTGCTGGATATCATGCTGCTGCGCACGTATGCCCGCAAGGGGCCTGAGGCATAGGAGGGGAAGATGCTGGAAGTTACCTGGTTTGTCCTTTGGGGCCTGCTGTGGGCCGTGTATTTCATTCTGGACGGCTTTGACATGGGGCTGGGCACGCTGCTTCCCTTCATTGCCAGAAATGACGAGGAAAGGCGCATTGTGTACAATGCCGCCGGCCCCTTCTGGGACGGAAACGAGGTGTGGCTGATCACGGCTGGCGGCGTGACCTTCGCGGCCTTCCCCAAGGCCTATGCCGTCATGTTCAGCGCGCTGTACGCTCCTCTGCTCATGCTGCTGTTCGCGCTGATTTTCCGCGCCGTCTCGTATGAGTTCCGCAACAAGGTGGACAATCCCACATGGACGGCAGTGTGGGATGGCGTGAACTTTCTGTCCAATCTTGTTCCGGCCCTGCTGCTCGGCGTGGCCTTTGCCAATCTGTTCATGGGGATTCCCATTGATGCGGAGGGGATCTACCACGGCAACCTGCTCAAGCTGCTGAACGTATACGGTCTGGCCGGCGGCCTGTTCTTCGTGGCCATCTTTGCCATGCACGGCGCGCTGTGGCTGTCCTTCAAGGCGGAAGGCGAGATTCAGAGCCGCGCGCTGGGGACGGCTCTGGTGCTGTGGCCCATCGTGCTGGTGCTGCTCCTGCTGTTCCTGATACTGACGGCTGTGTATACCAATCTGTTCGCCAACTACGTGCGGATGCCGGCGCTGTGGCTCGTTCCCGCCCTGGCTGTGTCCGGTCTTTTCGGCGTGCGGGCCATGCTCAATGCCGGCAAGGTGCTGCTGGCCTGGTGCTGCTCCGGCGTGTTCATTCTGGGGGTGACGTTCTTTGGCGTGCTGGGCATGTTCCCGGGCATGCTGATCTCGTCCATGAATCCCGAATGGTCCGTCACGGCATTCAACGCTGCCTCCAGCCCCCTGACCCTGAAGATTATGCTCGGGGTTGCGCTGGTCATGGTGCCTGTTGTGCTGGTGTACCAGTTCTGGGCGTACAGAACCTTCTCCCATACCCTGAACGCGGATGACATTGCCAGGGATCACCACGCCTACTAGGCGTGTGCATCCAGACATGCGAAGGGGGCTTCGGCCCCCTTTTTTTGTGCGCATGTTTCCTGTTGCTATGCCCGGCGCGCGCGGCGCTTCCTGTTGAGGATGCGTATCTTCAGGGAGTCGTACACTGGTGCGGCGTGCAGCCGATTGGCCGTGAAGGTGGCGGCGAAGACGGTCAGCAGCATGGCGGGGGCGGATGTCCAGGCGCCGGTCATTTCCAGTACCAGAGCCGCTCCGGTGAGCGGTGCGCGCACGGTGGCTCCGAAAAGTGCCCCCATGCCCACCGTGAGCAGGGTACCGAGCTGATTCGGCGCAAGCAGGCCGCAGTTGATGGCAAGAGTCCCCGCGCAGGCTCCGGCAATGCCGCCTATGCCCAGCATGGGCATGAGCAGACCGCCGGAAACTCCGGAAGAGAAGCTGAGGATGGCAAAAAGCACCTTCACTGCCAGCAGGAAGAGCAAGGCCTTCATGCCGGCGGCGCCCAGTTCCATCTGCTCCAGACTGAGGCCGCTGCCCGCCAGAACGTCCGGATACCAGTACAGGAGCATGCCGGCACAGAGAAAGGGAAGAAGCGGCCGTGTCAGCGGCCCGGGAAAGCGTTGGCGATCCCAGAAAAGCGTCGCCCCGACAAGGCCGGCGTTGTACGCGGCACCCAGCATGCCGATGACGGCCCCGAACGGCAGAAGTATCCAGTGCTGCATCGGCGCGAGCGGAGCGAGCCTGGAAAAGGGATAGACCAGTCCGAATCCGAACAATACATGGACCACCAGCCATGCGGACAGGGCCGCGCAGGCGGTAAAGAGCAGCAGAGGAGCGCTGAGAATGACGCGCATTTCCTCAAAGGCGAAGAGCATGCCGGCCAGTGGCGCATTGAAGGCGGCCGTCATGCCGGCTACGCTGCCGCCGATAATGAAGCGCGGGGAGGCGGGGTCGGCGTGGCAGAGCCGGGCCACGCCGCATCCTGCCGTCGCCCCCATCATGATGCTGGGGCCTTCGCGCCCCACGGCGAGGCCGCCGGCAAGGCATATCCATGTGCCGATGAACTTGCCTGCCAGCAGACGGAACCAGCGGCGCAGGGAAAGATGCCCGCGCAGAGCCAGCTCCACCTGCGGAATGCCTGAACCGCTGAGCAGGGGCTCCGCACGTACAATCCAGCCGGACACAAGCGCCATGACGGCAAGCAGGCAGAAGACCAGCAGACCGGCCGGCAGCGTGTGCAGCAGGCCGCTGTGCAGGAGTGCGGCCGTGCCGCGGCTGGCTGTGTCATACAGGAGGCGGAAAAGTCCGATAACAGCACCTGCCCCCATGCCAACCAGCAGCGCCTGCGCCGTCAGGCGCAGCACGCCCTGTTCGCGCAGCTGATGCATTTCACGCAGAAGGGGCGGGAAGGAAAGCCAGTTCGCCATGATGCGACCCTTGTCATGAAGATTGCCGTCCGGGGACGGTTGCGCCGAATATCGCCCGCATCGCAGGCCCGCGCAAGTTTTTTCGTAGCAGGGGATGCCCGGAGGCGGCAGGGAAAGGTGCTTCAGTAAAAATATTTATTTTTTCAGTATGATAGCAGTAATCTTCAAAAAAAATGCGATTTTTTCAAAAAAAAAGCTTGCATAAGCGCGCTTCTTTGCGTAGAAGTCCTCTTGTCGCGCCGAGGTAGCTCAGTTGGTAGAGCAGGGGACTGAAAATCCCCGTGTGGGCAGTTCAATCCTGTCCCTCGGCACCACAAAGAGAATATGGGGCTTGCGCGAGTGGCGCAGCCCCTTTTATTCGCCTCCGCCAGCTGGCGGGAAGAAAAAATCGCGAATGCAATTTTTTCTTGACATGAGATGCGTGTTCGCATAGCTTGCATCTCCGTTGCCGGAGACGGCATGGTTCATTGACAAGTGAATAGTGAGAAGGGACAGAAATACTTTGAGATTACAAGCTTTCGTTTAACGAGAGCAACAGATTTGAACTGGAGAGTTTGATTCTGGCTCAGATTGAACGCTGGCGGCGTGCCTAACACATGCAAGTCGAACGCGAAAGGGACTTCGGTCCTGAGTAAAGTGGCGCACGGGTGAGTAACACGTGGATAATCTGCCTTCGAGATGGGGACAACAGCTGGAAACGGCTGCTAATACCGAATATGCTCACGGTTTTGCTACAGTGAGGAAAGATGACCTCTGCTTGCAAGTTATCGCTCGAAGATGAGTCCGCGTCCCATTAGCTAGACGGCGGGGTAACGGCCCACCGTGGCGACGATGGGTAGCCGATTTGAGAGGATGATCGGCCACACTGGAACTGAAACACGGTCCAGACTCCTACGGGAGGCAGCAGTGGGGAATATTGCGCAATGGGCGAAAGCCTGACGCAGCGACGCCGCGTGAGGGATGAAGGTCCTCGGATCGTAAACCTCTGTCAGAAGGGAAGAAACTGAAGCGTGCTAATCAGCGTTTCATTGACGGTACCTTCAAAGGAAGCACCGGCTAACTCCGTGCCAGCAGCCGCGGTAATACGGAGGGTGCGAGCGTTAATCGGAATCACTGGGCGTAAAGCGCATGTAGGCTGTCGAGTAAGTCAGGGGTGAAATCCCACGGCTCAACCGTGGAACTGCCCTTGATACTGCTTGACTTGAATCCGGGAGAGGGTGGCGGAATTCCAGGTGTAGGAGTGAAATCCGTAGATATCTGGAGGAACATCAGTGGCGAAGGCGGCCACCTGGACCGGTATTGACGCTGAGATGCGAAAGCGTGGGTAGCAAACAGGATTAGATACCCTGGTAGTCCACGCTGTAAACGATGGATACTAGGTGTTGGGGTGTATGCCTCGGCGCCGTAGCTAACGCGTTAAGTATCCCGCCTGGGGAGTACGGTCGCAAGGCTGAAACTCAAAGAAATTGACGGGGGCCCGCACAAGCGGTGGAGTATGTGGTTTAATTCGATGCAACGCGAAGAACCTTACCTAGGTTTGACATCCAGAGAACCCTCCTTAAACGGAGGGGTGCCCTTCGGGGAGCTCTGAGACAGGTGCTGCATGGCTGTCGTCAGCTCGTGTCGTGAGATGTTGGGTTAAGTCCCGCAACGAGCGCAACCCCTATCCGCAGTTGCCATCAGGTGATGCTGGGCACTCTGCGGAGACTGCCCGGGTTAACCGGGAGG
>JAQXJC010000005.1 GCA_029008115.1 Desulfovibrionaceae bacterium | reverse complement strand
AGCGGCAGGTATTGCGGATGCGGCGGTAGGCGTCCACGGCGCGGCTGATAATCTGATCGGAAATGCGGATGTCCTCGCGATATTCCACGCTGGAGGCCCACAGGCGCACGATTTCAGCGCCGTATTTGTCGATCAGCTCCTGCGGCGCAATGACATTGCCCATGGATTTCGACATCTTGCGGCCTTCTCCGTCCAGGACGTAGCCGTGCGTCAGCACCGCCTTGTACGGAGGGACGCCATGCGTGCCGATGGAGGCCAGCAGAGAGCTGTGGAACCAGCCGCGGTGCTGGTCAGAGCCTTCCAGATAGAGATCGGCGGGGAAGGAAAGCTCGGGACGCTGCTTCACCACGGCGGCGAAGGACGTGCCGGAGTCGAACCAGACATCCAGAATGTCGGTCTCCTTCTTCCAGTGCTGGCCGCCGCAGTGCGGACAGGTCAGCCCTTCGGGGACAATTTCGGACAGATCGGCCTGATACCAGTAGTCGCAACCAGTGGGATGCCTGGCATAGCGATCGGCGATATCGTGCATCCACTGCGGATCATTCCATGCCTCGCCGCAGTCTTCGCAGAGCAGGGCGGTGATGGGCACGCCCCACAGGCGCTGACGGCTGATGCACCAGTCGGGGCGGAACTCAATCATGTTGTGAATGCGTTCCTCGCCCCATGCGGGAATCCACTGCACGTCCTCGCTGATGGCCTTCAGGGCCTTCTGGCGCAGGTCGTTCTTCTCCATGCTGATGAACCACTGGGTGGTGGCGCGGAAGATGACAGGCTTTTTGCAACGCCAGCAGTGCGGATAGGAGTGCGTGATCCTGGCTTCCGCCAGCAGCGCGCCCACTTCCTTCAGCTTTGCCACGACCACGGGATTGGCCTCGAAGACGTTCATGCCGGCAAAGAATTCCACCGTGGGCAGATAGCGCCCTGCATCATCCAGAGGCGAGTAGACATCAAGACCGTACTTGAGGCCCACTTCATAGTCTTCCCGGCCATGACCGGGCGCCGTGTGGACGCAGCCTGTGCCGGCATCCAGCGTGACGTGTCCGCCAAGAATCAGCATGGATTCGCGGTCATAGAAGGGATGGCGGGCCTTCAGCCCCTCCAGCCTGGCGCCTTCGGCACGTCCCAGTATCTCATACTGTTCCCAGCCAAAGGTGCTGGCGCATCCTTCCAGCAGCTCTTCAGCCAGGATGTACTGTGCATCGCCGGCCTGCACCAGCACGTAGACAAAGTCGGGATGCAGGCAGACGGCCATGTTGTCCGGCAGCGTCCAGGGGGTTGTGGTCCAGATGACCACGGCAGCTCTGGCCGGATCAGCCTGCGGGAAGACCTGCGTCAGTCCCGGGTCGGGCAGGGGAAAGCGTACATAGACAGAAGGAGAGGTATGGTCGGCGTATTCCACTTCGGCTTCAGCCAGCGCCGTGTGGCAGGAGCAGCACCAGTAGATGGGCTTTTTGCTGCGCACCAGACTGCCCTTTTCCACAAAATTGGCCAGCTCATGCGAGGTGGCAGCCTCATAGTCCGGGGTCAGGCTCATGTAGGGCTTGTCCCACACGCCCAGCACGCCCAGCCGCTTGAATTCCTTGCGCTGCGTGTTGATCCACTTTTTGGCGTATTCCCGGCAGCAGTTGCGCACCACGTGCGGCGGCAGGGTCTTCTTTTTTTCGCCCAGCTCCTGTTCCACCTTCAGCTCGATGGGCAGGCCGTGGCAGTCCCAGCCCGGCACGTACTGGGCGGCATAGCCCTGCATGTTGCGGGATTTGACAATAATATCCTTGAGTATCTTGTTCAGCGCATGGCCCATGTGGATGTGCCCGTTGGCATAGGGCGGGCCGTCGTGCAGCACGTAGGAGCCCTTGCTGCCGCTGGCCCGCACCATGGCTTCATAGGTGCCGGCCTCTTCCCAACGTTTCAGGGTTTCAGGCTCACGCTGCGCCAGATTCGCCTTCATGGGAAAAGACGTTTTCGGCAGATTCAGGGTGCTTTTGTAATCGCTCATGGCAGGAGACTCCCGATGGAACATGCCCGCACGGATTGCGGCCGCGTGGTGCAACAGTAGAAAAATGCCGCCGGTCTGTACCGGCGGAAACGTGCCGGCGCGGCCACACATGGAGGCGCACCGGCGAAAGCCGGAAAAATCGGCGTCCTAGTGTGGAAGAATATGCGTGTGAAGTCAAGCACGAGGCCGCATCCGCGCTCCGTTCCAGACTCTGGCGCCAGGATTCAGCCGGCTCGTCCCGCCTTTTCCTCTTCCAGGGCGGAGGCAATCTCGCGGAACATTTTGAGGCTTTCCTGGGCCTCGGCCGGGTCCAGCTTGTGCAGGCAGAAGCCCGCGTGCACGATGACATAGTCCCCCACCTGCGCCGCTTCAGGAAGCAGCATGGTGGAGGCGGTCAGATATGTTCCGCTTTCCCCCACACGGGCCTTGGCGGTGTTCTCATCCAGTATTTCCACAATTTGCGCCGGAATGGCAAGGCACATGGCACAATACTCCTTCTGCGGCCGCGAACGGCGCGGCCCGCCGCCGGGGGCATTCCCCGCTGCGCATGCGCCCTGCCGGCGAATGCGCGCAATTGCTATCCGGCTGCCAGCGCCGCGATTTCCCTGCGGGCGACGGCCAGAAAATCCTCGAATTTTGCCTGTGTGGCGTCCGAGAGACCTATGTTCCACGTCGTATAGTCGAAAGGTTCCATGCCGATGACCAGCAGCGACGGCTTCTTTCTGTGCAGCAGCTCCGCCATGCGCAGGGAGTCGATGAGATCAATGTCATGAATGGAAAGCCTCTGCTTGTGGTTGTCCACCAGCTGGGATTCCGTCAGGCGATAGATGGTGCCCGGCGTGCCCTGCGCGTGCACGATGTCCAGAACAAGAATGGCGTCGTAGCCTTCGAACAGGTAGAAGATGTCCTGCGTAAAGGTGCCGGCCTCCATGATGGTGACAGTGTCCGGCCAGGTTTCCTTTTGCAGCGCCTGTGCGGCAAAGACCCCCACGCCGTCGTCGGTGAGCAGCATGTTTCCGATGCCGAGAACCAGAACCTTCATGAACTTCCTCCTCTTGCGGGGCGCCGCGCTCTTCGCACCATAGCAGGGGGCGGGCAGTGTGGCAATACGGCGTCCGTGCGAAAAAAAAGGACGCGCCGCGGGGGCGCGTCCTTTCAGTCAGACTGTGCCGTCAGCCTAGTCTTCTTCATCGTTGGCATCGGTGAAGATGGCCTTGATGGGATTCTTTTCCTTCATGGGGAAGAGGACATAGTTCCAGTACGCCACGAACAGGGGCAGCGTGATGAACATCAGGACGTAGGCCCAGCACTTTGTGTACAGAAAGTAGCTGTAAAAGGTAGCGAACATGGTTTATTCTCCTTGGCCTAGTGATGTTCTTCCCGGAATTCGGGATGTTCGTACAGCACGGGCATGTGGTAGACGATGAAGCGGTACACCGTCACGATGAGCGTCACCACGAAGATGGAGATACACACTTCCCAGATGGAGGGGAAGTAGCGTTCGGCCGTGGGGAGCTGCCAGTTGTAGGCAATCATGCTGACGTTGAAGCGGTTCAGCACGATGCCGGCCACGGCATTCACGGAGCCGATGCGGCAGAGAGTGACGTTCTTTTCGCGGGAGCCCTTGGCATAGATGAGCGCGGGGGTCAGCACGAAGAAGATCATTTCCACCAGCCACCACATGCCGTAGCCGGACCACAGGTAATGCAGGTTGGCCTGCACGAACATGTCGATGGTCTTCAGCATGAAGTAGCTGAAGAGAATCATGGACGCAGCCTTGGCGAACTTGAAGACGACTTCATTGGCTTCCTGCAGATGCAGGTGATCCATGTACTGATGCACGCCCTTGTGCGCGAACATGCCTTCAAAGATGACCATGGAGGAGCCGGCCGCCATGGAGGACACAAAGAAGAACATGGGCATGAAGGGCGAATACCACAGCGGATGCAGCTTGTTGGGAGCGATGAGGTACAGCGCGCCCAGAGAGGACTGGTGCAGGGTAGAAAGGCACATGCCCATGATGGTGAGCAGGATGCCCACGCGGATGAGCGGCTTGCGCCACGCCTTCAGGAAGGCCCACTTCTGGGAGAGCCATTCAATGGGAGCGATGGAGAACTCGATGAAGAGCACCGTCAGGTAAGTTGCCACGCACAGGCCCACTTCGAACAGCACGGAGGTGGTGCCGGGGAAGAAGAACATGTAGGGCAGACGCAGCGGATGACCAAGGTCATACAGCAGCGCGAAGACCACGAACAGGTAGCCGAGGAAGGCCGTGGTGATGGCCGGGCGCACGGCGGAATGAATGTTAGGCACCTTCAGCACGTAGCAGGCCACGGTGGTGAAGTAGCCGCCGGCGGCCAGGCACACGCCGCAGAGCAGGTCAAAGCCAATCCACATGCCCCAGGGGGCGTTGTCATCCAGATTGGTGATGGAGCCGATGCCCTGCGTGAAGCGGATAACCGTCAGGATGAAGCCCACCACCAGGATGATGGCGGTGATGATGTTGCCGGGACGCTTCAGCGAGAACTCGCCGAGGTTCAGCATTTTATCCTTGGTGGGAATGGTGATGTTGATATCGTGGGACATAATTACGCATCCTCCCCGTGCTTGCACGAGCAGCCATGCTCCTGGGCTTGGGCCAGGGCTTCGCGCACCTTGGCGGCGGCATCAGCGCCCTGCGTTTCTTCCACCTTCTTCAGCGCGGCTTCCATGGCGGCCTTGGCAGCCTTTTCCTTTTCGCGCTTGTAGTAGGCGTCCTTGGCCTTGCTGACGCCATAGACGCCGCCGAAGACCACGGGCCAGAAGCCGATGATCATGGGCACGGCGCCCAGCGCGCCGTAGGTCAGCTCGCCCATGGGGCTGTTGCCCAGATGGGTGTCCATGCCCAGCTTGTCGGGCTTCACGCCGGAGAGGGTCAGCCATGCGGTGCCGCCGGCGTCATGCTCGCCGTAGATGTAGTTGACGTACTTGTCGGGGTTTTCCGCAATGCGCTTCTTGGCAATGGCGATAAGGTCCTTGCGCTTGCCAAAGGTGAGCGCATCCATGGGGCAGGCTTCCACGCAGCCGGGGAGCTGGCCTTTCTGGGTGCGGGGCTGGCAGAAGGTGCATTTCTGCACCAGCGGGTCCCAGGCTTCGTCGTACTGGAAGCCCGGCACATAGAAGGGGCAGGCGACCATGCAGTAGCGGCAGCCCACGCACTGCGAACCTTCGTAGTGCACGGTGCCGTCGGGCATCTTCTGGAAGCACTTGGCGAAGCAGGCCGAAGCGCACGCAGGGTCGTTGCAGTGGAGGCATTGCAACTTGCGGAAGATTTCAACGTCGCCGACCTTGTATTTGTTGACAACCGTCCAGGCATAGGCGCTGGTGCGGCGGCGGGTGGCGGTGACGCTCAGGTCTTCAAAGGGCTTTTCAGGCATGGGCAGGTTGTTCACCTGCTGGCAGGCCTTTTCGCAGCGGCGGCAGCCGATGCAACGGGTGGTGTCGTGCAGCACGCCGTAGCTGTCTTCATAGTAGGGGTAGGTATGGCTGGCGGCGTCAGCGTCCGTTGTCGCGGCGCCGAGAGCGGAGGCCACACCCGCACTGCCCATGACGGTCAGGAATTTTCTGCGGTTCATATGTGCTCCTCAAGCGCTACTTCGCGCGTTCCTTGTGGCATGTGGTGCAATCCTGGTTCTGCGGGCGGGCCACCTTCATGGCGTTGTGGCAGCCCATGCACTGCAGGTGGTACGCGGCCTTCAGGTTGGGGCGTTCAGGATGCGCGGGATCAATGGCGGCCTTGTGGCAGCTGGAGCACTTGGGCGGAGTCGCGGACAGGGGACTCCGGTGGTGGCAGGCCTGGCACAGGGTTTCAGGAGAGCTGTGGAAGGCGTCGGCCAGCTTGTCGTTTTCCATGCGCTTCATGAGTGAGGCCACATGGCGCGCGTGGGTGAAGCTGCACCCTTCATAGTCGTCCTTCAGGCCGTCGATCTGCACCTTGTAGGGAATGGCCTGCGGCGCAATGCGGTTCACAGGCTTCTTGCCGAGGACGGTCTCGGTGGCCAGGGCTTCATCAGAGGCCAGCTTGCCCTGCATGCCCTGCTGCATTTCCTCGTCTGTCATCTTGGGGGTCACATTGTGACAGGCGGCGCAGTAGGCTTCATCGCGCTTAGGCGTCACAATGGCGTGGCAGCCGGCGCATTCGCGGCGCTTCAGGTTTTCGTTGTGACAGCTCACGCAGCTGGAGGGCGTCTTGCCGTTGGCGCGCTTGGCAATATTTTCAGCGTGCATGGCGCGTTCCAGCGTGATGAAGTTGCCTTCAGCCTTGCCTTCCACCGTGTGACAGGAGGCGCAGGACGTGGGATCACCGGTGTGGTGACAGGTTTCGCAGTCGGAAATTTTCTTTTCGTGAACCAGGTGGTTGAACACCACGGGTCGCATCGCCGCCTTGGCGGGATTGGCCTTTTCGGTCACAGGGAAGAGTACCATGGCGGAGGGAGCGCCGCTTTCCGTGGGCTCCAGCGCTTGCCCTGCGGCCTGCGCTTCCTGGCTCGTCAGCACAAAGCCAGTGCTTGCCACGGCAACCACCACCATCACAACCATCCATCGCAGCAGTGTTTTACCGTTCCTCATGTGCTTGTCCTTCTTGGATACAGAACATTAAACCCCCAAACCCGGAACGGAAAACCCTTCTCCGCACCGGCCTTCCGCACGCAGGACAAGCGGGCACGGCGTCCTCGGCGCCGTGCGCCCGCTGATATGCGGACAGAAGATACGGGTTTTCGTATCTGATAGGAATTGTCACGTCAAGGGGGGGGATGGTTGCAGGGCAGAATGCTCGATGCGCGCAGACCCTTGAAGCCGTAGGGGCGGAAGCAATCAACGGCGCTTGTGAAATTTATTGCGCCTGATCGGCCGCACAGGAAATGGCGGCGCTGCGCAGGCCGTCCACGGCGCGCAGAACGCGATCTGTGAGAGCGGCCACATCCTGCGGGCTGAACCATTCCAGCTCCGGCTGGGCCCTGAACCAGGTAAGCTGGCGCTTGGCATAGGCGCGTGTATTGGACATCCACAGGGCGCGGGCCTGCGGCAGGCTGAGACGGCCCTCCAGATGGGCCAGCAGTTCGGCGCAGCCGATGCCGCTCCAGCCCGGCGCGGCGGGATCGGCGCACAGCAGGCGCGCCTGCCGGGCTTCTTCCAGCGCGCCCATTTCCAGCATGGCGTCAATGCGCCTGCCAAGACGGGGCGTGAGCTCATCCAGCGTGATGCCCAGTCCCAGCAGAGGCCCCCGTGCCAGAGGAGCGGGGGCGGCATGGGCATGCCACCAGCTGAAGGTTTTGCCGGTGCCCAGCCAGACTTCCAGCGCGCGCAGAACGCGCTGTCTGTCATTGGGATGGATGCGGGCGGCATAGGCGGGATCGACGGCGGACAGCTCCGCATGCAGGGCAGGAGAGCCGCAGGCGGCGCAACGGGCGGCCAGGTCTTCCGACAGGGCGGCTGCCACGGGCGGAATGGCCGCGATGCCGTGCAGCAGGGCCTTGAAGTACAGCCCCGTGCCGCCCACCGCCAGCGGAACGTGGCCGCGTGCCCAGATGTCCCTGGCCAGAGAGGCCGCTTCCTCCGCCCACGAGCCCGCGGCCATCTTTGCCGCGGTAGGGAGAACGCCATAGAGATGATGCGGACAGACGGCCCGTTCCTCCGGGAAGGGCTGGGCCGTAATGATGGGAAAGTCGCGGTATGCCTGGCGGGAGTCGGCATTGATGACTTCACCGTTGCAGGCGCGGGCCAGCGCCAGCGCGGCGGCTGTTTTTCCGGAACCGGTAGGGCCGGCAAGGCAGATGACGGGAACGGGGGCTGCGTGTGTCATGGTGGCTGCGGCGTCGCGGCATGGCGGGAGCCTTCCGCGGAGGCTGGCTGTTGGCAGGGAAAGCGCCCCCTTGGGGGGCGCCCCGGCGGGGACGGGAGCCTGTCCCGTCCCCCCTTATCCTTATGAGATGCGGAAGCCGCCGGCAGACGGCGCGAGACAGGGCGTTCCCTGCCGCACCTCACCGGCAGCATATTTGTTCATGAGCTGTATGCGGACGTTTTCCGGCACCAGCCCGGAGACATCGCCGCCGTGACTGGCGGCCGCCTTGACGATGGTGCTTGAAATGTAGAGCCACTGGTAGTCCGTCATCAGAAAGACGGTCTGAATATCTTTCTGAAGGCGGCGATTCATGAGCGCCAGCTGGAACTCGTATTCAAAGTCGGAGACAGCGCGCAGGCCGCGCAGCAGGGCCGTGGCGCCGCGCCGGGCGGCATACTCCACCAGCAGGCCGGAAAAAGGCTCCACCGTTACGCCGGGAGTATCGCCAATGGCTTCTCTGGCCATGGCCACACGTTCCTCAAGGGTGAAGAGCGGAGCCTTGGGCGTATTGTCCGCCACGGCGACGATGACTTCATCAAAGAGTTCCCGCCCGCGCCGGATGAGGCTCAGATGCCCCATGGTCAGCGGGTCAAAGGTGCCGGGATAGATGGCTACTGTTCTTGTATGTGCTTCCATATGACAATCCGGGTTTGACCGAAGTTCCGATCCGCGAGCAGCTCCAGCCCCGCGTGGGCCTTTGCCGCGTCAAAGGAGAGAGATGCCTCCACCTCCGCGCACACGAGGGCGTCCTCCGCCAGCCAGCCGCGCCGCAGCAGGCTGCGCAGGGCAGGCTGGAGCAGATTTTTGCCGTAGGGCGGATCAATGAAGGTCACGTCGCAGGGAAGGGCGCAGCCCCGGCTCAGCAGCTTCAGCACATCGTCGGTCACAATGCGGCAGCGCCCCTCGTCCAGACGCAGCAGAGCCGCGTTGGCGCGGAGGCATTTGACGGCCTGCGGGGCCATCTCCACCAGCGTGGCTTCCGCCGCGCCCCGGCTCAGGGCCTCAAAGGCGAGGCTGCCGCTGCCGGCAAAGAGGTCCATGACGCGGGCCCCGTGCCAGGCGGCGCCGCGCGATTCCAGCATGGAAAACAGCGATTCGCGCACGCGGGCCATGGCGGGGCGGTACCCCGGCCCCTCCACGGTCTTGATGGTGCGGCCGCCGAATGTTCCGGCAATAATGCGCATGATTCCGTTACATCCTTGAGATGAGGCGCGTCATATAGTAGTCCATGTTTTCCATCTGATCGCGCAGCTCCGTCTGCTCCACCCAGGGACGCTGATCCACTGTAGCGAGCTTGTCCTTGAAAATTGCCCACTTGCGTTCGAGTTCCGCAGAGAGGAAGTCCCAGTCCACACGCGGATGCCCGGCAGCCTCATGGGTGACGTTTTCCGTCACCACCTTGCCGCTGAAGGTGAGTTCCTCCAGATAGGCGGGTATCTGCACCTGCGCGCCCAGCTGTGATTTCAGCAGCTCTGCCAGCGTGTTTTGCGCTTTTTCTTCGCCGTGCACAAGCAGGATTTGCGATCCACCCCTGGCAAGAGGCGTTACCCAGTCAACAAGCTGGCTCTGCCCCGCATGCCCGGAGAAGCCGCCAATGGTGAAAATGCGCGCCGCAACATCAATATCTTCACCGAACAGGGTGATCTTCTTTGCCTTTTCTACCAGCTTGCGGCCCGGAGTCCCGACGCCCTGATAGCCCACAAAGACAATGCTTGCGCCGGGCTTCCAGATATTATGCCGCAGGTGATGCTTGATGCGGCCGGCATTGCACATGCCGCTGGCGGAGATGATGACGGCCGGCCCCGTCATGCTGTTCAGGCTCTGGGATTCCGTGGCGGACAGCGTGTACCGCAGGTTGGGCAGCTCAAAGGGATCGCTGCCCCTGGCGAGCAGGGCGGTGGCGTCCTGATCGAAAAGCTCGCGGTTCTTCTTGAACACCTCGGTGGCGCGGATGGCCAGGGGGCTGTCCACGAACACGGGCATGTCCGCGGGAAGCCGGCCCTGCTGATAGAGATTGTGCAGGCAGTAGAGTATCTCCTGCGTGCGCTCCACGGCAAAGGCGGGGATGATGACCTTCTCCCGCTTGCCGTAGCTGTAGGCTATGGCCTCGGCCAGTTCATCGCCGGAGATGCTTTCGTTCTTGTGGTTGCGGTCGCCGTAGGTGCTCTCCATGAAAACATAGTCCGCCGGCGGCGGCGTTTCGGGGTCGCGCACGATAAGCGCATTGGGGCGGCCGATGTCGCCGGAGAAGATCAGGCTGGTGCTTTTGCCGTCCTCGGTAATTTCCAGCCGCAGAAAGCCGGAGCCGAGGATGTGGCCGGCGTCATAATAGGTGCATTTCACGCCGGGGCAGGGTTCCAGCGTCTGATGATACTCCACGGGCCGCAGCAGCAGGGCGGCCTTCTGCGCATTCTCGGTAGTATAGAGGGCCGCAGGGGGATTCTTCAGGCCGCGCCGGCTGTACTTGCGCGCGGCGGCGGCGGCTTCCATCTCCTGAATGTGGGCGCTGTCCAGCAGCATCAGCTCCAGCAGGTCTCTGGTGGCCTTGGTGCAGTAGACGGGCTTGCTGAAGCCCTCCCTGACCATGCGGGGGATGAGCCCCGAATGATCCATGTGCGCATGGGTGATGAGCATGAAGTCAATGTGGCCGGCATCATAGACCGAGGCGCGGTTGCGTTCCTCTATGGCCTTGTTGCCCTGATGCATGCCGCAATCGACACAGAAGCGCGCGCCACAGGCTTCAATCATGTAGCAGGAGCCAGTGACCGTCCGGGCGGCGCCCAGAAGTTGTACTTTCATGGCAGTTCCTTTGCGTAGGGTGGTGAAAGGGAAGGCATCCGGCTTTTCTCCACTATGCCCCGCATCGGGCGCGGACGCAAGCCCCTGCCGGCGCAGAATATGCCTTCCTGCCGGCATGCCGTCTCCGCTTCAGTGCGGTCGGGCATTTTTTTCCGGTTGCGGCGCGGCAGGACAATGGCTATGATCGAAAAAAACGTTTACCGGAAGGAGGAGGCTCATGCCCGCACTGCATCAGAACATGATTGACGATATTGCAGCCAGCACGGAATCGTGGCGCACGCTGCGCATCATGGCGGAAATGGTCGAGGCCTTGGACAGTCTGAACCATCTCAGGCAGAACTGCATCTCCATCTTTGGCTCCGCGCGCCTGCAGGAAGACTCCCCCTTCTACCGGGATGCCGAGCGGCTGGCCGCCCTGCTGGTGCGGGACGGCTACGGCATCATTACCGGCGGCGGCCCGGGCATCATGGAGGCCGCCAACAAGGGTGCCGCTGAAGCCGGTGGGGAATCCGTGGGGCTGCATATCCACCTGCCGCACGAGCAGAGCTGCAACCAGTACGTGCGGCACCGCTGCGATTTCAAGTACTTCTTCCTGCGCAAGCTCATGTTCGTGAAGTACTCCATGGCCTACATCGTCATGCCCGGCGGCATGGGTACCATTGACGAGCTTTCCGAGGCATTTGTGCTGGCGCAGACCAAGCGCATCCGTCCCTTCCCCATCGTGCTGTACGGGCGCGAATTCTGGGAGGGCTTTGTGGACTGGATGAAGAAGAGCATGGTGGCGGCCGGCACCATCAGGGAGGAGGAAATCAACCGCCTCACCCATATTTGCGATACGCCTGAAGAGGTGGTGGAGCTTCTTCGCCGTATTATTGTCCTGTAGCCATGTGCGGGGAGGCTGGCGCGGCGCGCGCCATTCCGCTGGAGGGGCCATGCCCCTCCCCCCCGCCCGGGTGGACGTGGGAAGGCCTTATGGCCGAGGCCATGCGCCAGGCGGATCTGGGGCGGGCCGCCGGAGAGGTTCCCGTGGGGGCCGTGCTGGTCTCCGCCGCCGGAGAGCTGCTGGCCGTGGCCCACAATGAGCCGGTGCGCCTGCATGATCCCACCGCGCATGCGGAAGTGCTGGCCATGCGCGGGGCCGGGCGCAGGCTGGGCAACTACCGTCTGGATGGCTGTGTGCTGGTGGTGACGCTGGAGCCCTGCGCCATGTGCGCGGCGGCTGCCGTGCATGCGCGCCTGGCCGGCGTGGTGTTCGGCGCGGCGGACCCGCGTGCGGGCGCTGTCCTTTCCTGCATGGACGGGCTGGAGCTTCCTTTTCTGAATCATCACGTCTGGCACATGGGGGGCGTCGCTTCTGAAGACTGCGCCCGCCAGCTGCGGGATTTTTTTCTCTCCATGCGCGGCGGATGAATTCATCCCGTCCCGGAGGACGCTTGCGGTCGCGCTGAAAAGTGCGTAGGTAACGCGGAAGATTGCCGCCGTATGCGGCGCCGGCCTCTGCCGGCAGCGCCCCGCCGGGCCGGGGGCGGATAGTATGCACTACAAAAAGGGCGCAGCCCGTGCGCCGGAGAACGTGTCTTGAGCAGCTTGATTGAAGATTTGACCGTCAATTTTGAAGAAAACGGAACGCTGGTCTGCAAGGAACTCGATAAGGAAATCCTGAGCAAGGGCGCGTGGACGACCATCCTGTTCCGCTATCAGGAATGGAGGCCGGAGACGGCTGACTATGGCCCGGACAAGTACGTGATCCGCCGCTACCGGAAGTCCGGCGGGGAATACCGCATGCAGTCCAAGTTCACCATTTCCAGCGCCAAGCAGGCGCAGAAGATTGTGGAAATCCTCCAGAGCTGGCTGGCTGAAGCATAAGCATGCCGGAGGCGGGCCGTGCGGCCGTGGCGGAAGGAAGATGTTCTGGATATGCGCCGCATCCGCTCCCTGAAGAGCCGGGCGTGATGGCGCGTCCACAATGAAAAAACGCCGGCGGGCTTGTTCCTGCCGGCGTTTTCCGCATGTGCGGCTGGTTCCGCAATCTGGCGCGGGCTAGATGCGCAGGCTGTCGCGGATGTCTTCCAGACGGTTCTTGGCAAAGAGCAGATAGGAGATGATCAGCTCGCCGGAATTGACCTTGGAGGTGATGTACAGGGGATCGTACACGCATATCTTGTCCAGATATTCCATGGCGGCCTTCATGTTCCCCGTGTTGTTCTTGTTGATCAGGTCGGGATAGAGCGTATTCAGCGCATGCACGAAGTCACGGGCCACCAGCACGATGCCCTGCACTTCGTAGATGCGGTTATCCAGCGTATAGAAGTTGATGTCCTGCGCATTTTCCAGCAGGCCCAGGGCGTAGCCCAGCATGTTCTCGCCTACCAGCATATTGAAGGATGCGTAGATGTCATCCGTGCGGCAGTTGTAGACCGAGGTCGCGCCGTCCGATCCCTTCTTGGACGGGGAACCGCCGTCCAGCCCCTTCTTGTAGGATTCGCACAGCTTCAGCCCCTTTTCGTAGGCGCTTTCCGCAGAGGGAAACATGAACTTGCGCGGGTCGATGGCAAAGCTGTTCAGGCGGGCCTTGTACAGGAAGTCGCTTTCACGGTCGTTGGAGCCCAGCTTGGCGATCTGCGTGGAGTACAGGTCTATGAGCATGCGCGTGGCATGATAGACGCCGTATTGCCGGTAGGCCCTGTTGTCCAGCACAAAGCGGTTGAACAGGATGTCGTTGGCCGACCAGCCGAAGGTGGAGCCCAGCTCCCGGCGCATCTGATGCGTGATGGAATCCAGCAGGAGTTTGCCTTTGGCATTTTCGTCAAGGCCGCTGACCTCGCCCAGCGCCACGGGCTGGGGAAAGGTGTCCGTGTCTATGAGGGCATAGATGCGCTGCCCGCCCCAGACTGCCAGAAGGAGAACGCACAGCAGCACACACTGCGCCAGAATGGTTTTGCCGGCAATGCGGAGCCGGGTAATCATGCTTTCTGTCAGGAACATACTGCAAGCACCTCAGGATATGGAGGGTGGATGGCGAAAGTGCCAGACTCTGTACAGGTAGGCACTTCCGCCCGGATGTCAATCGGAGAAGCCGGCGGGCTATCCCCGGGCCTGCCGCCCCGCAGCGGGAAGGCCGCGTCGCCTTCGCCCGGCTAGACGTTGAACAGGAAGTGCATGACGTCGCCGTCCTGCACCACGTAGTCCTTGCCTTCCACGCGCAGCACGCCATCGGCGCGGCAGGCGGCCTCGCTTTCGTGCGACATGTAGTCCTCGAAGGAAATGACTTCCGCCCGGATGAAGCCGCGTTCGAAGTCCGTATGAATGACGCCGGCGGCCTGCGGCGCCTTCCAGCCCGTGTGGATTGTCCAGGCGCGCACTTCGTCCGGCCCTGCGGTGAAGTAGCTGCACAGGCCCAGCGTGTGGTAGCCGGTGCGGATAATGCGCACAAGGCCGCTTTCCGCGATGCCGTAGGAGGACAGCATTTCCAGCTGCTCTTCCTCGGCAAGACCCTGAAGTTCCTCCTCCAGTCTGGCGCAGATCAGCGCGAAGCCCGATGCGCGCTCCGCCGCAAGGGCTTCCACCCGCTTCACAAAGTCGTTGCCTTCGGTCACGGCCTCTTCGTCCACATTGGCGCAGTAGATGACGGGCTTGGCCGTGAGCAGGCCCAGTTCGCGCCATGCGGCGAGGAAGAGCTCATTGTCGGGCAGGGCAAAGGTCTTGGCGGCCTTGCCTTCATTCAGGTGCGCCAGCAGGGCGGCCATGATGTCGGCGGCGGCCCTGGCGTCCTTGTTACCCTTGGACATCTTCAGCATGCGCTCCAGACGGCGCTCCACGCTCTGTATGTCCGCCAGCACCAGCTCGGTCTCGATGGTGTCGATATCGCGGAGTGGGTCCACCGAGCCGTCCACGTGGGTGATGTTACCGTCCTCGAAGCAGCGCACCACGTGCAGAATGGCGGCGCATTCGCGAATGTTGGCGAGGAACTGGTTGCCCAGCCCTTCCCCCTTGCTTGCGCCGCGCACCAGCCCGGCGATGTCGATAAAATCCACGCTGGCGTAGATGGTCTTTTTGGGATGGGCCTTGGCCGTCAGCTGATCCACGCGCGCATCCGGCACGGCCACGGTGGCCTTGTTGGGTTCGATGGTGCAGAAGGGATAGTTGGCCGCCTGTGCGTTCTGGGCCTTGGTCAGGGCGTTAAACAGGGTGGACTTGCCAACGTTTGGCAGCCCCACGATGCCGATACTGAGGGCCATGTGAGCTCCTTGCTTGGTATGATAAGGGAGCGCGTGCGCCGCGCCGCCGCATGGTTTCTGAAGTGGCGAAGTTGTATGCGGAAACGGGCGCCAATGCAAGGATGTTCCGCTGCGTTCCTCCTGCCGTGGCCGGCCTTTCCGCGTGATGAAGGGCCGTCGCAGGGGGGCCTGCCCTGCGGGGCCGGCGATTTTTGCACGCGGGCGGCTCTTGGCTTGCCGGGGGAAATAGCATAAGGAAAGGGACTTCGAGAGCATGCGCAAGGGGGATGCCTTATGAACACGCGGAGAACGAGCCGCCAGATATGTCTGGGCGGCGTGCGGGTGGGCGGGGATGCGCCCGTGGTTGTGCAGAGCATGACTAACACGGACACCCGCGACGTGGACGCCACGGTGGCGCAGATTGAGCGGCTGGTGCTGCGGGGGTGCGAACTGGTGCGGGTGGCCGTGCCGGATGAAACGGCGGCCGATGCCGTGGCGCGCATCCGTGCACGAGTGAGTGTGCCGCTCATTGCGGACATCCACTTTGACTACAGGCTCGCCCTGCGCGTCCTGGAGGGAGGCGTGGAGGGGCTGCGCATCAATCCCGGCAATATCGGCCCGGCGGCCCATGTGGATGCCGTGGTGGACGCGGCCAGGGCGCACCATGCCGTCATCCGCATTGGCGTGAACGGCGGCTCTCTGGAGAAGGAGCTGCTGCGGAAATACGGCAGCCCCACGCCGGAGGCTCTTGTGGAGAGCGCCCTGGGCCATGTGCGCCTGCTGGAGCGGCGACATTTCTATGATACGAAAATATCCATCAAGTCCTCGTCCGTGCTGGAGACCATTGCCGCCTACGAGCTGCTGGCACGGCAGTGCGACTATCCCCTGCACATTGGCGTGACCGAGGCCGGAGGTCTGGTGCGCGGCGCGGTGAAGAGCTCCGTGGGCCTCGGCATCCTGCTGTGGCAGGGCATAGGCGACACCATGCGCGTTTCCCTGACGGCCCCGCCGGAGGAGGAAGTGACCGTGGCCTACGAGATGCTGCGGGCGCTGGGCCTGCGGCGGCGCGGCCCGGAAATCATTTCCTGTCCCACCTGCGGGCGCACGGAAATCGATCTTATCGGCATGGCCCGGCAGGTGGAAGATCGCCTGCGCCATGAGACGGCGGACATCAAGGTGGCTGTCATGGGCTGCGTGGTCAACGGCCCCGGCGAGGCCCGCGAGGCGGACATCGGCCTGGCCGGAGGACGCGACAAGGGCATTATTTTCAGGAAGGGCGAAGTGATTCGCTCCGTGCGCGGACAGGAGGCCCTGCTCGCGGCGTTTATGGAAGAATTAACCAGATTACTGCAAGAAAAAGGACGGCGATAATGCGTTGGAGCAATGCCTACATCCCCACGTTGAAAGAATCTCCGGCTGATGCCGAGGTGGTCAGCCACAAGCTGCTGGTGCGCGCCGGCATGGTCCGCAAGCTGACCAGCGGCATCTACACCTATCTGCCGCTGGGCATGCGCGCCATCAACAAGGTGGCGGACATTGTGCGCGAGGAAATGAATGCCGCCGGCTTTCAGGAGCTGCTCATGCCCATGGTGCAGCCTGCCGACCTGTGGCAGGAGACGGGCCGCTGGGAATACTACGGCCGGGAGCTGCTGCGCTTCAGGGATCGCAATGATCGCGACTACTGCCTCGGCCCCACGCATGAGGAGGTCATCACCGATCTGGTGCGCGGAGAGGTGAAGTCCTACCGCCAGCTTCCCGTGCGTCTGTATCAGATTCAGTCCAAGTTCCGTGACGAACGCCGCCCGCGCTTCGGCCTGATGCGCGGCCGCGAGTTCGTCATGAAGGATGCCTATTCCTTTGATATGGACGATGCGGGGGCGGACATCAGCTACCAGCTTGCGCGCGATGCCTACATGCGTATCTTCACCCGCCTGGGCCTGAAATTCCGTCCCGTGGAGGCGGACTCCGGTTCCATCGGCGGTAATTTCTCCCATGAATTCATGGTGCTGGCGGATACGGGCGAGGATACCATCGCCGCCTGCTCGGCATGCCAGTATGCCGCCAATGTGGAGCGCGCGGAAGTGCGCTGGACGGGAACTGACTGCACGGCATCCTGTCCTCCCTGCGAGCCCGTGCCCACTCCCGGCGCGCATACCGTGGCGGAAATCTGCTCCATGCTCAACGCGCCCGCCACAGCGCTGATCAAGACCATTCTTTTCGATGTGGACGGTGAATCCGTGGCTGTGCTGGTGCGCGGCGACCGCGAGGTAAACGACGTGAAGCTGAAGAACCTCATGGGCGCCACAACGGTGGAAATGGCCTCTCCCGCGCAGGTGGAGGCGTGGACGGGCGCGCCCGTGGGCTTCGCCGGTCCCGTGGGTCTGAAGGTGGCCCATGTCTTTGCGGACAGCGAGCTGCGCGGCGGCACGGACTACATTGCCGGCGGCAATGCGGCTGATACGCACCTGCTGCATGTGGACCTCGGGCGCGATGCCGCTGTGGAGGCGTGGAGCGATCTGCGCGTGATTACGGCGGAAGATCGCTGTCCCCGCTGCGGCGGCGCCATCGAGCTGCCCAAGGGCATTGAGGTGGGACATATCTTCAAGCTGGGCCTGAAGTACAGCGAGCCCATGAAGGCCAGCTATCTGGATGTCAACGGCAGGGAGCGGACCATGGTCATGGGCTGCTACGGCATTGGCGTGTCCCGCGTGGTGGCCGCGGCCATTGAGCAGAACCATGATGACGGCGGCATCATCTTCCCGCCGGCCATTGCGCCCTTTGAAGTTCTCCTGCTCAATCTTGATCCGAAGAAGGATGATGTCAACGGCAAGGCCGAGGAGCTGTATGCGGCCCTGCGCGCTGAAGGCGTGGATGTGCTGCTGGATGACCGCGAGGAGCGGCCCGGCGTGAAGTTCAAGGATGCTGACCTCATCGGCTGCCCCATGCAGCTGGTGCTGGGCGGCAAGGGGCTGGGGCGCGGCATTGTGGAATGCAAGGATCGGCGCACGGGCGTGAAGGGCGAGCTGCCCGTGGAAGGCTTCATGGATGCCTTCCGCGCCTGGGCCGGCACCGTGCGCGGCGGCTGGGAGGCCGCGAAGTAGCCATGCCCGACAGCGCCGTCCTCACTGTGCGCGAGCTGACAGAGCGTCTGCGCGGCCTTGTGGAAGGGCGCTTTCCCTTTGTCTGGGTGCGGGGAGAGGTGACGGACCTCTCCCGCCCCGGATCGGGGCATGTGTATTTTACCCTGAAGGACGGTGAAGCCCAGCTGGCCTGCGTCTGGTTCCGCCAGCGCCAGCGGGACGTGGAGTCCTTCGATCCCCTGACCGGAGAAGTCTTTGAGGACGGCCCCCGCCCCTCGCTGGCGGCGCGGCTGGCCAACGGACAGCAGCTGTGCTGCGCCGGGGCGGTACGGGTCTATGCCCCGCGCGGCCGCTATCAGCTGGCAGTGGAGTTTGCGCAGGAAGCCGGGCGCGGACAGCTGGCTGCCCTGTTTGAGGAGCTGAAGGGGCGCCTGCAGGCCCGCGGTTTCTTTGCACCGGAGCGCAAGCGTCCCCTGCCGGATTCCCCGTCGCGGGTGGCGGTGATTACCGCGCCGGGCGGGGCCGCCATACATGATTTTATCCGTCTGGCATCCCGCCGGGGCTGCGGGGCGGAACTGCGCGTGTATCCGGCCCTGATGCAGGGGGAGGGCGCCGTGCCGGACATCATGCGCGCGCTGGCCCGTATCAATGCCGGAGACTGGGCGCAGGTGATTGTGATTATCCGGGGCGGCGGCTCGCTGGAAGACCTCTGGGCCTTTAACGACGAGTCTCTGGCGGAAGCGGTCTTTCTTTCCCGCCTGCCCGTGCTGGCCGGCATAGGGCACGAGGTGGATTTTACCCTGGTGGATCTGACGGCAGACGTGCGCGCCGCCACGCCATCCCATGCGGCCCAGCTGCTCTGGCCGGAGCGGGAGTCCTTGGCGCTGGAGGTGAGGGCGCTGGAAGGGCGTCTGATCCGGGCCATGTCCGCCCGCGTGAGCGAATGCGCCCGCCGTTGCGGGGAGATGGAACGGGCGCTGGGCTGGTGTTCTCCCGTGCGGCGCATGGAACGCCATGCGGAGAGCCTGCATGGACTGACGGCATCTCTTGCCGCGGCGGGACGCGCCCTGCTGCAACGTCGGGAACTGGAGCTGTGCGCGCTGGAAGCCGCGCTGCATGCCAGGCATCCGGCGGCCCGGCTGGCGGCGGCTGAAGAGCGGCTGGCGGAGATGGAACGGCGGCTGCATGAGCGCGGCGCCTCAGCGCTGTCAGGCGGGGAAAGGGCGTGGGCGGAGGCGGATGCCGCACTGCGCCGGGCTGCCGCCGCCGTCCTGGACGGCGGGATGCGTCTGCACGGGGAGCTGGCGGCCCGGCTGGCGGCGGCTGATCCCGATGCGCCGTTGCGCCGGGGCTTTGCCCTGGTGCGGACGCCGGCGGGGAGGCTGGTGCGCTCGGCGGCGCTTGCCGCGCCGGGAAGCTGCCTGCGCGTGCGGCTGCGGGACGGCGAGCTGAACGTGCGCGTGCTGGACTCCTCATCCGGCACGGCAGGATAGGCTGGAGTCCCGCCGGCACGGACGGGCTTGTGCTGGCGGCCTTTGGCGGCTATAGTGACAGTTGCCGGCGGGGCATGCCGGCGCTGGTTCTGCACCGCGGCTGTGCCGCGCGGGATGCAGGGCAGAGTGAAACATCTGTGCGTCCGGGCATGACAGCGCCCGCGCGGAGGAGAGCATGCGAAAGAAGAATGCCCCGCAGGATTTTGAAAGCCGCATGCGGCGGCTTCAGGAAATCGTGCGCCAGCTGGAATCCGGCGATGTGCCGCTGGAAGAAAGCATGGCCCTGTACAGGGAAGGCATGGACTGCTCTGCGGCATGCCGCCGCCAGCTGGAGTCCGCGCGAAACGTGCTGACCCTGATGCAGGAAGATCAAGCGCGCCCCCTTGCCGGCGCGGAAACCCCGCAGGACGCTGTCCTGCCCGCAGAAGAAGAGTGACGACCTATGACCCCGCAGGAAATGAAGAGCTTGCTCAAGGAGCGCGGCGCGCGCGTGGAAACCTATTTGTCCTCCTGCCTGGACGGAGGGGAGGTTCCCTCCCGGTTGCGGGAGTCCATGCTGTACAGCCTCATGGCGGGCGGGAAGCGCCTGCGGCCCGTGCTGTGCCTGTCCTGCGCGGCTCTGTGCGGCGCCGATGTGGCGGCCGTGCTGCCCTTTGCCGCCGCCATTGAGATGATCCACACCTATTCGCTGATTCATGACGATCTGCCGGCCATGGATGATGACGATCTGCGGCGCGGCAGACCCTCCAACCACAAGGCTTTTGATGAGGCCACGGCCATCCTTGCCGGAGACGCGCTGCTCACGGACGCCTTTGCCCACATGCTTTCCCTGCCCCTGCCGCCGGAACGGCTGGTGCGTGCGGCCTCCTGCGTGGCTGCGGCCGCCGGTTCCGCCGGCATGGTGGGCGGGCAGATGCTGGACATGGCCTATACCGGCCGGCATGATGTCACGCTGGAGCAGCTGCGCGGCATGCACAGCCTGAAGACGGGTGCGCTGCTGCGGGCCTCGTGCGAGAGCGGCGCGCTGCTGGCCGGCGCGGAGGCCGCGGCTGTGGCGGCTGTCCGGCGGTATGGCGCGGCGCTGGGCGTGGCCTTCCAGATTGCGGACGATATTCTGGACGTGACGGCGGATACGGCCACGCTGGGCAAGCCGGCCGGCAGCGACGTGGCGCAGGGCAAGAATACCTATCCGGCGCTGGTGGGGCTGGAAAGGAGCCGCGAGCTGGCGCAGGAGCAGGCCAGGGCCGCCGGGGACGCGCTGTCCTCCTTTGACGGACCGGAGGCGGATTTTCTGCGCGCACTGACGCAGCACGTCGTTTCCCGTGCGTGCTAGTGACGGGGGAGGCATGATGCGGACAACACCTACCCCGTTGCTGGACAGCATCCACAGCCCGGCCGATGTCAGCGGGCTTTCCATGGAGCAGAGCCTGACGCTGGCGCAGGAGGTGCGCCAGAAGATCATTGCGACTGTCGCCGCCAATGGCGGGCATCTGGCGCCCTCGCTGGGCGTGGTCGAGCTGACCATAGCCCTGATGCAGGTATTCAACATGGACGTGGACAGGCTGGTCTGGGACGTGGGACATCAGAGCTATGCGTGGAAGCTGCTCACCGGGCGCGCAGACCGCTTTTCCACTCTGCGGACGCTTGGCGGCATTTCCGGCTTTCCCCGCATGCAGGAAAGTCCGTATGATCATTTCGGCGTGGGGCACTCCTCCACGTCCATTTCCGCGGCGCTGGGCATGGCCATGGCGCGGGACCTGGAAGGGCGGCGGCATCATGTCGTGGCCGTCATCGGGGATGGCTCCCTCACCGGCGGCGAGGCTCTGGAAGGGCTGAATCTGGCAGGGCACATGGGGCGGCGGCTCATCGTCATCCTGAATGACAATGAAATGTCCATCTCGCCCAATGTCGGCGCCATTTCCCGCTTTCTCAGCCGCACGCTTTCCCGCAGCTGGGTGCGGCAGACGAAGAAGGATGTGCTCAAGCTTCTGCGCTCTGTGCCACGCATCGGGGAAGACTTGGCGACCTACGCCCAGCGCGGCGAATACAGCTTCAAGTCCTTCTTTACGCCGGGCATGTTGTTCGAGGCTTTTCGCTTCACCTATCTGGGGCCGGTGGACGGGCACGACCTTGGGGCGCTGCGCCGCCACATGCAGATGGCCGCCGCCGTGGAGGACGGCCCCGTCCTGCTGCACGTGCTGACGCGCAAGGGCAAGGGCTATGCGCTGGCGGAGCAGGAGCCGTCGCGCTTTCACGGTGTCGGCCCCTTTGATCCGGCCACGGGCCGTCCCGCTCCCAAGGCCCCGGGCACACCGCCCTCCTACACGGATATATTCGGGCGGGAGCTGGTGCGGCTGGCCGCGCAGGACAGACGTATCATCGCCATCACCGCCGCCATGCCGGAAGGAACAGGAACGGCGCTGTTCCAGAAGACCTATCCCGACCGCTTTGTTGACGTGGGCATCTGCGAACAGCATGCCGTGACCTTTGCGGCCGGGCTGGCCAGCCGGGGATGCCGGCCTGTGGTCGCCATCTATTCGACATTTCTTCAGCGGGCCTATGATCAGATTGTGCATGACGTCTGCCTGCAGAACCTGCCTGTGACGTTCTGTCTGGACAGGGCCGGCCTGGTGGGCGCGGACGGGGCCACGCATCACGGCGCGTTCGACATCGCCTACCTGCGCTCGATACCGAACATGCGCATCATCGCGCCGCGCGATGAAAACATGCTGCGCCATGCGCTGCGCACGGCGGTACATCTGGATGCCCCCTGCGCCATACGCTATCCGCGTGGTGCCTCCCGCGGGCTGGAGCCGGAGCCGGCGCGTCTGCTGGACGTCGGCGTGGGACACTGGGTGCGGGAAGGAACGGATGCCGCTGTGATTGCCGTGGGCAGCCGCATGGCCGCGGCCCGCGAGGCGGCGGAGATGCTGGCGGAGGAACGCGGCGTACAGGTGGCCATCTTCGATCCCGTATGGCTGAAGCCCCTGCCGGAAGCTCAGCTGCGGGACATGGCCATGCGCTTCAGGCATGTGGTCATGGTGGAAGAGGGCGTCGCCGCCGGCGGCTTTTCCTCCGCCGTGCTGGAGTTCTGGAACGACAGCGGCCTGCTGAAGGGACAGCGTGTGGAGCGTCTGGGCCTGCCGGATCATTTTGTGGAGCACGGCTCTCAGCGCCAGCTTGCCGCACAGGCCGGCATTGACGCGGAGGGCATCGCGGCCGCCTTGCGTCGCTGTCTGGATGGAGAATCACTGTCCTAGCAGGCAGTATTGCATTTCTGCCGGGAGATGCTGAAGAGTATGCTTCCTTTGGCAATGCACGCGGTAACGCCCCCCGGGAACTGGATGCGGGCGTTGCCACGTCTTGCTGTCCATGCGGCTTCCAGCGCGCGCAGGGCGTCGGCGCGCGGCGTTCCGCCGCATTCCTGCACGATGCGTCGGCAGAGACGCAGGCGCAGGGCGCCGTCCATGCCGGACAGCAGGTCGCGCCCGGCAACGAGGACATGTTCCTGCCGGTGCAGGGGATGAGCGGCGAGGCTGGCCTCCAGCAGGGCTTCCCAGTGCGCTTCATCGGCACGGGCCTGCCGCCAGAGCTGGCGTATTCCGGTACGCAGGGAGGGATTTTCCTGCCGCAGCAGGGGCAGGACATCGTGCCGGAGACGGTTGCGGCGGAAATCGCGGCTGGCATTGCTGGCATCCTCCACCCAGGCAATGCCCTCGCGCCGGA
>JAQXJC010000004.1 GCA_029008115.1 Desulfovibrionaceae bacterium | reverse complement strand
CGCCGGAGCGTTGAAGATGCGGAACGCGCCGCCTATCCCGCGCCCGTGCGGAAAAAACGGCGGCGCCGTCCGGCAGGGCCCTGCATGCGGGCGCATTCCGTGCATCTGCGGACAGGCGGAGGCGGATTGTGCCATGCATGTCCTGCCGCCGCGCACCTGCGGGAAGGCCCCTCGCCGGTTCGTCCACCAGGTGCTGGCGGACAGCATGGGTACGGCTGGCCTTACGGACATCTTCTTACGGTGTTTTGCCGCGCAAGTCTATGCGGGGCCTGCCGGCAGAATGCGCGACTCCCGGCATGGCGGACATACTTCCGGAGTCCCGCAGCGCTGTGTTGCCGCTGTCCTGCTGATGCGGGCATCCATCCGGGAAGGCAGGCATATTGCTGTCGGGAACATTCGACTGCGGCAGGGGCAGGGTGCATGCGCGCCGTTTCCGGAAGGTGCGCATGCATGGCTGTATGGCCGCCATGCCGGGCAGACTGTCCGTCAATGCAAAAAAGGGCATGTGCGATGCTGATCGCCCATGCCCTGATGCGTCGTTTTGTACGGAAGCTAGAACGTATAGCCCAGAGACAGCGAGTAGATGTTAGCTACGCAGTCTTCCGACTTGGCGTTTTTCACACCGGCCGTCACCCCTCCATTCCGCGTGGTGCTGTAGTCCAGCTGATTGATGATCAGGTGGGCATAGGCAAGGTCCAGCGTGAAGTTTTCCCACTTGAAGCCCATGCCGGCGGTGAGGCCCGTGCGGCCGTAGGTGGGCATCATGAAGTCCGCATAGTCCTCATTGATGACGGGCGTTTCATAGTACACGCCCGCGCGCAGGGCCCACCAGTCGAGGGGCTTCCATTCCACGCTGGCATTGAAGTTCCAGCCGTCCTGAAAGTCCTTGCGGCTCTTGCTTTCTTCGCCGTACGGGCCATCAAATGTCATGTTGAGATGATCATAGGTGGACCAGCGCGTCCAGACGGTGCCCACCTCGAAGCTCAGATTGTCCAGCGGCTTGTAGGAAACGCCAAAGGCCAGCGAGTCCGGCATCACCACCGTGCCTTCCGCATCGGATTTTTTCAGATTGGGCTTTCCCATCAGTGCCGTCTGGTAGAGCTTTCCGCCACCGAAGTCAATGTCGCCATACATGGTCATGGACACCTGGCTCTTGTAGGCCAGGCCCAGCGACCACTGATCGTTGAGCTTCACATGCGCGCCCAGCTGGTAGCCGCCGGCATAGCCGTGGGCCTCCACCTGCGAGTCCATGTCTCCAAAATAGTGCCCAAAAGCAGCTACAGGCGCCTTTTTCCCCATGTACAGCGAAGCATACATCAGCTCTGCGCCCACGGAAAGGGAGAGCCAGTCGTTGACCTTGTAGGCCACGGTGGGCACCACGGAGACGCTCTGGAGCGCCAGATCGTAGACATCGTAGCGGCCCATCCAGCTGCCGTCATAGGAAAGGCCCAGACCAAAGCGCGTGAAGCTGCCGAGACCCAGCCACACATTGTCATTGAGCTGATGGGTCAGATAGAAGTGCGCGGGCGTCCAGCTCTGCACCTTGGTCTGCATGCTCGTGCGCGCGCCGGTACGCTGGTCTGTCCCTTCGATACTGCCATAGGGCGAGACAATGGACGCGCCCAGCATGAGGTGGGTGCCCGGCAGCTGCGTGATGCCTGCGGCGTTGTAGGCCAGCGCGGAAGGATCATCCGCACGCGCCACCATGCCGCCGGCCAGGCTCAGCCCGCGCGCACTCCATTCGTTCATGGCAAAGCCTTCGGCCTGGGCCGTCCCCTGTCCGGCCAGCAGCAGTATTGCGCTCAGGCACAGCGCACACCAGTTCTTCTTCATGACTCCCCCAACCTCCTCGTGACAATGCTGAATTTTTGGCGTACATATATTCCGATTTGTGGTACGGAATAGTGCCACCTCATTTTTGTTGACGGAATGGAAGCATCCATTACGATTTCAGGCGCAAGACACCTGAATTTTGTGGTAGTACGTCAATGATGTGGCCGTTAAAGCATATTCACGGGGTCAAGGTCAAGGTAAAAACGGCATGCCTTGCAGGAAATGCGCGCCAGAAGCATGAAATGGAGACTGCGCATGGCGGTCCAGTCCGCCGCCTTGAGCAGGCAGTGGAAGCGTCGCATGCCCCGCAGTACCGCCAGGGGCGCCGGTGCCGGCCCCAGCACGGTGACGCCCAGTGCCGCGCCGCCGCTGTGCAGCGCATCCCCTATTTCCTGCAATACCGTGTTGTACTCCTGAAAATCCAGAGGAAAGGCCACGTGCAGGCGGGCCAGCCGCACAAAGGGCGGATAGCGGCGCTTTTCCCGCAGACCTATCTCTTCCTCGTAAAAGCCTTCAAAATCGGCGGTACGCACGTGCTTCCAGCAGTAGTGGCGCGTGTCGCGGGTCTGGATGAGTACGCGCCCCGGCAGGTCTCCGCGGCCGGCCCTGCCTGATGACTGCACCAGCAGCTGGAAGGTGCGTTCTGCCGCGCGGTAGTCCGGCAGATTGAGGCCCACGTCGCCATCCGCCACCATCGCCAGCGTCACGCCCGGAAAATGATGTCCCTTGGAGAGCATCTGCGTGCCCACCAGCACCTGCGCCTCCCGCCGGGCGAAGGTCTCCAGAATTTCTTCCATGCGGCCGGGGCGGCGGGTGCTGTCCCGGTCAAGACGCAGTACATTGCCCGCGCCGCACAGCAGTTCCACGTGTTCCGCCAGTTTTTCCGTGCCCTCGCCTACCTGCCGGTAGCGCAGGCCCTTGCAGTGCATGCAGGGAGAAGGGAAGGGCAGGGAATAGCCGCAGTAGTGGCAGACAAGGCGCTCCTGACTCCTGTGGTAGGTGAGGCTGATTTCGCAGTGCGGGCAGCGGACCACGGTTGCGCAGTCCTGGCAGCGCATTTGCGGGGCATAGCCGCGCCGGTTCAGAAGAATGACGGCCTGCTCGCCGCGGGAGATCGTTTCCAGCAGGGCCTGCTCGCTGGCCGGGGCCAGCAGGGACGGCCCGGACGGCCCGGACATGTCCACCAGTTCCACCGATGGCGCGGTACCGCCTCCCACGCGGGCGGGCAGGCGCAGGACGGACAGGCTTCCCTGCCGTGCGGCATGGAAGGTCTTGATGTCCGGCGTGGCCGATCCCAGCACCAGCAGCCCCCGCGACTGCCGTACCCGGAACCAGGCCACTTCCTTTGCCTGATAGGAAAGGCCCTCATCCTGCTTGAAGGATGCGTCGTGCTCCTCATCCAGCAGGATGGCCCCCAGCCGGGGCGCGGGCAGAAAGAGGGCGGAGCGCGTTCCCACCACCACGCAGGGCGCGGTGCGTTCTGCCAGCGCGCGGAAGGTATGCTCCCGCTGGCGCGGGCTCTGGTAGCCGTGATAGAAGAAGAGTGGCGCATCCGGCAGCGCCAGCGCCGCATCCCGCCGCAGTTTCTGCGCCAGCGCCACCTCTGGCGCCAGAAGCATGGCGGAGCGTCCCATTTCCAGACATTGCCGGATAAGTTCCAGATAGACGGCGGTCTTGCCGCTGCCCGTCACGCCAAAGAGCAGGCGCGTATCCGGCGCATCACGATGCAGTGCCGCGCCACAGTCTTCCACAGCCAGCATCTGCGCGGGGGAAAGGATAAAGGGCCGGGGCGGAGGCGGCATCAGGACGGTTCCGGCTTCCGGTTCGGAGCATTCCCCGTTTTCCATATATACATGTCCGGCCCGCACCAGTGCGGCGAGCGCGGGGCCGCTTCCTTCCACCGCTCTTGCCAGTGCGCGGCGCGAAACCGGCCCGTGCGCCAGCAGAAAGTCTAGGACGGCAGCCTGCTTTACGGCGGCCGGACGCACTGGCCACGGCGGGTCTACGCGCAGGATACAGCGCTCTTCTGCCGCACTGTCCGCCCCCGGGGCGACAAAGCCGGCCCGTCCCTCCAGCAGGGCGGCGGCCAGTACGCGCCGTTCTTCCTCCGGCAGACGCTTCACCGCAGCCAGCGCATGCAGGCGAGGCATGCCGTGGACAAAGTCGCGCAGGCGTACCTGCGTGGAGCGCAGGCCAGCCGGCAGAAGGTGCCCCCACACGGCGCCCGGCGTGCAGGACTGCCGCGTGGCCACGGCCCGCGCCAGCGCCACGGCATCCGCGTCCAGCAGGGGGGCAGCTTCCAGCGGCCAGCAGATTTCCCTGAGGCGCACGCCCTCCGGGGCGCTGTCCGCCGCTCCCAGAATCACGCCGGCGCGCAGCGCTCCCTTTCCCAGAGGCACGGCCACGCGCAGCCCCTGCCGCCAGAAATCCGGCGGAAAATCCGGGCTGGCGGCATAGGTCAGCGTGGCATATGGAGGGGAAAGCAGGGCAACGGCATACATGAGGTCATGTTCCTGAAGAGGAGATGGCGCGGCGCGCCTGATAAAAAATGCGCGGCTCCGAAGAGCCGCGCGGATATGCGCGGAGCCGGCGGGCCGCCGCTGCGGGCCGGACAGCCGACAGGCTAGGAGAACTGGACAAACTGTTTCAGGCGTTCCAGCAGGCCGTAGCGCAGGCTTTCATCCTGAAGTCCGAAGTAGATGTTGGCGGAAAGATAGTCGGCCCAGTCGCCGGCGTCAAAGCGGATGCCGGTCATCTTCACGGCCATCATGCCCCGGTCGCGGGCCAAGGCCTGCAAGGCGTCCGTCAGCTGGATTTCACCACCCACGCCGGGCGTGACCTTTTCCAGATAGTCGAACACGTCGGGCGTCAGCACATAGCGGCCCACAATGGCCAGCTGCGAGGGGGCCTTGTCCACATCGGGCTTTTCCACCATGTCCTTGATGCGGTAGACGCCGGGCGAGACTTCCTCGCCGTCAATGATGCCGTAGCGGCTGACCTTGTCGCGGGGGACTTCCATCACACCAATGACGGGCATGTTCTCGCGCATGGCCACGTCGATGAGCTGCTGCACGCCGGGCACGCCGCCGAACATCAGGTCGTCGCCCACCATGATGGCAAAGGGTTCGTCGGTGATGAGCGGCCGGGCGCACAGCACGGCGTGCCCCAGACCCAGCTGCTTCTTCTGGCGCACGGACATGATGTTGACCATCTCCGCCACGTCACGCACGGTCTTCAGCTTGTCCAGCTTGCCGGATCGCTCCAGCACGCCTTCCAGCTGGAGGTTGTAGTCAAAGTGATCCTCGATGACGCTCTTGTCCCTGTTGGTTACAAAGACAACATCGGTGACGCCGGATTTGATGGCCTCTTCCACCACGTACTGAATGACGGGCTTGTTGTAGACAGGCAGCATTTCCTTGGGAATATTCTTGCTGGCGGGCAGCGAGCGTGTTCCCCAGCCGGCCACGGGAATGATGACCTTGCGGATTTCTTTCATGAGAACCTCGTGTATGATGAGCTGCCCGCAGGATGAGGCCTGCCGGCGCGTTGCAGTCTGAAGGCAGGACGCGGCCAGGAGCCGCCGTGTCCCGATATCGCGGGCGGGGGAAAGCCGCCGCTCCGCCGGCTCTTATGCCACGCTTCCGCAGAAAAATCCAGCAGGCAAGGCGCCGTCCCGCCCGCAGGCTACTTCAGCTCGCGCTGCACCACTTCAGCCAGCAGTTCCGCATAGGCGCGCACCTTCTCGCTGTCCTCGCCTTCCACCATGACGCGGCAGAGCGATTCCGTACCGGAGTACCGCAGGAGCACGCGCCCGCGTCCATGCAGCTCGGCCTCGACCCTGGCCACGGCCTCACCCACGGCCGGGCGTTCTTCCAGAGGCAGCTTGCGCTCCACGGGGACGTTGATGAGCGTCTGGGGGAAGGGGGTCAGCAGGCCGGCCAGCTCGGAGAGGCGCTGTTCCTTCTCCTGCATGACGCGCAGGATTTGCAGCGCGGCCAGCAGGCCGTCGCCGGTGGTGCTGTACTGCCGGAAGATCAGGTGCCCGGACTGCTCGCCGCCCAGCATGGCTCCCGTGCGGCGCATGGCTTCCACCACGTAGCGATCGCCGACCTTGGTGCGGAGCAGCGAACCGCCATGATCCTGCATGAAGACTTCCAGCGCCATGTTGCTCATCACGGTAGCCACCAGCTGATTTTCCGGCAGCTCGCCGCGCGCCATCATGGCCTGTGCGCAGATGGCCATGATCTGATCGCCGTCCAGGACATTGCCCTTTTCATCCACCACGATGAGCCTGTCGGCATCGCCGTCCAGAGCCAGCCCCACGTCGGCCCGCACTTCGCGTACCTTGTCCGCTACCACGTGCGGATGCAGCGAGCCACAGTTGTCGTTGATGTTCGTGCCGTTGGGAGACGTGCCCAGGGTGAAGACCTCGGCCCCCAGCTCCTGCAGGGCCAGCGGCGCGACCTTGTAGTTCGCCCCGTTGGCGCAGTCTATGACAATGCGCAGGCCCGAAAGGGAAAGATGCGCGGGAAAGCAGCTCTTGGTATAGACGATGTAGCGGCCCGGCGCGTCCTGAATTTTTGTGGCGCGGCCCACCTTGTCCGAGGGCGGGTAGTTCCATTTGAAATCGGGGTCCAGCACCATGGCGGCGATTTCGTCTTCCACGTCGTCCGGCAGCTTGAAGCCGTCCGCGTCAAAGAACTTGATGCCGTTGTCGTGATAGGGATTGTGCGAGGCGGAGATAACCACGCCCAGGTCTGCGCGCATGTTGCGCGTCAGGAAGGAGACGGCTGGCGTGGGCAGGGGGCCCACCATGATGACGTGCATGCCCGCCGCGCACAGGCCGGCGGTCAGCGCGGATTCGAACATGTAGCCGGACAGGCGCGTGTCCTTGCCGATGACGACGCGATGCGTCTGCGTCGTGTTGCGGCGAAAGCGCATGCCTGCCGCCAGCCCGAGCCGCAGGGCCACGTCCACCGTCATGGGATAGGTATTCACCCTGCCGCGCAGGCCGTCTGTTCCGAAAAATCGTGCCATGTTCCTCTCCTTCTGCAAACGCGGGATTCCCCCGCCTAGTTGTGGCCCTGCGGCGCGGGTTCCGGGGTGCTGGCCCCCCGTTCCGCCGCCGGGGCCGCATGGGACTGTCGTTCCGGCGCGGGCGCCGGTTCGGGCAGTGCGCGCCGGCTGACGCGCACCGTGCGCACGGGCGGGCTCTGGATGACCATGCCTTCCGGCACGCGGTAGCGCACCACGGCATCCACGCTCTGTCCCGGCTTCAGCGGCGGCGGCAGAATGTATACGTCCAGCTTGCGCATGTAGCTGGAGGACTTCAGCAGGCTTTCCGGCACTTCCACCAGTACCGCCAGCTTGGCCGGCTCCAGCGTGTAGTCTTCCTTGTCCACGGCCTCAAGCCGCACGGGACAGTCCCGCGAGGTGGTGACACGACCGCTCGTCACCACATACTCCACGGAGACTTCCGACGGCGTGGCCGTCACCAGCTGCGGCAGAGGCAGGGTGACATCCCTGTATTCGGCCCGCCCGGCGGACTGCGTGTCCACGCGCACGGGCAGCGTGACCTCTGTCAGGCCGGAAACTATGGACTCGGGGCCGCGCAGGGTGACGACCGAGGGCGTGACCTTGCACTCCTTGACCTCGATGGCGCCACGGCGCAGGGGGCTGTATGTTTCCGCCACCACGGGAACCACACGTTCCAGCACAGGCTCCGCCAGCACGGCCATCTGCCGGGGATGGGCGTCCACCAGCTCAAAGGCCCGCGATGATCTGCGCAGGGAATCCTTCACCAGCGGCACTACGTTGCGTCCGGGCTTCAGCTGGGAAAGATCAATGGAGCGCGAGAGATATTCCTGCGTGACGCTGCGCAGCAGGGTCTGGGGGCCGCGCACCCGGATGACCACCCGGTTTACCAGCCCGTCGGTGATAATCAGGTTGGGAGGGAGGCCGTAGTAGTCCAGCCGCAGCTCCATCTGCACGTCAATAATATCGTTGACGCAGACCATGTACCACATGAGGGAGGCCATGAGCAGCGAGGCCAGCAAGGTGATGGTGCGCGACATGCCGCGCCCGGCGCTAGAGGGCATCTTTCAGTACCTGCCGCAGTTTTTCGGCATCAAGACCGCGCATCAGCTCGCCCTTGATGGCCACGGAAATTTCCCCGCGCTCCTCGCTGACCACGACGACCACGGCGTCTGTCTCCTGCGTGGCGCCCAGCGCGGCGCGGTGCCGTGTGCCGAAGTTCTGGCCCTGAGCCACTGCCAGCGGGAGGATGCAGGCGGCGGCCTCGATGCGGCCGTCCCTGATGACGACGGCGCCGTCGTGCAGCGGGGCCTTGGGATAGAAGATGTTCATGAGCAGCCGCTTGGAAATGCGGGCATCCACGCGCACCCCTTCCCGTTCGGTGAGGTCGCGCAGCGGCACGGAGCGCTGGATGACAATGAGCGCCCCGATGCGCAGGGCCGCCATTTCGGAGCAGGCGCCCACCAGGGCCGTCAGCGCCTCCTCATGCAGGCCCTTGCGGCGCCACATGCCGCGCGCGCCCATTTCCGTGAGGCCCTGCCGGATGTCCTTTTGGAAGGTGATGACCAGGACGAGGAAGAGGGAGCTGAAGACATGCTGGAGCAGCCATGTCAGCGTATACAGCCCCAGCAGGCGCGCCACGTAGTAGAGGGCCGCAAGGCCGCTGAAGCCCACCAGTATGGTAATGACCCGCGTGCCCCGGATCATCTGGATGAGGTGATACAGCAGCAGGCCCACCAGAGTCACGTCCAGCAGGTCGCGCCAGTCCAGCGTCAGAAATTCCCACTGCCGCGCCAGCCAATGCAAGGTAAAATCCACGCCCTGAACCTCGTGTACGGAGAATGTCAGCCCTGCCAGGCCGCCGTGAGGCGCAGCGTCTGCGCCGTGGCGGCCACGTCATGCACGCGGTGCAGGCGTATTCCGTCGCGCATCAGCATGGCCGTGGCAATCTGGGTGGCCTGTCCGCGCCGTTCCACGGGCAGCCCCAGCAGATCGCCGAATACGGACTTCATGGACAGCCCCATGAGCACGGGACGGCCCAGCCTTTCCTGAAAGACATGCGCAGCGCG
Source organism: Desulfovibrionaceae bacterium (assembly GCA_029008115.1). Lineage (GTDB taxonomy): Bacteria > Desulfobacterota > Desulfovibrionia > Desulfovibrionales > Desulfovibrionaceae > JAQVCS01. The sequence goes on along the minus strand of JAQXJC010000004.1, from coordinate 83,452 downwards.
CAGGAGCGCCATGTTATGTTCCAACCTCTTGCCAAAGCCGATGCCGGGGTCCAGCACAATGCGATCTTCCGGCAGCCCGGCCGCAGTGAGACGGTGCATCTCCCGTGCAAAAAAGTCCAGCACTTCTTCAACAACGCTGGTATAGCGGGGGGCCCGCTGCATGGAGTCGGGCCGTCCCTGCGCATGCATCAGCACGTAGCCGGGCCTGTACTGGGCCACCACGTCCAGCAGCTCCGGCTCGTAGGCGCAGGCGGAAATGTCATTCAGCACATGCACGTAGCCCGTGGCCAGCAGGCGGGCCGCCGTTGCCGCGTGGTAGGTGTCCACGGAAATCAGGGCGCAGGGATGCGTGGCATGCAGGCCGCACAGCACGGGCATGAGCCGCGCACATTCCGTTTCGGCAGCCACGGGCCGCGCGCCCGGCCGCGAGGATTCCGCCCCCAGGTCCAGCATGTCCGCCCCTTCCCGCAGCAGCCGGGCCGCATGCCTCTGCGCCTCCTGTGCCGTGTCGTGGGCGCCACCGTCATAAAAGGAGTCCGGCGTGATGTTGACAATGCCCATAATACCGAAAGGGACCGGTTCGAAGACCCGTCCCCCATACAGCGTCCATTGCATGGCTGTGCCCATATTGTTTTCCTGTTTTTTCGTAAGAAGGCCCGCCGTGCACCGGATTTCCGGTGGCGCGACGGGCCCCGTGGCATTGCGGAAGACTAGGATTGCGGCGTCTGATTCTGGCTGTCGGGAGCGTTTTCGGCAGCGCTCTCCAGCACGAAGTCGTCGTCGGCCGTCTTCACCGGCTTGCCGTTGCCGTCCAGAGGCGGCAGGGCTTCTCCGCGCAGCAGTCTGTCGATGTCGTCGCCGGAGATGGTTTCGCGTTCCAGCAGTGCCGTGGCAATGGCGTGCAGGTGCTCCTCGTTGTCCTTCAGGAGCTGGGTACAGCGCTGGTGCGCTTCCTGCACGATGCGCTTCACTTCGGCATCCACCATGCGGGCGGTATCCTCGCTGAAGTTCTTGTTCTGAACCCATTCGCGGCCGATAAAGACTTCTTCGCCCGTTTCGCCGATGGCCAGCGGGCCGATGCTGTCGCTCATGCCCCATTCGCAGACCATTTTCCGGGCCATGCGGGTCACGCGCTCAATATCGTTGCCCGCACCGGTGGTAATATCATCGAAGATGATTTCTTCCGCCACGCGACCGCCCAGCAGGACGACCAGATTGTTGCGGAGGTAGCTGCGGGAATAGCCGTGGCGGTCTTCTTCCGGCAGCTGCATGGTGACGCCCAGAGCGCGGCCGCGCGGGATGATGGTCACCTTGTGCACGGGATCGGAGCCGGGCAGCTTCATGGCGCACAGGGCATGCCCGGCTTCGTGATAGGCCGTGATGCGCTTCTCCTCGTCAGACAGGATCAGGCTGCGGCGTTCCTTGCCCATCAGCACCTTGTCCTTGGCGTATTCGAAGTCGTGCATGTCCACCGTGTCGGCATTGAGCTTGGCGGCCTGAAGCGCGGCCTCGTTGACAAGGTTCTCCAGATCGGCGCCGGAAAAGCCGGGGGTTCCCCTGGCCAGCAGCTCAAGGTCCACATCCGGGGCCAGGGGCGTGCGGCCTGTGTGTACTTCCAGAATGCGCTTGCGGCCCAGCAGATCGGGCGTGGGCACCACCACCTGCCGGTCAAAGCGACCGGGGCGCAGCAATGCCGGGTCCAGCACGTCGGGACGGTTGGTGGCCGCGATGAGGATGACGCCTTCGTTGGATTCGAAGCCGTCCATCTCCACCAGCAGCTGGTTCAGCGTCTGTTCGCGTTCGTCATGTCCGCCGCCCAGGCCGGCGCCGCGCTTGCGGCCCACGGCGTCGATTTCATCGATGAATATCAGGCAGGGGGCGTTCTTCTTGCCCTGCACGAAGAGATCGCGCACGCGGGATGCGCCCACGCCGACAAACATTTCCACAAAGTCGGAGCCGGAAATGGAGAAGAAGGGGACGCCGGCTTCACCGGCCACGGCGCGGGCCAGCAGCGTCTTGCCTGTGCCGGGAGGGCCGACCAGCAGCACGCCCTTGGGAATGCGGCCGCCCAGCCGGGTAAACTTTTTGGGATTGGACAGAAACTCCACGACTTCAGAGAGCTCGTCCTTGGCCTCGTCAACGCCGGCCACATCGGCAAAGGTGACGCGGGCCTGATCCTGATTGAGCAGGCGCGCCCGCGAACGGCCGAAGGTCATGGCCTTGCCGCTGGCTCCTCCGTTCATCTGCCGCATGAAGAATATCCACACCCCGATGAGGAGCAGCATGGGGAACCAGGAAACGAGCAGCGTCATGTACCAGGGCTGCTCATCCGCCGGTTCCGCCTTGATGGCTACCTTCTTGTCCATCAGGCGCTTGATCATGCCGCCATCCTGCGGGGCATAGGTCTGCACGGATTTGCCATCCAGCGTGCGGCCGATCAGGGTGCGGCCCTGGATGGTGACTTCTGTCATGTCGCCATTGTCCACACGTTCCAGAAAATCCGTGTAGGAAAGGCGCTGTCCCGCCCCCTGCGGCTGCTGGAACATGTTGAAGAGCATGACCATGGCCAGAATGATGACCGCCCACAGGGCCATGTTTCGACTGAATTGATTCAATGGGGCCTCCATTTGGGAATCTGAGCATCAGGTCGTTGTAGTGTAAACATGCTTGCGGCATTTGGCAATGCGCCATATGACAGGCCCATGCCCGCGCGGATGGGAACCACGTGCCCCGATGCGGCCTCTGCACGGGCAACAGGCTGCGTTTACAGGGTATTTTTTCCCATGCTGTGCCGAAGATGAAAATTGCCGGGCAGAAGTTGCGGTCAGTCCGGTCTGCTTCCGCATGCGGCGCACCGGCTGTCATGGGCTCCGCGCATGCCGGGCACCGGACGGCATGCCGGAAGGACGCCCGGCGGGGCATTTCCCCGCCGTGGCGGGGAAACGTATTTTAGGCTTGAAAATTCCTGCTGGATGGGGCAATATGACTGCGCATCCGGCGTGCCGGAAGCAAATGCGGAGGCGTGTCGGTACCGGTGTGCCGCCCGGTCTTCAAAACCGGTGTAGGGCTGTGAGGTCCTGGGTAGGTTCGACTCCTATACGCCTCCGCCATCCATGATAACAGAGCGTCCCGCGGGCCTGTCCCCCGGGGCGCATTTTTTTTCGGGCTGCGGCATTTCCTCCCGGTCTGCCGCCAGCGCCCGGGGAGGGGAAGCGCATGCCGTCCTACTGTTCCACCATTTCACACAGTACCAATCCGCTCGCCACGCATGGCATGGTAACATCGCCCAACCACCTTGCCACGCAGGCCGGGCTCGACATCCTGCGCCGGGGCGGCACGGCCGTGGACGCCGCCGTGGCTGCGGCAGCGGTGCTGGCCGTGGTCTATCCGCACATGTGCACACTGGGCGGCGACAGCTTCTGGCTTGTATTCAATGCCGGGACAGGCGAACTCCGGGGGCTCAATGCCAGCGGCCGCGCCGGTTCCAAAGCCACCATCCGGCACTACCGGGACAAGGGATACGAGCGCATCCCCGCCCGGGGCGTGGAAGCCGCCAATACCGTGCCGGGAGCCGTTTCCGGCTGGATGGAGGCCGCCGCCTACAGCCGTTCCGCTCTGGGCTCTCCCCTGTCATGGGAAGTACTGCTGGAGTCCGCCCGTGACTATGCGGAGGGCGGCTTTCCGGTGAGTCCTTCGCTGGCCTGCTGGAGCCGCGCCAATGCCGCCGCCGGGGACAGGGAGCTGCGCTGTCTGCAACGCTTTCCCGGATTTGCGCAGACCTTCATGCCGTACGGCAGAGCGCTGGAGACGGGCGTCCTGTTCCGTCAGCCTGCCCTTGCCGCGACGCTGCGAACCCTGGCCAGCGAAGGCGGGGAGGTCTTCTACCGGGGATCGCTGGCGCGCCGCATGGTTGCCTTTCTGGAGGCGCATGGCGGTCTGCTCACCGCTGAGGACTTTGCCGGACATCATGCCGACTGGGTGGAGCCGATTTCCGTGAACTATCGCGGCATGCGGGTCTTCAGCCTCCCGCCTAACACGCAGGGCATGGCGTCACTGGAGATTCTCAATATTCTCGACAGGTTTGATGTGGCTTCCCTGGGCGAGGGATCGGCCGACTACTGCCATCTCATTATCGAGGCCACCAAGGAGAGCTTTCTCGACCGCGATGCCTACTTGTCCGATCCGGCCTTTACCCATATTCCGCTGGACTGGCTGCTTTCGGAGCGGCATGGACGGGAGCAGGCGGCCCGCATCGACATGGCCCGCGCGGCCGGGCCGCGACCACCCCTCGATCCCAAGGGGGACACCGTATGGCTGGGTGCCGTGGACGGGGCGGGCAATGCCGTCTCGCTTATCCAGAGCATCTATTACGACTTCGGCTCCGGCATCGTTCCGGATGGGACGGGAGTGCTGCTCCAGAACAGGGGATGCTTCTTTTCCCTTGACCCCAATCACGTGAACTGCCTGCTTCCGGGCAAACGCACGTTTCATACGCTTACTCCGGCCATGCTGCTGCATGGAGGCAGGCCGCGTCTGGTATATGGAACAATGGGGGGCGAGGGCCAGCCCCAGACGCAGGCGGCCATGCTCACCCGCATGGTGGATTTTGGCATGTCGCCGCAGGAGGCCGTGGCAGCTCCGCGCTGGCTCTACGGCCGCAGCTGGGGCGCTGAAACCAATGATCTCAAGATGGAATCCCGCTTTGCCCCCGGAGTCATGGAGGAATTGCGCCGCCGTGGCCACGCCGTCACGGAGGTTGCGGACTACACTGACAGCATGGGCCACGCGGGCGCCATTCTGATCCGGCAGGAGGATGGCGTGCTGCAGGGAGCCGCCGATCCGCGCGGTGATGGACTGGCGGCCGGCTGGTAGACTCAGATTACGCTATTCGAAAGGAGCACAGGCCGCCCGCGCGTGATTCCTGAAAGGGACACGGACGGGCGGCACGCATGTTCAGGCGCATGGAAAAGAAAACAGGGTTCGCGGCAGTACCGCAAACCCTGTAGATTTCTGGTCGGGATGGCGCGATTTGAACGCGCGGCCTCAGCGTCCCGAACGCTGCACTCTAGCCAAACTGAGCCACATCCCGTTGACGGAAAGGTACTTACAGGAATGCCCCTGCGATGGCAAGCTTTTTTTCAAAAAAATTTTTCGGCATGCGTCATGCGGGAAGGTGCCGTGCTGGCAACATGGCTGAAGGGCGGGAAGGGATTACCGCTGCTCCCCGTTGGCGGCGTGTCGCTTCCAGCGGCGCCAGATGATCAGCCCCAGCGCCAGCGAGAGCAAATACAGGCCGGCCCCCAGCGCGCGCTGCGTGGAGGCGCCGACCTCCAGTCCGCTGCCGATGGTGGCAAAGATGGCATTCTGCACGCTGAAGCCCAGCAGGGAGCCGGCAAGGAAGGGCAGGGCGGGCAGGCCGCTGACCCCGGCGGCAATATTGGTAAGAAAGTTGCTGCCCAGCGGTACGACGCGCACGCAGCAGGTGAGCAGAAAGGGCGACTGCCGCAGAAAGCTGTCCAGTTTGCGGAATTTGCGGGAGAATGCGCGATCCAGCCAGTTGCGGCCGAGAAAACGGGCGTAGCCGAAGGTAAGCAGGCAGCCCAGCCCCGTGCCGCACGTGGCCAGCAGGGTTCCCCCCGCAGGGCCGAACAGCCAGCCGCCCAGCATGGCGCAGAGCTGCCGGGGGACACCGCAGGCCGTGACCGCGCCGACAATGGCAACATACAGGGCAAGGCCCGTCCAGCCGCGCTCCAGGATATGCGCCGCCAGCCATTCCCTGTGCAGCAGCCGGGCAACGTCATAGTGCGAGCAGAGAGCGAACAGCACTGCCAGCAGCAGAGGCAGGGTCAGCAGGCGTGGCGGGAACGCGCTGCACAGGGAGCGCACCGTGGTGCGGCAGGAAGAGCCGGGGGGACATGATGCGGCAGCGTCCGGCGTGGTGCTGCGGCGTCGGGAGGCTGGCCGGGCAGGGGACTGAAGCATGGAACACATGTAGCCCGGACGGCGCGCAAAGTAAACCGGCCCGTCTGATCCGGCGAAGGGCCTGTCCGGTCTTGCCTCTGTTCCTGCGGATGCGTATACTACGGAAAGGGTCGCGTGCCCGTTTTTCAGGGAAAAGGAGTTCACTGCATGAGCACACTGACGCCCAGACAGATTGTGGCGGAGCTTGATAAATTTGTGGTCGGCCAGGAGCAGGCCAAACGCATGGTGGCCGTGGCCATCCGCAACCGCTGGCGGCGCCAGCGCCTTGCGCCGGAGCTGCGCGATGAAATCGCGCCCAAGAACATCATCATGATGGGGCCGACCGGCGTGGGCAAGACCGAGATTGCCCGCCGCCTTGCCAGACTGTGCGGCGCCCCCTTCTGCAAGGTTGAGGCCACCAAGTTTACGGAAGTGGGATACGTGGGGCGGGATGTGGAATCCATGATCCGCGACCTTATGGAAATTGCGGTGAACCTTGTGCGCGATGAGGAGAACAGGCGCGTGCGCGCGGCGGCGGAGACGGCGGCGGAAGCGCGGCTGATGGATCTGCTCCTGCCGGCCAGCTTCGGGCTGGAAACGCATGCCGCCACCCGCGAAAAGCTGCGCCAGCAGTTCAAGCTGGGCTTTCTGGACGAGCGAGAGGTGGAGATGGAGGTGACAGAGACCGGCGGCGCCGGACTGGACATCTTTGCCATTCCCGGCATGGAGCAGATGGGCGCCCAGATGAAGGACATGATGGGCAAGGCCTTTCCGCCCAGGCGTCGCCGCCGCAAGCTGAAGGTTCGCGAAGCCTTTGATATTCTGGTGCAGGAAGAGTCCGGCAAGCTGGTGGATCAGGATTCGCTGGCGGACAAGGCCCGCGAGCGCGTGGAACAGTCCGGCATCATCTTCATCGACGAGATTGACAAGATCGCCAGCTCTTCGGCCAACCGCACGTCGGACATTTCCCGCGAGGGTGTGCAGCGCGATTTGCTGCCCATTGTGGAAGGCAGCACAGTGAACACCAAGTACGGCATGGTCAGGACGGATCACATTCTCTTCATCGCCGCCGGCGCCTTCCATTTCAGCAAGCCGTCGGACATGATTCCCGAGCTTCAGGGCCGCTTCCCGCTGCGCGTGGAGCTTCAGCCTCTGGGGAAGGATGAATTCCTGCGCATTCTGACCGAGCCGGACAATGCCCTGACGCGCCAGTATGCCGCGCTTATGGGGACGGAAAACGTGCGCGTGATCTTTACGCCGGACGGCCTTCAGGAGATCGCCGCCTTTGCGGAGGAGACCAACGCCCGCACGGAGAATATCGGCGCACGCCGCCTGTATACCATCATGGAAAAGATTCTTGCGGATATCTCCTTTGACGCGCCCGAGATGTCCGGGGCGGAGGTGGTTGTCAGCAAAGAATTTGTGAGCGCGCATCTGGAAGACGTGCGCCAGGATCAGGATTTGAGCCAGTATATCCTGTAGGCTTCTGCCGGAGCAGGCGCGGGACATGCGGCAGGAATCCGCCGTATATCTGCGGAGGGGGGGACGCCGGCGGCGTCCCCTCCTCCGCGCTATGCGAAAAGAAGGAGCAGGCCGCGCAGGGTCATCCACGCGCCCAGGCCCGCCAGCACGTCGTCCAGCATAATGCCGTAGCCGCCGGGGATGCGGCGATCCGCCCAGCGGATGGGCCAGGGCTTGAGTACGTCAAACACGCGGAAGCAGACAAAGCCTGCCAGCAGCAGCCCCCAGTGCGCGGGCAGGCCCAGCGTGGTGATGAACATGCCCACGAACTCGTCCCAGACCACGGCGCCATGATCATGCCCGCCCAGCGCATCGTCTACGGACTGGCAGGCCACCACGCCGATCCAGAAGGCGCAGAAGACGGCAAGCAGCGCCCACGGCAGGGGAAGCAGGGCCAGCAGCCAGCAGAAGGGCAGAGCCGCAAGGGAGCCTGCCGTCCCAGGCGCCACGGGGGACAGGCCGGAGCCGAAGCCCAGGGCGATGATGTGCCACGGATTGTAGGGATTCAGAGCGCGCAGCTCCGGTTTGATGCGCCAGTTCATGCAGTCTCCTTGTGTTGCTCCCGCGCCCGTCGCGGAGCGCGGTGCGTCATTTCAGGCGCAGATCATGGGGGCCGAGGCCGTAGTCGGCGCAGAGGCGCAGGAAGATGCGGGCCGCGGCCAGCGCGTCGGAGGCCGCGTCGTGATGCCGCAGCGGGATGCCGTAGTACGCGCACACGTCGTTCAGACGGCGCGAGGCCAGTGGCAGATGCCGGCGCGCCCCCTTGAGCGTGCAGCAGAAGGGAGCGGACGGCATGGCCACGCCGGCGGCACGGCAGCAGGCGCGCAGGACGCGGCGGTCAAAGGATGCGTTATGCGCCACGAAAAAGTCCGCATCCACGCAGAATGACGCCATGTCCGGCCATACTTCCGCAAAGGTCGGCTGATCCCGCAGCATGGGCCATGTCAGGCCGTGAATGTCCGAAAACAGCACGACGGGACTGGGAGGCCGGATGAGCCGGTAAAAGACGTCGGCGACCTCTCCGTTCCTGATTTTCGCCATACCCACGGCGCAGGCGTTTTCCGGGCCGTAGTGCGACGTTTCAAAGTCGATGGCAACGCCGCACCGCCCTTCCGTCAGCAGGGTCATTGCCGGCGCGCGGCCGCGGCGGCGGCCTCCGCAATGCGCCTGGCCACGTAGTCGCGCATGGCGTCGTTATCCTCGTCCAGATTCAGGCAGCAGGCGTCCTCGCCCATGAGACCGCCGGGCACGAAGTCGCCCAGCTCATCGGGATCAGCAATCATGTCGGCATAGAAGCAGACGGAGAGCCAGCGGCTTTCCGGCTCGTCGTCCACAATATCCACCAGGACGAAGAGGCCGCGCCTGTCCTGCGCGCAGTGCTTCGCCCGCAGGGAATAGCTCACGCCGGGGCGGGCCTTGTAGTCCAGCTCCACGCCGTCCAGTCCGGTCAGAAAGTCCCTGAACGCGGTGAAGGTGGGCTTCATGTTCAGAGGATCAGCGGTCCATGCGTTCAGCAGTGCGTCCACCTCGGCAAGAATATGAGCGTTGTCGTGCATGAAAAAAGCTCCTCGGCATTTTTTTGCGCACTATAGACGGAAAGCCCCTGCGGGGCAATGCTTTCCCGCGTATTCTGCGCGGGCCTTTTGCAAAGCGGAGGGGACTTGCGCTCGCGCCGCTTAGCAGATAGATTTGTCACGCCCGCTGACGGGCAGGGAGGTGCGGATGAATGCACAGGTGGCGGCATATCTGAACGCCGTTGGGCCGGTCTTGTGCCTGGACATAGGCAGCGGCACGCAGGACGCATTGCTGGCCCGCCCCGGGCTGGAGCCGGAGAACTGGACGCAGCTGGTGCTGCCTTCTCCCGCAAAGGCGGTGGAGCGGCGCGTGGCGAAACTGACTGCGGCCCGCAGGGATGTCTGGCTGTACGGCGGCAACATGGGCGGCGGCTTTACCCGCGCGCTGAAGCGGCATGTGGAGGCCGGTCTGCGCGTCAGCGTGACGCTGGAGGCGTCCCGGGCCATTCATGACAGCGAGGAGCGCGTGGCCGCCCTGGGCTTTGAGCTGCGCGAATCCTGCCCCGCCGGCGCCGTCCCCGTGCATCTGGGCGACTATTCTCCGGAATGGTGGGATGCGCTGCTGGAGGGACTGGGCCTGCCTCGCCCCCGCATGGTGCTGGCCGCGGCGCAGGATCACGGCGTGGCGCCACAGGGCAACCGGCAGGCGCGCATGGACATGTGGCGCGCCCTGCTGGCAAGGTCCTCGCACCCGGCAGACTGGCTATATGACAGTGTTCCGGCCGGGCTGACCAGACTTGCCGCGCTGCATCGGGCCACGGGCGGCCCTGTGGCGGATACCTCCACCGCAGCCGTGCTGGGCGGCCTGTGCTCGGCCGGCGTGCGGCGCCGTGCCGCGCGGCAGGGCGTCACGCTGGTCAATACGGGCAACAGCCACATCACGGCATTCCTGCTGTACAGGGATGAAGTGCACGGTGTGTTCGAGCACCATACCGGCATGCGGACGCTGGAAGACTATGTGCATGATCTCAAGGAGTTCCGCCTTGGATGGCTGCCGGATGAACAGGTGCGGGCCACGGGCGGGCACGGTACGGCCTTCGGAGGCGTCTCCGAAGAGGCCGGCGGCTATGCCCCCACCTATCTTCTCGGCCCCCGGCGGGCTTTTCTGGAAGGGCAGGGACAGAACATCGCTCCCTGCGGCAATATGATGCTGGCCGGCTGCTACGGGCTGCTGCGCGGCGCGGCGGAACGTTTTTCCCGATAACTGAAAAAGGCGCGAATCATGGAAGTTTTTGACAAGGCAGAAGGGTGGAGCAGAGAAGAAATCACGGCATGCCAGGTTGCCCGCCTGCGTGGCAGCATTGCCCGGAGCATGAACAGTCCGTTTTACAGAGAGCGGCTGGCCAGGGCCGGCGTGCGGCCGGAAGACATCCGCACTCCGGAGGATGTTCGCCGCATCCCCTTTACCACCAAGCAGGACTTGCGTTCGCAGTACCCCGAGGGCCTGCTGTGCGTCCCGAGGCGGGACGTGGTGCGCATGCACTGTTCCAGCGGCACCACCGGAACGCCCACAGCCATCTGCTACACCCGCGGAGATGTCAACTCCTGGTCCGATCTGGTGGCGCGCTGTCTGCACATGGTGGGCGTGCGGCCCGATGATGTCTTCCAGAACATGTCCGGCTACGGCCTCTTCACCGGCGGGCTGGGCTTCCACAACGGGGCGGAGCGCCTGGGCTGCATGACCATTCCCGCCGGCGCGGGCAACTCCCTGCGCCAGATTAAGATCGTGGAGGACTTTCATACCACGGTGGCGCACATCCTGCCGTCCTATGCCCTGATTCTGGGCGAGAAGCTGCGCCAGATGGGGAAGAATCCCGCGGAATTTCCCCTGCGCATCGCCATTGTGGGAGCGGAGCCCTACACAGAGGAGTTCCGCCGGCGCATTGAGGACCTGTTCGCGCTCAAGGCATACAATTCCTATGGCCTGACGGAAATGAACGGCCCGGGCGTGGCCTTTGAATGTCAGGAGCAGAACGGCATGCACGTCTGGGAAGACGCCTACCTGCCGGAAATCGTCAATCCTGAAACGGGCGAGCCTGTGCCGGACGGGGAAATCGGCGAACTGGTGCTCACCACCCTGCGCCGCGAGGGCATGCCCATCCTGCGCTACCGCACGCGGGACCTGACCCGCTTCCTGCCCGGCGAATGCGCCTGCGGCCGCCACCACCGCCGCATCGACCGCATTCTGGGGCGCGCGGACGACATGTTCATCATCAAGGGCGTGAACGTCTATCCCATGCAGATTGAACAGGTGATCATGACCTTCAAGGAAGTGGGGCAGAACTACCTGATCACGCTGGAATCGGACGGTCTGGGAGATGTGCTGCGCGTGCAGGTGGAGCTCCGCGACGAATGCTTTGTGGAAGACATGCGCGTCTTGCAGAGCCTGCAGAAGCGTATTGCCTCCCGCCTGCGCGACGAGGTGCTGGTTACGCCGCGCGTGGAGTTCGTGCAGAGCAATACCCTGCCCAAGTCCGAGGGCAAGGCCGTGCGCGTGCGTGACCTGCGCGGCACAAAATAGCTGCTGGCATGGTAGACGTTCTCCCGCTGCCTTTTGCCCAGCTCATTGCCGGGGCCTTCCTGTCCCTGCTGGGCTTTGTCCTGCTGCTGAACATCTTCGGCCTTCCTGCCAACTGGATTATTCTGGGGCTGGTGGCCCTGTGGCGGTATCTGCATCCCGCCGCCACGGACATGGGGGTCCTGTTCTTTGCCGGCATGGCTGGACTGGCCGTGCTGGGGGAGGCGCTGGAGATGGGAGTGCAGGTGCTCAAGGCCAGACGCTATGGCTCCAGTTCTTCCGGCACCATCGCCGGCATGGTGGGAGCCGTGGCCGGAGCCATTCTGCTGGCGCCGCTCTTCTTCGGGCTGGGGGCGCTGATCGGCGCTCTGGCCGGCGCATGGCTGGGCTGCTTCCTCATGGAGCTGGGCCGGGGGCGCCCCGCGGCTGAAGCCGTGGAGGCGGCTTTTGGCGCCATGATGGGGCGCTTTCTGGGCACTGTGTGCAAATGTGGCACGGGCGCGGCCATGGTGGGGCTTGCCTCGCATGTTCTCTGGCCGGAAGGGCATGCCGTTCCGCCTGCGGGATCGCTTCCCGCCGGAGAGCTGGTGCGGGCGGCGCTGGCCGTATTCTGCTAACTGTCGGGGGGCTGCGGCCCCCTTTTTCCCGGGCCGGAGTGCCTCATGCTGAAGAATCTGCAAATTGTGATGGTCAAGACACGCTTTCCTGAAAATATTGGCATGGCGGCCAGGGCCTGCGCCAATATGGGCTGCCACCGCATCGTGCTGGTGGCGCCGGAGCGCTGGGACAGGGACAAGGCCCGCCCGCTGGCCACGGCCAAGGGGGAAGGGGTGCTGGACGGGGTGCGCGTTGTCGCCTCTCTGGAGGAGGCGCTGGCCGACAGCGTGCTGGCAGTGGGAACCACGGCGCGCACGGGCGGCTGGCGGCGGGAGATTATCCCGCCTGAAGCGGCGGCAGCCGCTGTGGCTCCGCTGCTGGACGAGGGCGCCCGCGTTTCCCTGGTCTTCGGACCAGAGGATCGCGGCCTGAACAATCAGGAAATCGAGCTTTGCCAGCGGCTGGTGACCATTCCCACGGCGGATGCCTCGTCGCTGAACGTGGCGCAGTCCATCCTGCTGCTGCTCTATGAATGCCACAAGGCCATGCGGCGGCCGGCGGGACAGGCCGTGGAGGCGGGCAGCGCGCGCATTACAGTGGCGGAGCAGGAGCGCCTTACCGCCACGCTCAGGGAAACGCTGCTGGGGCTGGACTTCCTGCACGGGGACAATCCGGACTATTTTCTCATGCCGTGGCGGCGCTTCGTGGGCCGGGCCGGCTTGCGGCGGCATGAATATGACGCGCTCATGGGCTTCTGCCGCCAGATACGCAACAAACTGCTGCGGGGCCGGCAGTAGCGGCGAGCATCATGCCCGCATCCGATTCGGTTCCGGAGGGATCATGAAGACATTTTTCTTTTTCGGAGACTCCATCACGCTGGGCGTGAACGTTCCGGCGGGACGTTCCTGGGTGGCGCTGTTTGCCGCGGGGGCCGTGCGTGCCGGCCTGCCCGTGCCGCCCACGACATTCTACAATCTGGGGGTGCGCCGTCAGGCCAGCGTGGATATTGCGCGCCGCTGGGAACAGGAGCTTCGCTGCCGGCTGACGCCGGAGACAGAGCCGTTTCAGATATTCTGCTTCGGCACGGTGGACATGGCGGCTCCGGCCGGCAGGACGGTGGTGCCGCTGGAACAGTCCGTGGACTGCGCCCGCGGCCTGCTGCTCAGGGCGGCCAGGGAAGCTCCCGTGCTGCTCATGAGCGCGCCTCCCGTGGCCAGCACGGCTCATTCCGACCGTCTGGCCATGCTGGCCCGGGCGTACCGGGAAATGTGCGCCGCGGAACGCATTCCGTTCATGGACCTGTTTACGCCTCTGCGGGCATCCTCCCCCTACATGCACGACATGCAGGACGGCATTCATCCCGGCGAGCTGGGCAATGAGCTCATCGCCAGCCAGCTGCTGAAGCATCCTGTGGTGCGTGGCTGGCTGGCGCCGCAGGCATAGCCGGCGGTAGCGGCAACCGGCGGCGCGCCCTGTCGCCATGCCCGGCATCAGGTGAGCCGGCCCCGGCAGAGCACGGGGATTTCTTCCAAGACCTCCTCTCCGGAGATGAGATATGCCGTGTCATACAGGTTGCAGACCGGGCAGATATGCACCGGAATGATGCGCACCCTGTCGCCGATGCGCACGGCGTCGTGAAAGGCTCTGTTCAGCAGAATGGCGTGCTCGTCGAACATGGCGTCGATGTGGACGTCAGGATATTCGAGGACAGTCCCCAGCCCCGGTGTGGCGCAGATGCCCTGCGTGCGGCATTGCATGGTGAGCCCCTTGGCGCCGACATCAAGGATGGTGCGTTCCGCTGTGGGACGGCTGATGACCGTAGTGAGCACCGTGGCCGCACAGTGCGCCAGCGTCCCCACGGCATGTCCCTGAGAGGCATCCATGAGCGCGTAGGTGCCGGGGCGCAGCTCCGTGATGCCGTCCAGAATCTCCACGCCGTTCATAAGGGTGGGCGTTGCGCCATAGCTGACGACAGCACAGGGCATGCCCTGCGCGCGGGCCAGTTCCGCAAAGCGCAGGGTGCGGCGCTGGGCCTCGGTGGCAATGCGATGGCAGTCGGCCAGGTTCCGCGCCTCATAGCTGTTGCCGTCATGCGAGAAGATGCCTCTGAATTGCACATGGGGACAGGCGCGGAGGACGGACAGCAGCGCGATGAAGTCCGCTTCCTCAATAATGCCGGAACGGTTTTCCCCCACCTCAATCTCCACAAGCACCTGTGCCATGCCGCTGGTCTCCCTGAAAACAGCCTCAGCGGCCTCCACCTGGCAGGGAGCGTCTACGCCGAAGGAGACGGTGGCTGTTGCCTGAAGCGCGCGGATGCGTTCCAGCTTGGCTCGCCCCACGATTTCATTGGCGATGAAGATGTCGGTAATGCCGGCGCCGGCCATGACTTCCGCTTCGCCCGTCTTGGCTACGGCTATACCGCAGGCCCCCGCGTCCATCTGCATGCGGGCGAGGGCGGGCATCTTGTGCGTTTTTGCGTGCGGGCGCAGGCGCGTGTGGTGGCGGTCGGCATAGGTCTGCATCAGCCGCAGATTGGCCAGCAGAATATCCCTGTCAATGAGCAGTGCCGGCGTGTCCAGGTCGTGATAGCGCACGGTGTCTTTCCCCCTTTTTGGGCTTGCACGGAGCGCGCCATACGCCCCGGCAGGCATGACGTATCAGTATTCCCGCATGCCGGCAAGGCCGCCTCCCCGCCGCGGCCGGGAGACAGCGGGTGGAATTGCTTCCTGACGGAACACCCGGTTGACGGCGCGCCGGGCTTTGCGTAGGCTCGGCGCCGTATGTGACACAGGGTGGTTCCCGGCTGATGCGGGGAAACCAGCCATGCTTCCGGGGAGTCCGCATGTCAAAATGCTATGATCCGCAGATGCACACTGCGGAACATATCATGAACAGGACAATGGTGCTTCTGCTGGGGTGCGATCGTTCGTTTTCATCGCATCTCAATGCGGGAAAGTCCAAATGCGATTACCATTTTCACCGCGATCTGACCGATGCCGAGGCCGGGGAGCTTGAACGGCGGGTCAACGGGCAGATAGGACGCTCCCTTCCCGTCTATGCGGAGTATGTGGACTGGGCCACGGCGGAAACGCTGGTTGACGTGGCCCACCTGCCGTCCGGCGTGGATCGCTCACAGCCCCTGCGGCTGGTGCGCGTAGGCGACTATGACGTGTGCGCCTGCATAGGCGAGCATGTGGAGAACACCGCGCAGATTGGCGCGTTCCGTCTGGTGTCCCATTCCTTCACTCCCGGCGAGGATGGGCGGCAGGGCGTCCTGCGCCTGCGGTTCAAGGTGGGCTGAACCGGTCGCGGCCGGTCAGGGCATGAATATTGAAGCAACAGGCCGGAGCGTGCGTGGCATTCTTCCGGCCGCAAGCAAGGAGGAACCCATGGCTGTGACAGCCGATCAGCTGCGCTGCAAGTATGTGTGGACGGAATATCCCGCCGGAGACCCGCGCCTGACGGGAGAGGCGGATGACGTGCGCTTCAACCGTGCGGAAGGGCATGAAATGCTGGCCTTCATTACCGCCTATCTGAAGCGGCATGGGCTGGAGGAAACGCCGGACAATGCCGTGCGCGTTGAATGTCTTATCCGTGAAAGCCTGCCCTCGTTCTGCATGTTCCGCAAGACTGTGGACATGTGGATTTCCCAGCACTGGGACGACTAGTCAGGCTCCTGCGCCATCTGCGGGCACACGAAAGCCGGCGTGATGTGTTCCCTGATGCATCATGCCGGCTTTCGTGCGTTGCTGTCAGCGTATGCGCATGCCTGTACTGGTTGATTGTTCAACCTGCTTTTGACGATACGCCTCCCGCATTTCCTGTCAAGATGGGAACGGGGCCGGGAGCGTGATTATCCGATCCCTTCGGCAGCGGATGCGGGAATGTCCGCGCGCGGAAGCATCATTGCGCGGGGAGCATGCCCGGTGCCTGCCGCGTGACCATGCCTCGGCTATGGCTTCCGGCTGCGCCTGGCAGCGCGGCGCTTCTGTCCCGGCAGTCCCCTGGCTGGCGCATGATCCTCCTCGCGGCGGCTCATGGGAGCTTCACGCGGCTGTTCAGGTGCGCGTTGCCGTCGGGAATGCCGCGCGGGGCGAGGTTGCTGTCTGCGTGAGTACGGATGCTCCCGCTGTTCTCCGTCATCGCCGTGGGGACGGGGACGGCCGGGCTGTTGTGTCCCGCTGCTGTCAGGCCGCTCCGGAGTCTGCCGGCAGGTACTGCCTTCGTGGCTTCCCGCGGGGATGATGGCCGCGCCGGACTTGCCGTCCACACGGCATTGCCGGGGGCGGTTCACGGCAAGCAGCGCGCCGGAGGGAGCATGCCCCGCATCTTCCAGCAGGGCGAGGCCATGCGCCGTGCAGGCATAGCGTCCCATGCCCCGCAGGCCGGGGACGCGGAGCGGCGCGGAGACGATTCTCGCCTGTTCGCCGCCGGCCGCGGGCAGACTGTCCTGCGGGCGCAGCAGGGCAAAGCTGAGGCTAAGCGCTTCCTTTTGCAGGCTGGCGGCTTCGGACAGCTTGTTTAGCCATGCGGGCGCGCCCTGCGTATCAAAGGTGAAGTGGCACCAGGTGCGGCTTTCCAGCAGAGGGCAGGGGCCGGTGTGCGGGCAGGGAGATGAGGCCGCCAGCCCGTATTCCGCCGCCAGTTCGCGCAGCCGCATCACGGTTTTTCCGCCCAGCCGCGTTCCGGGCTCGATGAGCAGGGCCTGGGCGTCTGGCGCGTCGAGGACGGACGCCACCTGTTCCAGCACATCTTCCAGCCTGTCGCCGCGTTCCTGAGAAGGCTGCGACTTGAGCTCGTTCAGCACATTGGCCGCGCTGATCAGCCAGGGCGCCGCGGAACAGGCGTGCACGTGGCGGGCCAGCGTATCGACGCCGCCGCGCCGTAGGACAATGCGCCACGGACTGGCGGGGCCGGCCAGCTCGGTGAACAGCGCCCTGCCCAGCTCCATGACATGAGGGGAAAGATCAAGGCAGAGTACCGTCAGGGGCAGCGTGCGCCATTCCGGACGTGCCACCCAGAGGGCGATGGCGAAGGTCAGGGGGCCGGAACCCATGTCCGCCAGCAGGCGGGGAATTTCCTCCCCCTGTGCCCCGGCACGAGGCGTCGGCGTCGGCAGGGGCAGGGCCGCCAGCAGTCTGGCCTGCCGCACGATATTCCAGGGCAGAAAGTAGCGCAGATAGGCGGAGGTGAGGCGTGGCGAGGCCCAGTAGGGACGGGAGAGCGCGCTGCGTTCCGCCGTCAGCTGGAGAGAAAGCTCGGCCACGGCGGCGGGCAGGTCGCGGCGATGCGCGCCATTCAGTGGAAGCACGGCATCAAGGGCGCGGGGCAGATTGGCCAGCGTCGAGCAGGCGGCGGGGGAGAGAGGGGGAAAAAGATGGTGCATGGCGGTGATCAGAAGCGCATGTGGCGCAGGTAGTCGTGAGTGAAGCCGGCATCTTCGGCCAGCGCCAGCGGGACGCAGGTATCGCGCCAGCGAACCAGAGGCTGGCGCAGTTCCGGCCGCAGGAGCAGCAGCTCCGCGCCGCGCAGGGAGGTATTGCCCAGCGCCAGCAGACGTGCGGACTGTCCCGGCCGCAGGAAGCCCAGCGCTTCCAGATCATCCGGGTTGACGTGCTCGCCCAGTGCCCCCGCCAGATACACGGCGGAAAGATCGGCGGCATGCAGCCCTGCGGCATGGAGCAGTTTTTCCACAGCCAGCGAGAAGGCGGCCTTGACCTTGAGCAGTTCCTCCACGTCTCCCGCTGTCAGGAACAGCGGCGGGCAGCAGCGCAGCAGGGAACGATCCCGGTCAAGTCCGGCAGCCAGCCGGCGGGCCAGCGGTGAGGCGGGATTGTGCAGGAAGCGGCCCTCGCGGTCAAGCAGGCCCGTCTGGAGCAGCAGGCGCAGCAGCGACAGGTAGCCCGTACCGCAGATGCGGCGCGCGGGCAGTCCGGAAGGAGTGACGGCGGCCAGTCCCTGCGGCGTCAGGCGGAAGGCGGCGGCGGTTTCCGGGCCGGCGGCATCGCCAAGGCGCAGTCCTATGCCTTCCAGAGCCGGGCCCAGTGGCACGGAGGCCACCAGGGTGCGTTCCGGGGAGACAGCCAGCGCAAATTCACCGTTGGTTCCCATGTCCGCCAGCAGGAAGGGATAGGCCGGATGTTTGTCCTCCAGCACGGCGAGCATGCCTGCGCTGATGTCTCCGCCCACGAAGGGGGCGGGAAGGGGGGGGATGTAGGCCGGCGGCAGGAGAACCGCCTCCTGCTGTTCGCCGGGGACGGAGAGCCCCCGCGCCATGCTTCCCCCCGTATGCGACAGGCGGTAGGGCGCCGCGCACAGCCCTTCGATATGGCGCCCGAGAAAGATGTCCGTCATGGCGGTATTGGCGGCAAGGCAGAGTTCCGTAACTGGCGCGGGAAGCCCGGAAATGATGCCCGCCAGCCGCCTGCGGACAAGCAGGGCCAGGGTGTGCGCTCCCCGGGCAGTCCTGGCCAGCGCCAGTCTGGACATGACATCCGCACCCGCGCCCATCTGGGGATTCAGTTCATGTCCTTCGGCCACACGGCTCCCCTGCGGCGTCACGGCCCGCCAGTGCAGGCTTGTGGTGCCGAGGTCTACGGCCAGCAGCAGGGTATCACCGGCAGCCGGCATGGTTTCGCGGCGGGGCGGCGTCTGCCGGAGCGGGATGCCTGAAGAAGTCCCTGCCGGGGAGGCGGGGACGCCTTTGCCGCTTTCCTGCGCGGAGGTGGCGCGGGAGCAAGGCGGTGCCGCATCCGTGGGAACGCGGCGGGGCGGCAGGGCGGATGGCGCGGGGCGCGCAGCATCGGTATTCCCGGAAAGGGGAGCGTGCAGAATGCGTGACATGCGTGCCGGCGGCGGGGGGAGAAGGATGCGGCAGTCCGGCAGATCGGCGGCCTGCCGTCGACAGGCCAGTCTCCAGCCCGCGGCGAGCTCTTCCGGGCTGAGGATGTCTTCCTCCGCCGGCAGGGGCGCGGGCGCAGGTGAAAGAAAGCGCACCCGGCAGCGTCCGCAGTGGCCGAGGCCGGAACACAGAGGCGGCGCCGGTGTCCGCCCTGACAGCCAGATGGCCTGTGCCAGCGTCTGACCTGGCATGGCGGTCACGTCAAACGTCGATCCGGCAGCGGTGGAGCAGTGTATGCTCATGCTATGGCTCCTCGGCGGTGCGGCGGACGACCGGCTGGCTTCGGCCGTCCGCGCATGGGGAAGGGGATGGTCAGCGTGCCGAAAAGAAGGCCAGTTCCGGTACGCGCGGGATCATGCCATGTCCGGCCAGTTTTTCATAGAAGAGCATCAGGCCGCGCTGCTCCTCCGTACCGAGGGAGTAGGTCAGTCCCTTGCTGTAGTAGGTGATCAGCTCGTCGCGGTTCAGGGGGCAGCCGTGCCCCGTAAGATCGAGGATGACGTCCATGTGCCGCAGGCCCCAGTCGCGTCCGGCGCGCATGAGGACGCCGGGATCGTTCTCCGGCGTGAAGAGCCCGGCCTCCGCTGCCTGCCTGCTCACAACCCACAGGCCGAAGATGAAGGGAAGCCCTGTCCAGTCGCGCCATGCGTCCGCCAGATCAACGCGGAAGGGATAGTCAGGATGACTGCGCAGGCGCAGGGCCTCGTCCCCGATGGCGAGAAAGGCCGTGGGGGGCGTGGTGCCGCGCAGGGCAGGCGTGACCGGCCCGGTTTCAAAGCGCACGTTCAGCCTGTAGCGATCCAGCATCAGTAGCTTCAGCAGGGCCACGGAGGTATGCGTCTCGCCGCTGATGAGAATGGTCTCTCCGTCCAGTTCCTCCACAGGCCGCCGGGACAGCAGCAGTACGCTCATGACCGAACCATGCGATCCAATGGAAAGATCATCAATGAGATAGTAGCGCTCCGGGCGGGCTCCGTATTCAAAGCAGGAGCAGGACGAGACATGCAGCTCGCCGCGCGCCATCATGTTGTTCAGAATGGCGGGCGGGCCGGCAACGATTTCATAGTCGTGCGGCAGGATGCCCGCCTCAAGAGGATGGTAGATGGGCAGGACATTCAGAAAGCCGATGCGGCCCATGCGGAGCTGTGTTGCTGCGGTCACGGCGTGCACCTTACAAATCCGGCTGCGGGTTCACGGGGGTGTAGTCCATGGTGCGCTGCACAGGGGTAAAGCCTGCGGCGCGGATGATTTGATGGATTTCCCTGCGGGTCAGGTGGTAGGAACAGCCGGCGGCGGCCACCACGTTTTCCTCAATCATCAGGGAGCCGAAGTCGTTGGCGCCATAGAAGAGGGCCAGCTGGGCCACCTGCGGCCCCATGGTTACCCACGAGGACTGGATATTCGGGATGTTGTCCAGCACCAGACGGGAGACGGCCAGCAGGCGCAGATAGGCGGGGGCGGGCTGGGGAATCACGTCGATGCGGGTGTGCCCGGGCTGGAAGGTCCACGGAATGAAGGCCGTGAAGCCGTGCGTGCGATCCTGTGTGTCGCGCACGGCAAAGAGATGATCCAGCCTGTGTTCCGGTTTTTCTTCATGTCCGAACATCATGGTCGCCGTCGTGCGCAGGCCCAGCTTGTGGGCCTCCTCCATGACCGCGAGCCACTGTTCCGCCGTGCACTTGTTGGGAGAGACCTGCGCGCGCACGCCGGTATGCAGGATTTCCGCACCGCCGCCGGGCAGGGAATGCAGTCCCGCCTCCTTGAGCTGGCGCAGAATTTCCGGCACGGACATGCCATAGAGCTTGGACCAGTAGAATATTTCCGGCGGCGAGAAGGCGTGAATGTGCAGAGACGGCCATGTTGCGCGCATCCAGGCCAGCAGTTCCGTGTACCACGAAAAAGGCAGATCAGGATGATGCCCGCCCTGCAACAGCACCTGAGTACCGCCAAGGCGCAGGGTTTCCTCGATTTTTTCCGTCATTTCCTCGCGGGTGATGAGATAGCCCTCGCCGGAGTCCGGCGCGCGAAAGAAGGCGCAGAAGCGGCAGGCGCAGACGCAGACGTTGGAGTAGTTGATGTTGCGGTCGCCCACATAGGTGACCACGGGTTCGGGATGCAGGCGCAGACGCATGCCGTGGGCCAGCGTCGCCAGCGTATGCAGGGATGCCCTGTAGTACAGGGCATCGGCCTGCGCACGGTTCAGACGCTGTCCGGCACGGGCTGCCGCCGCAGCTTCCAGAACGTCCCGATCTTCGGAAAAAGGGGAATGGGAAGGGGTGAAGATGCTCATGACGCGGCCTCTCACGCGATGGTGTCAAAAGTGGCGGTACGGCGCACGGGAGTGAAGCCGGATTCCCGGATCATGTGCTCCAGCTGGGGGATGGTCAGACCGGCGGCGGACTGCGCCCCGGCCATGTGGCCTATTTTTTCCTCCACGATGGTGCCATCCAGATCGTCCGCGCCATGCCACAGGGCCGCCTGGGCCAGTTTTTCGCCCAGCATGATCCAGTATGCCTTGATGTGCGGAATATTGTCCAGCATGAGACGGCAGATGGCCACGGTGCGCAGCTGATCCAGCCCGCGCACGTGCGCGCCGGCCTCTTCCGGCAGCGTAAGCCGGCTGTTTTCCGTCTGGAAGGGCAGAGGGATGAAGCAGGTGAAGCCGCCGCTCCTGTCCTGCTGCTCGCGCAGGCGGCAGAGATGGTCTATGCGATCTTCCGGCGATTCAATGTGCCCGAAGAGCATGGTGCAGTTGGTCTTGATGCCAAGGCTGTGCGCCTCGCCGGCAATGCGCAGCCAGGTGTCGGCATCGGCCTTGTGGGGGCAGATTTTCCGGCGGGTTTCTTCGGCAAAGATTTCCGCGCCGCCGCCGGGCATCATCACGAGGCCGGCCTTCCTGAGGCGCTTAAGCACCTCCAGCGTGGACAGGCCGGACAGTTTGGCAAAGTGCGCGATTTCCACGCAGGTAAAGGCTTTGATTTCCAGTCGGGGATGCTCCGCACGCACGGAGCGCAGTACGTCCTCGAACCATTCCAGCGGCAGGCTGGGGTGGCAGCCGCCCACAATATGAAGCTCGTCCAGATGGAGCGGGTTTTCCGCCTCGCCACGCACGCGGGCAAGGATGTCCTCCTTGCTCAGGACAAAGGCGCCCTGCTGCTTCTCGTCATCGCGCCTGTAGGCACAGAAGGTGCAGCCATTGACGCAGACGTTGGTATAGTTGATGTGGCGGTTAACCACATAGAAGGCCCTGTCGCCGTGCAGGCGCGTGCGGACATGGTGCGCCAGCGCGCCCACGGCCGTGACGTCCGGGCAGGCGGAAAGGCGCAGTCCGTCGTCGAAGGACAGTCGTTCTGCGGCCATAACCTTATGAAAAATATCGCCAAGGCCAAGCGTGGCGTAGTATGAGGCATCCAGCATGACGGCTCCTGATGCGCGTCCGGACAAGGGTGCGCGCGTCCTGTGATAGAGTTGCCCATGCGGCGGGAAGGCGGAGGCCGGGCCTGCCGCCGGGTCTGTGCTCCCGCATTGCGTGGCGTGGGGAAGCATACCCGCTTTCGGAAGGCTTGCCAATAGGCGGGAGAGAAAGTATGTACGCCATGACGGGCGGCGCCCTCTGCCGCGGCCGTCTGCCCCAGGGTCGGAATGCTGCTTCCCCCCCGGCGCACTTTCCGGCTCCCGTGACAGGGAGCGCCCTTCCACGCCCGCAGACATGTATTTTCGCGAGGTCAGCATGAACGCACTTGGCATGGGCATTTCTTCCTGCCCCAATGATACCTATATTTTTCACGCGCTGTTCGCAGGGATTACCCCGCCTCCTCTGCCCGTGCGCATGCACATGGCGGACGTGGAGGAGCTGAACGGGCTGGCCATGCGCGGCGTGCTGGAAGTGACCAAGCTTTCCCTGGGTGTAGTGCCGTACATCATGGACAAATATGCCCTGCTGTCCGCAGGGGCGGCGCTGGGCTGGGGCTGCGGCCCGCTGGTCATTGCGCGCGGCCCCATGTCTCCTCAGGAGCGTGCCGCGGCGCGGGTGGCCATTCCCGGTGAAAGGACAACGGCCAACATGCTGCTGGGCATGACGGGCCAGTTCCACGGCCCGCGCGAGCCCATGCTGTTCAGCGACGTCATGGCGGCGGTGCGCGAAGGCCGGGCCGACTGCGGGGTGATCATTCACGAGGGCCGCTTTACCTATGAGGCGCAGGGCTTTACGAAGCTGCTGGATCTGGGGCGGTGGTGGGAGGAGGCATTCCATGCCCCCCTGCCGCTGGGTGCTATTGCCGTGCGCCGGGATGTGCCGCGCGAGGTGGCGCTGGGGGTGCAGGAGGCCATCAGGGCCAGCGTGCTCCATGCCAATGCCTGCCCGCAGGACAGCAGGGAGTTTATCCGCACCCATGCGCAGGAACTTTCCGAAGATGTGACCGCCGCGCACATCAGAACCTTTGTGACGGAGTTTTCCGTGGACCTGGGCGCGCCAGGCCGCGAGGCCATCACGCGCATGGTGGAGAAGGCTGCCGCCACGCTGGGCAGACGCATTCCTGACGGGGGCCTCTTCCTGTAGGCGTCGCCGCGCTGCCGCCAGTGCCGCCGGTTTTCCCGCCCCATGCGGGAGAATCGGCGTTTTTGCCTGAAGCGGAGTCCGGCGCGCGCAGTTCCGCTGTCCCGGCTGAACGACGCATCCTCTGAACAGCGCGCCGCCGCGCGGCGCAAGGAGAGAACATGGCTGCTTCACAGTGGCGGCATATCTTTTTTTCTGGCGGGGAGCTGCGCCATCTGGTGCGCCTTGGCGTGCCGGTGCTCATTGCACAGGTGGCGCAGATGGGCATGGCCTTTGTGGACAACGTCATGACGGGGCAGTGCAGCGCACTGGATATGGCCGCCGTGGGGGTTGCCTGCTCCGTGTGGAATCCGCTGTTCCTGCTGGGGCTGGGCTGCCTGCTGCCGCTTACGCCGCTGATGGCCCAGCACGTGGGGGCGCGGGAGCCGGAAAAGGCCGTGCACCTGCTGCGGCAGGGCATGATACTGGCCCTGATGCTCAGCGCGTTCTTTCTGGCGCTGTTCTACGCGGCCTCGTGGCATCTGGGGGCGTTTGGCCTGGAGCCGGAGCTGGCGGCCCTGTCCGGCGGCTATTTGCGGAGCATCATGTGGGGCTTTCCGGCCATGCTGATATTCAGCTGCGTGCGCAGCCTGACGGAAGGGCATGCCAATACCCGCCCGGCCATGATCATCGGGCTGATCGGGCTGGCGTGCAATGTTCCCGCCAACTATGTGCTTATCTTCGGCAAATGCGGCCTGCCCGTGCTGGGGGCCGTGGGCTGCGGCATTGCCTCGGCCATCTGCTACTGGTGCATGTGCCTGGCCATGCTTGTCTATGCGGCGCGGGAAGGCGAGTTCCGGCGCATGGGCCCGCTGTTCGCGCCGCTCTGGCGGAACTTTCGCGTGGACTGGCCTCTGCTGGGGCGCGTGATGCGGCTGGGGGTACCCAGCGCCTTTGCCATGTTCTTTGAAGTGTGCCTCTTTGCCCTGACGGCGCTGCTGCTGGCACCCCTGGGCGCCATGGTGGTGGCCGGACATCAGGTAGCCCTGAACTACAGCTCCATGATCTTCATGCTCCCCATGTCGCTCAGCATTACCGTTGCCATCCGCGTGGGCTGGTGCCTTGGCGCACGCAAGCCGGGGGCGGCGCGTGTGGCGGCACGCACGGCGCTGGCAACGGGCTTCATGTTCGCCGCGCTGTGCGCCGTGCTGACCCTGTGTTTCCGGCAGGAAATCGTGTATGTCTACGGAGATACGCCCGCCGTGGTGAATCTGGCGGTTGCGCTGCTGGGCTATGTGGCCTGCTATCAGATTGTGGATGCCATGCAGACCATAGGGCAGGGGGTACTGCGCGGCTACAACGACACGCGCGTCATTTCTCTTGTGAGCTGCACGGCATACTGGCTCATCGGCCTGCCGCTGGGCTGGGTGCTGACATACACGGACTGGATTGTCCCAGCGCTGGGCGCGCGTGGTTTCTGGACGGCCTACATCATCGCCCTGAGCTTCGCCATGTGCTGCTATTCACTCCGCATCCGCCATTTGCACAGACTGCCCGCCGGGGCTGTACGCATTGGGGCATGATGCCGGCACGCAGCCCTCATGGGCATGACCAGGATGGTCGGACTGCCCGGCGAGACGGCGGGCGGGAGGAAAGGGTGGCGTGACGCGACCGCGGCCCGTGCGCAGGCATTTCCCGCGGGCGGATCACAGGTGACGGGCATGGCCCTCGCACTCAGTTCCTGCGCGATGAAATGGGATTCATGCGGCGCAGCATGTCCTCCCAGTCCCGCTCGTCCCGGCCGGCGGCCGTGGTGACGGAGGGCTGGGGCGCGGCGGCATGATCCAGCCGCAGCGGCATGCCGGAGGTAGTGACCAGCGCACTGGCGCCCTGCCCGGGGACGACGTGCGAGCGGATGTGCTCCGCCTGCTGCAGGAGCTCCGCATCGGCATGGATGGGCACGGAGGCATGCAGGGCCAGCGTCAGCGCATCGGCAGGGCGGCATTCCATGCGGAAGTCCCCATCCTCGCTTTCCATGAGCAGAGAGGCGCAGAGGACGCCCTCGCGAATCGGGCCCAGCTCCACGGCGAGCAGGCGGGCGCGGAGCGCATTGACCAGCCGCAGCATGAGCACGTGGGTCAGCGGCAGGGGCTGGGGCTGCCGGCCGCGCGCAAGGGAAAGGCTCATGGCCTCCAGCGGGCCGATCCACAGGGACAGCGTGCGCTGGCCTCCCGCTTCGCGCAGCGTGGCTACGGGAGTTTTTTCTTCCGGGTCCAGCGCGAGGCCCGTCATTTCCATGACAATATGCCGGCCGCTCATGAGGGGTTCCCCGCAGGCTCGCCATTCAGGCTGTGCTTCTTGGCGGCGGTGATGCGCACGGGCAGGAAAAGGCCAGGTTTGCCGGCTCCCGCGGGCAGGATGACGTTTATCGCCGCGCCGTAGATGTCCCGGCCCTGCCAGCTTTCTCCCTCGCCGGCATCCTTGCGGCTGGCTTCCTCCAGCATGATGACAGCCTGCTGGCCAACGCGCGTGGCCAGCCATGCGGCGCCCAGCTCGTCCTGAAGGGCCTGGAGGCGGGAAAGGCGATCCTGCTGCACGTCCGGCGCGATCTTGTCGGGAAAGAGCGCGGCGCGCGCACCGGGGCGGTCGGAATAGCAGAAGGAGAAGGATGACATGAAGCCGGCCTCGCGCATGACGCGCAGCGTCTCCTGAAAATCCTCCTCCGTCTCGCCGGGAAAGCCCACGATGAGATCCGTGGACAGGGCGATATCCGGGCGGGCTGCGCGGAGGTCTTCCACAATACGCAGAAACTTTGCGCTGTCATACTTGCGGCCCATGCGGCACAGCACGCGATCCGAGCCGGCCTGAAGGGGAAGATGCAGGCGCGGACAGAGGTTCGGCAGCTCGCCAAAGGCCGCGATGACATCGGGGGAGATGTCCTTGGGATGCGGCGTTACGAAGCGCAGGCGCTCCAGCCCGGGCAGGGCGGCAACGTCGCGCAGAAGCCGGGGAAAGGTTGTGCCGTCGCCGCACTTGTCCTGTCCGTAGGAGTTGACGTTCTGGCCCAGCAGGGTGATTTCGCGCGTGCCGTGGGCCAGCGCCTCGCGGCATTCCGCCAGCACGGCCTCGCGCCGGCGGGACTTCTGGCGGCCCCGCGTGTAGGGGACGATGCAGTAGGCGCAGAAGTTGTCGCAGCCCTGCATGATGTTCACATAGGCCGAGGCCGGGGTCTGCCCGCCGCCCAGCGCGCAGTCGCGCTCAGGATAGGACGTGGAAAAATCAGTGAGGCAGAGCCGCATGCCCGGCTGGTCAAGCAGGCGCTCAATGGCGTCGGGGGCCTGCGCCATGCCGTCGGAGCCCACCACCAGCCGCACCTGGGGAAAGCGGCCGAAAAAGCCGGAGCCGATCTGCTGGGCCACGCAGCCGGCCACGACCACAAGCACGGAGGCCCGTCCGCGCGTGACCTGGCGCACGCGCCCCAGCGCGCTGTAGACCTTCTGCTCCGGCTTGTCGCGCACGGAGCAGGTATTGAGGATGACGACATCCGCGTCGGCCAGCTCTCCGGAGACGAAGCCGCGCTGCTCCAGCGAGCGGGCCAGCCAGTCGGAGTCGTTGACATTCATCTGGCAGCCGAAGGTGATGACATGGTATGCGCGCGGCATGGCTACTGCTCCACTCCGGCATCCCCGCCATAGAGCATGCCCGGAGCCTCTTCCATCTCCAGCATGTCCACCTTGTCCCCCAGCCAGTCCAGCACGGCGCGGGCGGTCTGCACGTTCATGAGCACCTTGGCATGGATGTGCCGCGTGACCACGCGCATGCCCTCGTCATCCGGAACTGTCTCATGACCGAAGCTGCCGTCGGGGCTGATAATGCGTTCAGAGTAGGGGGGGATTTTGTCGCTTTCCAGGTAGAAGTTCATTTCAATCTCGCCCTGCGGGTTGATGCCGCCCCAGACGCCGTGCGCGTACTGCAAGCGGGCTTCAGGCGCGGATTCATACTCGTAGCGTATCTTCGGGGGATGCGTGTTCCTGCTCATGCCATCTCCTTTTCAGCACAGTACGATACGAAAGTGAGGGGCGCTTGTAAAGGCGGAAATGCCGGGCCGGCCCTTGACGTGGCGGCACGCTCGGGTACACTAGGGGCCGCGTGTCCGCGCATGTCCGGCCGCAAAACTTCAAGCAGAAACAGGAGCCTCCCGTGAGCAGTGCATATACCGTGGAAGAATTGAAGCTGACCCCCTATTTCGACATGGAGCAGTTCCTTGTCATGACGCAGGAAACCCGTCTGGGCGGGGCCGTGCTGGAGCGTCTGTGCCGCCTGTGGGAGCGCTGGATGCCGGAGCTGACCGCAAAGATCGTGGACACGGGCAAGATCAAGTATCTGCTGGTGGCGCTGTCGGCGCAGGTGGAGGAAGACGTGGACGCCTCGTGGGAGCGCTCTCCCACGGACGGCTATCAGGATAACGTGCTGGCGCAGCTGCTCTGCATGAGCGCCGTGCAGGAAGTGCTGCCCGATGTAGCGGATGCCGGCTGCGCTCCCGCACCGCGCCCCACGGAGGCCCTGCGCGCCGCGCTGGAGGAGCTGGGCGTGCCCTACCGCGACTGCGAACCCACCCTTGTGCGCCGCTATGCCGTGGTGACGCACTATCCCTTCAAGGGCGCCTGCGAAATATGCCATCTTCAGCCGGAATGCCCCAAGGGACAGGGCCGGGCCGAAGAAACCAGCTTCGTGCTGCCCGGCTTTGAGAAGGAAAAGCCCTAGGCGTTCTTCCCGCCGCTTCCGGGCTGCGTTGCGGCCCGGAGGGCTACGGCTGCTCCATGACCAGAATGCGGTGCGTGCCGTCCGGCGCGATGAGCACCAGCTCCACGGTGCGGGTATTATGATCCACCCGCGCCACGCGGCAGGAAGTCACGTCTTCAGTTTCCATGTCCCGCACTTCCACGGTATCGCCGCGTGCGGGCAGCAGGGCGGGCGTTACCTCCACAAGCGCCGTGGTGGCGGCGTCAAAACCTTCCCAGGCGAAGGCCGCGCCGGCCGTACACAGCGGGATGCAGCAGGCCGTCAGGCAGAAAATCTTTTTCATGCAATGCTTGTACTGCGTAACAGCATGCTTGGCAACATGGCCGGAGGGCTTATGGGCACATCATTTCTTGCTGACGCCCGAGGGCGCACGGTGCGCTATCTGCGCCTTTCCGTGACGGATCGCTGCAACCTGCGCTGTCTGTACTGCCGCAGCGATGCCCGCGCGCATGACATCCCGCACGACAACATCCTGCGTTACGAGGAGCTGCTGCGTCTGGTGCGTCTTTCCGTGGCGCGCGGCGTGGAGAAGGTGCGCCTGACCGGGGGCGAGCCTTTCGCGCGGCGTGGCTGCATGGCATTCCTTGGCATGATTCGGGCGGAATTTCCGCACATCGACCTGCGCGTGACCACCAACGGAACCCTGCTGCGCGGCGAGGAAGCCACGCTGGCCCGCATGGGCGTCAATGCCGTGAACCTGTCGCTGGACACATTTGACGCGGCCCGCTTTGCGCGCATCACCGGAAGGGACATGCTGGCGGAGGTGCTGGGCGTGCTGGAAGGGCTGGTGACGGCCGGCCTGCGCGTGAAGATCAATGCCGTGGCCATGCGCGGCGTCAACGAGGATGACCTGCCGGAATTTCTGCGTCTGGCCCGGGACATGCCGGTGGATGTGCGCTTCATAGAGTTCATGCCCATGGGCAGCGAGACCTGCTGGTCGCCGGACTTCTTCTGGCCCGCCTCGGACATCCTGCGCCGGGCGAACCGGCTGGCAGCGCTGACGCCGGCAGAACGCATGCGCGAGGAGGGCGGCCCGGCCCGCATGTTTTCCATTGCGGGCGGCAGGGGACGCTTCGGCGTCATTTCGCCGCTGAGCAATCACTTCTGCGCCACCTGCAACCGTCTGCGCGTTACGCCGGACGGCCGCCTGCGCACCTGCCTCTATGCGGACAGGGAATACGGTCTGCGTGGCCTGCTGCGCCATCCCAGACTGGGGGACGCCGCCGTGGCCCGGGTCATGGAACTGGCCTGCCAGGACAAGCCGCTGGGCGCGGAACTGCTGCGGGCGCGCCGGGGAAACGCGGTGGCCGCCAAGGGAATGTCGCGCATTGGCGGATGAGGTAAGGCGATGATTGCATATATTGAGGGAAGACTGATGCGGGTCTGGGGCGGCTCCGCCCTTGTGCTCACTGCCGGCGGCGTGGGCTATGAGGTGGCCCTGCCCGTGCACACCATGCAGGGACTGCCTGCCTGCGGCGGCCAGGTCTGCCTGTACACGTCGCTGGCCGTGCGGGAGGACGCGCTGGAGCTTTTCGGCTTTGCCACGTGGGAAGAACGGCAGACCTTTGAAGTGCTGGTGGGGATTTCCAGAGTGGGCGCGCGCACGGCGCTGGCCATACTGGGCACGTTCCGCCCGGATGAGCTGCGCCGGCTGGTGGCGGAGGACAATGTGGAGATGCTCACCAAAGTTTCCGGCATTGGCAAGAAGACGGCGCAGCACATCTTTCTGGAACTGAAGTACAGGCTCAAGACGGAAGCGGAGCCGCAGGCCGAGGTTCTGGCCGACGGCGCGCCGGGCGCTCTCTTCCGGGATGCGCTGGACGCTCTAGGCAATCTGGGATATGGCGAGGCGGAAGCGGCTCCCGTGCTGCGCGGCCTGCTGCGCGAGGACCCTTCGCTGGATGTGACAGGTCTGCTGCGCGGCGCGCTGAAACTCATGGCGAAAGGAAAGTAGATGCCGGACAGAGAGGCAATGGAGCTGGCGGCGCTGCACGAGGCGGCCGCCAGGGCGGAGGATTCCATCCGTCCGCGCGCCCTGGATGAATTTATCGGGCAGGACAAGCTGCGCGACAATCTGCGCGTGTATCTGGCGGCGGCCAGAGAGCGCGGCAGGGCGCTGGATCACACGCTGTTTTGCGGCAGTCCCGGTCTGGGCAAGACGACGCTGGCCCGGATTATGGCGGAAGAGCTGGGGGTGGGGCTGGTCAGCACTTCCGGCCCTGTGCTGGAGCGGAGCGGCGATCTGGCCGCCATTCTGACCAATCTGTCGCGCCATGACATCTTGTTCGTGGATGAGATTCACCGCATGCCCATGACGGTGGAAGAGGTGCTGTATCCTGCCATGGAGGATTTCCAGCTTGATCTGGTCATCGGGCAGGGCCCCGCGGCGCGCACGGTAAAGATTGATCTGGAACCCTTCACGCTGGTGGGGGCTACCACGCGCATGGGGCTGATTTCCAATCCCCTGCGCGATCGCTTCGGCATTGTTGCGCGGGTGGAATTTTATACGCCGGAGGAGCTGGCCCGCATTGTCCAGCGCACGGCCGGCATTCTGCACATTTCCCTGACGCCGCAGGGGGCGCTGGAGGTGGGCCGCCGTTCGCGCGGCACGCCGCGCATTGCCAACCGCCTGCTGCGCCGGGTGCGCGACTTTGCCCAGATGAACGGCACGGCGTCCATAGGCGTGGAGGAAGTTGCCGCCGCCATGCAGCGTCTGGATGTGGACAGCCACGGGCTGGATCAGATGGATCGCCAGATTCTGGAAGTCGTCATCAGCCAGTACGGCGGCGGGCCTGTGGGCCTGAAGGCCCTGGCCGCGGCCTGTTCGGAGGAAGTGCGCACCATTGAGGACATTTACGAGCCCTATCTCATCCAGAACGGCTTCCTGAAGCGCACCTCGCGCGGGCGCATGGCCACGGGAAAGGCCTATGCGCACATGGGCATGCTGATGCGCTGAGAAGGGCCGCCCGCCGCGGGATTTTTGTCCCCCCCGGAATGAATGGCATTTTTTGCTTGCGGGATTGGCCGCGAATGGCTATCGTCAGGACTCCCGTGGTATGATGCAAATCTGCGCGGGGCCTTTCCTGCGGGGGGAGATGCCGTTTCATACGGACGGTGTTTGGGGATTTCCGGAGTAATAATCAGAGTCGGACGGCTTTTTGGTGGAGCGGCCTTGCGCGTCAGCGCCCCCGCTCGCTCGCCGTTCGCCATAAGGTTCGCATGACAGCACACTGGGCAGAAATATCACGGCATCTTCAGAGCACACTTGAATCCGGCTGTTTCAAGGTGTGGATAGCACCTCTTGCCGCCGAGGTGCAGGATCACAGGCTTGTGCTGACGACACCCAACGGCTACGCAACCACCTGGATTCGCAACCGCCTGATGGAGCCCATCCGCGCCGCGGCCGCCGCCGTGCTCGGCACTGACGGACAGGCCGTGGACGTGGAGGTGCGCACCGGCAAGCCGGCGCCCCGTCCAGCCCGCTCCCATGTCTCTTCCTCCGGCCCTTCCCTGCTGGATGCCGTGCCCCCTGCCATGCCGCAGGCTTCGGCCGCATCCCGCCAGAGCGCTGCCCGCGAGGCTCCGGCCGCCGCGCCGCAGATGGTGCAGCAGAGCCTGCCCATTTCCACGGCGGGCGCGCCGCTCATCCGCTCTTCCGCCCGCGGCTGGCGGTATGATTTTGACGGTTTTGTCGTGGGGCCAAGCAACGAAATGGCCGTGGCCGGGGCCAAGGACCTGTGCCGGCACGGCTGTGTGGAAACGCTCTTTGTCAGCGCCCCCTCCGGCCTGGGCAAGACGCATCTGGCGCAGGCCGTGGGGCAGGCCGTTTCGGCGGAACGCGGGTGCGAGCATGTGGGCTACCTGACTGCCGAAGAATTTGCCTCGCGCTTTGTTGCGGCCATGCGCCAGAACGATCTGGAAACATTCAAGGGCCGTCTGCGCGATCTGGATGTGCTGCTGCTGGAGGATGTACATTTTCTTCAGGGCAAGGAGCGCATGCAGGAGCATGTGCTGTCCACGGTCAAGTACCTGCAGGATCGCGGGGGGAGGGTGGTGCTCACGTCCTCGTTCTCTCCGCGCGAGCTGCGCAAGGTGGACTCGCAGCTGGTGTCCCATTTCTGCTCCGGCCTCATGACCAGCATGGTCAAGCCCACGGCAGACATGCGCCGCGCCATTCTGGAAAACAAGGCGCGGGTGCATCAGGTCATGCTGCCGGCCGATGTTACCGACCTGCTGGCCGACCGCCTGAGCGATGATGTGCGCCAGATGGAAAGCTGTCTGAACTCGCTGGTCTTCAAGGCGCGTCTGCTGAACCGCTCCATCAGCCTGGACATGGCGTGGGATGTGCTCGGGCAGTATGCGCAGATGGAATGCGGGCTGAGCTTTGAGACCATCATCCGTCTTGTCTGCGAGAGCTTCGGCCTGAAGGAGCATCAGCTCTGCTCCCGGAGCCGTCGCGCCGAATGCGTGCTGGGCCGCAACACCATCTACTATCTGGCCCGCAAGCATACGGAGCTCTCTCTTCAGCAGATTGGCGACAAGTTCAACCGCCGCCATTCCACCGTCATCAAGGGCATTACGTCCATAGAGCGCGAGATTTCCAACGAATCCCGCGTGGGAAGGCAGGTTGCCACGACTGTGAGCCTCATTGAGCGCAACGCGGGACTGATTGCCTAGGGCGCCCGCCCCGCCTGCCGTCCATGCTGCCAGAGTGCCTTGTGAAGATGCCCGCCTGCGGTGGCCCCCGCCGCGAGGGCTTCTGTGCCGCCACAGCCCAGCGCCCGCCCCTCCCTGCGGAGGAGGGCGCGCTTTTTTTCGGAGGACTTTTCCCTATGCGTACTATCCCCGTGCTCGCTCTGTCCCTGCTGCTGACCTGCTCCTGCGCCATGCCGGCGTCGGCCTCCAAAGACCTGGATGCACTGAGGCGCTTCAGCCAGGTCATGGACTTGGTGGAGCGCCATTATGTCACCGAGACCAAGCGGGAGGATTTGATCAACGGCGCCATCAAGGGCATGCTGGAGAATCTGGATGCGCATTCCACCTACATGAATGCGCAGGAATACAAGGAGATGCAGGAGACGACCTCCGGCGAATTCTTCGGCATAGGCATTGAGATCACCATGGAGAACAATACCGTTAAGGTGGTCACGCCCATTGAGGACACTCCGGCCTACAAGGCGGGCCTGAAGGCCGGCGACAGCATTCTGGCCATTGACGGCAAGCCGGCCATGGAGATTTCCCTTCAGGAAGTGGTGTCGCGCATCCGCGGGCCCAAGGGAACGGAAGTGGTACTGACCATTTTGCACGCCGGCGCGGCGGAACCGAAGAAGGTCGCCATTGTGCGCGATGCCATCCCGCTGGTGAGCGTCAAGTCCCGCAAGCTGGAAGACGGCTATTACTGGATTCGCCTGACACGCTTTTCGGAAAAGACCACGCAGGATCTGAAGGATGCCGTCAGGGCCGCGCAGAAGGAAAGCAAGGGCGGCATCAAGGGCCTTGTGCTTGATTTGCGCAACAATCCCGGCGGGCTGCTGGATCAGGCCGTGGGAGTGTCCGACGTATTCCTGAATGAGGGAAAGATCGTCTCCATTCGGGGCAGGGAAGAGGACTCCGAACGTGTGTTCAGGGCCACGCGCGACAGCGGCGACCTCATCAGCCAGCCCATGGTGGCGCTGGTCAATGCCGGTTCCGCCTCCGCTTCGGAAATTGTGGCCGGCGCCCTGCGCGATCAGAAGCGCGCCCTCATTCTGGGCGAGCGTACCTTTGGCAAGGGCTCGGTACAGAATATTATCCCCATGGCGGACGGCTCCGCCCTGAAGCTGACCATTGCCCGCTACTACACGCCCAGCGGCGTCTCCATTCAGGCCGAGGGCATTACGCCGGACATTGAAGTGCCCTTTGAGGCGCCGGCCAGGGATCAGGAGGATTCTCCCTACCTGACCGTGCGTGAAAAGGACCTGGATCGCCATCTGAAAGGCGATGCCGAAAAGCGCGGCACCGGCAGGGAAGACAGGAAGGCCCGGGACGGACATCAGGAAGCCAGGGA
Organism: Desulfovibrionaceae bacterium; assembly: GCA_029008115.1. GTDB lineage: Bacteria > Desulfobacterota > Desulfovibrionia > Desulfovibrionales > Desulfovibrionaceae > JAQVCS01. Next base: position 48,994 of record JAQXJC010000004.1, on the reverse strand, counting down.
GCAGCTTGCCCGCGACAACCAGCTCCGCATGGCCTTGCAGTTTGTGAAGAATATGCCGCGTCTCAAGGCAATTCTGCAATAACGCGAGGAAAGGCCGGCAGGGACTGTGGTTCCGCCGGCCTGTATCGTGCATGATGCACGGAATGCCGGGAGGGAAAGCGATGACTGGCACAGCCATGCGGCTGGATGCGCGCATGCGGGATGTCATAAGACAGCAGGTGAAGCGGCACGGCAGCTTCTATCTGTACGATGAGCGTCGCATTCATGAGAGCGTGGATTGCCTGGCATCGCATTTTCCGCAGATCGATTTTCTATACTCCATAAAGTGCAATGCGAACCCGCATGTGCTGCGCAGCATCTTCGCACGGGGACTGGGCGCGGATGCCGCCAGTGCGGCCGAGGTGCGTATGGCGCGCGCTGCGGGTGTGCCGAAAGATCGCATCCTCTATTCATCACCCGGAAAGATGCGGTCGGACATAGCGCGGACAATACGTCAGGCTGTGCTGGTGGCGGACAGTATTGAAGAGCTGAGGCGCATCCAGAATGTCGCCGCGGAGATGAACATGCCTGTCGCTGTCGGGATGCGCATCAATCCTGACTTCACCTTTCATGGCGACGGCGGTCTGCCATCAAAGTTCGGCATTGACGAGGAGCAGGCGCTTGCGTTTCTGCGCGGCAATGACTGCCCGAATATCCGCGTCACGGGCATTCATGTGCACCTGCGGAGCCAGGAATTGCAGGCGGATGTACTCGCCGCCTACTACCGAAGAATGTTCCGCCTCGCGGAAAAATTCTCCGCTGTCTGCGGTGGTCTGGAGTATGTCAATATGGGGTCTGGGATGGGAGTGCGCTATGCCGTCCAGGATACCCCGCTGAACCTGGCAGCGCTGGGCGCAGCGCTGCGGGAGGAGCTGCGCGGATTTCAGACGGCGCATCCGCGCACGGCATGCCTCATCGAGGTCGGCAGGTACGCGGTGTGCGCCAGCGGGCTGTATGTCGCATCAGTCGTGGATCGCAAGATTTCCCGTGGCATCACATATATCATTCTGCGGAACACGCTCAACGGCTTTCTGCGGCCATCGCTGGCGCGGCTGGCGTCGCGCTGGTCGCGGGGCCTCCCATCGGCCGCCGAGCCACTGTTCACCTGCGTTGACGCCTGTCAGTTTTTCACTCTTGACATGGATGCTCCCGTGGAGCGCGTCACGCTGGCCGGGGACCTCTGCACGACGGCGGACATCATTGCGGAGGATATATTGCTGCCGCATGTGGAATGCGGTGACTGCGTCATCATGACAAATGCCGGGAGCTACGCGGCGGTGCTGTCCCCCATGCAGTTTTCTTCGCATGAAAGGCCCGTGGAAGTATTCCTGTCCACGGATGGCACGGTGTTGCAGACAGATTTGCCATGCGCCTGATGCCTGCCTGAGGCAGTACCAACGGCCCCGCCGCATGTGCGCCGGGGCCGTCTGCATATCACGGGGGAAGCACGGCGCGTCAGCGTGCGGCCCCGGGCGTCCATTCTTCCAGCGAGCCTTGAATGAAATCGCAGATTCGTGCCTGCTCCTCCTTGCCCTGCCCGCGCACATGGATGGGGGCGCCGAAGCGGATGTGCACGGTTTTTTCAGGGCGGATGGGCCCCAGGTCCTTGACGGCGCCTCCCTGTCCCCAGGCATCGGTCTTGAGCGCCATGGGAATGATGGGCACGCCGGCATGCTTGGCAAGCTTCACGCCGATGCTGTTGAACTTGCGCGGATCAAAGGTCAGGGAGCGTGTGCTCTGCGGAAAGACGATGATGGAAATGCCCCTGTTCAGACGTTCCAGTCCGCCTTCCATGACTGTCGTAAAGTCCGCGCGCGGGTTTTCACGATCCACGGCGATGGGATCGCGGGAATTCATGATGGGCGCGAACAGGGGCATGGTGGTGAGACTGCGCTTGACGACGGGCGTGACAGGACGGAAGGGACGGATGATGGCCGGCAGACCAAAGGCATCCAGCGTGCTCATGTGGTTTCCCACAAAGATGCAGGCCTCCCGGGTGGCGCCGATATGCTCCAATCCCTCGATATGGATGCGACAGCCCACCCGCTCCAGATGGCGGAAGATGCCTTCGGAGGCGCGCATCCATGCCAGATCGGAGCAGCGGCCGAGCCTGGCCTGAACATACAGTTTCAGCGCCACGAACAGCATGCCGGAATAGGCCGAGAGGCTGGGAAAACAGCTTGAGAAAACGGAAGCCTCCCGCGCGGGGCTGTGATATTCCGTGCCCCGCAGCATGTGCGAAGGCAGAGTGCAGAGTTCGTTGCTCATTGTTCCTCACCATGTTTTATGTTGTACAGTTTGCGCCACCACTGGGTACGGCGGGGCTCATCGCCGTTCTCTCTGGGAAAATAGAACCGCCTGCCCTCCACCTCATCGGGGAGGTGCTGCTGCCGCGTCCAGCCCTCGGGGAAGGCGTGCGGGTATTTGTATCCCTTGCCGTATCCCCATTCCTTCTGCTGTTTGGTCACGGCATTGCGCAGATGTGCGGGCACAGGCTTCCTGCCGTTCAGGCGTATCTCCCGCACAGCATTGATGTAGGCCGCATAGGTGGAGTTGCTCTTGCGGGCCAGGGCCAGATAGACCACCGTTTCCGCCAGAGGAATGAAGCCTTCGGGCATGCCCACAAATTCCACGGCCTGCTGGCAGGCAACAGCCAGCGGCAGGGCCTGCGGATCTGCCAGGCCCACATCTTCCGAGGCGGAAAGGATCAGGCGGCGGCAGATGAAGCGCGGGTCCTCGCCTCCTTCCAGCAGGCAGGCCAGATAATAGAGGGCCGCGTCCACGTCGCTGCCGCGTATGGATTTGATCAGTGCCGATGCCAGTTCGTAATGGCTGTCTCCGTCCCTGTCATGGCGCAGCAGGGTTTCGGGCAGATTGTGCGGAAGCTCCTCCGGCGTGCGGCGCTTTTCCGGCAGATTGCAGACATATTCCACCAGATTGAGCAGGGTACGGGCATCGCCGCGGGCCGCAGACGCCAGCAGCTCCAACGCGCCGTCGGCCAGCTCCACGCCTTCCTGCCGCGCGCCGCGTCTGGCCAGCTCCAGCAGCTCCTCTTTTTCCAGCGGCCGCAGGCGCAGGACGTGCATGCGGGAAAGCAGCTGGGGCGTAATGCTGAAGGAAGGATTTTCCGTGGTGGTTGCCAGCAGCGTCAGCTCGCCGGATTCCACCAGCGGCAGAAAAAAGTCCTGCTGCGCCTTGGAGAAGCGGTGCAGCTCGTCCAGAATAAGCACTTCCACGCCTGCCAGGGAACGGCGAAGCTGCTGAAGGCCGGCTTCCGGCGCGCTCAGGCGCAGATAGGGCCGGCCGCTGTGCCTGGCCAGCAGCAGGGCCAGCGTGGACTTGCCGCAGCCGGGCGGGCCGAAGAGCAGAACGCTGGGCAGCCGGCTGGATTCCAGCAGGGAGAGCAGCCTGTCGCGCAGATGGCCCTGCCCCACGTAGAGTTCGAAATCTTCGGGGCGCAGGCGTTCGGGCAGGGGCGGCTGCGGCGTCATGCCGGGAAGAGGCGTCTTTCCCATCTCAGCGCCCCGGCTGCTGGCTGGCCCACCAGTGGATGCCAAGGCAGAGCGTGGCCGCCGTCTCGCAGCGCAGCACGCGCCTGCCGAAGCTGACAGGCTGGAAGCCGCTGTCGCGCATGCGGGTGATTTCCCTGTCGGAAAAGCCTCCTTCGGGGCCGATGACATAGACTGTGGTGCCGGGCCTGCCGGCCAGCTCCGGCGTGAGCATGGGCACGTCATGCTGCTGTTCCCACGGCAGCATGCGCCAGTCCGCGCAGGAAGCGGCCTCAATCATGGCGTCCACGCCCTGCGGGAAGGAACGTATCTGCGGCAGCCACGGATTGCCGCTCTGCTTCATGCCGGCCACAAGCTGCCCCTGCCAGCCCTCGGCCGCATCGGCAGGCATCCTGCCCTGGCTGTGATCGCTCTGCCACAGCCACAGTTCGGCAGCGCCCAGCTCGGCCGCCTTTTCCAGGAAGAAGCTCCGGCGTCCCGCCTTGCTGAAGGCCAGCGCCATGATGGCGCGCGCCGCGGGCTGTGGGTGGAATGTTTCGGAATCCAGCGCCAGAACGACGCCTTTCCGTCCTGCTTCCACGATGGTGAACAGTCCTTCGCGGCCCGCGCCGTCCAGCACGCGCACCTGTGCGCCGGGCCGCATGCGCAGGACCAGCGCCAGATGCCGGGCTTCCTGCGGGGGGAGGGAGCAGCGTTCTCCCCAGGACTCGGGGGGCAGATAAAATGTATTCATGGCAGCCTCTTAACAGACAGTTGCACGCGGCCCCGGAGAGCCGCGCTATTTTTCACTGGAGGAACGGGACTTGCGCACAGCCTTGAAGCTGTCCAGCAGGGAGACGATGCGGCCGTAGTGCTTGCGTATCTCCTGCCCGTTGCGGGTCAGTCTTTCTTCTGGAATCTCGATATAGGTGCGAACCAGATAGCGGTCGGCAAGAATGGCCTCGGCGGCGGCAATGATGGCATCCACCAGCGAGGGAAAGTAGGTGGAGATGTCAAAGCTCAGGTCCTTGAGCAGGGCGGTGGCCTCGCGCATCATGCACAGATAGGTAATGCGTCCATTTCTGTTCTGGCGCTGGCGCAGGTCTTCCAGCATACGTATCTTGCGCGCCTGCTGGATGTAGCTGAAGCGCATGCAGACATCGCGGTGCAGCTCCCGCAGGCTTTCAAAGGCCTCGTCGTTGTCAGGCGAATACAGATAGGAGCTGACGACCTGCTTGACGCCGTTAAAAAACTCGCTGCTGTAGCTGATGATGCGCCGCTGGTGCTTGGTGAGCCAGGCGTACAGGAACTTGAGGCGCTTTTCATCGCTGTCCGTGTTTTCCACCACCTCGTTGCGCCTGTAGATGATGCGCCCCGTGTGCTCGCCGCGCACAATGTCGCTGAGGCGCAGCAGCATGTTGGTCGTATCCTTGATGATGTTCAGGCCGTGGAGGGGCCTGCCGGTCAGCGGATGCAGAATTTCCTGCGAGGCTACGGAGAGGGCGCGATCCTGCCGCACGTTGCTGGCGGAAAAGGCATGCTGGCGGTAGGTGATGCGGATGATGACAACGCGCCGTTCGGGGTCAAGAAAATACCCGCCTTCGCTGATGATGCGCAGCGCTTCTTCCTGATCCTTGTCCACGCTGACCAGCGCGATTTTCTCCACCAGAGGATAGCGGCGGTTTTCGCCATTGGATATGTATGTGGTAATGGTGCGATCCGTCTGCCCCAGGACGCGCAGCAGGAAGCGCTCTCCCATCTTGTGCAGCTTGCGGGCAAACAGGGCGCTGGAGGTGCGCCGCTCCGAGACAATGGGAAAGCCGTACAGCTCCATGAGGTACTGGTAGACAAACATGCGGTTGCGCTCGTAACGCTCGTTGTCGCCGTACACAAATTTGCCAATGCGCATGCCGAAGCGCTTGAGCTCGCTGTCTATGTCCGCGGGGAAGGAGGCAAAGACGCCGGCGAGGTGGAAGCAGCCGTCCGGGGCCAGCGCCATGACCTGCGCACGATCCATTTGCAGCAGATAGGGCAGCAGCGCGGGATAATAGCGCAGATCGGAGGAATCGCACGAGGAGAAGCGCTGACGGAAGCGGTCATGCAGCACGCGGGGCAGGCGGTCGGCAATGGTCTGGGCATTCTGCGCCGCCACCTGCGTTTCCAGGAGGCAGGCGGGCCCTTGCTGCCGGGCGGGCAGCAGGGGATGCAGGGCGTCATACTGGAAAACTTCCGAAAGATTGTCCAGCTGACGGGCAAAGGCCACCATGGCAAAGCCGGGCAGGTCCTTGTATTCCCACATGTCGTTGTCAAAGGAGGGGAGCAGCTCGCGCGCCTCCACCAGAGGATAGCGCTCCTGTTCGGCATAGGGCCGGGCCAGGCAGAAGCGTATGTGCGTGGCGTCAAGAAATGCCTTGAGCTCCGGCAGGGTGCGCACCTGCGGCATGTCCGAAAAAGACTGTTCGTCCTGCCAGGGGAGCCCGTTCTGAGAGAAGACTGCTTGCCATGCCATGCCCATCGCCGCCGCCCGTCCGTGTGTTTTTCAGTCTGTGCAATTCTCTGAAATTTACTCCTGAATGCCTCCCTGTCAAGTCACAACGGCGCGGAAACGGCATGCGGGGCAGAAGATGCTTGCGGAGCGGGGGCGCATTTGATAGGTTTCAAATGTTTTGGGGAAGCCTGACTCTTTTATCTTTCCGAGTCCTGACTATGAAAACAATTTCTGTGGAAAATCAGCTCCTGCGCATTGTGTGCAGCGTGTTCGACGCCTATTCCGCGGTGCTTTTCCTGCCTGAAGACGGCGTGGAGGGCGCAACGCTGGCATCCTTCTTCAGCTTGGGCGACAGAATCGTCCCCGGCGCATCCATTGCGCCCGGCAAGGGCCTTGTGGGCTGGATAGTCCGCAACCGCAAGCCCATGCTGGTGGACAATGTGGAGCAGCGCCCGGGGGTGCTGGGCTATTACAGGGATGAGGATGCCGGGGCCATCAAGGCGTTCATGGGCGTGCCCGTGGGCAGCGGCGGTGCGCTGTGCGTGGACAGCAAGCGCCAGTACTCTTTCTCCGACAAGGACTGCAAGCTGTTGCAGCTCTTTGCGGAAATGGCCGCCAGCAGTCAGGTGCAGCAGAGCCGCGAGCAGCTTGCGGGCAGCATTCCGCGCTATTTTGCCGAGCTGGACGTCGTCCGGGAGCTGCGCTTCCAGGTGCGCGGCTGGGCCGCATATATCAAGCGCTATCTGGAGATTCTGTCCTCCGCCTCGGAATTTGACTATTGCGCCTTCGCCACCTTTGAGGATGCGGAAACCTTTGCCGTTGAAGGGGAATCCCGCCCGCTGCTGATGCTGGACGGAGAACCGGTGGTGCTGCCCATGGGGGGCAATCTGGCCGGATGCGTGTTCCGCACGGAAGAACCCGTGATTCAGGAGCATCTGGAAGAGCAGTCCCTGTTCGGACGCATACCGGATATGCCGCGCTTCCGTTCCGTAATCTGCATGCCTGTCCGGGTGGATCGCAGCACGCGGGCCGTGGTATGCCTGGGCAGTACGGAACAGCGCGAGGTGGACGAGCCGCTGCGTTCGTTTGTGCATCAGTGCGTGGACATCCTGGCGCTGCATGTGGAGAACCTGTATCTGAAGAGCCGTCTGCGCCGCCTGACGCCCAAGGCTCACATCCCCGCTCCGGCGTCGCCGGCGGCCATGCATGAAGAAGGGCCGCAATAATGCTGTTCAATGCCATTGGCAGGATGCTGGGCTCGCTGGGCGAGCATATCGCCATGGACCTCGGCACGGCGAATACCCTGCTATACACTCGTGCCGGCGGTATTCTTGTCAATGAGCCCTCCGTGGTCGCCGTGGATGCGGACACGGGCAAGGTGCTGGCCGTGGGCCGCAGCGCCAAGGAGTTTCTGGGGCGCACGCCGCGCCGCATCCGGGCCATCCGGCCCATGAAGGACGGCGTCATTGCGGACTTTGAGATCACCCGCGAGATGATTTCCTATTTCGTGCGCCGCGTGATTTCCGGCTTCCGCCTGTTCCGGCCAAGCATGGTCATCTGCATTCCCACGGGCATCACGCAGGTGGAGAAGCGTGCGGTCATCGAAGCGGCCACGGATGCCGGCGCGCGCGAGGTTCTGCTTGTGGAGGAGCCCATGGCGGCGGCCATCGGGGCCGGCATGCCCGTGCTGGAGCCGCAGGGGAGCCTTGTGCTGGACATTGGCGGCGGGACTGCCGAAGTGGCCGTCACCACGCTGTCCGCTATTGCGCATGCGGAATCCGTGCGCGTGGCCGGCGATGTCATGGATCAGGCCATTCTGCGGTACATGCGGGACGTATTCCGCCTGGAGATTGGCGAAAATACGGCGGAAAACGTGAAAAAGCTCATTGGCTCGGCTGTGCCGCTGGAGGATGCTCCGGTGGTGGAAGTGTCCGGCAAGGACGTGTTTACCGGCACGCCCAAGGTGGTGCGGGTGACGGAAGGCCATGTGCGCGAGGCGTTGCGTGAGCCGGTGCAGGCCATTGTGCAGGCCGTGTTCCGCGCTCTGGAGCGCATTCCCCCGGAGCTGGCGGGCGATATTTACCGCAGCGGCATGCTGCTGGTGGGCGGCGGCGCGCTGCTGAAGGGGCTGGATCGGCATATTGCCGGAGAAACCAGCCTGAAGGTGCGGGTGGATGATGAGCCGCTGACCACGGTGCTGCGCGGCACGGCCAGAGCCATGGAGAACAGGGCGCAATTTGCGGGAGTGTTCATCAACTAATGGACAGAGAGCTGGAGAAGCTGGCCGGTGTGGTGCGGGAAAGCGGACGCATTGTCCGCGAGGCATGGGACAAGGCCCGCCGCATTCGCCACAAGGGCTGCATAGACCTCGTTACGGAAACGGATGTGGCCGTGGAAGGCTTCCTGAAAGAGACTCTGGCTCCTCTGATCCCGGGTGCGTCCTTCATGGCCGAGGAAAGCGCGGAGGACATGCGGGAGCCGGCGACCGACTGCTGGATCATTGATCCCGTGGACGGGACAACGAACTTTGTCCATCGCATTCCGCAGGTGGCCACCTCCGTGGCGCTGTGGCGGAACGGCAGGCCGGAGATGGGCGTAATCAACCTGCCCATGCTTGACGAATGCTACTGCGCCCGGCGCGGCTGCGGGGCCTTTCTCAACGGGCGGCCCATCCGCGTTTCCCGTGCGGCCCGCATGCAGGATGCGCTGGTGGCCACGGGCTTCCCCTACAATGTGCCCGACAATCTGGAGACCGTGCTTGGCTGGCTGCGGCAGGTGCTTCCCGCCGCGCAGGGCGTGCGCCGCATCGGGGCGGCTGCCGTGGACCTGGCCTATGTGGCCTGCGGGCGGCTGGACGCCTTTTATGAACTGGGCCTGAAGCCGTGGGATTTTGCCGCCGGCTGGCTGCTGGTGGAGGAAGCCGGCGGCATGGTTTCGGATACGGACGGCGCGCCGCTGACCTTTGAGCGTCCGCTGCTGGCCAGCAACGGGCTGGTACATGCGGATATGGTGCGCCTGCTGCGGATTGGCGCGGCCGTCTGCATGGATGTCTGACAGGACGGTGGAAGCATGGCGGAACCTGTGGATGCACGGTGCGCGCGGGAGTTGACGGCCGTCTTCGAAGAGCTGGGAGCGGCGGACGCCGGGGCACTGGCCGCGCTGGAGGCGCTGTGCTTTTCCAGCCCCTGGTCGGAGGCGCAGTTTGTCTCCTCCTTTGGGCAGGCGGCCTTCAGGGCCTTCGGTCTGCGTGCGGCCGGCCGCCTTGCGGGCTATGCCGCCGTATACTGCGGTGCGGACGAGCTGGAGCTGCTGAATATCGCCGTTCTGCCGGAGCTGCGCCGGCAGGGACTGGGGGCCCGTCTTCTGGACGGGGTCTTGCAAGCGGCACGCAAAACGGGTATGAACAGAGGCTTGCTGGAAGTGCGCGTTGGCAACGCGCCGGCCAGGGCCTTGTATGAATCATTCGGCTTTGCGCCGGTGGGCCGACGGAAAAGATATTATGCGGACACGGGGGAGGATGCGCTGGTGTACCAGCTGGACCTCGCCTCCCGGGAGGAATGCTGCATGCGGAAGATTGTCGCCGCCAACTGGAAGATGTACAAGACGCGCGGAGAGGCCGCCGCCACCGCCACCGCCCTGCGGCGTCTGCTGGACGGGAACATGCCCGAAGGTCGTGACGTGGTGGTCTTTCCACCCTTTCTGGCCGTGTCCGCCGTGGCGGAAGCGCTTGCCGGGGCTGACCGCATGGCCGTAGGCGCGCAGGATGTCTATCCCGCTGCGGAAGGCGCGTTTACCGGTGAGGTTTCTCCCGCCATGCTCAGGGATGGCGGCGCCTCCTGGGTACTGGTCGGGCATTCCGAGCGCCGCCACGTGCTGGGAGAAGATGATGCCTTTGTGGGACGCAAGGCCGCCTTTGCGCTGGAGCAGGGCCTGAAGATCATGGTCTGCGTGGGCGAAACGCTGGAGGAACGCGAGGCTGGACGGCTGGAAGCTGTGCTGGCCCGTCAGCTGGATGCCGCCTTTGCCGGCGTGCGGGCTGCCGGCTGCGGCGATCTGGCTGTCGCCTACGAACCCGTATGGGCCATAGGCACGGGCAAGGTTGCCGGCCCGCGTGAAATCGCGGAGGCGCATGCCCTTGTGCGGCGTCTTCTTGTGCGGCGCTTTCCTGAATTTGGAAATAATGTTGCCATCTTGTATGGCGGAAGCGTGAAGCCTGCCAATGCCGCGTCCATTATTGCCCTTGACAATGTGGACGGTCTCTTGGTAGGAGGCGCTTCCCTGGATGCTGAAAGTTTCAGCGCCATTGTCAGGGCATAGTCCGTGTTCGCGCTCCCGCGGTGGGGGCGCGCTGTTCATGTTTCGGGATATCTGGAGGAAATTGTGCAAACCCTTATTCTCACGCTGCATATCATCGTGTGTGTCTTGCTGGTTATTCTTGTGCTGCTTCAGGCGGGCAAGGAAGGTATGGGCGTCATTTTCGGCGGCGGCAATTCCTCCGTGTTCGGTTCCAGCGGCGCCGGCGGCATGCTGGCAAAGCTGACGGCCTTCATTGCCCTGCTGTTTGTGGTCACGTCGTTAAGCTATACCTTCGTGACCAGCAGCCGTCCTTCCACGGCCTCTGCCGTGCTGGAGGCCGACGTGCAGTTTGAAGAAATGCAGCCTGCCGCTTCCGCTCCCAAGGCAGAACAGGCTCCGGCCGTTCCCGCCGCCGGACAGTCCGCCGCTCCGGCGGAAGCTCCTGCCGTGGCCGCCCCGGCAGATGCGCAGGCCCCGGCTCCTGCCGGCGATGCGCCGTCGGTTCCGGCGGAGAAGCCTGCGGCTGCGCCTGCCGCGCAGTAGGCAATCTTTTTCTGGAGATGAAAGCCGCGGCATGGTCTGCGGCTTTTTTTATTGGGAGCCCCTTGCAAAGGAGATGGCAGCATGGCCAATGACAGTTTTTCGGAAAATCCTTTTGCCGCGCTGGACAGAAAGCTGTTCCGTGATGGCGGCGGGAAGCCCCGCCCTGCGCAGGACAGGAAACACGCGGATCGCGTGCGGCCTTCCCTGAAGGATACTGCCGGACATCAGACAGCTGCGGAAGATGCCGACGATGCCCATCTGTTCCTGCGGGCCGTACAGCAGGTGGAACGCAAGAAGACTGCGGGAAAAGGCGGCTTCGCCATGCGTGATCATCAGGCGTTTGCGCCGCTGGCGGCGGAGTGTGATGCTGCTCTGGATGCGGAGGAGGGCGCGGCCTTTTGCGCGGCCATGGCGCGGCAGGGAAGCAGGTCTGCGCCAGCTTCCCGAAATCTTGCGGCACGGAGGCGCGCACAGGAAGACAGACGCGCCTCCTGCGCCTGGGCGGACGGTGCGAAGCGGGAAGCAGGGGCTACGCCGGCTCCCGAAGCCCCGGACGACGGAGTAGCGGCACTGGAGCGCATGGCGGAAGCGGAAGCTGATTCCGACGCATCCGCCTTTGCCGCAGCCATGCGGCAGGTCGCGCCGCTGTCAGGAAAGGGAAGGGATGTTGCGCCGCAGCCCAGGCCCGGGACGCCTCCTCCCGGCGGGGAGCTGGGCATGCAGGATGTGCTGGACGGCAAGCTGGAGTTTGCGCTGTCCCTGACGGGCGAATATCTGGAAGGCTTTGTGGTGGGGCTGGATGAGATGATCATGAACAGGCTGCGGGCGGGCAGCTACAGCCCTGAAGCGCATCTGGATTTGCATGGCCTGAATGCCATGCAGGCTTTTCAGGCGCTTCTCAACTTTGTCCGGCAGTCGTGGTTCAAGGGCCTGCGCACTGTGCTGGTGGTTCCCGGACGGGGGCTGAACTCTCCCAACGGCTATGGTATCCTGCGGGATCGCCTTCAGCTCTGGCTGACGCAGGACCCCTTCAAGCGCGTGGTGCTGGCCTTCTGTACGGCGAAGCCCGTGGACGGCGGCCCCGGCAGCGTCTATGTGCTGCTGCGCAAGTACAGGAAGAAGGGGCACATCTATTGGGAACGCATGCCCACTGATCCCGATCTCGTGTAGCGACCGCGCGGCATGTCCCTGCCAGGGGGCCTTGCCGGCGGAAACCTGCTGCGACACGGCCGGCTGAACGATTGCCGGCCTGTCCCTGCCGCCAGGCGGGGGAAACGCTAGCCGCGCATGCCTTTCTGCACAAGTGAGATGCGATCCAGAATCTGCTGGTAGTAGGGATCGTCCTGCTCCAGCAGCACGGACTTTCTGTGGCGCATGCGCATTTGCGTCAGCATGCAGTGCAGTTTGCGGATTTGGCGGACTTTTTCCTGCTCGTCGGAACAGCGTTCCAGCATGTCGGCAAGATTGCTGATTTCCTTCCGCTCCGCAATTTCCTGCGGCACGTAGCCGGCATTGCGGAGCAGCTTGTAGGCCATGCGCAGCTCTTCCGGGACATGGCTGTCGTCTTCCAGCTCCAGCGGCCGGCCCTGTCCGGGCAGATGATCAAACAGGCCGGCATCCATGCCCTCACGGATGCGGGATTCCGCAATGGCCGCCAGTGCGGAAAGGGGATTGTCAGCCATGATGCTTCTCCTGCCCCCAGAGCTGTTTCCATTCTGCCACCAGCCTCAGAGCGTCCAGCGGCGTCAGGCTGTCCGGCTGGAGGTCGCGCAGTATCTGCTGGAGCGGATGCTCCGCAGGTGCGGATGGGGGAGTGGGCAGCGGTTCCGGTGCGGCGTCCTCCGGTTCTGGCAGATCGAGTCCGGGCAGGACGGTGCGCTTTGGGCGCACGGGGGCTGTGCAGTCCTTGCCGCGTTCAAAGCTCCGGAGAATTTCCCGTGCACGCTGCACCACATGGCCGGGAACGCCGGCAAGACGGGCCACCTCCACACCGTAGCTGCGGTCGGAGGGGCCGGGCACAAGGCGGTGCAGAAAAAGAATGTCCCCGCCGCTTTCCCGGATGGCGATATTCATGGTGAACACGCCGGGAAGGTGCCCGTCCAGCGCGGTCAGCTCATGGTAGTGCGTGGCAAAGAGCGTGCGGATGCCGCCGCCCTTGCGCTGGACGAGGTCCTCCACTGTGGCCCAGGCCAGCGCAAGCCCGTCATAGGTGCTGGTGCCGCGTCCGATTTCATCAAGGATAATCAGGCTGCGGGATGATGCCTGGCGCAGGATGCGCGCTGTTTCCATCATTTCCACCATGAAGGTGGACTGTCCCTGTGCCAGATTGTCCGAGGCCCCCACGCGGGAGAACAGGCGATCCACCAGCCCCAGCCGGGCTTCCCTGGCCGGAACCATGCTGCCCATTTGCGCAAGCAGACAGATCAGCGCCACCTGCCGCAGCACGGTGGACTTCCCTGCCATGTTGGGACCGGTCAGCAGGCAGAGCCGGCGGCTGTCATCCAGGCGGAAGTCATTGGGGACGAAGGAACCAGCGCCGATCATGTCCTCAACTACGGGATGCCGCCCTTCGCGGATGAGGATGTCGCGGCTTCCATCCATCTGCGGCATGCACCAGCCGCGCTTTTGCCCGGCTTCGGCCAGTCCCTGCCAGTAGTCCAGATGCGCAATGAGGTCGGCGGTGAAGAGGATGCGCTGGCGCGCCGCGGCCATGCTCTCGCGCAGTTCCTGAAAGAGCCTGTATTCCAGGCTGTTTCTCTTGTCGCTGGCGGAGACAATGCTCTCTTCCAGCTCCTTCAGCGCCGCAGTGGTGAAGCGCTCGGCATTGGCCAGCGTCTGACGGCGGATGAAATGTTCAGGGATGTCTGCGGTGCGGCCGGCCCTTGTCACTTCATAATAATAGCCGAAGACGCGGTTGTAGCCCAGCTTGAGCCTGGCAAGGCCGGAGGCGGCCTGCTCGCGTTCCAGCATGCGCTGAAGCTTCTGCTCCCCGTGTTCCGCCACGTCGATGAGTCTGTCCAGCTCCGGATCATAGCCGGGCCGGAACAGGCCGCCGTCGGTGATCTGATTGGGGGGAGAATCCACCAGCGCGCGGTTCAGCCTGTCCGCACATTCTTCCAGGCTGTCCCATCGGGCCGCAATTTTATGCAGCGGCGGCGGCAGGGTTCGTCCCTCGGCTTCATCCTCCGTGGCATAGGCGTGTTCCGCACAGGAGCAGAGCGCCGCCCGCACGCCGGGGAGGGCGGCCAGAGAGTTGCGCAGCGCCACAAAGTCGCGCGGTGTGGCGCGGTTCAGCGTGATGCGGGTGGAGAGGCGTTCCAGATCGTATACGCCCTTGAGCGCCGCCCTGAGCCTGGCGCGCAGCTCTTCATGATCATGAAGGAAGCCGACGGCCTTCTGGGCTTCCTGAATGGGGCCGAGTTCCCGCCAGGGATGATGGATGCTGTCTTCCAGCAGGCGTCCGCCCATGGGAGTGACGGTCTCGTCCAGCACGTTCCAGAGCGTGCCCTTTCCCTTGCGTCCGTTCAGCCGGATGAAAATTTCCAGATTGCGTTCCGTAACCTCGTCCACAACAAGCCGGCGGCTCAAATCCAGCGGACGGAAGGCTGCCAGATGCTTCTGCTCGCAGCGCTGGGTCTGCTTCAGATAGGCCAGCATGGCCCCGCAGGCGCGCAGCAGCTCCGGCTTGCCATTGAGTCCCAGCGCCGCGGCCTCGCGCACATCCTGCGCGTGCAGCACGGCCTCCGTGGCCCGCTTCAGGTCAAAGCACGCATGGGGTTCCCGCACGATGCGGATGCCGTCGAACAGCAGGCCGGCAGGGGGCGTGGCATTGTCAGGGATGAGCAGCTCGCGCGGGGCCATTTTCTGCACCCACTGCCACAGTTCGGCTGTTTTGCGCGAGTGGATGCCTGTCCATTCCCCGGTGGAGATGTCCGCCCAGGCAAAGCCGCCTCCGTCCTTGGCATCCCAGCAGATGGCGCCAAGGTAGTTGTGGTTCTTGGTCGTGAGGTTGGCGTCCTCCAGCACGGTGCCCGGCGTGATGACGCGGGTGACGGCGCGCCGAACCAGCCCCTTCGCCTGCTTGGGGTCTTCCACCTGATCGCAGATGGCGACGCTGTATCCCTTTTCCAGCAGCTGGGAGAGGTAGCTTTCCGCAGCATGCCACGGCACGCCGCACATGGGAACGGGATTTTCCGCATCCCGGCTGCGGCTGGTGAGCGCTATCTGAAGCTCGCGGGCGGCCGTTTCAGCATCATCAAAGAAAAGTTCATAGAAATCACCCATGCGATAGAAGAGCAGCGCGCCGGGGGTGTCGGCCTTGATGCTGAGGTACTGCTCCAGCATGGGCGTCATTTTCAGCGCGGCGGGGGATTCTTTGGTCATGGCATTTCCGTGGCTGGAGTGCGGATAAAAGATATATTGCAGGAGGGGGAGACGCGAAGGGGCGCACCCGAAGATGCGCCACCTGCCCATAGGGGATTGCCGGCTGTGCGGCGAACGCTATTGCTTGTCCGGATCGGGAACCACGATGTCCTCTGCCGGTGCGGCGGGCTTGGCGTCGGCCGGCGCTTCGGCAGCGGCGGGCTTGGATTTGCGGAACATGGAAAGGCCGCGCGGCTTTTCAGGCGCGCCAGCCTGAGCCTGGAGCTTTTCCACGTCCTTTTCCAGGGCATGCACGCGCCAGTTGGACTTCATGAGCCTGGCAGTGAGGTTGACCTTGTCCCAGACCAGCACGGCGAGTGTGAGAACGGCGCCGAGCACAAAGGAGGCCAGTGTCAGCAGATAGAAGGGCAGGGGGATGGACTTCATCTCCGGCACGGCGAACAGGTTGAGGGTCAGAACAATCTCCTGGGCGAGGGTCTTCTGATTCTGGAAGAAGAACACCATGGTCAGGAAAAACAACAGCACGAGCACTAAAATTTTGATGTACCGCATGTCTCCTCCTCGCGGGCTTAGCAGTTCGTGTTGAGATGGGCAAAATACGGAAGCAGTGCCTGATAGGTGGAGCGGAGATGCTCCGGCATCATGCGCACTTCATCCATGACGGCCATGAAGGAAGAGTCGCCATTCCAGCGGGGAACCAGATGGAAGTGCATGTGCTCCCGGATGCCGGCGCCGGCGGCTTCGCCCAGGTTCAGCCCCACGTTGATTCCCTGGCAGTGGAAATGCCGCTTCAGGATGATGCTGCACTCTCGCACCAGGTCCATGAGCTCATGGCTCTCCTCGTCCGTCAGGGAGGCGAGATCCATGACGTGACGATAGGGAATGACCAGCAGATGGCCGTTGTTGTAGGGAAATTTGTTCATGACCACAAAGCAGGAAGGCCCGCGATGCAGGATGAGCCTTTCCGCGTCCTCTTCCCTGCCTTCAGGCAGGCAGAAGACACAGCTATCCGGCTTTGGACCAAGGATGTATTCAATGCGCCAAGGCGCCCACAGCTGTTTCATGTCGTCGTCCTGTCTCCCTGCCGCCGCCCCTTGCGGACGGAAGCACCGCGGGCCTGTGTGTCGTTTGCTCACGGGAATGGTCGACAATACACCGCTTGGCCGTCAGGAGCAAGAGGGATGGGGCGGATGCCGCGCATTTTCCTGCCATTTTTTCCCGGGCGGCTATTTTTCGACCGCGGGGGAAGCATCTGGCGTCGGCGCGCGCCGCAGCAGCTGCGTTGCCCGGAGGAGCTGGGCATCCCGCGTGGGTGCCTCGCCGTCTATCTTGGCGGCCAGCACGGCCCGCAGCACCGCGCCCACGCGCGGTCCGGCCGGCGCGCCCAGTGCCAGGATGTCCGCGCCGGAAATATCGCACCGTTCGCGCCGCCACTGGGTGATGTGGCGGGAAAGATTGCGGCGCAGTCCTTCATCCTCCGCTCTGGCCATGAGATAGAGCAGGCCCTCCAGCGGCAGGCCGTCCAGCAGGGCGCACAGGGCGCTTTTCCGCGCGGGGCCGCCGGCGTCCGCATGGCGCTGCCATGCCTCCACGCCGGGAAGCCGGCGGCGCAGCTGCTCGCGCAGGGAGAGAAATTCCTGCCGCCTGCTGTCCGGCAGCCCCAGCCTGTCCAGCGCGGCGGCCGCGTCGGGATAGGACAGCGCCCGGCACAGCCCCAGCAGATAGACCAGCCAGGGGCAGGGCTCTTCCTCAAAGTAGAGCAGGCGGTACCAGTCCATGATTTCCCTGAGGGACTGGAGCAGCTCCGTTTTTTCAGGCGTGAGGGCAAGATGCGGCGTCACGGCGGACAGCAGGCCCAGATGATGCAGGCGGATGAGGCAGGCCGGGGGATTTTCCTCCTCGCAGATGCGCCGCAGTTCGTGGAACAGGCGGCTGCCGGAGAGGCGATCCATGAGGCCGAGCTTGAGTGCATTTCTGAAGAGCTTTTCCGTGCCCGGGCCGATGGTGAAGCCGTAGCGCTGCTCAAAGCGCACGGCCCGCAGACAGCGCGTGGGGTCTTCCACAAAGCTGAGGGCGTGCAGGACGCGAATGGCCTTCTTCCTGATGTCGTTCTGTCCGCCGAAGAAATCGGCCAGCCTGCCGAAGCTCCCGTGGGAAAGGCGGACGGCCAGCGCATTGACCGTGAAGTCCCGGCGGAACAAATCCATCTTGATGGAGGAAAGCTCCACCGTGGGCAGGGCGGCGGGGTATTCGTAATATTCCAGCCGCGCCGTCGCCACGTCCACATGCTGCTCCTTCCCCTGTTCATCTGTCCAGATGACGACGGCGGTGAGGAATTTCTGGTGCGCACGTAGCCGGCCGCCCAGCTCCTTCGCCAGCGCGCGGGCAAAGGCGATGCCGTCGCCCTCCACCACCAGATCGACGTCCAGATTGGGCCGTTCCATGAGCAGGTCGCGCACAAAGCCGCCCACGGCATAGACGGGCATGTCCAGCCGGTCGCCGAGGGCGCCGGCACGGGTCAGGAGGCGGCGCGTGGCGGCGGGCAGGCGTGTCTGCATGAGCTTGGCCAGGGAGCGTTCCTTGCGGAGGGCGGCTTCCGGCGTCGGGGCCGCAGCCCCTTCGGCAAAGATATTAATGAGGTCGGTGCGCGTGACAACGCCGCTCACCTCGCCGTTTTCCACGACGGGAACAAGGCGCTGGCGCGCGCCGATAATGGTGTCCATAATGGACTGAAGTCTGGAGTCCGGCGCAATGGTGACCGGCCTGCGCTGCATGTATGTTTCCACGGCCTCTTCGCCCAGCCCGTGACTGGTTGCGCGCGAGGCTGTCTGGGCATCAAAGATACCCACGCAGCGGCGCGTGCCGGGGGCGAAGACGGGAACGGCCTTCAGGCCGAAATGCAGCATGAGCTCGTCGGCCTCGCGTACGCTGCGGCACGCCTCAATGCCAATGGCCGGAGCGGACATGTAGTCGCGCGCCAGCTTCTGGGTGCCGGCCTGCGCGTACAGGTCCTGATAGATGGCGTCCCTGACCTGGTTCAGGGTCAGATCACGGACGGACGCGGCCGCGGCATAGGCATGCCCACCGCCGCCCAGCCGGGCGCAGATGGCGCCCACGTCTATGGCATCGCTGCGGCTGCGGCCCACCACCTGAACGCGATCTTCCATGCCGCCCACGGCAAAGAGAACCTCCGCCTTCTCCATTTCCATCAGGCGCTGCGCCAACTGGGCAAAGTCGCCGATATATTCTTCCAGCGGGGCCGCCGCCAGCACTACCTCCGTGGAGCCGACCCTGATGCGCTGCGCGGACTCCAGCAGCGCATTGAGGGCCTGTACGTGGATGCTGGAAACCTCGGGCATGGCGGCCTCCGCAATGGCGCCCACGTCCATGCCCTGCGTGTGGAGCCAGGCCGCGGCCTGAAAATCTTCCGCGCCGGTGCTGGAAAACGTGAAGCAGCCTGTGTCGCCATAGATGCCCAGCCCCATCAGGGTGGCGCTGTCCGCCGGCACGGTCTTTCCCCGGGCGCGCAGGCGGCGCACCAGCAGCGTGGTGCAGGACCCGGCCTCCTCCTGCATGCGGAACGATGCGGGAACGTCGTCCGCGGCGGGAGGATGGTGATCCCAGACGTGAATATCCATGCCGGGCCTGTCCAGCAGGGGGCGCACATGATCCAGCCGGGCGCGCCGGGCCGTGTCCACCACAACCAGCAGGCGCACGCTGTCCCAGTCCACCTGCTGCCGGTTCACAAAGGGATGGCGGCCCGGGGGCATGCTCTCCATCAGCCGCTGCACCCTTTTTTCCTGCGAGCCGGGAAAGAGCAGCATGCTGTCGGGATAGAGATGGCCGGCGGCAACGAGGGCGGCAAGGGCGTCGAAGTCCGCATTGGCATGGCAGGTGATGAGCGTCTGGCAGGCGATCACGCGCGGCTCCTGGGGTGATGCTGGCGGTGGACGGAGAGCAGGCGCTCGGCCTGCACGTGGGTATAGATTTCCGTGGCGCTGATATCCGCATGGCCCAGCAGCAGCTGTACGGATCGCAGGTCCGCGCCGCCTTCCAGCAGGTGCGTGGCAAAGGAATGCCGGAAGGTGTGGGGAAAGATGCTCCGGGTGATGCCAGCCTGGGCCACGTATTTCTTGACCATCTTCCAGACGTACTGCCGGGACAGGCCGCGTCCGGACCGGTTGAGAAAGAGCAGATTTTCGCGGGGCGAGAAGAGCGGGCGCCACTGGGAGATGTAGTCATCCAGCAGACGCAGCACCAGGGCATGCAGGGGAACAAGGCGCTCCCTGGAGCCCTTGCCAAAGACGCGCAGCACACCGCGTTGCGCGTCTATGTCCAGGGGGCGCAGGCCGCACATTTCAGACACGCGCAGGCCGGCGGCGTAGAACAGCTCCAGCATGCAGCGGTCGCGAAAGCCCAGCCTGTCGCGCATGTCCGGCATCTCCAGAATCCGATCCACCTCCTCGCGGCTGAGTACGCTGGGCAGGGGAGCCGGCAGTTTGGGATTTTCCAGAAATCTTGCCGGGTCCACCTTGACGGCGCCGGCCTCCTGCGCGTAGGCGAAGAAGCTGCGCAGGGCGGAGATATGACGGGCCAGCGTGCGCCCGGCCCTGTCCTGCGCCCGCATCCAGGCCAGATACAGACGCAGTTCCCGTTCCCCGCACTCGTGGGGAAGCCCCTGGTGCAGTTCCTCGCAGAAGCGGAGAAAGTCCTCAAGGTCCTGCCTGTACGCCTCCACGCTGAGGGGGGCGAGGCGGCGCTCTGCGAGCAGGTGTCCCAGCCAGTCCCCCATGACGGGACGCAGGGGCGAAGGCTGGACAGGAGATGCGGCATTGTTCATGGAGCTATGATAGCCCGCCCCGTGCCGCAGGGCAAGGGCGGAGACGCGGCGGAGGCGCGAAGGGAGGGCGTATGCGGCAAACAGAGGCATATATCAGTCTTGGATCCAATACAGAAGATGCGCGCGCACGGCTGGACGAGGCGCTGCTGGCGCTGTCCTCCCTGCCTGACATCCGCGTGACGCGCGTTTCTCCCGCCTATGTCACGGAGCCGCAGGACTGCAAGGATCAGCCCTGGTTCGTGAATCGCGCGGCCTGTCTGGACTGCGGGCCGCGCTGGACCGCCCCTGCGCTCCTGCGGGAGATGCTGGGCATGGAGGCGCGCATGGGCCGGGTGCGCAGCCCTGATCCCGCGCTGCGCTTCGGGCCGCGCTGCATTGATCTGGACTTGCTGCTGTTCGGGAACCTGCGTTCCGATGATCCGGAGTGCATTCTGCCCCATCCGCGCATGCACAGGCGGGCCTTTGTGCTTGTCCCCTTGCGGGATATTGCGCCGCAGGTTATCATCCGCAACGGTCAGGGGCCGGATGCCCTGTTGTCCCGCCTGCACTATGCCGTGGAGGGGAGGCGCATCATCCAGCCCTGAGGCATGGCCTTCTGTGTGAAGCGGCCATGAAACTGCCCGGCCGGCGGGCGTTGCCGCGGCTGCCGCAACGCTTCAGCCCTGCGGGCGCACACCCAGCACCCGGCGTGCGCCGGACTCTGATGGAGCCACTATGTGGAAATGGATAATTCTGGCGGCGGCGGCGTACCTTTTGTACCGCATGTTCAGCAACGATATTAAACGCAAGCTCGCCAAGCGCGATGACCCCGCCGAACAGGAACGCAAGGTCGCCGCCGGCGAAATGGTGAAGGACCCGGAATGCGGGGCGTATATCTCTGCGGACAGCGCCATTACGGTGCGCGATGGCGAAACTGTGCACCGTTTCTGCAGCTATGACTGCCGGGACAGCTTCCTGAAGCGTCTGGAGCAGTCCGGCCGCACGCTGCCGCCGCGCCAGAAGCCGGACGAAGACAGCTAGGTTTCACTTCCGCGGCCGGTTCCGGACACGATCGGCCCGGTCGCGGACATGAAAAAGGCGCGGCGGAATCCGCCGCGCCTGCCGCGCATTTGCTGGGAGCCGGATCAGTTCATGCCCAGCGGTCCCGTCACATTGTCCCGCAGCCATTTGGGATCGAGCCATTCCAGCGGCGTGACCTCGATGCCGCCCACCAGCACGCCAAAGTGCAGATGATCGCCAAAGGCCATGCCGGTGCTGCCCGTGGTGCCGATAATATCGCCCCGCCTGACTTCGGCCCCGTCGGCCACGCGGAACTCGCTCATGTGCGAATACAGCGTCATGACGCCCAGACCGTGATCGATGATGACAATGTTTCCATAGATGCCGAGCTGCCCCACAAAGACCACGCGGCCGCTGTTGGCAGCGGGAATTTCCGCCATGCGAACCGAGGCGAGGTCAAAGCCCAGATGGTACTGATCGTCAATCTTCTGGCCGTTGTACATGTAGATGCGGTGATCGGCATAGCCGGCGCGCGCCGCTGAACGGGGCATTTGCAGGAAGGCGCCGCGCCAGAGCATGGAGGAGGCCGACTGCGAACCCACTTCCTTCAGATACTTTACATTGGCCGCGCGCAGATCGCGGTTGATGAGCACGTAGCGCTCCAGCGGCGTCTTGGCGTTGGGCGCCAGCTCCATCATCTTGATGCCCACCTTCTGGAGAAAATCGTCCGTGATGGTGATGACATCCTGCCTGAAGCTGCGATCCACGGTACGCACGTTCAGCGGGCTGCTGCTGACGTTGCCCGCCATGTCTTCCGCCATGAGTACGGGGGCATAATCCTCCCGCGCCGTATTGTGGGGGAAGGCAAAGAAGCAGATGAAGCTGCCGTCCTTCTGCTGATAGCCGCGGAACATGGTGTCGCCCACGCGCACGCCGCTCCGGTACACATCCTCGTTGACGGTGTAGCGGAGAGCGGCGCTGCCGCCCCGGCGCACCGTGGGGGGGACGGGATTCTTCACGGTGATGCGCGGCGGCTGGGTGTCAAAGCGCATGGGAATGATTCTGGTGCGGGTGTTACCCAGCCCGAAGCCCGCCAGCGATGCGTCCGTCACCTTGATTTCGAGGTCAAAGGCGCCATCGCGCAGTCCGCTGTTTTTAAAGGAGAAGCTGACCTGCTGCTCCTGCTGCGGCTCCTTGAAGGTCTTTTCAAAAATGGGAATGCTGGAATTGCTTTTCCGCACGCTGACCACAACGGAGCGCACGCCGGATTTATCCTGCATGTCCAGCCGCATTTCCCGTGCGGGGGAGGCATATCCCGTATCCGGGGTGAGCGTGAAGGATGGTCCTTCCATGTCCTGAAAAAACACGAAGCCGCCGTAGCCCGCCAGGCCGGCAACAGCCACGAGCAGCGCTGTGGAAAGAAAACTTCTTGATTTCATGCGTCTTCCTCGTGCAAAAGCGGAATCCCCCCGGACCTGCGGGGCTGCTGCGTCCGCCATGAGCAGGCAGTGTTGCACAGGGGCCGCTTTTTTTCAAGGGCGGGAAGGGGAGGCTTCGCATTGACTTCGCCGGGAAAATCTGCTTGTGTGACCGCATGCCTGCGCTCTGCCGCTCCTTTCGGAACAGCGTGCCGCGCGCAGGATGCGAACAGCTTCAGGATGTGTCATGCCAGTTCCCGCCTCCGCCGAACAGCCCCGGCGCCAGCGCCGCGATATTGATCCCCGCCGTCTGCGGGAGCGCATGGTGCGCGGTCTGGCGGCGCGCGGCCTGGCGGATGATGCCGTGCTGCGGGCCATGCTGGCCGTGCGGCGCGATCTGTTCGTGGAGGAGGCGCTGCGCTGTCAGGCCTATGAAGATATTGCCCTGCCCATCGGACTGGGGCAGACCATCTCCCAGCCGTCCACGGTGGCGCGCATGACGGCCCTGCTGGATGTGCGTCCCGGCATGCGCGTGCTGGAGGTGGGAACGGGGTCGGGATACCAGAGCGCGGTACTGGCGGCTCTGGGCTGCCGCGTGTTCACGGTGGAGCGTCTGGCGGAGCTGTGCGCGCGGGCGCAGGCCGTGTTCCGGCAGCTGGGCCTGACTTCCATACGCATGCGCTGCGGCGACGGTACGCTGGGCATGCCTGGCGCCGCGCCTTTCGAGCGCATCATCGTCACCGCCGGCGGCCCCGAAGTGCCCCGGCCTTTGATTGAACAGCTGGACAGCCCCGGCGTGCTGCTCATTCCCGTGGGGAAGAGACGGCGCGAGCAGAGGTTGATACGGATATGCAGGAAGGGCGGGCAGGTTCTTCAGGAAGACCTCGGCCCCGCTGTCTTCGTCGATCTGGTGGGCAGCCACGGCTGGTAATCACCTTGTGTTAGGAGTGGATATGTCTTCTTGTTCTTCTTGTTCCTCCCAGGGAGGAGGATCGCCTGACGCCGCCATGGCGTTGCAGGACAGCCTCATTGCGGCCACTCTCGGCCAGATCAGGCACAAGATTTTTGTCATGAGCGGCAAGGGCGGCGTGGGGAAAAGCTCCGTGACCGTGAATACCGCCGCGGCGCTGGCCGCCCGGGGCTTCAAGGTGGGCATTCTGGACGTGGACATCCACGGCCCCAGCGTACCCAACCTGCTGGGCCTGGAATGCGGCATCGAGCTGGATGAAAGCGGCTCGCTGATGCTTCCCGCCCAGTACAATGAAAATCTGGCCGTTATTTCCATGGATTCTCTGCTGAAAGACCGCAATCAGGCCGTGCTGTGGCGCGGTCCCAAGAAGACGGCCGCCATCCGCCAGTTCATCGCGGACGTGAAGTGGGGCGCGCTGGACTTCCTGGTGCTGGACTCCCCTCCCGGAACCGGCGACGAGCACATGACCGTGCTGAAGAGCATCCCCGATTCGCAGTGCGTGGTGGTGACGACGCCGCAGGAAATCTCGCTGGCCGACGTGCGCAAGGCCATCAATTTCCTCCAGTACGCCAAGGCCGGCATCCTCGGGCTGGTGGAAAACATGAGCGGCCTCTCCTGCCCGCACTGCCACAAGGAGATTGATCTCTTCAAGAAGGGCGGCGGCCGCAAGCTGGCCGAACAGTATCACATTCCCGTCCTGGGAGAAATTCCCCTGGACGTGGCCACGGTGGTGGCCGCCGATCGCGGCGTGCCTGTGGTGCTGATGGACGGAGATTCGCCGGCCAAGTCCGCCTTCCTCGCTCTGGCCGACAATATTGCCAAAGCCGTGGGCGAAAGCCCCCGCGCCTAGCCTGCCAACGCCGCCGGAAGTTCCTCCGGCGGCGTTCCCGCATCTTTTTTACTTTTCCCCGGCGCAGTCTTGTGCTAGTGTGCCCGAAATGTCTTGCCGGAAGGATTTGTGGTGTAGCCATGTGGAATCTTGCCAATAAACTCACTCTGCTGCGCATGCTGATTATGCCGCTGGTGGTGATCCTGCTGTATTTTGAAGGGCCGATCACCTGCCTTCTGGCTGCGCTGGCCTTTATCGCGGCGGCGCTGACGGACTGGGCGGACGGCTATGTGGCGCGCCGCGAACGTCTGGTCACCAGTCTGGGAAAATTTCTTGATCCTCTGGCGGACAAGGTGCTGATCTGCTCCGTGCTCATCATGTTTGCATCGCTGGGCTGGGCCCCGGCGTGGGTCGTCATTCTCATTGTCTGCCGCGAGCTGGTGGTCACGGGCCTGCGCGCCATCGCCAGGGATGAGGGCATTGTGCTGGCTGCCGACAGGTTTGGCAAGATGAAGACCGTGTGCCAGATCATAGCCATCGTGCCGCTCATGATTCACTATCCGCTGTTCGGCTGGCATGTGGAGCCGCTGGGGCTGGTCATGCTCTATGTGGCTCTGGCGCTGGCCATGTACTCCGGCTTTAATTACTGCTACGAATTTTTCCGCCGCAGCCGCCCCGGGGCGGAAGGCTGATCGGGGCTGTATGGACACCAATCTGCATTCGCGCCTGAAAAACTGTCTTCAGACCATTCTGGAACTGGAGGACGACATCCGGGAGGATGTGCAGCGCAGCGCCTTTTCCGAAGAATTCAACAAGATACGGGGATTCCTTGAGCGCATTGAGCAGATGCAGCTTCTGGAGGAAGAGGTTGCGCGGATGGAACGGGCCACAGCCACCTTTCTGTCCGAACTGCAACTGGCCGTGCGTGCGGAGGAGCATCTGCCGCGCCGCAAGAGGGTCTTGCAGTGAAGACACTGGCCGGAGCGACCGGCTGGCGCGTGGCGCTGCTGGTTTTTCTGGGCGTGCTGAACGTCGTGCTCTTCATCCGCATGGTATGGGGGCCTTCCGGCCTGCTGGAATACCGCGCCATGCGGCACAGCCATGCCGCGCTGGAACAGAAGCTGGCAGAGCTGGACAAGGCCAATGTCGCCCTGAGCCGTGAGATACGCATGCTGCAATCCGACAGAACGTATGTGGAGAAGATGATCCGCCAGCGCCTGCGCTATGTGCGCGACGGAGAGGTTATCTACCTTTTCAGTGAGCCCTCTACAGGAGCCGCCGAACATGACGGAAAAAATTGACTGGTACAGGGAAGTGCTGGAGCTGGAGCCGGATTCACGCCTCTTTTTCCCTCTGGCGCGCATGCTGGCTGCCGAAGGCCGCGCGCAGGAGGCCATGAGCTATCTTAAGCGGGGGCTGGAGCGGCATCCTGAATTTATGGAGGCCCGCCTGCTCTATGTGGAGCTGCTGCACCGCGCGGGCGAGCGGGAGGAGTGTGCCCGGCAGCTGTCGCTGGTGGAGGCTCCATTGCGCGGGCATGCAGGCTTCTGGGAGGCCTGGGGCAGGGAACGCTCCGCCGGAGGAGACGAGGCCGGCTGGGCGCTGACCTTCCTGTCCGCCGTATTTGGCGAGAGGCCGGTAACGCTGCGCGAGGTGATGGAGCGTGGTCTGGATGCGCTGGTGCGGACAGGGGAGAAGCCTGCGCCGCAGGCGGAAGCCGACGCCCCGGCCGGGCAGGCCCATGCCGCAGCTCCTGCCGCGGAGGCCGTGCCGCAGACCGCCACCCAGCCTGCTGTCCGGCCCCGTGAGAAGGAGCCGGAGCGCGTACCGCTGGCGGCGGCCGATTCCTTTGCCGCCGTGGCTGCCGCTGTGCGGGCGGATGAATCCGCTCCGCCCGCCGCGCCGCCGGAGGAAGCAACGCTGCGCACCCGCTCTATGGCTGACGTGCTGGCCGAGCAGGGGGATGTGCGCGGCGCGCTGGACATCTATCTTGAGCTCCAGAGCATGGCCGTCTCTCCCCAGGCCCGCATGGAGTTGCAGCAGCGCATCGACGGGCTGACGGCGCTTCTGGTGGAAGATGTCGCGGCGGAGGCAGCCGGGCCGGACGAACAGCCGGAAACCGCTTCCGGCAAGGACAGGCTGATTTCCATGCTGGAAGAGCTGGCCGAGCGGGTCGAGGCCCGCGCCCGCGGAGAGGCCAGGATGCCAAGGGAGCGTCAATGAGGATGCACTCGAAAAAACTGCTTGCATGTCTGACGGCCGCCATGCTGGCCGGCGGATGCGGATACAGCCAGACGGTCAAGGATGGCTGGAAGGAGACCCGCAGCCTGTGGTACACCTATGCCAACGTGCCGGCACAGGTGGACTACAGCGCAACGGGAGAACTGGAAAAGGCCGACATGGACCTGGCCGTCCGCATGCTGGAGATAGATACCCGCCTTGCCGAGCTGGAACGGATCATGAGCAATGCTGACAAGCCGCCGACGCAGGAATGGCTGAGCGGTTTCTTCCGCCAGTTCCCGTGGCTGGGCGGCTTTGCCGGCATTCGTGCGGACGGGCAGCTCATCGGGCAGGAGCCGGCCATGCCGCTCAAGCCTACGGATTTTTCACCTCTGCTGGAAGCGCCCACGGAAAAGGACAGGCGCGCCCTGCGCAGCTACGTGCAGAATACGCCCATGGGGCCGGAAGTCTATCTGGGCATTCCGCTGTACAACGCCGACCAGTTCATCGGCGTCATCGCCTGCCATTTTGACATGCGCGCATTGCTCAAATTCTGTGCGGAACCCGAGGAGCTGCTGATTTTTACGCCGCACACGGTGCTCTGGCCCGGTCGGTACGACTTTGCCGCCACGCCGGCCAGCTCGGTGGACTGGGAGCGGACGGTGCGGCACGAATCGCGCGGCGTCTGTGCCAATGAGTCCGGATCGCTGCTGTGGGTGACGCGCTATCTGGCCAATCAGCCCCTGATTTTTGCTGTTCCCGTGAAGGGTTCCTTTGCGCCGGGGAACGGCGAGGTGGGGGCCTTTGCCGGGCAGGAGCCTGCGGCCGTGCGCGCAAGTGCGCCTGAAACGCACCGGTCTCCTGAAATCGTTCCCGATCTGGAGGCGGAAAGGGGCGTGCCCGATGTCGGCGCGCCTGAGGAAGAGAGCGCGCCTGCTGAAGATGTCCGGCAGGGCATGCAGCTTCCCAGCCCCTTTGGCCCCTACTGATATTCCGTTCGCGTACAAGGGCCTTTTGGCCCTTTTTTCATTACCTGATGCGCCTGCCGTCGTGCAGGAGCGCTGCCCCGGGAGGGCGTCATGCCTGAAGTTACCGTCACTGAACATATTTTGCTGCATCAGAAGCGCAGTCCCCACGCCACGGGCCAGTTCACCGGCCTGCTGTACGACCTCATCCTGTCGGGGAAGAGTATTTCCCGCCGCATCAATGCGGCAGGTCTGCTGGACATCCTTGGCGGTACGGGCGAAGTGAATGTGCAGGGAGAGAATGTCCAGAAGATGGACCAGATTGCCAACCGCCAGCTCATCTACCGCATGGAGCGCTGCGGCGCGCTGTGTGCCATGGCATCCGAGGAGGAAGCCGACTTCATCCCCGTGCCGGACGATTTTCCGCAGGGCGACTACATACTGATTTTTGATCCGCTGGACGGCTCTTCCAACATCGATGTGAATATCAACGTCGGTACGATTTTTTCCATTCTGCGGCGCAAGCCGGGAAAGAAGGGCCCCGTCACCCTGGATGAGGTGCTTCAGCCTGGCTCGCGGCAGGTGGCCGCCGGCTATATTCTCTACGGCCCCTCCACCATGCTGGTATTCACCACGGGGCAGGGCGTGCACGGCTTCACGCTGGACCCCGGCGTGGGGGAATTTCTGCTCTCCCATCCTGACATGACCATACCGGAGCAGGGCAGGATTTATTCCGTCAACGAGGGAAACAGCCTGTACTGGGACGATGCCGTGCGCGAATGCGTGGACTATTTCAAGGGGTGCGAAAATTCTCTCGGCAAGCCGTATTCCTCGCGCTATGTGGGGTCGCTGGTGGCGGACTTCCACCGCACGCTGCTGTATGGCGGCATCTATATGTACCCGCGCGACAGCCGCAAGCCGGGTGGCAAGCTGCGTCTCATGTGCGAGGCCGCGCCCATGGCCTTCCTGGCAGAGCAGGCCGGAGGCCGGGCCAGCAACGGGTTCCAGCGCATCATGGACGTGGTGCCGGACAAGCTGCATGCCCGCACCCAGCTTTTCATAGGCTCTCCGCGCGACGTGGAAGCGGTGGAGCGCATCCACGCCAAATACGGGAAGTAGGCCGTGCTGTGTCTGGGCATTGAAAGCTCCTGCGACGAGACCGGACTGGCGCTGGTGGAGGACGGCCGCCTGGTGGAGGCCGTCCTCGCCACGCAGGCGGACATGCACGGCCTGTTCGGCGGCGTGGTGCCGGAGCTGGCCAGCCGGGAGCATTACCGCTTCATGGGGCCGCTGTTCGACGAGCTGATGCGGCGTTCCGGCCGCAGTCCGGCTGAACTGGATGTGGTGGCCGTGTCCCGCGGGCCGGGACTGCTGGGCGCACTGCTGGTCGGGGTGGCCTTTGCCAAGGGGCTGTCGCTGGGGACAGGCGCCCGTCTGGTGGGCGTGAACCATCTGCATGCGCACCTGCTGGCCGCCGGGCTGGAAGGAAGGCTGGCATTCCCCGCATTGGGATTGCTGGTCTCCGGCGGGCATACGTGCATCTATCGCATGGACAGTCCCGAGGCATTCACGGCGCTGGGCAGAACGCTGGACGACGCCGCCGGCGAGGCGTTTGACAAGGTTGCCAAGATGCTGGGCCTGCCCTATCCGGGAGGCAGGCTGCTGGATGGCCTGGCCCGCCGCGGCCGGGCCGATGCGGCGCTGTTTCCCCGGCCCTACATGGACAACGACAATCTGGACTTCAGCTTCAGCGGCCTGAAGACGGCTGTGGGCCAGTATGTGGCCGCGCATCCTGACGTGCTGGAGTTCGCCCGTCCCCTGCGGCATGCGGACGATGCGCCTGCCGCGCTGTGCGATCTCTGCGCATCATTTAACCTTGCCGTGGTGGATACGCTCTGCCTCAAGCTGGAGCGGGCTCTGCGCCGCCATGACGATGTGCGGCATCTGGTGCTGGCCGGAGGCGTGGCGGCCAATTCGCTGCTGCGTGCCCGGCTGGAGATGCTGGCGCGGCAGCATGGCTGCGAGCTGCGCATGCCTTCCCCCGCGCTCTGCACGGACAATGCCGCCATGGTGGCCTATGCCGGCTGGCATCTGGCTGCCGCCGGCTGGGAGCACGGGCTGGATTGCGAGGCCGTGCCACGCGGGCGCGCACTGCCGCACGACATGCGCCGCGTGCGTCCCGCGGGATAAGGGGCAGTCTCCGCTTGACATGGGCGGGAGACGCACCTACTGTTTTTGGCATGGAAAACCGTCCGCCGGCCTTGTCCGGCACGTGATGCGCGGCGGTTCCCCCGTCGCCAGAGAAGGAGAAAAACCATGGCTGCTGAAATTACTGATGCCACGTTTGACAGCGTTATATCCGGCGCCGGCCAGGCTGTGCTGGTGGATTTCTGGGCCCCGTGGTGCGGCCCCTGCCGCGCGCTCGGCCCTGTTATTGAAGAACTTGCCAAGGAATACGAGGGCAAGGTGCAGGTGGTGAAGATGAATGTGGATGAAAATCCGTCCACGCCTGCCAGATTCGGTATCCGTGCCATTCCGACGCTGATTCTCTTCAAGAATGGCGAGGTTGTGGAGCAGATTACCGGCGCCGTGGCCAAGTCCGCCCTTCAGGACATGCTGGCGCAGAAGGCCTGATTCCATGAACGTATACGACGCCGTTGTTGTCGGGGCCGGGCCAGCCGGCATCACCGCCGCGCTGTATCTGGTTCGTTCCGGGTGCAGCGTGGCGCTGGTGGAAAAGCTGACGCCTGGCGGGCAGGTGCTGCAAACGGAAGCCATTGAGAACTATCCCGGCTTCCCTAAGGGCATCAAGGGCTGGGAACTGGCCGATGCCTTTGCCGCTCATCTGGACGAACTGGAAATCGACCGCTTCACCAGCGGCGTCGCTTCGCTCTCCAGCGAAGACAGTGCGCACACGTTGCGGCTGGAGGACGGGACGGAGCTGCATGCGCGCGCTGTCGTTGTCTGCTCCGGAGCGCGCCACCGTCCTCTTGGCCTGCCGGACGAGGGCAGGCTGACGGGGCATGGCGTTTCCTACTGCGCCGTGTGCGACGGGAATTTTTTCCGGGGACTGGAAGTGGCCGTGGTGGGCGGCGGCAATACCGCCCTGGAGGAATCGCTGTATCTGGCGCGCCTCGCCTCCCGCGTGCATCTCATTCACCGCCGCGATACCTTCCGGGGAGCGAAAGTCTATCAGGATCGCGTGGCTTCCATGCCGGACAGGATCGAGGTCATTCTGGATACCGTGGTGGAGAAGCTGCATGGCGCGCGGGAGCTGGAAGGACTGACACTGCGCAACCGCGTTACCGGAGCGGTGCGGGAGCTGCCTGTGAGCGGTCTGTTCGTCTTCGTGGGCAATATTCCGGGGACGGACTTTCTGCCCGATGCCGTGCGCAGAGACAGCCAGGGCTTTCTTCTGACAGATGCGGAAATGCGGACCAGCGTGCCCGGCATTTTTGCGGCCGGCGATGTCCGTGCGAAACTGTGCCGCCAGGTGGTGACGGCAGCCGGAGACGGTGCAACCGCTGCCCAGGCAGCCTTTGCATACTTGGAGCAACTGCATGGGTAATACGCTTGTCCGAGGGATGCTGCTGGGGATGGCCCTGTGTGTTGTCGGCGGATGCGGGATCATCGACCAGGTATATCTGCCTCCCGCGGAGGATACCGCGCAGGAAATCTTTGAATCCGCCAATGACGAGATGCACGAGAAGAACTACCTGCATGCCGCAAAGCTGTATAACCGGCTGCGGGACGAGTATCCCTTCAGCCCGTACACCATTGACGCGGAGCTCTCGCTGGCGGATGCCTACTTCCTTGACGAGGAATACACGTCCGCAGTGGATGCCTACAAGGATTTTGAATCCATGCATCCCCGTCATGCGGCTGTTCCCTACTGCCTGTATCAGATCGGCATGGCCAACCTGCGCGCGTTCCGTTCCATAGACAGGGCCACAACGCCGCTTCAGGAAAGCTGTGAATATTTCCAGCGCCTGATGCAGACATATCCCGATAGCCCCTATGCGGAGGGCGCGAAGGAAGGCTATGCCAAATGCCGCAAGCTGATGGCCGAACATGAGCTGTATATTGCGGACATGTTCTGGAATATGGAGAACTACGGCCCGGCATGGCGGCGCTATCAGTTCGTGGCGGACAACTTTGCAGATGTTCAGGAAGTGGCAGCGCATGCCAAGCAGAAGGGCATGGCCGCATACCACAAGTACCGCGCTGCGCAGTCTGAGGCGCGGCGCGAACAGAAGGAGGGGGGCTGGAAGGACTGGCTCTCCTGGCTGTAGCTGAAACATGATGCGAGCCCCGGGCCCCCGGGGCTTTTTTGTCGCCGCGTCCGGGAAGGGCGCGGTATGCCGGAGGAAATTGCAATGCAGGGGCATTCGGAAAAAAACAGCGCGGCCATGCTTTCGCTGGCGGCGGCAACTCTGCTGACGCTGGTAAAGCTTGGCGTCGGCCTGTATACCAACAGCCTTGGCATTCTGTCTGAAGCCCTGCACAGCGGGCTGGACCTTGTGGCGGCCCTGATGACGCTGTTCGCCGTGCGCATGGCAGCGCAGCCGGCGGACAGAAATCATCCCTACGGGCATGGCAAGGCGGAAAATCTGTCAGCGCTGGGAGAGACGCTGCTGCTTCTGCTGACATCAGTATGGATCATGGTGGAAGCCTATGATCGGCTGGTTTCCGGCGGTGCGCCTGTGCTTCCCTCGCTCTGGGGCGTGGGCGTCATGGCCCTGTCCATTACTATTGACATCAACCGCGCACGTATGCTCCACAAGGTTGCGAAGAAGTTCAAGAGCCAGGCTCTGGAGGCCGATGCGCTGCACTTCTGGTCGGACATCTGGTCTTCGGGCGTGGTGCTGGCGGGCGTGCTGGCCGTATGGTGCGGCTCATGGCTGCCGGAAACTTCACCTGTGCGGCCTTTCCTCAACAGCGCTGATGCCGTGGCCGCCCTGCTGGTTTCGCTGATTATCCTGAAGAGCTGCTTTTCCATGGCCCGCCGGGCCATCAATGCCCTGATGGACGGAGGAGGGGAGGAGCACGAGGAGGAAATTCGCCAGAAGGTGGCGGCCCTGCCGGGCATTACGTCGGTGCGGCAGGTGCGCGTGCGTACAAGCGGCCCCTACAGCTTTGTGGACATGACCGTGGGCGTGGAGCCGGGCCTGCGGGTGGAGACAGGGCACGCCCTGGCCCACCAGGCGGAGCAGACTGTGGCGGTTCTGATGCCGGAAGCGGACGTGACCGTCCATGTCGAACCCTGCGGTGGCTCTCCTTCGACCGATCCGTTCTTCATCATCCAGCGGCTGGCCATTGAGCAGGGAATGCCCGTGCACTCTCTTCAGGTAACGCGGGAGGGCGGCTGCCTGCATGCCGAGCTGCATGTGGAAATGGACGGCGCCATGCCCCTGATGGCCGCGCATGCCCGCGTGGCCATGTTTGAGCGGAAGCTGCGCGCCTGCCTGCCGGAGCTGGAGGTGGTGACGCATATCGAGCCGGAGCAGGGGCGGGAGGAGATGAACCGCGTCTCCCTTACTCACGAGGAAGCCGCGCCGCTGATCTATGCCGTGGAACAGCTTGTGGGCATGACTGAAGGGATCACCCGCTGTCATCGCGTGACGGCCTATCGCTGCGGCGATGCGCAGGCCGGACTTTCCCTGAGCTTCCACTGCTGCATGGCTGAAGACTGCACGGTGGAGCACGCTCATGCCGTGGCCGCGGAGCTGGAGGCCGCACTGCGGCGCAGCCTGCCCCAGCTGCGCCGGATCGTCATTCACATGGAGCCGCCGTCTTCCGCCGTGGCGGGCGGCTAGGCGTGTGCCGCAGTGCTCCTGCTCCGGCAGCTTGCGGCGGGGCAACTGCCGACAGCAGGGCAGTGCCATGCAGGCGCCTCAGGACGGATGCTCCTCCTCGCTGGCGGATGCTGGTTCCGGAGAGCTGTCGGGCGCGATGCCGGCGGCGGTGCGCAGTTCCTTCCACAGCTGGGGCAGGCCCTGCCGGCTTTTGGACGAAGTGACCAGCGGCGTGATGCCGCGCAGCAGGTTTTTCCACGTCAGCTGGCGCTCGGAGCGTTCGCGCTGCGTGCATTTGTCCGCCTTGGTGAGGATGGGCAGGAGGGGGATGCCGTGGGACTGGGCAAAGGCGGCCAGCTCCATGTCCAGCTTCTGCGGGGGCAGGCGGCAGTCCAGCAGCAGGGCCAGCGCCCTGAGGCTGGCGCAGCCCGTCAGGTAGCTTTCCAGCAGCCGACCCCATTTCCGCCGTTCCTCCTGCGAGCAGCGCGCATAGCCGTAGCCGGGCAAGTCCACAATGTAGAAATTGTCCGGTGTGGCGCGATAGAAGTTGATGGATCGGGTTTTGCCGGGAGTGGCACTGACCTTGGCCAGAGCCTTGCGCCCTGCCAGCATGTTGACTAGGGAAGACTTGCCCACATTGGAGCGCCCTGCCAGCGCAATTTGGGCCTGCGGCAGCTTCACAATCTGGTCCAGCGTATATGCCGTTGTTTCGAGAATCAGAGTTGGTGTCATGTAACAGTCCGGGATTGCTTGAGAATTTATTATTGACAATCATGGCCTGATAAGCCATGATTTTCAGATTGCATAAGGCGGTCAGTCTAGCTTTCCTTGACGCAAAAGGCAAATCCTTTGCGACAGGGCGGGCCGGCGCGCCGCACGACGGTGGCCGCGCGCCACAGACAGAAAGGAAGGAGGACTCCCCCATGTTTTCTACCACTGATTTCCGCAAGGGCCTCAAGATTGAGGTCGAAGGCACCCCTTACGAAATTGTTGATTTCCAGCATTTCAAGCCCGGCAAGGGCGGCGCCATGGTGCGCACCAAGCTGCGCAATATTCTGACGCAGCGCATGCAGGACATCACCTTCCGCTCCGGCGAAAAGGTGGGCAAGCCCGACCTGGAAACCCGTGACATGCAGTTCCTGTACCATGACGGCGAAGAGCTGGTTTTCATGGATATGACCACCTATGAGCAGCTTCAGATGAGCGAGGAGCAGACGGGCGGCAAGGCCGGCTTCCTCAAGGACGGGCAGGAATGCCGCGTGCTGCTGTACAAGGGCAATCCGCTGGATATTGACATCCCGCTGTCTCTGGTGCTGGAGGTGGTGGAAACCGAGCCCGGCGCCAAGGGGGATACGGTCAGCAACGTGACCAAGGCCGCCAAGGTGGAGACGGGCAT
This sequence comes from Desulfovibrionaceae bacterium, assembly GCA_029008115.1. Classification (GTDB taxonomy): domain Bacteria; phylum Desulfobacterota; class Desulfovibrionia; order Desulfovibrionales; family Desulfovibrionaceae; genus JAQVCS01. The sequence goes on along the minus strand of JAQXJC010000004.1, from coordinate 14,325 downwards.
CACCATCCAGGTGCCTATCTTTGTGAACGAGGGCGACCGCATCAAGATTGACACGCGCACCAAGGAATATTTGGGCCGCGAATAGCACATGCGAGAAAAGGCCCTCTCTGGAGGGTCTTTTTTTTCTGGCGCAGGCAACATTTCCCCTGCCGGTATTCTTCCGGCCGGGGGCACTGTTTCTGAACGGGGGAGCAGCATTGAAACAGAAGGGTGGGAACACGGACGGGCGCAAACTCACGCACGAGCTTTTCGGGCTGGTTCTGATGTTTTTGTCACTGCTGTTGCTGCTGAGCCTGCTGTCGTTCAGCGCGGACGATCCCAGCCTGAACCATGTCACCAGCGCCGGCATGAAGGTGCGGAACAAAGCGGGCCTGTTTGGCGCATACATGGCCGGCTTCATGAACGATGTCTTCGGCGTGGCCTCCTTCGTCTGGCCTGTCTGCCTGGGCGGACTGGGGGCCGGCTTCATTTCCCTGCGCTTTGACTTCCGCTGGTGGCGCTGGTGCGGCCATATCCTGCTGGGGCTGTGCTTTCTGGCTGCGGGAACGGCGTGGGATTTTTCTCTGGGCGATGTGCGCGGCGGCGGTATGCTGGGGGGCATTCTTTTCAATGCCGCCAGCCTCTATCTCAGCCCCGTGGGTTCGGGACTGCTGCTGCTTTTCGTGCTGCTTATCGCCACCCAGCTGAGCTTTGACATTTCCTGGATGACGCTGTTCCATCGTGTGTGGGAGGCTGTTCGCACGGCTTTTGCCGCCGGCAGGGCGGGGAATCTGCATCTGCCCCGTGTGGACAGGGCATGGGGCGCCGTGCTGGAGCGGATACGCGGCAAAACGGGGCATATGCTGGCGCGGCTGCGTGCATGGCGCGCATCGCGTGCCGCAGCCAGACCCGCGCCGATGCCCGTGGTGGCGGAAACGCGACCGGCAGATTTCGAGCCTCTGGAACGTCCGTTCGTGTCCTTTGCGGATATGCCGCCGGCAGAGCCGGAACGCGGCGGGGATGCGGAGGTGAGCGGGGTGCCGGCTGCCGCTGCGGTGGCGGAGGAAGAACGCGGTCTGGAATCTGACCGGGAGGCCGCCGCGCCGGCTGCGGATGCGCCCGATGCGGGAAGCGCGCCTGCGCCCGCGCCCGCTATTCCTGCGGACAGCGCGGAGGACGAGAGTCAGCCCCTGCCGGTGCCGGTCACGGCAGCCGAAGATGTGGAGCTGATCTACACCGAGGGAGGCACCGTGGCGCCGCATGATGGGGAAGGGCAGGCTGTGTCGGCCTCCCGCCCGGCAGAAGGGCCGCGCCGCAAGGCTCTGGTGCCTTTTCCGCCGCTGGACCTGCTTTCCCCGCCGGAAGCACACCAGCCTGTGGATGAACATCGCGAGGAGCGCGGCCGTCTGCTGGTGGACTGTCTTGCCGACTTTGGCGTGGAAGGCCGTCTGGAGCGCATTACCCCCGGCCCCGTCGTGACCATGTACGAATACAAGCCGGCGGCCGGCGTGCGGGTGCGGCGCATTGAGAATCTGGTGGATGATGTGGCGCGCGCGCTGCGGGCCAAGTCCATTCGCATTCAGGCTCCCATTCCGGGCTCCGACACTGTCGGGATAGAAATCCCCAATGAACACAGAGAAATGGTCAATTTTCGCGAGATTCTGGGCAATGCGGCCTTTACGCAGGCTGCCAGCCCCCTGACCATGATCATTGGCAAGGATATTGCCGGTCGTCCCTTTACGGCGGATTTGGCGGTCATGCCGCACCTGCTGGTGGCCGGGGCCACCGGACAGGGCAAGAGCGTGTGCATCAACTCCATCCTCATGAGCTTTCTGTACAAGGCCCGCCCGGAGGAGCTTCAGCTGCTGCTGGTGGACCCCAAGCGTGTGGAATTTGCCGTCTATGCCGAGCTGCCGCATCTGGTCCATCCCGTGGTGACGGAGATGGATCAGGCCAAGGCCGCGCTGGACTGGGCCCTGCACGAAATGGAGCAGCGCTATGACGCGCTGGCGCGTCTGGGCGTCCGCAACATCACGGGATATAACGAGAAGCTGAAGAAGCAGGGCAGTGAGCTGCCGCCGGAGCTTTCGGACCTTGCCCCCATGCCCTATCTTGTCATCATCATCGACGAATTTGCCGATCTGATGATGACGGCAGCGCGCCGCGAAGTGGAAAACAGCATCGTGCGCCTGGCGCAGCTGGCCCGGGCTGCCGGCATTCATATGATTCTTGCCACGCAGCGCCCCTCGGTGGATGTCGTGACAGGGCTTATCAAGGCGAACTTCCCCTGCCGCATCTCCTTCCGCGTATCGCAGAAGGTGGATTCGCGTACCATTCTGGACGCCATGGGTGCGGAAGCTCTGCTGGGCAAGGGCGATATGCTGTTCAAGCCCAGCAGCGGCCGCATGCTGCGCATGCACGGCCCCTTTGTCAGCGATGACGAGGTGGCCGGGGTGGTGCAGTACTGGAAGCGCCAGCAGAAGCCCAACTATCAGGTGAATTTTGCGGAATGGGGTGCGGAAGAGGCTGCGGCCGAGGCCGGACGCGGCGGAGGCGGCGACGATACCTCGGACGCCCTGTATCCGGAAATTCTGGCCTTTGTGAATGAGCAGGGAAAGGCGTCCATTTCGCTGATCCAGCGCCGCTTCAAGATAGGCTTCAATCGTGCGGCCAGACTGTTTGAGCAGCTTGAGCGGGATGGTGTGGTCGGCCCGGCGGATGGTTCCTCCAAACCGCGTTCCGTAGTCCGCTAGCATGCTTTGCGCTTGCGATTCGCGTGCACCTGCGCTATCAGGCGGCATGCGTGCAGCCGCTCCCGCCGGGGGCTGGCAGCTCGCGCCATATCCAAGGAGAAGCACTATGGGACGTTTCGCCATCTGCATGACATTGCTGCTGGCCCTGCTGGCACAGCCCGCGCAGGCCGCGGGACTGGGCGCGGAACTTCAGGCGCGCTATGCCGGCATGAAGACCTTCACCGCCGTGTTCAATCAGACGCTGACGCACAAGGAAAGCGGCATGAAGGAGGCGCGCACGGGCCGGCTTGCCTTTGCCAAACCGCAGCTCATCCGCTGGGAAGCCAAGGCGGCAAACGGTGGTTCGGAACTGCTGGTGGTTGGCGCCAGAGAAATATGGAATTATCTGCCGGAAGAGGAAATCGCATACCGCATGCCCCTGTCGCTGGTGCAGGATTCGCGCTCCATTATTCAGGTGGTCACGGGGCAGGCCCGGCTGGACAGGGATTTTGATGTCAAGGAGCAGGGGATGGAGAATGATTTGCTCCGCCTGCGCCTCTATCCCAGGGAGCCCTTGCCGCAGATGGTGGAGGCCAGCGTATGGGTCGCCCCGGGCAGCAAGCTTATCCGCCGTGTGCTTGTCACAGATTTTTATGGCAATACGAATGACATTGTGCTGACGGACATTGTGCCCGATGCCGCCGTGCCGGCGTCATCCTTCCAGTTCACGCCGCCCAGGGGAGTGACGGTGGAAGACCGCATGGACCCCAGCGTGCAGGAGCGCGAGCTCTTCCAGTAGAGCCAGCCCGTACAGCGCGCCGTCAGGAAAAGAGGGGGGTGCCAGCCCCCCTGCCGGTATCCCGCCACCGGCTTGACAGTACCTGTGCACTGTCCTATCCTCCAAAAAATCCTTTCTGTTATGTGCGGAGCGGGCATGAACTACGGACATCTTTGATTGCTGTTGTTGATGGAAGGCATGGAATGTGCTTCCTTGATGACGGAATGCCGGGCTGTCCGCAACCGCTTGCGCCGCACCCGCACCTGATCCTCGCTGTGCCGTTCCTTGCCGCCGTCTCTGCAGGAGAGGCTGAACCTTTACCGTGCAAGGAGGCAGTATGCGCCGCATTCTTGGTCTTTGTCTTGGTCTTTCCCTCATGTTGGGCACGGCGCAGGCCGGTCCGCTGGATGCGTTCAAAAACCTTTCCGGAACGCTGGATATTGCCGGCGGCACAGCGCATATTCCCGTGATGAAGGGCGCTGCCAAAAACATCATGGCCGCCAATCCGAAGATTCGCATCACCGTGGCCGGCGGCGGCTCTGGCGTGGGGGTGCAGAAGGTGGGCGAGGGTCTTGTGGGCATCGGCAATACGGGACGTCCCCTGAAGGATGCCGAGGTGGCCAAGTACGGCCTGCACACCTTCCCCTTTGCCATTGACGGCGTGGCCGTGGTCGTCAATCCCGCCAATGCTGTGAATGCGCTGAGCAAGGCCCAGCTGGTGGACATCTTCGCCGGCAAGATTACCAACTGGAAGGAGCTGGGCGGCGCTGATGCCCCCATCAGCCTGTACAGCCGCGAAGATGGCAGCGGTACCCGCGAGGTGTTTGAAGGCAAGGCACTGGTCAAGGGCGCCCAGCTTTCCCCCAGGGCCAATGTCGTCAACTCCAATGGCGCCATGAAGACCGCCATTGCCCAGGATGCCAACGCCATCGGCTATGTGGGCATCGGCCATCTGGATGCCAAGCTCAAGGGCATTGTGCTGGACGGCATGACCCCTTCGCAGGCCGGTGCGGCGGATGGCTCCTACAAGGTGACGCGCCTGCTGTTCATGAACACCAAGGGCGCGCCTGAGGGGCTGACCAGGGCCTTCATTGACTATATCTACTCGTCAGATGGCACGGAAATCATCAAAAAGGCCGGCTACATTCCCACTGGCCGCAAGTAAGTCTCCCTGTGGCGGGGCGGTCTGGCGCCGTCCCGCCCGCCGTTTTTCCGCCGCATAGCATGACACAGCAATCCTTCCCCTCCCGGCCGCTCCGCCCGCACGCCCGGAATATCCGGCAGGAGCGGCAGCCCGTTCCGTGCGCCCTGTCCGAGCCGATCATCCCGCATGCTCAGATGTCCGTCCGTACCGGCAGTCCTGCCGCCGGCTGGCCGTGGCTGCTGGCGGCGGTGCTGTCCGTGTCGGGCATCGTATTGCTTTTTCTCATGGTGGTGATCTTCGCGCTGCCGCTCTTTGCGCAGGGAGGCGAGGGCGGGCCCTTCGGCTGGCAGTGGCTGCCTTCAGGCGGGTACTTCGGCATTCTGCCCATGCTGTGCGGCACGCTGGCCCTGTCCTGCTCCGCCCTGCTGCTGGCTTTTCCGCTGGCGCTGGGCCTGTGCTGCCATCTGCATTGCGCCGGCCCTTCGCCATCTCTGGCAGCGCGCCTGCTGGGGGGACTGGTGCGCGGCATGAGTGCCGTTCCCACGGTTACCTACGGTTTTGCCGCACTTTTTCTGCTGACGCCGCTGCTGCGTTCCGCCCTGGGGGGCACGGGGCTGTGCTGGCTGGGAGCGGCGCTCATGCTGTCCCTGCTGGTGCTGCCCACGCTGGTGCTGGTCATGGACGCGGGTCTGCGGCCCCGCATGGAGCGGCTGCGGCCTGCCGGAGCGGCGCTGGGCATGACGCCTGTACGCATCTGGCTTTTCCTGGCCCTGCCGGAAGCAGGCCGCGCCGTGCTCTCCGCCGCGGTACTGGCCTTTGGGCGCGCGGCTGGCGATACCCTCCTGCCGCTGATGCTGGCGGGCAACGCACCGCAGGCGCCGCAGGCCCTGACGGACAGCTTGCGGGCGCTGACAGCGCACATGGCTCTGGTCACGTCCAACGAGGTGGGCGGCGGCGCCTATGACTCCCTGTTTGCCGCCGGGGCCTTGCTTCTGCTGTGCAATGCCTGCATGAGCCTTCTGGCCCGGCACTGGCAGCGCGCGGCATCGGAGGAGGCTGCCGCGGACGCATGCGCCGTTCTGCGGAGCGGCCCTGCCGAAGAAGCATGCGCCATGAACATGCCTTCCGCCGCAGGAGGAAGACGGCTGGCGCTGCCGCCCGCAGGCATAGGCTGCCTTGCATGGCTGGCGGCCCAGCTGCGCTGGCTTTCCCCTCTGCTGGTAAGTGGGGCGGCGGTGGCGCTGGGTGTCTTTCTGGTGCTGCGTGGCCTGCCCGCCGTGGATGCGTCCCTCTTTTTCGGGGATACCCCCGTCTGGGACGCCATTCTGGGGCGCATGCCTGTCTGGGACGGCATCTGGCCTGCCTGCGCGGGCACGGCCGGACTGATCTGCCTGAGCATGGCGCTGGCCGTGTTTCCCGGTCTGGGATGCGGCGTGTATCTGGCGGAATATGCCACGCCGCGTCAGCGTCGCTGGATTGGATGCGCCGCGGACATGCTGGCCGGCGTGCCTTCCATTGTCATGGGGCTGTTCGGCTTTTCGCTGATTGTGTTCCTGCGCCGGACTTTTTTTCCGCAGGCCAATACCTGCCTGCTGCTGGCGGCGGCCTGTCTGGCCCTGCTGGTGCTGCCGGTGCTGATTGCCGCCGCGCGGGAGGCCGTGGAGGCGGTACCGCAGGAATTGCGTCTGACGGCGGCGGCGCTGGGGCTGACGCCGGGCCAGAGTCTGCGGCATATTATTCTGCCTGCCGCGGCGCGTGGCATGGGCGGCGGCGCGGTGCTGGCGCTGGGCCGGGCCGCGGAGGATACGGCCGTGATTATGCTGACAGGAGCCGTGGCCAATGCGGGACTTCCCGCAGGGCTGGCGGCAAAGTTCGAGGCGCTGCCTTTCTTCATTTATTATACGGCGGCGGAGTATCAGAGCGAAGCCGAGCTGGCGCGGGGCTTTGGGGCGTCATTGTTGCTGCTGTTGCTGTCTTGTCTGCTACTGGTGGCGGCGCACGGGCTGGCGCGGCGCGGACGGGCACGGATATGAGCAGGGAGTGCAATCATGCATGGAAGGGAGACGGTACAGGCTGCGGACGCAGGAGCGGACATGGGCGGAGAAGAACTGGTGTTCGACGTGCGGCATCTGACGGTACGCTTTGCCGGCAGAACGGCCGTGGAGGACATTTCCCTGCCGGTGCCCCATGCGGGGGTGACGGTGCTGGTGGGACGCTCCGGTTCCGGCAAGAGTACCCTGCTGCGGGCGCTGAACCGTTTGAATGAAGAAATCTTTCCGTGCGCAACGGACGGCAAAATCTGGCTGTCCCTGCCCGGCGGAGAAAGATGCAATGTGTGCGGCCTGTCTCATGCGGCATTGCCCTGGCTGCGCCGCCGGGTGGGAATGGTGTTTCAGACTCCTGAAGTCCTGCCCGCAAGTATTCTGGACAATGTGGCACTGCCCCTGCGGCTGACGGCTGGCTGTTCCGCCCGGGAAGCGGAGGAACGCGCCGTGCTGGCCTTGCAGCAATGCGCCCTGTGGCAGGAGGTTGCGGATCGTCTGCGAGCCTCGGCCTTCAGTCTGTCCGGGGGGCAGCGGCAGCGTCTCTGTCTGGCGCGCGCTCTGGCGCTGGAGCCGCAGGTTCTGCTGCTGGACGAGCCCACGGCGGCGCTGGATGTTCATGCCGCTGGGCAGATTGAGGCCGTGCTGGCGGAGCTGGCCGATGGCATGCCGCTGGTGCTGGTGTCGCATTCACCGGCGCAGGCATTGCGGCTGGGGGCGCGTGCGCATGTGCTTGCGGCAGGGCGGCACTATGCGGCGCTGCCTGATCTGGCGCATGTTTCGGAAGGAGAGCTGGAGCGGATGATAGCGGGCACGGCGCTGGCGTAGTCTGCCGTTTCGGCGTCGCTGCTGCCGCGCCGGCATGTCCGCATGTGGATGCCGCAGGAGGCCAGACGGCAGTCCGGGCGGCTCACTTCATTGGAGCAGACGATACAAGCCTGTCATGCCGGCTGGAGAGCGCGTGCGGTACAGGCGGCGGACATGAGACGCAAAAAAGGGCGGGCCCTACAGGTCCGCCCTTTCCATCTGCGCCGCCTTCCGGCGCTACATGAGCCAGCGCAGCGGCGTCAGGGAGATTTCGGGACAGAGCGTCAGCAGCAGCAGGAGGAAGATTTCCACCAGCAGGAAGGGCAGCAGATTGCGAATGAGTGCGCCGATCTTGATGTTGCCTATGCCGCAGACCACGTACAGTACCGTTCCCACAGGGGGCGTGATGACCCCGATGCCCAGATTCAGGATGAAGATGAGCCCGAAGAAGTAGGGATCGATGCCAGCCTGCTGAATCAGCGGATAAAACACGGGAGCAAAGATCAGGACGTTGGGGGTCAGGTCCATCACCATGCCGATGAGGAAGAGGAAGAGGTTGATGGACAGCAGGAGCAGTACCGGCGAATCGATGAGCGGCGCAAACAGCTGCGTCATCTGCGTGGGAATTTGAGCCACGGTGATGAACCAGCCCACGGCCGAGGCTGTGGCCACGATGAGCATGACCACGGCAGTGGTGCGCGCCGCGCTGGCGCTCACGCGCAGCAGGCCCCGGAAGGAAAGCTCGCGGTAGTAGAGCATGCAGACGGCAATGGCATACACAGCCGCAAAGGCGCCGCCTTCCGTGGGCGTGAACACGCCGAAGCGGATGCCGCCCAGCAGCAGCACGGGCATCATGAATGCCGGCGTGGCATCCCTGATGATGCGGATTTTCTCTTCCCGCGTGAAGCTCAGGGTCTCATTGTAGCCGTCCACACGCACGATGATGTACCATATCACCATGAGGGCCAGCCCGATGAAGATGCCGGGGAAGAGGCCGATCATGAACAGCTTGGTGATGGACAGGCCGCTGACCGTGGCGCCCAGCAGGATGAAGTTGGTGCTGGGGGGGATGATGGGGCCGAGAATGGCGCCCGATGCAATGACAGCGCCGGCGCGTCCGGGCTTGTATCCCACCTGCCGCATCATGGGCAGGAGCAGACCGCCCAGGGCCGCCGCCTCGCCCACAGAGCTGCCCATGAGGCCCGCGAAGATGACGCTGGCAATGATGGCCGCATAGCCAAGGCCGCCGCGCACATGGCCGATCATCAGCTGGGCCAGCTGCACAACACGCTGGGAAAGGCCGCCCGCCGCCATGATCTCGCCGGCAAAGACGAAGAAGGGGATGGCCATGAGCGGATAGTTGTTGGCCCCGTCCAGCATGGTGGAGGGGATAATCATGGCGTCCCACATGCCGGAGTGCCACATCAGGACGATGGAACACAGTACCAGCACAATGGAAATGGGAATGCCGAAGGCAAGAAAGACGAACAGGCTGCCCAGAAAGAGAAACAGTTCCATGAAATCCCCCTACATGACTTCCAGGTCAGTAATGTGCTTCGTCTTGTCCTCCTTCACAAAGGCCGACGAGGGCGTGCGGATGAGCCTGATCAGGTCGCGCGCCTGCATGGCCAGCGCGGCCAGCGCCATGATGGGCAGCGTGCCATTGATGAGCGACATATTCACGCTGGTGGCCACGGAGTAGGTGTCCAGCGTTTGCAGGACGTACTGCACGCCGCCGTACAGCAGCAGGCTCATGGCGCCCATGGCCAGCAGGATGCCGCAGATGTCCACAACCTTGCGCGGCGTGCCGGAAAGCATGTCCACCACCATGTCCACGGCGATATGCTTTTTGCGGTAAAAGGCCTCGATGGCGCCGAAGAAGGTGATGTAGATAAAGAGGAAGCGCGCCCATTCTTCGCTGGGGGGATAGCTGGAGCTGAAGACGTAGCGCAAGAAGGCATTATAGAAGACCAGCCCGATCATCCCCAGAAAGATGACGGCACAAAAAATTTCAAACAGCAGCTCGCCGGCCGAAGCCGCCGGCGCCGCGGGGCCTGCCGGCTGTGTCCTGGCGTTCGTTTCTGTCTCGTTGCGCATCTGGCGTGACCTCTGAAGGATAGGTTCGTTTACGGGCATGCGAAAAAGGGGGAAGCCGGCATTTCCGGCTCCCCCCGCGGGCATGCTGTGCTCTATTGCGCGCGGTATGCCGCAGCGCTTTCGAGGATTTCCTTGGCGTTGGGAACGGTGTCGTAGAAGAGCTTCCAGCTGCGTTCAGCAGCGGCCTTCATGTAGTCGCGGAATTCCTGGCTGGGTTCCGTGACCGTGCCCTTGTTCTCAACAATGGTCTTCTTGGCAGCGGCGTCCTTTTCTTCCACCATCTTCCAGATGTCGTCGGCAGAACGCCTGGCGGCCTCGTTGATCCACTGCTTGTCCTGCTCGGGCAGGCTCTGATAGAACTTTTCGTTGATGTACAGGGAGTGGATCACCAGAATATGCCCGGTCAGGGTGATGTTCGGGGTGATTTCGTACATCTTCAGGGCCACGATGTCGGACAGGGGGCTGTCGCCGCCGTCGATGACGCCCTGGTCAAGCGCGCCGGGCACTTCGGCAAAGGGCATGGGCTGGCCGCTGATGCCGCATTCCTTGGCAAAGTTGGTGTACAGCGGGATGTTGGGCACGCGCATGCGCAGGCCCTTGAGGTCGGCCACACCGTTCAGCATCTTCTTGGTGTAGAAGTGACGGAAGCCGAGGGGGAAGGCGTTCAGGGTGCGCAGGCCGGACTTTTCGGTGAAGCCCTTGTTGATCAGCTCGAAGGTCTTGCCTTCCATGGCGCGGCGTGCGTGCGCATAGCTGTCATACAGCATGGGAGTTTCCAGCATGGCCATGGCGGGGTGCAGCGCGGAGGTCTGCGTGCCGGTGGCGCACATCTGGATGATGCCCTTGCGGGTGCTGGCGATGTAGGCGTCTTCCTTGCCGAGCTGGCTGTTGGGGAACACCTGCACTTCGTACTTGCCGCCGGAGAGTTCGGTCAGGTACTTACCGAAGTTCTTCATGCCGATGGTTTCGGGCTCGCCTTCGGGTTTCATGCCGGCAATCTTGATGACGGTTTTCGCGGCGGCGGACGTGACGCCCGCGGTGGCGCCCAGCACCAGGCCGACAGCCAGGAACAAAGCAATAAGTCGTTTCATCTTGTCCTCCTCTGGGAACAACGATTACGGAAAGACAGGCAGACCTCCCGGCAGCGGGGGGTGATCCTGTGGCCAGTCAACAGCATATTGCACCATGCGCGAGCCCTGGCAGGCTTACGACTGAAACTCTTTTACGCTGTATCCGAAAGGTGAGTCAATCCCCTTTCGGATTTTGTCATGAAAAATTCGTAAATGAAACATTCATTCCCCGCAACAGGCGGGGAGGGATGCCCGGCGGGAAAATAGCAGTTGTCAAGGGCGGTCGCTGCGCATATAAGGATGGTGCGCCGCCCTGCGGCCTCAAATTCACGGAAACAATACGGCATGAGCAAAGCGAGCAACAGACACAAGGCACTGATTGAGCTGCTGAACCTGCGCGGGTACGCCACCATCGAAGATTTGGCCCAGCACTTCTCCGTCACGCCGCAGACCATGCGCAAGGACATCAACTCCCTCGCCGCGGAGGGCAAGGTGCAGCGCTTTCACGGCGGCGTGGGCATGCAGCTCAGTACGGAAAATATCCTGTATGAAAAGCGGAAGACCCTGTTTTCCGAAGAAAAGCGGCAGATTGCCCGCCTTGTGGCCGGGCAGATACCTGACGGCTCTTCTGTCTGCATCAACATAGGCACCACCACGGAAGAAGTGGCCCGGGCCCTGCTGGAGCACAAGAATCTCCGCATCCTGACCAACAATCTGAACGTGGCCATTATCTGCGCCCAGAATCCTACCTTTGACATCGTGGTGACGGGAGGCTCCGTGCGGCACCACGACCACGGCGTCACCGGCGTCAATGCGGAAAACTTTATCCGGGAATTTCGCGTAGATTACGGCATTATTGGCATTTCCGGCATTGACGAGCAGGGCAACATGCTGGACTTTGACTACAAGGAAGTCTCTGTGGCGCGCACCATCATTGAATGCTCGCGCCGGGTCTATCTTGCGACGGACAATTCCAAGTTCGGCCGTCCGGCCATGGTGCGGGTGGCGCATCTTTCCGATATTTCCGCCGTATTCACCAGCGGCCCCCTGGAGAAGCACTGGGAAGAGGTTGTCCGCGCGGCGGACACGGAGCTTTATACAACCTGATCCGTTGCGGAACACGCGCACAGGGAAGCAATGCCGGGGCATGCTCCGGCGTTCATGTACGCGCGTTTCCCGCGCCTGCCACAGGCTGCCGGCAGAAAAGGGCTTGACCTTTTCCACTGTCTGGAATAGGGTGTCGCCCACATGCCGGGATGGTGGAATTGGTAGACGCAGCGGACTCAAAATCCGCCGGGGGCAACCCCTTGTGAGTTCAAGTCTCACTCTCGGTACCAAGCATATATGCCCCATATAGCTTATGAAAATGTGGTTGTGAGCTATATGGGGCTTTGTCATGCTTGACGTATTACCGCTGGGTTTGTCGCAATTTTGTCGCAATTTTGCGACAGTAGTACCAATGGTGACTTCTTACCGTCTGGACTTATTCCTGCCCTAACAAACTTGCAGCTCTTTCCAAGTCGGTCGGGCTGAAGTGGGCATAGCGGGCCGTTGTCTGGATGGTGGTATGGCCCATCCATTCCTTGATTATGGGCATGGATATGCCGCGCTGGGCCAGCCGGGTGGCGCAGGTATGCCGGAGCATATGCGGCACAAACTGGCTGTCCTCAGCATATCCAAGGTCAAGCCGTGCCTTGTCCCAGACCGTCCTGAGCCAGCTATGGGAACCTTCAGGGAATATCTTCCCTTCCTTGGCGCAGACCATCCGGCGTTCGATGATAGGCCGGATGCGGGCCACGATAGGGATAGTACGGGGCCGCCCGTTCTTTGTTTTCCAGAGCGTCATGGTTCCGCGCTCAAGGTCAATATCCCGCGTCTCAAGCCGCCAGAGCTCCCCACAGCGGACGCCTGTATATAGCAAGACCTCCACAGCGTCAGCATGGTCTGCCCGCCCTAAGACATCCCGCATATAGTGTAACAGCCGGGCCTCCTCTTCCACAGAGAGAAAGCGGATACGGTGCTCACCTTCTTTACGCCTGGGCATTTTGGGCAGATGTTCAATTTTGCCTCGCTCAAAAGCCACCCGGAGCATGGACGACAGGGCCGACAGCTTGCGGTTGACCGTGCTTCCGGAATTGCCTTGGGCCAGCAGGGCATCCACATACTCGTCAATCCACTCAAGGTCTATGTCAGCCAGCGATGTGTCAGGGCCAAAGAATGCAACGGCAGATTTGGCATTGATAACCGCGGTCCGTTCACAGCCCTTTCCAGCCCATAGCAAGGGAATAGTCCGCTCCAATGCGGTGGCAAGCGTCCACGCTTCAGCCCTGCTGTGGCCTTTGCTACGGGCATGAGGCACGGCATGAGGCTGGGCATGAGGCACGGCATGAGACTGGGCATGAGGTAGGGGAACCGCTTGCTGGGCCTGCTCCAGCTCAATGGTAAGGCGGTGATGTATGAGCAGGGCTTGCTCAATAGTCTCCACCGTACAAGTCTTGCGTATGCCGTTCCGGTACACGCTGACTTGATAGTTTTTTCCGCGCATACGTATTCCGCGAGGCAATACCAAAGTAGGGGGCAATGTGCCTTTCTTCTGTGAAGTCATGGCTAGCTGCCTATATCCTGTTGAACGTACAGCCGGAGCACAAGCCGTAAAGCATGAGGACTGAAAGGATGATAGCGGCGAACATGAGGCAGTCATGCAGGATTGAAAATAAAGTTTTCATGGTTCGGGGTTCCTTTATGGTTATTGTGAGAAAAGCCCGACAACAGGAAAGCATTGCCGGGCTTTTTGTGTTGTGTTGAAGTCAGTATCAGATGTACAGGAATACGTTGCCGCTATCGCTCATCCAGTAGTCTGAAATGAAGAGGTCACGGGCATACGCTTCATAGTCGAAGTATGCTTTTAGGTTGTCAGGCATACATTCAAGCAGGCCAGCGGCATTTGCAAGTTCCTCTGCAAAGTCCTCTTTAGAATCATAGTTTCCTTGATAGGCTTCACGAAAGTCCACCACGGTGTCGGTGTCAATCTCGGAAATATCTGTACCTTGATTCTCCAGAAATTCCGCAAAAGCATCCCACTCGCCCGCGTCAATCTCGCCTTGCAGTAGGGCATATACTTCCCACAATGTGCTGATGTTCTCATATTCCCGCAGCTTGAAAGGCCATTCTTCATAGTCGTGGATTGCCCACTCTTCTGCCGTGTCTCCATATTTTTTAGCAGTGGGAGACGCGGCAAGCATGGAATGAATGGCTTGCCAGACCTCAGAAATATCATTGCACTTGTAAAAATCAATCCATACGCCATGCAGGCAGCCGTTGTTATAATCAGACAGTGAAGCAACGTAAATGGAGGGCATAGCTTTTCCTTGTTTGTTTTTGTTGTTTGTCTTGATTGTTCGTGTTGCCCTACCTACCTTGGAAACATCCAAGACAGATAGGGCAAAGTTTAGTTTTTAAATATAGTTGTTGGTATGGCTATTCCTGATAGCCGAAGGAGATGTGCCTGTATCTGCCATTCGTGAGCTGTTCCGTATGAAAGCAGTCAAAACGTATGCATAGGCGATGCTTGTATTGATAAGTCCATTCAGGAACGCGCTTTCTATTGATGAAGTAGTAAGGATTGCTGAAACCTTCCCCCGCCGTCACCTTAAATTCAAAAATTGTCATTGTGCCC
>JAQXJC010000003.1 GCA_029008115.1 Desulfovibrionaceae bacterium | reverse complement strand
GTGCGTGAGGCCGTAGCTGGACGGGCTGTGCGCATGGGCAGGGAGCCCTGCACACGGCCCGGCAGATGCGGAGCACAAAAAAAGCCGGTATTGCTACCGGCTTGTCTTGCATGGTGCGCCCGAAGAGATTCGAACTCCTGGCCTACAGGTTCGTAGCCTGTTGCTCTATCCAGCTGAGCTACGAGCGCACAAGAATCAACGCTGAAAAAATGGTGCGCCCGAAGAGATTCGAACTCCTGGCCTACAGGTTCGTAGCCTGTTGCTCTATCCAGCTGAGCTACGAGCGCACGCTGTTGTGCGGATGTCTTATCCAGTCACCCTCGCAACGGAGGAGAACTTAAGGGAAAAGGTTTCAGCCGTCAAGAATTTTTTTGCGGCGGCGTCATTTTTTCCGCAGTACCCCGGGCGGAAAGGAAGAGGCGCACCAGGGCGGGGGCGTCCGTGTCGCTGTCAAAGAGGGTGCGGGCATCTTCCTGCGCCTGGCGGCCCAGCGTCCTGGCCGTTTCCGGGTCTTCCATAAGGCGTTGCAGCGCCTTTGCCAGCGCCTCGGGCTGCCGCTGGGGCACGAGCAGGCCGTTCCTGCCGGAGCGGATGATCTCCGCCTGCCCGGGCATGTCCGTGGCCACAATGGCGCAACCGGAGAGCATGGCTTCCTGAAGAGCCGAGGGCAGGCCGTCCATGTGGCCGGCGGCATAGCCGGGCGCCACGAAGATGTCCGCGCCGCGGTATTCCTCGGGCATGCGTTCATGCGGCACATGGCCGGGGAAGGAGACCTGCCTGCGCAGGCCCAGCCGCCATGCCAGCCAGCGCAGGCGGAGTGAAGAGCCCGGCCCGGCGATGCGCAGGGCGAAGGGGATGTTCAGGGCCTTCAGCGCGGCGCAGGCGCGCAGCAGGTCTGCATAGCCCTTTTCCGGACGCAGCGCACCGGCCGCGAGAATGGTGGTCACGCGCGGCGCGTCCGGTGCGGCAGGTATGGCGGCCTCATCCTCCGCGGGAGGAGGCAGGGTCAGGCCGTCGCGCAGCAGCACCAGCTTTTCCTCGGGAATATCCGGGAACTGCTCCCGCAGGAAGGTGCGCGTGGCTTCCGTGTCGCAGCGCACAAAGAGTGCATCGCGCATTTTTATTCCCAAGGACACGGTGGAGCGGCGCGTATCCTGCGTGCGGACGCCGAAGGCGAAGGGAATGCCGCTCATGCGGGATGCCGTCCAGGCGGCAGTGGCCTGCCCGTGCGCCGAAGGCGCATACAGCAGCTCCAGATCGTCTTCGCGCGCCCAGCGGGCAAGCAGCGCCCCGCAGGCAAGACTGGCAAGGCGGGTAAGCAGCGCTCCCGGCTCCCGGCGCAGGGGCAGCTCATGCCACAGCGTGCCGGCGGAGGTGCGAAAATCCCTGCCGCCGCTCATGAGCGCGGCCAGCGCGCGGAAGGAGTGCAGCCATCCCACACGCCGCACCGGCAGGGGCAGGGCATACTGTTCGCTGCCGCCCAGAGCCGCCAGCCCGGCGCCATGCGTGGAATAGACACGGAAGAGGACGCCGGCCGCATGCAGGCGCAGAATATCCTGCGCGGCGGTCATGCCCGTAGGCTCGGGAAAGCGGCCCATGACGCAGGCTGCGCGCATGTGGCGCGGGGGGCCGTCCAGCAGATGCCCGGCCTGCGCATGACCGTGCTCCTTGAAAGAAAGGTCATGCTTGCGGCAGTTGAGAATGCCGTCGTCCAGCGTGTAGATGCTGTCGCAGAAGTCGGCCATGGACGGGTCATGCGTGACCATGATCATGGCGACGCCGCCGGAATGGCAGAGGGTGCGGAAATTTTCCATGACCACGCGGCTGGTGCGGGCATCCAGCGCGCCGGTGGGCTCGTCGGCCAGCAGCACGCGCGGATTGTTGACCATGGCCCGGGCGATGGCCACGCGCTGCTGCTCGCCGCCGGAAAGGCGGTTGCTGCGATAGTGCACGCGGGCGGAAAGTCGCACCAGTTCCAGGGCGCGGATGACGCGCTCCCAGCGCTCTTCCGGCGGAACCTTTTCATAGATCAGCGGAAATTCAACATTTTCAAACACGGTCGAGTGATCGAACAGGTTGCTGCTCTGCATCACGAAGCCCATGTTGCCGCGCCGGAAGGCCGCTGTCTGTTCCCTGTCGAAGGCAAGGACATCGGTGCCCAGAATTTCCAGCGTGCCGGAATCCGGGGCGTGAAGCATGCCCAGCACGTGCAGCATGGTGGACTTGCCGCAGCCGGAGGGCCCCATGATGGCCACCAGCTCTCCCGGTTCCACGCTGATGTTGACCCCCTTCAGGACAGGGGGAAAGCCGGGATAGCGCTTGTACAGGTCTTTTGCGATAATTACAGGTGCCATAGTGTCCCTACTCGAAGCGCAACGCGCTCACAACGTCCATGCGGCTGGCCTGAAGGGCGGGGAAGATGCCGCCTGCGACGCCGATGACGGCGGAAAAGACAATGCTGCCGATACTGCTCAGACAGAGCTGCACCCACGGCAGGGGACAGCCCAGATACTGCACGCCGGCATAGACCACGGCCGAACCCACGGCAATGCCCGCCAGTCCGCCCGCTATGGATTTGCAGAGGGCTTCGGTCAGGAACTGCGCCATGATGTCCGCGTCGGAGCCGCCCATGGCCTTTTTCAGGCCCACTTCGCGGGTACGGGCGCGCACGGCGGCAAACGTCCCGTACCAGATGCCGAAGCCGCCCAGCATCAGGGCCGCCACGATCCCCATCCACAGCAGCGCTTCCACCCAGACAAAGGTGGTCTTGATGCGTTCAAGCTGCTCTTCCTGCGTTTTTACCACCAGATAGGGCGCGGCCTGATGCGCCCTGACCACGCCGGGAATCTGCCGGACGATGCCGGACACGTCTTCCCAGCCAACGGCACGCACAAAGATGCGGTCGGGCTGTCCGCCCCCCCACTTGCGGTCGCTCATGGTGGTATAGGGCAGAAAGCCGCCCTGGCCCCAGCTGCCCAGCATGACGCCGCTTATGACGCCCACCACCTCGACAATATCGTTGCCGAGGAACATCAGCTGGCCCACGGCCTTCCGCGGATCGCCGAATACGGTCAGGGCGGCCTGCCTGCCCAGCAGGCAGACGCGGCGGCGCTGACGCACGTCTCCGGCGGAAAGGCCCCGGCCGGCGATGATCTCCGCCGACTGTGTGGTGACGAAATATTCGTCGATGCCGATATAGTTCAGGTAGACATTGCGCTCGCCCACACGGTGGGTGAAGCCTGCGCCGTTGCCTATGTTCATGCTGACCGTTGCCACATGAGGAATGTGGCGCAGGGCTTCCGCCGTTTCGTCGTAGAATTCGCGCCGGGGCTGCCCGGGATACTGCGCGTCGTCCATGGTCACCTGCACGACGTTCACGCCGCCCATGAGCACCATGTCCTGCCCGATGCTGTAGCGGATTTCCTGCCCCAGCACGGAAAGCGTGATGAAGGCCGTGATGCCCAGCGCAATGGAGCAGATCACCCCGTAGCTGCGCTGGCGGATGACCTGACGCAGACTGACGCGGAGAAGATCGGAAGTTGCTATCATACTGTGTCCGGTAAGGTTGTTCTGCCGGGGCCGGCAGTTAGCGCCGCATGGCGCGGACGGCGCCGCCGCGGCCTACTGAATAGTAGATACCGTGCCAGAGGATGCCCGTGGCCGGGATGGTGCGGAGAAAGACCCAGGCAAACATGCATGTGCTGGCCGCAACGCCCCGCAGCCAGACGCCCAGAGGGGCGCCCTCCGGCAGAAATTCGCGCCAGCGGGACATGATGGCGGCCAGCGCCGTCAGATGAACGGCGGCGCACAGCCACATGGCAGGGCCGCCTGCGCCGGAAAGCAGCAGCAGGGAGCGCAGGGGGGTAAGCAGCATCAGCGCCGCAAAAAGGCCGAGCATGACCCACTGCGAGGGAACGCAGAACTTCAGGAAGAGAATCTGCCTGTCCATCCATGCCCGCCAGATGGGAAGGCTGTGGGCGCGGGCCGCCGTCATGAGCAGGGCGTCCGGGCAGAGGACGACGCGCTCGCGGCGGCGCAGAAGCAGACCGGCCAGGGAGCAGTCGTCCACCACGTTGCCGGCCCAGAAGCGCTTCAGATCAAGGCGCTGGAAGGCGTCGCGGCGCATGGCCATGGCGCCGCCCCAGGGCTGGGTGAAGACAGCCACGGCCTGAAGAAGCCGCATGAGCAGGACGCAGAGCTGGTAGGCCCGCGTAATCAGGCCGTCATCCTCGGCCACTACCATGTGATAGCCTGTGCTGAAGTTTGCCTCACCGCTGATGATGGGACGGAGCAGGCTGCGCACGAAGCCGGGAGGCGCCGTGTGGGTGCTGTCGCAAAAGACGTAGATGTCCGGCTCTTCGCCCAGAGCCTCGATGGCACGCAGGGTGTTGTGGTTTTTCTGGCCGCAGCCGTCCGCCTGACCGGCCACCACGTGCCGCAGGGAGGGGAACTCCTGCCGCAGGGTCCGCGCCAGATCGGCGGCCGGCTCGTCCGCCGTGGCCGTGA
The DNA here is from genome assembly GCA_029008115.1 of Desulfovibrionaceae bacterium. Lineage (GTDB taxonomy): Bacteria > Desulfobacterota > Desulfovibrionia > Desulfovibrionales > Desulfovibrionaceae > JAQVCS01. The sequence continues at coordinate 1,655 of JAQXJC010000003.1, read as the reverse complement.
CGATGACGGGAATGAGATTCGGGTAGTCCTGCCGCAGCAGGGAGCGCAGTGCCGCGGGCATGTTGGGATGCGTTCCGGCGGCGGGGATAATCATGCCCGCGCGGGGAGCATCTTTCAGGGTGCCCGCACCGGGATCATGCCGGGGGGCAAGGCGCTGCCTGCCGCCGCGCCATAGCCACCAGAGCATGGCGCATTGCAGGATGGCGGCTGAAGTCCACAACCAGTTCATCAGAAGTTCCTTTGCTGTTTGCGGCCGCTTCATGCGGCGCGCATGCTGATCCGCCGGTATCGCGGCAGGGCGGTCTGTCCTGTACGGCGTGCCCGGGCGTCGTCATCGCCGTCCCCACGGGGGCAACGGCATGCTTTGCCGGGATAGTTGACTGACCTGCCCGGCGGTGCATTGCAAGAGTACGATATTCTGCCGCTGCCAGCAAGCGGGAGCTCATCCCCGCAGGAAGATCAGTTGCAGGCGTCCTCTTCCGGCAGGGCGGCCTGCTGCCAGCGGCGACCGCGCAGGCTGATGTTCATGCCGTTTTTCAGGGAGATGACGCCCTGCACGGCGGTGGAGGAGTCCAGGCTGCCCCTGAAGCTGTGCCCCGAAGGATGCGTGGCCTGCACCTCGCCGCCATGTTTTTTTCCGTACACATGATAGATATCCACGTCGCCGTTGGCCAGCTGGAGCAGCAGTACGCCGCGCATGCTGCCGTCGGGCCGGGTGCAGACGCCGGCCCGGAAGGTGGAGGAATAGAGCGATCCTGTCCACACTTCGCGCAGATTGCCGTCCGCAGGCGCTTCCCTGCCGCCGGAAGGGCGTCCGTCCGGGCCAATAAGGCGCACAAGATGATCGTCATGGGCGGCGCAGGGCGCGGCAGTGGCCAGCAGGCAGAGCAGGGCCGCCGCCCGCAGCGGCAGCCGGAAGCGGGAAGCCGCGCGCATCTCAGTTCCTCCCGCCATGCCGGCAGAGCCGTTCAAAAATAGCCTCGTGCGCGGCGACCATGACATCGAAGCTGAACTTTGCCCGCATGCGGGCCCGTCCGGCCTCGCCCAGGCGGCGGCAGAGTGCCGGGTCGCGCAGCAGTGTAATTATATTCCGCGCCAGCGCGGCGGCATCGTTCTGGGGAGAGACCAGGCCGGCGTCGCCCATGACATCCACGCATGCGCCGCCCACATCGGTGGAAACGGCGGGCAGACCGCTGGACATGGCCTCCAGCAGGACATTGGGCTGGCCTTCCCTGATGGAAGAGAGCGCGAAGATGCGGGCCTCGCGGTACTGCGGGCGCACGTCCAGCTGGGCCGGAAGCACCTCCGCGGCGGTACGCAGCAGCGGCGAGGCGGCAATCTGAGCCTTCAGCGCGGCTTCCAGTTCGCCATCTCCCACGATGCGCAGCCGCGCTTGGGGAAGCTCGCGCAGCACCAGCTCGAATGCGCGGAGCAGAAGGCTCTGATTCTTGTTCTCCACCAGTCGTCCCACAGAGAGCACCAGCGGCGCGCGCTTTTCCAGCGGCACGGGGCCGGGCGCATAGCGATCCGTGTCCACACCGTTGGCGATGTAGGTCAGGCGGTCTTCAGGCACGCCCAGTTCCCGCAGCACGGCAAAGAGCGGCGTTGAATTGCACATGAGATGATCGGCCAGCCGCCAGAGCAGCCATTCATGC
>JAQXJC010000002.1 GCA_029008115.1 Desulfovibrionaceae bacterium | reverse complement strand
CATGATAATCCGTTTCATAGCAACCTCCATTTGGTTTTGCGGGGACGATATACCAGCAGAAGCTCACATGCACTTGGATATATCCAAGTGACAGACAATATTTCTGCGGGCTATCTCCGTATATGGAGGTGGTCTGCCATGCTGAAAAGCAATCTTCCCGACATCATGAAAGAAAAAAACATCACCTACGAGGAGCTTCAGTATCTGGCAAACACGGCGCCGGATACTATTGCGCGGGCGCGTGACAGCCGCATCGCAACATGCACCCTGCGAACGCTGGAAAAATTCGCCGAAGCTCTGCGCGTGGACGTGCACGATCTCTTTCATCAGATTCCCTGCAAGGTGAACAAGAAGTAGCCGGGAGCAGATGCCGGCAGGAAAATGCAGCTTCAGCCCATGCGGCAAGGAGGGGCAGAGGGCTCTCTGTCGCGGGGGAGAGAGCTGCGATCCACCCAGAGTTCTTCTTCAACGCAAAATGCCCGGCATTGCTGCCGGGCATTGCGGTATTCGGGTATTCGCCGGACGCTGACTAAGCGTTCATGGCCTCGGTAAAGCGCTGGCGCAGCGCTTCCAGCTTGTGGCGGGCATCCAGCAGGGCCTCCGCCCGGGCGCGCTCCTTCTCCACCACCTCTCTGGGGGCGCGGCTGGTAAAGCTCTCATTGGCAAGGCGCTTCTGCAATCCTTCCAGGTCCTTTGCGATCTTTGCCAGTTCCTTTTCCAGACGGGCCAGTTCGGCCTCAAAGTCCACCGCCCCTTCCAGCGGCACAATGACCTGACAGCCCTGCACCACCTGCGAGGCCGAGGCCTTGGGGGCATGCACGTCCGCGCCCACGGTCATGTCCTCCAGACGGGCCAGCGTGAGAATGAGCTGGCGGCTGGCTTCCAGCGTCGCCGCCTGCGCATCGTCCACGGGATGCAGCAGGAGCTTCAGCCGCATGGAGGGATTGATGTTCAGCTCGGAACGGATGGTGCGCACGGCCACGATGATCCCCTGGATGAACTCCATGCGGGCGGCCTCCGCCGGCTTTTCGCACTGGGGACGGGCTGCGGGATACAGCTCGGTGGCAATGTCCTGTCCGGCGCCGCCGGGCAGCGCCTGCCAGATTTCCGCCGTGACAAAGGGCATGATGGGATGCAGAAGCAGCAGTATCTCGCGCAGTACCGTCCACAGCGCGTACTGCGCGGCGGGCCTGCGGGCCTCGTCCTGCATGTCCGGCTTGATCAGCTCCAGGTACCAGTCGCAGAACTCGTTCCACAGGAACTTGTAGCCAAGCTGGGCGGCATCATTGAAGCGGTAGTCTTCCAGCGCGGCGTCCATATCCTTCTTGACCTGCTCCAGCCGGTGCAGAATCCACTGGTGATGCAGGCCCTCCAGCGTGCCGAGCTCCACGGGCGCGGGGGCTTCCGCAGGCAGGTTGATCAGGGCGAAGCGGGCGGCGTTCCACAGCTTGTTCACAAAGTGCCGGTAGCCTTCGATGCGCTCTTCCGAAAGACGGATGTCGCGGCCCATGGCGGCAAAGGAGGTCAGCGTAAAGCGCAGGGCGTCGCAGCCGTACTTGTCGATCATCTCCAGCGGATCGATGACATTGCCGGTGGACTTGGACATCTTGCGGCCGGTGGCGTCGCGCACCAGCGCATGCAGATACACATGCCGGAACGGCACCTCCTTCATGAAGTGGATGCCCATCATCATCATGCGCGCCACCCAGAAGAAGAGAATGTCGAAGCCCGTGACCAGCACGGAGGTGGGATAATAGCGGGCAAGGTCCCTGGTCTGCTCCGGCCAGCCCATGGTGGAGAAGGGCCACAGGGCGGAGCTGAACCACGTATCCAGCACATCCTCTTCCTGTTTGAGGGAGGTACAGCCGCACTTGGGGCAGCTGGTGGGGTCGTCCTCCGCCACGATCAGCTCGCCGCACTCGGCGCACGTCCAGGCGGGAATGCGATGCCCCCACCAAATCTGGCGGCTGATGCACCAGTCGCGGATGTTGTCCAGCCAGTGGTAGTAGGTCTTGACCCAGCTTTCAGGATAAATCTGCGTCAGCGCGGGCACGGCGGCGCGGGCTTCGGGGGCCATCTTTGTGGCGGCCACAAACCACTGGGGCGAAACATGCGGCTCCACCACGGTGTGGCAGCGGTAGCAGTGCCCCACGGCGTGATCAATATCCTCGACCTTTATGAGATCGCCCAGCGCCTCAATGTCCGCCACAATCTTCTCGCGGCACTCGGCCTTGGACATGCCCGCATAGGGGCCGGCCTCGGCTTTCATCACGCCGTCCTCGTCAATGACCTGGATGAACTCCAGATCATGACTGCGGCCCAGCGCCCAGTCATTGTGGTCATGGCAGGGCGTGACCTTCAGCGCGCCCGTACCGAACTCGCGATCCACATAGCGGTCGGCGATGACGGGAATCTCGCGGCCAAGCACGGGGACGATCACCTTCCTGCCCACGAACGAGGCGTAGCGCTCGTCTTCGGGATGCACGCACACGGCGGTATCGCCGGGAATGGTCTCGGGGCGCGTGGTGGCCACCACCAGCGAGCCGCTCCCGTCCGCAAGGCGGTAGCGGATATGCCACAGGTGGCTTTTGCTGTTCTCGTGCTCCACCTCGTCGTCGGCAAGGGCCGTGTGGCAGCGGGAGCACCAGTTGATGATGTACTTGCCCTTATAGATGAGCCCTTCGTTGTAGAGCTGCACAAAGACCTTGCGCACGGCCTTGGAAAGGCCCTCGTCCATGGTGAAGCGCAGGCGCTCCCAGTCCACGGAGGCGCCCATGGCGCGAATCTGGTTCAGAATCCTGTGCCCGTAGTCCTCGCGCCATTCCCAGACCTTTTCGATGAACTTCTCCCGGCCCAGATCATGGCGGGAAAGTCCCTGCTTCGCCAGCATGCGCTCCACCACGTTCTGCGTGGCAATGCCGGCATGGTCGGTGCCGGGAATCCAGACCACGTTCCGGCCCTTCTGGCGGGCATGACGGCACAGCACGTCCATCAGCGTCTGGTTCAGGGCATGCCCCATGTGCAGCGCGCCCGTCACGTTCGGCGGAGGTATAACAATGGAAAAGGCGTCGCCCTTGGCATCCGGATCCGCCGTGAAAGTTTTGTTTTCTTCCCAATGGGCACGCCATTTTGCCTCAACGTTCTGGGGCTCGTAGCCCTTGGGGAGGGTATTCTCCGCCATAGTTGCATTCTCCGAAAAAGGTGGCAATATTCTTCAGGTATCCACGAAGCCGGAAGGGCCGCATGAACGCTGAACTCTACATACTCTGGGACGCCTCCACCATCTGGGGGCTCATGGCATTGCGCGCCGCGCAGGCCTTCGCCCTGCCGTGCAGGCTGGTCAAGGCACAAGAGATAGCGCAGGGTTTGCTTTCTGGCAAGCCGCCTGCCATGCTGCTGGTGCCGGGCGGGGCAGCCCGTCTGAAATGCGCCGCGCTGGGACGCGCCGGACGCGAGGCCATCCGGGCCTATGTCCGGGCCGGCGGACGCTATCTGGGATTCTGCGGCGGCGCGGGGCTGGGCCTCACCGCCGGCAGCGAAGCGGAGGGGCTGGGCCTGTGCCCGTGGGGGCGCGCCGGATACGGCAGCCGCCTCCAGCACCTCATGTCCGGACACATGCTGGCCAGCGTGGAGCCGGGATCGCTGACGCCGGCTGTCCTCCCGGCCGCGCCGCACAGCAGCGAAGAGAGGGGAAGCGGCGATGGCCGGATGCAGGCTTCCCTGCCCGTGTGGTGGCCGGGCCGCTTTGCCCCCCGCGGGGACGGCAACGTGCGGGTACTTGCCCGCTATGCCGTTCCGGACAGGGATTTCTGGGTCGCGGACATGGCGCTGGGCACGGTACCGCGCGGCACGCTGGACGCCTGGCGGGACCTGTACGGCGTCAATCTCTCCACAGATTTTCTGACCGGCCAGCCAGTGATCATCCACGGGGCCTTCGGCAGGGGCACCTACACCCTGAGCTACTCGCATCTGGAAACGCCGGACTCCCCGCAGGCCAACGCCTGGCTGGCCCACCTGCTGTCAGCGCAGGCCGGCCTTTCCCCGCAGGGAACCCGCGTCCCCGCATGGGAGCCGGACAGCGAGCCGCCTCTGTGGGACGAGACGGAGGAGAACGCTCCCCTGCTCCGGGCCCGCATCCAGACCATGCGCCTGCTGCACACGGGGGCCGCGCACAATCTGCTGTTCCACCGCACGCACTGGCTCATGGGCTGGCGCACCGGCATCCCCGGCGCGGCGCTGAACAGCCTGCGGGCCGGCTTGAGCGCGGCGCTGCGCCATCCGCCCACCGGGGAGACGCGCCGCTACTGGAAACAGCATCGTGCGCACTTCGCCGCCATCTTTCCCCTCTTCCGGCAGGGCGCGGAAAACTATCTGCTGGCGGAACGGCTGGCCACGACGCTGGGGCCGAGCATGCCGGACGCCGTAAGCGCCCGCAGTCTGGAAGAGCAGCGCCGGGCCATCTTCGGCCATGCCATGACAGGCGGCGGCCTCATTGGCGACGTGCAGGCCATGCTTGACGAGATCATCTACTTGCAGGAATGCGCCACCTGACGGCGCCGGACGGCTCCCGCCCTCCTCATACGCCCGGAAACGTGCCGCTTCTCCGCACGGCTCACGACCTGCCGGCGGCCTGTCCGGCGCGCTTTTCCGCAGTCCGCCACCGCCGCGCCAGCAGAACCGACAGCGCCAGCCATGACAGCACGGTTATCCAGCGGGCTGCCCGCTGCCCTGCTGTGCCCTCATACCACACGCGCACCATGCCCGCGCCGCGTCCCTCCAGAAGCACGCGGCAGAAACCATTGCGCCCCGCGCCGTTGACGGTCAGCCGTTCCGGCGCTCCCCCGCCCCGCGGCAGGAATTCCGCCGCATAGCCACGGTACCAGATATAGGGCACATCCAGCCACTGCCGGGGCCGGGCATCCAGCTCGCTCCGCAGCTCACACTTGTCCGGCGAGACGGAGAGGGCCGCATGCCTGCCGGCATCATCTTCGGCATGCCTGTCATCCCGCATGAGCAGGTTGCGATCCACGGCCTGCGGCATCCATTCTTCCTTGCCGACAAATACAGTTTCCGCCGGCGTTGCAAAAACGTCATGCGCCAGCACGAACGTCCGGGCAGAAAGCAGTCCATAATGCTGCCAGGCGGCGACACTCATGCAGGCCAGCACCCCGCAGGCCAGGGCGAAGGACAGCCCGCCGCCCGTCTTCCGTGCCGCGATCCGCTTTCCGCCAGCGCGGAGCATCTCCAGCAGGCAGCCCAGCGAGGCCGCCGCGCCCAGCGCCAGAAACCATGAGGCAAAGGAATACAGCCGCCACGGGAACTGAATCACCCCGACAAAGCCCGCATGCCGCCACGGAAAAAGCGTGGTCGCCGCCAGCGCACAGGCCAGCCCGGCCAGCAGGCCGAAGTCCGCCAGACGCCGCAGGGCCAGCCACCGCGCCCCGGCTTCTCCCTGCGGCGCGGTACGGCCAGACAGGGCCAGACGGGGCAGGCAGAGCAGAAAAAGCACCATTCCCATGCCGGCCCGGCTCTGTCCCAAAGGCACGTTGGCCAGAAGCATGGCCGGCTCTACGGCATTCTCCGCGGCGGTCGTCCACGGCTGGGCGGCCTTCAGCGGCATGGTGAGCAGCATTTCCACACAGGGCAGCCAGAAGAAGGCGGTCAGGCCCAGCGTCAGGAGCGCCATCCCCGCCAGCGCCGGAATATGCGGCCACACCCGCTTCAGAAATACAAGACAGATGACGGCGGAGATCAGCACAGCCATGAACAGCGAAATGGTATGGGTCAGCATCAGCCCGCCAAAGCCCGGCAGCATCAGCCACGGCTGGCGAAAGTCCCGGAACAGCAGATCATGCACGGCGCAGATGGCCACGGGAATGAAGATGAAGGCCTGTATCTCGCCCAGTGCGCCGCGCGTGTACACGCAGTCCAGCTTATACTGGCAGAGGGTATAGATGATGGCCGCCACCACGCCTGCCCAGCGGCTCCCGGTCATCTGGCGCGCGCACCAGTATGCCGTGCCGCAGGAGGCCGCCATGCACAGCAGAATGAAGACCGTGCAGGCACTGCCGGGATTCAGTCCCGCCAGCCGCAGGGCCGCCGGGATGTACAGCAGGGCATCGGGATAGCAGGCCGAGGAGGCATAGCCCGCGCCGCCGAAAAACAGATAGTTGATCGGACTGGCCCACACGCCCAGACGCAGCTGATCGTACAGGCTCTCTATGCGCAGCAGATGATAGAATATATCATGCCCGTAGCGCAGCGTGGACGGCTCCAGCAGCGCCGCGGAAACACACAGCGCCGCCAGCAGCAGAACTGCCGCCGTGGCGGGATGCATGTCGTGGCTCATATCCACTCCTTGTTGGAGAACAGAAAAAGGGGTTCACAGCCTGAACTGTGAACCCCGGAAATTTTTGGTGGAGATGAACAGGATTGAACTGATGACCTCTTGAATGCCATTCAAGCGCTCTCCCAACTGAGCTACATCCCCACGGACAAGAAAGCTTCTATATCTACTGGCTTCTCCTGTCAACAATTTTTTTCAGAATCTTCACTGCCGGCCATCAGGCGCCGCCCAGCGCCGAAACCAGCCGTATGCCGGCATGCAGGGCCAGCAGGCCCAGCGCAATCTGACCGCAGATATTGCAGGCCAGCAGCAGCCACTGCCCCTGCTCCAGCAGGACGCGGCAGTCAAAGATAAAGGTGGAAAATGTGGTAAAGGCCCCCATGAAGCCCGTGAGAATGATCAGCCTCGGCGCATCGCCCAGCAGATGCAGGACGCCCGCGGCGGCCCACGCCATCCCAAAAAGGAAGCAGCCGAGCAGATTTGTCAGGAAGATGCCCCACGGGAACACCCCGCCCAGCAGATTCCCGATCAGGGACGACAGGATCAGACGCGACAGGCTCCCCAGTGCGCCCGCCGCCGCAAACAGCAGCCAATGGCTCCAGCCGGACATCACCGCACCCCCGGCCGGCATGCGGCGCGGCGCATGGCCGCCCGCGCGGTTGCGGAGGCAGCCGTCGTGGCGGGGCATGAAGCATCCGAAAGGCAGCGTGTTTCCAGCATGGACATCCTTCCTGTGCAGGACAGCATTCCCCGGGAGCAGGAGCCGGCACCACGGAAGCATGCCGGCAGATGCCCGGAATAAAAAAGGCCCGCGATTGCGGGCCTCAAAATTTTGGTGGAGATGAACAGGATTGAACTGATGACCTCTTGAATGCCATTCAAGCGCTCTCCCAACTGAGCTACATCCCCACTCGACAAAAGGCACTCTGCCGGAATGGCGGTCTTTTGTCAATAAAAATTTTCAACTATTTTTTCGGAGCACGCCGGACGCCTTAACGGCTGTGCAGCACCGCGCCGATTTTTTCCAGCGCACTTGCCAGCACCTGATCATCCACCGCATAGGAGAAGCGGATGCAGTTGTCATCGCCAAAGGCCACGCCGGGCACAAGGGCCACATGGGCTTCCTCCAGCAGCCTGGTGCAGACGGCGGCAGACCCCCGCATGCCTTCGCGGAAATAGCCGCTGACATCGGCAAAGATGTAGAACGCGCCATCCGGACGCGGGCAGCGGGCCTTTTCCCACGAATCCACAACGGCATAGGCCATGTCGCGGCGACGGCGGAAGGCTGCGTTCATGCTCCGCACGCAGTCATAGGAACCTTCCAGCGCGGCCAGCGCGGCCTTCTGCGCCACGGAGCACACGTTGGACGTACACTGCCCCTGCAAGGTGGCCAGCTTTTTGACCAGATCGGGATGGGCCACCGTATAGCCCACGCGCCAGCCGGTCATGGCAAAGCTCTTGGCCACGCCATTGCACACCGCCACCCTGTCCGGGAACTTCTGCCACCAGCGCATGGCCGAGGCCATGACCGCAGGCGCGAAGACGAGCTGATCGTAGATTTCGTCGGAAATGACAAACAGCCCGCGATCCATGGCCCACTGCATGATGGCGTCAAATTCCTCCTGCCCGTACACGGCGCCGGTGGGATTGCTGGGAGAATTCAGGATCAGCATTTTTGTCCTGGGCGTGCAGGCCGCATCCAGCATGGCGGGCGTCACCTTGAAGCCCAGCTCCACGCCGGCGCGCACGATGACGGGCGTCGCCTGCGCCAGCGACACCATGTCCGGATAGCTGACCCAGTAGGGGGCGGGAATGAGCACCTCGTCGCCGGCATTGAGCAGCGCCTGCATCAGATTGTACAGCGCATGCTTGCCGCCATTGCTGACAATGACCGCCTCCGGAGGAGGACAGATGCCGTACTGACGGTCATAGTAGCCGCCCACAGCCTTGCGCAGCGCCGGAATGCCGGGCACAGCCGTATAGCGGGTAAAGCCCTCGCGGATGGCCGCGCAGGCGGCATCGCACACATGGACGGGGGTGGGGAAGTCAGGTTCCCCCACGGCAAGGCTGATCACGTCTACGCCCTGCGCCTTGAGTTCCAGCGTCTTGGCGTTGACGCTGAGCGTGGCCGAGGGCTTGATGCAGCGCAAACGTTCAGCTATTTCCATAGATTCCTCCCAGCGGCAAACAGGCAGGGCCGCTTCACAGAATATTCCCAAAAGGCTATGCTTCGCCGCGCCACGGCGCGGCCTCCACACACCTACCAGCATTCGCCGCGTCTGTAAATTGACATCCGCCGGAGGAATACATGCCACCGCTCCTGCCGTACCCCCTGCCCTGCGTCACCGGAAATTTTCTGCGCCGCCACAAACGCTTCAGCGTGGCCATCCTGCTGAACGGTGTGGAAACCTGGATACACAGCAACAATTCCGGCGCCATGCTGGGGCTGCTTCGCCCGGGGGCGCCGGTGCTGGCCTCCCCCGCCGCCAATCCCGCCCGCAAGCTCAGATTCACGCAGGAAGCCGTCTGGCTGGCCGATGCGCCCGGCAGGAACAGCCCGCCGCAAGAAGGCGCCGGCTTCTGGGTGGGCGTGAACACCGCCGTTCCCAACCGCATGCTGGAGGCGGCCTTCCGCACCGGACGGCTGGATTTCGCGCGCGGCTACGCACGCCTGATCCGCGAAGCCCCGCATGGCCAGAGCCGGCTGGACGCCTGCTGCACGGGGGACGGCCTGCCGCCGCTCTGGATTGAATGCAAGAATGTCACCATGATGGAAGACGGCATGGCCTGCTTCCCCGATGCCGCTACGGAACGTGGGCGGAAGCATCTGCACGAACTGATGCGCATCGTGGCGCAGGGCGGACGCGCCGCCATGTTCTATCTGGTGCAGCGGCCGGACGGACGCTGCTTCGGCCCGGCGGCGTGCGTGGACCCGGAATACGCCGCGCTCTTTGCGCAGGCCGTGCGGGCCGGCGTGGAAATGTATCCCTACCGCGCCCATGTCAGCCCGCAGGGCATTGACCTGGGAGAACGGCTGCCGCTGGCCCCGCTGGCCTGATGGAGCGGCGCACGCCCCGGCAGGCCCGGAACGCCGCCCTGCCAGCCGCTGGCGCCGTGCCGCTCCCGCCTGCGGCAACCTGCTTCCCCGGCATCAGCACTCAACAATACTGACCGCCAGGCCGCCTTCGCTGGTTTCCTTGAACTTGGCGTTCATGTCGCGGCCAATTTCGCCCATGGCGCTGATGGCGGCATCCAGAGAGACCATGTGCTGCTGCTCCACCTCGCAGGAAGCCAGCAGCATGGCATTATACGCCTTGACCGCGCCCACGGCATTGCGCTCAATGCAGGGTATCTGCACATAGCCGCCCACGGGATCGCAGGTAAGCCCAAGATGGTGCTCCAGCGCCACTTCCGCGGCATGCTCCACCACCGTTGGCGAATAGCCGCGCGCATGCGCCAGCATGGCGGCGCCCATGGCGGAGGCCACGCCGATTTCCCCCTGGCATCCCACCTCCGCTCCGGCAATGCCCGCATTGTGCTTGGCCAGCATGCCCACGGCGGCCGATGCCAGCAGCCCTTCGCGCAGGGCGCGTTCCCCGATGTTCATGTCCGCGCGCATGGCATACAGCAAGGCGGGCATGACGCCTGCCGAACCGCAGGTAGGCGCCGTGACAATGACGCCCCCGGCGGCATTCTCTTCCGAAACGGCAAAGGCATAGGCATTGAGCCTGCCCAGGAACCTGTCCGCGGCAAAGGGCAGACGCTGCGCCTGTTCCAGCAGGCCGGCAGCCTTGCGCCAGACGCCCAGGGTTCCCGGCAGCTTTCCGCCAGCCCGCAGGCCGCGCCGGACGCTGTCATACATGGCATCCATGACGCTTTCCAGCCGCTCGAAGATGGCGGGGCGGCCCATGCCGGTAATGGCCGTTTCATTCTCCAGCAGCAGCTCATGCAGGGCCAGTCCCGTGCGATCCAGCTGAGCATGAAGCTCCCGCATGGTACCGTAGGGATAGGCAGGGCGGCCGCGATCCGGCGCCGTCCAGCCCTTCCATTGCAGAAAGCCCCCGCCCACGGAATAATATTCCCTGCTGTAGATTTCCTTTCCCGCCGCATCGCGCAGGGCTATGATCAGCGTATTGCTGAACGGCCCGTCATACGTGACCGGTCCGAACTCAATATCCTGCAAACCTGCCGGCAGCGTCCTGCCCCGCACGGTGACAAGGTGGCGAAGCTCCGGGACGCGGGCCAGCTCCGGCAGAACATTGGGGGGACAGGTTTCGGGCCTGTGCCCCAGCAGACCGGCCAGCACAGCACTGTCCGTACCATGCCCCCGGCCTGTGGCGCTCAAGGAGCCAAGCAGGGTGACGTGCAGCGATGCCGCCCCATCCAGCGCCGCATCATCGAGCTGGGCGCATTGATCCAGAAAGTCATTGCCGGCCTTCATGGGGCCGATGGTATGGGAACTGGAGGGGCCGGGGCCGATTTTGAACAGATCGAACAGCGCTGTCGTAATGGGAGGACGTCGTGCCTTCAGCTCACGCGGAGGATGTGCGGGAAACATAATCTCACTCCTTTGGCCGGAGCGCTCCGGCCTGTATTTGGATGCAGGATTCAGCCTGGTTGCGGACAGTACCCGCCAGCCTTACTGGAACAGCATGCCTCCCAGCAGGGCGGCGATGGTCACACAGCCCATGACGGTCACGAAAACATTGGAGCCGGCACCCGCATAGCGGCGCATGGCCGGGACGCGCGCCACGGCATACATGGGCATGAGGAACAGAATGGCGGCAATGACGGGACCGCTGCACCGCTCAATCACGCCGAGCACGCTGGGATTGGCATAGGCAACGGCCCAAAGCGTCACAAAGAAGAACAGCGTAATGGCATGCCGACGCCGGCGGCTGTCCCGCGGCTGGCCCTGCCGGGGGGAAAGCTTCAGAACAAGACCGTTCAGACCTTCGCGCGCCCCCATGTAATGTCCGAAAAAGGAGGTGGAGATAGCCAGAAAGGCTACCACCGGCCCGCAGTAGGAGATGAGCGGATCGGCAAAGCGGTTGGCCATGTAGGACAGGATATTGACGTTCTGGAGGCGGGCCTGCCGCATGTCCTCCACGCTGAGGGAAAGCACGCAGGAAAACACGAACAGCATGACAAAGCCCGTCAGGCAGGCCGTGGTCAGCAGCAGCGTCGCATTGACATGGCGCTCCGCCTCTCCGTCGGCATAGTGCCGGCGCTGGGACAGCGCAAAGCTGGAAATGGCCGGGGAGTGATTGAAGGAAAAGACGATGATGGGCAGGGCAAACCAGAGCGTCTTGAGGAAGGTGCCGGCATCCGGCACGAAGCGCACCTGATCCGGACGCCAGAACGGCATGAGATACAGCGACAGCCCCAGCAGGACGGCGCAAAGCGGATAGGCCAGCTTCTCATTGAAGGCCAGCACGAACTGCTCTCCCGCAAGAATAATCAGGATATAGGCGCCGCAGCACAGTCCGGACAGCAGCAGGCGCGGCGGCGAGGCAAGGCCCAGCTGATGGACAAGAAAGGAGTCCACCGTATTGGTGATGCTCACGCCGTAGATGAGCAGAATGGGATAGATGGCGAAAAAGTACAGCGCCGTGATGGCCGTTCCCATGCCGCTGCCGAAGTGCTCCTCCGCCACATCGGTGATGTCGCTGTCCTGCCGGGGAGAGGACAGGATGAAGCGGGCCAGTCCCCTGTGCGCCAGATAGGTCATGGGGCCCACAAGGAGGCACATCAGCACAATGGGCCATATTCCCGCCGCGCCAATATTGATGGGCAGGAAGAGGACGCCCGCGCCAATGGCGGTTCCGAAAAGATTGAACATCCAGAGCCAGTCGAACTTGGTCAGGCGGCACGGGCCGCTGGCGGAAGAGGTGGTTGTTTGCATGAGGACTCGGAGGGCTGGGCGCGTCCTGTCGGGAGACAGCGCGGTGGCAGAAAGGAATCCCCGCAGATTACACCGAAACAGGGGAAGCTAAATATATTTATCTATATCATATTCCATTTTGCTTGTCACTAATATCACAAGCATGCTCCCCGCCCGGAAACGCATCTCCTTCATACATATAGTCCTTTTCCGTCACTTGGGAACGGGGGCAGGGAGGAGCGCCCCAAAACATCCGGAAGACAAGCTCCCGCGAGGCTGCCTCCGGAAAGAGGCATACGTATACGCGCCCCCTCCGCAGGCACGAAAAAAAGCCGCTGCAGGCAGGCTGCAACGGCTTCCAGAACATGCGGCGCACGCGCCGGGCTGCTTACGCGCCCAGCTGGATGCGGGTGTAGGCGGCGATCTTCAGGGTCTCGCCACAGGCCTTGCCGGCTTCGCGCACCACATCGGCGATGGACTTCTTGTCGTCGCGGATGTAGGGCTGATCCAGCAGGCAGACTTCCTTGCAGAACTTCTTCACAGCGCCGTCGGCGATGCGTTCCACAATCTGGGCGGGCTTGCCTTCGTCCAGAGCCTTCTGACGGTAGACTTCACGCTCACGTTCCACGGCGGCGGCGTCCAGAGAGGATTCGTCCAGCGCCATGGGGTTGGTGGCGGCGACCTGCATGGCAACGTTCTTGGCCAGCTCGGCCACTTCAGGCTTGGCGGCGGCATCGGCGCTGCCGCATTCCACCGTCACCAGCACGCCGATCTTGTTGTTGGCGTGGATGTACTGGCCCACGAAGGTATTGGCGGCCACGGGCACGCGCACAAACTGGCCGAGGGTCATGTTTTCGCCCACGGAGGCGATGAGCTGGGTCAGGTCTTCGCCCACCAGGCCCTGGAGGGCTTCGGCATCGACGGGAGCCTGTTCCAGCACGGTGGCGGCAACCTTGTCAGCCATGGCGATGAACTGCTCGCCGCGGGCCACGAAGTCGGTTTCGCAGAGCAGGGCGCTCATGGCCACGGCCTCGGCGGAACGAGCCACGCGCACCAGCCCTTCGGAGGTGGCGCGGCCGGACTTCTTGGCGGCCTTGGACATGCCCTTCTGGCGCAGCCAGTCAACGGCCTTTTCCAGGTCGCCTTCCACTTCCACCAGAGCCTTCTTGCAGTCCATCATGCCGGCGCCGGTCATTTCGCGCAGTTCTTTCACCATAGCAGCGGTAATAGCCATATCGGTTCTCCAGAAATTCTTGGGGTTACAGGCATCAAAGGCAGCGTATGCGGAAAAATCACATACGCTGCCTGACAATCCGTTGCGCGGGAGCGCATCCCGCCGGAGCCGCACTATTCGGCGGCGGCTTCGGTTTCGGCAGCGGCCTTCAGTTCTTCCTCGGCATTCTTGCCGGCGCCTTCCTTGTTCATGGCCTCGCCGTCAAGGCAGGCTTCGGAGAACGCGGTCACAAAGAGCTTGATGGCGCGGATGGCGTCATCGTTGCCGGGGATGATGTAGTCGATGAGGTCGGGGTCGCAGTTGGTGTCCGTCACCGCCACAATCGGAATGCCCAGCTTGCGGCATTCCTTCACCGCGATGTCTTCACGGTTGGGGTCGATGATGAAGGCCAGCTGGGGCAGACGATCCATTTCCTTGATGCCGCCCAGGGTCAGGTTCAGCTTGTCCAGCTCGCGCTGCATCAGCAGAATTTCCTTCTTCTGGTAGCGGTTGATGGAACCGTCGGCGAACATGGCCTCCAGCTTCTTCAGGCGGTCGATGCTCTTCTGGATGGTCACGAAGTTGGTGAGCGTGCCGCCCATCCAGCGGTTGGTGACGTAGAACTGCCCGGCGCGGGTGGCTTCAGCGGCCACAGCTTCCTGAGCCTGGCGCTTGGTGCCGATGAAGAGCACCTTGCCGCCGGCGGCCACGGTTTCCACCACCTTGTCGTAGGCGGTGCGGAACAGCTTCACGGTCTGCTGGAGGTCAATGATATGGATGCCGTTGCGCGCGCCAAAGATGTAGGGGCGCATCTTGGGGTTCCAGCGACGGGTCTGGTGGCCGAAGTGCACACCAGTTTCCAGCATCTGCTTCATGCTGACGTAAGCCATGGTACTTTCCTCCACGGGTTTGTTTCTTCCACCCCGGCCCAGACCTTTCCATCCGCCCCGCCCCATGCGGGGACGACCGGTTTCCCGATCCGCGTCCGGTGATGATGCGGAACGCGCGGACACCCGAGGCCGCTGCCGGAGTGTGCTTGATAAAGACGGGAGTCTATAGCGCATTCCTCCGCGCTTGGCAAGCCTCCGCCCGGCATATTTCCCGTTCCGCCGCGCATTGCCAAAGGTCCGGCTCCGGCCTATGCTGGGCTGGAACTTCATCCCCGCCATGACAACGGAGGCTATACCATGATCATGAGACCCCTGGGCGCGGCGCTTCTGGCCGCCAGTCTGCTCCTCCCCGCCCTGCCCGCCGCCGCGGCGGACGCCCCCAAGCCCGTGCAGGACGCCCCCGCCAGGGCTGCATCCCGCAGCACTGCCATCTCCGTGGAGCATGAAGGTACGGACAGCACCGGAGCACGGCTTGCCACCCGCCTGAAGGAGCAGTGCAATACCAGCAGCCTGTTCACCCTGACGGAAAAAGACACCCCCAAAATCTACCTCATCGTCACCACTAGGTCTGAATTTGCCGAACGGCCGGAAGTCGGCTCGGTCTATTCCCTTATCTGGGCCTACCGCCAGCAGAAGGGGCAGCTTGCCTTCCTGCTGGCGCGCGAAGTCGGCACCGTCAACGACGGCGGCATCGACAATCTGGTCAGCCGCGTGCTGGAACGCACGGACGGCCTGAGCGTCAAGTACGAGTATCTCTGGAAATAGGCATCCTCCCACCCGTCACAACGCCAAAAGCCCTGTGCGCTGGCAGGGCGCACGGGGCTTTTGGGATTCGCGGCCGCGTCAAGGCGGGCGGCGACGGCCGCGCAGGGGAAATTTCCGGCAAGGTCCGGTCAGGCGGCGCGTCCAGGCTGCGGCGTCATACCTTCAAGCATGCCCACCTGCTCCGCAAGGGAGGCAAGATTGCGGCAGGCAAGCAGGATAAGTGCAATCTTGTCATCGTCCTGCAGGCCGTGCGTCATCCCTTCCAGCACTGCCGCCACACTGCGCACATCGTCGCTTACCATGTCCAGCCCTCCGATAGAACATTGCTTCCCGCGGCGCGGCTCGTGTATTCCCTGCGGAATGGGGCCGTGCTCGCTGGCGTATGTTTCTCCTACGCTGATTCAGTCGTATTTGTCAATTTAAAATTTATACTTTGCTCCAAAAAATAAATTTCAGCTTAATTAAATGCTTTTATATTGACAATATTCAGCCTGTATGGATATTTCTGCTGAAGAGCGTCGGCACTGCCTGTTCATCAGGATGCGGCAGGCCCCGGCGGGAAGGGACTGCCTCTCCGACGGTGCTCCGCCGGCGGGCAATACGGGCAATATGCCCTGCCGCCCTTGGCAGAAGGATACCTGAAAGCAGGGCAGCGCACGCCGCTCCTGCCACGCTCCGTTTCCCGCGCGGACGGCGGGCAACGCTGCAAGCGCCTTTCCCGATAGAATTCCCCCGCATTCAGGCGAGGAGGATGTCACATGATGAATACCACGCATACGGCCGCAGAAATTCTGGACAGACTGCTGGAAGCCCTGCGCTGCGAAAAGGACGTGCAGCTGGCTGCCGCGCTGGGCGTTTCGCCGCAGGCTGTGAGCCAGGCCCGCAAGAAGGACAGAATTCCGGAAGGCTGGCTCATGCGGGCGGCGCTCCGGCACGGCATTTCCGTGGATGCTATTCTCTTCGGGCAGGGGCACGAAGGGGAGCGCGCGGCCTCCCGCCCCGCCGTCCGCGCTGTTCCGGGCGGAGAAAATCAATGTGAAGTTGATCTCATGCTTGTCCCGCTGGTGGCTGCCCGGCTTTCCGCCGGCCCCGGCAGTCTGGAGACGGACAGTGAAGTCCTCGGGCACTTTGCCTTCCGCACGGACTGGCTCCTCCGCAAGGGGAATCCGGACAACATGGTGCTTATGCGCGTCTATGGCGACAGCATGGAGCCCACCATACAGCACGGAGACATGGCCCTTGTGGATCAGGGGAAAACCCGTATCGTGCCGCACACCATCTATGCCGTGGGCGTCAACGAGGAAATATACGTCAAGCAGGTGGAGACCCTGCCCGGACACCGCATGATCCTGCGCTCGCACAACGAGCGCTACGACCCCATCGAGGTGGATTTGCGCGGAGATATGGCTGATTCGGTGCGCATTATCGGCAAGATCATCTGGTGGTGTCACGAGGCCTGATCCGCCTTTGCGACCAGAACAGGCAAAAGCCCGTCCGGACGCGCGCCGAACGGGCTTTTTTCAGCTGATGGCAGAAACCTACAGCCGCAGGGAACCGCGCAGCTCTTCCAGCGACGCCACGCCCAGCTGCTCGCAGGCGGCGGGCAGCGCCTTCACCAGATCGAAGGCGAAGTCCGGCCGCAGGAAGTTGGCCGTGCCCACCTGCACGGCATGCGCGCCCACAAGGATGAATTCCAGCACATCTTCCGCGCAGGAGATGCCCCCCAGCCCGATGACTGGAATATTCACGGCGCGGCACACCTGCCACACGCAGCGCAGGGCCACGGGCTTGACCGCCGGGCCGGAAAGCCCGCCAATGACATTGGCCAGGCGCGGCCGGCGGGAACGCACGTCCACGGCCATGCCGGAAAGGGTGTTGATGCAGGCCAGCATGTCCGCCCCGGCCTCCTCCGCCGCGCGGGCAATGGCGGTGATGTCCGTCACATTGGGCGAGAGCTTGACAATGAGCGGCTTGTGCGGCGCGGCCTTGCGCACGGCGGCGGTCACGGCGGCAGCCAGCCGCGGGTCCTGCCCGAAGAGCACGCCGCCCTCCCTGACGTTGGGGCAGGAAATGTTGACCTCCAGCGCGGCAACGCCTTCCTCCCCGTCCAGAATGGCGCCCAGCTCCCCGAACTCTTCCGGAGCGGTGGCATAGATATTGGCGATGATGGGCACCTGCCGCCACGGCAGGCGCGGCAGCTTGTCCTTCACAAAGGCCTCGACGCCGTCATTCTGCAGGCCCACGGCATTGAGCATGCCGGCGGCGCTTTCCGCAATGCGCGGCGTGGGGTTGCCGGGACGCGGCTTCAGGGACAGGCCCTTCACCACAATGCCGCCCAGGGAAGTCAAATCGCCATAGGGCGCAAATTCCGCGCCATAGCCAAAGGTGCCCGAGGCGGTGAGAATGGGATTCTTCAGCTCCAGCGGGCGCGCGCCCGGCAAGGTTACAGCAAGATTCATGATGGCGCCCCCTACAGCTCAATCTGGTCGGCCCAGAAGACGGGGCCGTGGTTGCAGACCTGCACGGGCCATTCCCGCTTGTCCGGCACGGGCCAGGCGGCCGTCGTCCTGGTAACGCAGCCAAGACAGGCGCCTACGCCGCAGGCCATCTTGTTTTCCAGCGAAAGCTGGGTACGGGCGCCCAGCTCCAGCGCGAACTGCCGCACGGTCTTCAGGAAGGGCAGCGGACCGCAGGCCAGCACCAGCCCGTTCTGCTCCGCAATGTCAGCCATGCGCTCGCGTATGCAGAAAATCAGGTTGTCCAGATCGCCGGGCACGTTCTCGCGCAGGGTGTCCACGGTGATGCGCTCATTGACGCTGTCCACGGGATAGCAGCCCAGCGGCGCACGGTGGCCGAAGAGCATGGTCACATTCCACGGCTGCTTATGCTGGTGCACATAGCCGATGAAGGGCACAATGCCCATGCCGCCGGCCAGCAGCAGCGTGGGGCACTCTTCCATGGCAAAGCCATTGCCCAGCGGCCCCCAGACCTGCACCACGTCTCCGGCCTGGAGCGCGGCCATGCGCTGCGTGCCGCGTCCCACCACCTGGAAGAAGCAGATGAGGTGCTGCGACGTCAGATGGCAGATGCCGAAGGGCCGTCCCCAGGGAATATCCAGCCCGAACGAGGTGGGCCGCAGCATCATGAACTGCCCGGGCTTCCAGTCCGGCCAGTCCGGCCGCTCCAGCCGCAGGGCAAAAAAGGTCTTCTCATGCCCGGTCTGACCGAAGGGCACAATATCCAGTACAGCGAGTTGGGAACTTTTCGGGTGGGACATGGGTACCTACAGAAAAACGTCATCGCGGATGACGGCAGAATGCATAGAAAACGCCGGCGGCAGGCCCGGCCGGCAACGCATGCCTTGTGCTGATATTTGCCCAGAACAGGCGCGGCGGCAAGAGGAAAAACAGCCTTCTGACAAAAAATACATGTCTCCCATATTATTTTTACAATTTTGTTCACAGAGAACCTGCTCCCGCATGCGGGAATAACCCGCGGCGGCTTTCCGCCTTTCCCTGCCCTGCCGGCGGACTATACATTTTCAGGAATGAGGTGTACACTTCCCCCCGGCCGGAGGCTCTCCGGGCCGCACGCCTCCGGGCGGAGCCGGCTGCCGCGCGCCTTTCCGACCGTCATTACCTTATGGAGAACACACCATGTCCAAGAAGTTGGTTGTCGCCGTCTGTGGCGCCACGGGCGCCGTGGGCCGTGAAATGCTCAAGACCCTGCACGATCGCAATTTTCCCGCCACGGAGGTAATCCCCTTCGCCTCCGCGCGGTCAGCCGGCTCCAAAGTGCCCTATGGCGATGGAGAACTGACCGTGCGCGAGCTGACGGAGGACTCCTTTGCCGGCGTCGATCTGGCCATTTTTTCCGCCGGCGGCAGCACTTCCCTGAAATTTGCCCCCCATGCCGTCAAGGCCGGCTGCGTTGTGGTGGACAACTCCGCCGCCTGGCGCATGGACGATCGCTGCCCTCTGGTCGTGCCTGAAGTGAACCCCCAGCATCTGGAAGCGCACAAGGGCATCATTGCCAACCCCAACTGCTCCACCATCCAGATGATCGTGGCGCTCAAGCCCATCCATGACGCCGCCAAAATCAAGCGCGTGGTGGTCTCCACCTATCAGGCCGTTTCCGGTACGGGGCAGAAGGCCATCCGGGAACTGGAAACGCAGGTGCGCCAGCTCTTCAACATGCAGGAGCCTGAAGTCAACGTGTATCCGCACCGCATCGCCTTCAACGTCCTGCCCCACATCGACGTCTTCCTTGAAAACGACTACACCAAGGAAGAAATGAAGATGACCAACGAGACGGTGAAGATTCTGGGCGATCCCAGCGTGAAGGTGACGGCCACCTGCGCCCGCGTGCCCGTCTTCTATGGGCATTCCGAGGCCGTGAACGTGGAAACCGTGGCCAAGCTGACCGCCGCTGAATGCCGCGCCCTGCTTTCGCAGGCTCCCGGCGTGCAGGTGTACGACAATCCCCGCGAAAAGATGTATCCCATGGCCATCGACGCCGCCGGCGAGGACATGACCTTTGTGGGCCGCATCCGCGAGGATGAAACCATTGAAAACGGCCTGAACATGTGGATCGTGGCGGACAATATCCGCAAGGGCGCGGCCCTGAACGCCGTGCAGATCGGCGAAGAGCTGATCAGGCGCGACCTGCTCCGCGTGAAGGACGAAGATCGCAACACCTTCCTCTAGGCTCTCCGCCGGATACCGAAAGCACAGGGAAGCGCTCTCCTTGCGGGGGCGCTTCCTTTCGTTGCAGCGGACAGCGGCATCCTCCATCCCCGCTTGGCAAAAAGGCCGCCCGTGCGTATACTGCCTCCCGCGCGGTGCGGACTCTCTGCGCAGCAGAGCGCGCCGCCGCCATTTTATCAAGGATGACTGCCATGACAGACATACGTTTTCAGGGACACGGCCCGGAACAGTGGAAAGGCGATGCCCTGCTGCTTTTCCTGTGCAGGGGCGAGCGGCTTGACGCATGCAGGGAAATCGACACGGCCGCGCCGTGGCTGACCATCGCTCCCGCAGGGCGCGACGTCACCGGAGACGCGGACGCCGTGAGCGTGCTCTACGGCCATCCCTCCTGCCCTGTGCCACGCGTGGTGGTAGCGGGCCTGGGCGAACGCGCCGCGCTCACGCCGGACAAGGTGCGCAAGGCCGCCGCGCAGGCGCTGGGCCGCTGCCGCGAGCTGGGGCTGGGCAGCGTGGTGCTGCCCGTGCCCATGCTGGCCGGACTGGCCGCCCCGCAGATGTCCGTCTCCCGCCTGCTGGAAGAAAGCGTGTGCGGCGCCCTGCTGGGCCTGTACCGCTTCACGCAGCTCAAAACGGCTACCGACGGCGACAAGCCCGGCGTGCAGTGGCTGGCCGTGGCCTGCAATGAGGAATACATCCCTGACGACATGCACACCGCCGCCCGCAGGGGCGAGCGCGATGCCGACGCCGTGGCCCGCGCCCGCGATCTGGCCAATATGCCGCCGAATCTGCTCTATCCCGCCGCGCTGGCGGACAAAGCGCGGGAGCTGGCGGCGCGGCACGGCTTTTCCTGCACGGTGCTGGACAGGGCCGCGCTGGAAGAGCTGGGCTGCGGCTGCCTGCTGGCCGTGGGTTCAGGCTCCGTGCGCGAACCGCGCCTCATCGTGCTGGAGCACGCCCCCAGGGGGCATGAGGAGGAAGCGCCGCTGGCCTTCATCGGCAAGGGGCTGACCTTCGACTCCGGCGGCATCTGCATCAAGCCGCCGCAGAACATGCACACCATGAAGAGCGACATGTCCGGCGCAGCCGCCGTGCTCTCCACGCTGTGCGCCGTGGCGGATGAGGAACTGCCCCGCCGCGTGGTCGGCATCCTGACATCGGCGGAGAACATGCCTTCCGGCTCGGCCATGCGCCCCGGCGACGTGGTGCGTTCCCTCAATGGCGCGACGGTGGAAATCCTCAATACCGACGCGGAAGGCCGCCTTGCCCTCTGCGATGCCATGACCTACGCCCAGCGCCGGTTCAGGCCCTCCGTCATGGTGGACATCGCCACCCTGACTGGCGCATGCGCCGTGGCGCTGGGACAGGAGATTGCCGGGCTGTTCACCGATGATGCGGCACTGGCCCACGCCATCATGTCGCATGGCGCCGCCGCCGGGGAGACCTTCTGGCAGCTTCCCCTCTGGAGCGGCTATGGCGACAACCTCAAGAGCGATGTGGCGGACATCTCCCACATGGGCCCGCGCGAAGGCGGCGCCATCCATGCCGCGCTCTTCCTGAAATTCTTTGTAGAAGAAGGCGTGCGCTGGGCGCATCTGGACATTGCCGGAACAGACTGGATATTCAAAAAGACCCCGCTCTGCCCCGTGGGCGCGGCGGGCTACGGCGTCCGCACCCTGCTGGAGCTGGCGCGCAACGGCATCTAACACTCCGAAGCGTGGCCGGCCCCGCCGGCTGACAAGGATTCCGCATGAAAGTATATCTGATTGGCGCCGGCCCCGGCGATCCCGGCCTGCTCACCCTGAAGGGCAAGGCATGCCTTGAAGCCGCCGACGTTGTCGTCTATGACGCGCTGGCCAACGACGTGCTCCTGAACTATGTCCGCCCGGAGGCCGAACGCATCTACGTGGGCAAGGTGGCGGGCAACCACGCCCTGCCGCAGCATGAGATCAACGCCCTGATCATCCGCAAGGCAAAGGAAGGCAAGGTTGTCGCCCGCCTCAAGGGCGGCGACCCCTATATCTTCGGACGCGGCGGCGAAGAGGCGGAAGAGCTGCTGGATGCCGGCGTCCCCTTCGAGGAGGTGCCGGGCATCTCCAGCACCATTGCCGGCCCCGCCTATGCGGGCATTCCGCTCACGCACCGCGCCTTCGCCTCCTCCGTGACCATCATCACCGGCCATGAGGACCCGGGCAAGCCGGATTCCGTACACAACTGGCCGGCCCTGGCGCGTTCCGCCTCTACGCTGGTCTTTGTCATGGGCATGAAGAATCTGCCCTCCATTGCCAGAAATCTGACGGAGGCGGGCATGCCCGCGGACACCCCGGCCGCCCTCGTGCACTGGGGAACCACCGTGCGGCACAGGAGCCTCGTGTCCACCATCGGCGAACTGCCGGAAGCGGCGGTGCGCGCCGGCTTCACCAATCCCTCCGTCATCGTGGTGGGGCATGTGTGCACCCTGCACGACAGGCTGAACTGGTTCGAGCACAAGCCCCTGCTGGGCAAGAGCGTGGTGGTGACCCGCGCGCGCGAACAAGCCAGCGGACTGGCGGCCATGCTGACCGGGCTGGGCGCGGATGTCATCCAGTGCCCCACCATCACCATTTCGCCGCTGGACGACTACGGCCCGCTGGACAAGGCTGTGGCGGCGCTGGACACCTATCAGTGGATAGTATTCACGTCCGTCAACGGCGTCAGGCATTTCTGGATGCGGCTGGCGGCGGCAGGACGGGACAGCCGGGCGCTGGGCGCATGCAAGGTGGCGGCCATCGGCCCCGCTACTGCGGACGCCCTGCGGGCACGCGGCATCCAGCCGGACTTCGTCCCGGAAAAATACGTGGCTGAAGGCGTGGTGGACGGCCTGCTCCGGCTGGGAGTGCGGGCGGGCACCCGCGTGCTCCTGCCCCGCGCCCGCGTGGCCCGGGAAGTCCTGCCCGACGTACTGCGCGAAGCAGGGGCCGTCGTGGATGTCATCCCCGCCTATGAAACCCGGCCCTGCGCCGGGCGCAGAGACGAGGTGCTGGCACGCATGGAAGCGGGTACGCTTTCCTGCATCACCTTCGGCTCTTCCTCCACGGTGGAAAACTTCCTCAGCCTCATTCCTGCGGAAACGCTCAGGGCGCATCCCGAAGTGCGGCTGGCCGCCATCGGCCCCGTCACCGCGAAGACGCTGGCGGCGCATGGCCTGCCCTGCCACATCCAGCCGGAGGAATATACCATCCCTGCGCTGGTGGAGACGCTGAAAACATCGCTGTAATGGTATGCGGGGGCGGGGAGCACGCCCGCGTTCCGGCGAACGCATGCCTCCCCGCTCCCTGCGGCGCGCATCATATTCTTCTGCACGACAGAAAAGGCAGGAACCCGCATGGCACTGAAAATCGCTATTGTCGCCTCCGGCAGCGGAACCAACGCGCAGGCGATGTTCGACAGGATCAAGGAAGGACGGCTGGATGCCGAGGTGGTGCTGGTCGTCAGCAACCGCCCGGGCGCCAGGGTGCTGGATCGCGCCCGGGCCTTCGGCGCGCCCGTGGCCGAGCTGGATCACAAGGCCTTCCCCGACCGCGAAACCTTTGACGCCGCGCTGGCGGAAACCATCGCAGCCAGCGGCGCGGAGCTGGTGGTGCTGGCCGGCTACATGCGCATGCTCACGCCGGCCTTCCTGCATGCGTTTGCCGGCCGCGTCATCAATATCCACCCTGCCATCCTGCCCAGCTTTCCCGGTGTGCACGGCGGCCCGGACGCGCAGGCATGGGGCGTGAAGATCACCGGCTGCACGGTGCATTTTGTGGACGATAAGATGGACAACGGCGCGGTCATCGTGCAGGCCGCCGTCCCGGCCAATCCCGGCGAGGACATCGACGAGCTCATGAACCGCATTCACAGCTTCGAGCATCGCATCTATCCGCAGGCCATCCAGTGGTTTGCCGAAGGGCGCGTGCGCGTGCAGGATCGGAATGTGAGCATCCTTCCCGATGCCGGCCGCAGGCAGATCGTTCCCGACGGGCACTGGCTGGTCTGGCCGCCGCTGGAGGAAGGGTTCTAGCCTCCGGCTTTTTACTCGCGTGCAGGGCTGGCGAAGCAGGCTCCCATGCCGTTCCGCCAGCCTCTTTTTTCGCCTGCGACAGGGCCAACAGACAGCCGCCGTATTGCGGCAATCTCCGCACGCCCTGCGCGCATGCGCAGATCAGGCAACGCAAAAAGCCTTCCCGATTTCTCAGGAAGGCTTGCTTTCGTATGGTGGGCCATCGGTGACTTGAACACCGAACCAACTGATTAAGAGTCAGCTGCTCTACCAATTGAGCTAATGACCCGCGTTCAACGCAGAAATGTATCTACGGAAAACTGGCTGCGGAGTCAAGCAAAAAATGCAAAAAATTTTCCGCGCGGGAGTCTTTCATCTAACATACTGCAATCACAGGACCTGCGCATCCTGTCTCACTCCCCGGCTTCCGGAACATCCTCCCGGGCCTCCGTCACGGCTTCTCCCTTCTCAGGAAACGTGACGGCAAGATATTCCCGCCCCTGCGTCCGTCCGCCCAGCCGTCCTTCCAGCGCCAGAACCAGCGCGGGCAGCACGCTTCTGAAATCATCGGAGACGCCGCAGCTTTCCACCGCAGTCTGCCACACCTGCATGCCGGGGCTGGACGGGCCGCCGCCCCGAAGGTGCGCATAGATGCGCAGATAGCGTGTGAAGATATCGTATGTCCGCGTATCCGTCGTCACGCCCACGACGGTATTCACAGCCCTGCCGCCGACCATCCTGGTACCCCAGACCGGCGAAGACGTGCTGCGCTGTACCGTGCGCATCCCGCCCACGCCGAAGTCCACAAAGGCCAGACAGGTCGCATCCTGCCAACGCTCCACCACGCGCATGCCCTGCCGGGCAAAGACGGGGCGCAGAGCCTCCGCCACTTCCTGATAGCGCAGGTCATCCGCACGCAGGCCATCGCCATACGGCAGGAGGCAGAAGGTATCCCCTTCCCGCAGACGATAGTCCGGAGCGGCCAGCGCATCCACGCCGGCATAATACGTTCTGCCGCCGGCACAGCCGGTACAGAGCAGCAGAACACAGACCACCAGCACCGCACATCGACGAATCATCATGGCATGCCTCCAGAACACATGCTGCGGGCAGCTCCCGCGCTTCTGTGGCACTGTGGCATACAGGCGGACAAAATGCCAGTTTCCCTGCACTGTTCCCGCGGCAGGCGCAGAAGGGCCGCTTGCGCGGTCCGGCGGCCTGGGATAGCATGGCGGATCTGCCGCACCGTCCGCCTTCCCCGGAGAACCCGCCATGCTGCTGTACATCCATGTCCCCTTCTGCCGCGTCAAATGCCGCTACTGCGCCTTCCATTCCATGCCGCTGCACATGGCGCTGGCAGAGGACAGCGACGCACTGCGCAGCTATGTGAACACGCTGTGCATGGAGATGGATTTCTGGGGACACAGGCTGGGACGGGCCGCCATCTCCTCGGTATTCATTGGCGGCGGCACGCCATCCCTGCTGCCCCCGGCCATGCTCGCACGTCTGCTGGAGCATGCCGCCTCCACCTTCCGGCTGGATCAGGGGGCGGAAATCAGCATGGAGGCCAATCCCGAATCCCTGACCGACCCCGCGCATGCCGCCGCCTGCCTGCGTGCCGGCGTGAACCGCCTTTCGCTGGGAGTACAGTCGCTGGATGACGGCCTGCTGCGCGTGCTGGGACGGGCGCATCGTGCGGAGGACGTGCTGCGGGCCGTACATGCCGCACGGGAGGCCGGCTGCACCAATCTGAATCTTGATCTGATGTGGGCCCTGCCCGGACAGGACACGCGCCACTGGCTGGCTACGCTGGACGCCGTGCTGCGTCTGCGGCCCGAGCATATCTCCGCCTATGCCCTGACGCTGGAGGAAGGCACGCCGCTGCTGCGCGATGCCGCACAGGGAAGCCTCTCCCTGCCGGACGATAACGAGCAGGGGCGGATGTTCCTGGAAGGCGCCGCGCTTTTAGAGCGGGCCGGCTACATGCAGTATGAGATCTCCAACTTTGCGCGGCCCGGCCTTGCCTGCCGCCACAATCAGGGCTACTGGGAAGGCCGCGACTATCTCGGACTCGGCCCAGCGGCCACCTCCACCCTGCACAGTCGCCGCTGGACAAACCCGGACAGCCGACAACGCTGGGCTGATGCCGTGCGGACGGGCAGGCTTGCGGACCATGCGGAGCACATCACCCCGGACATACGCCTCATGGAAATGATTATGCTGTGCCTGCGCACGACGGCCGGTCTGCCGCTGGCTGACTTCCGGCAGCAGGCCGGCTTTGACTTCATCGAGGGACATCGTTCCCTCATCCGCACATGGCAGGAACATGGCCTCGTGATGCTCCGGAACGGCCGTTTCAGTCTGACACGGGAGGGCATGCTGCTTTCCAACAGCATCATCAGCGATATCTTTGAGCGCACGGAAGAGCTGCTCCGGCGGCGGACATCCTTTGCGCAGGAGACTGCCGGTACGCACAGTCCGCATGCTGAAGCATGCCGCAACGCTGACCGATAACGGCAGTGAGCAGGCAGCGCGTCATCTTCCACCCCCGCCCCGGCATGCAGTCCAGATCGCCGATGTCCGCCGTGCGTGACATTTGCCCCCAGGTCAGGTAAACACATCCATATCCGGCACTTCCGACTGGCAGAGGCGCATACCTGCGAACGCGGCATCTTCCGTACAGGCCGCTTCCGGCCTGCACATGCGCGTCCCGCCTGCCCGGCCCCGGCTTCACTCCAACCAAGACTGCCTATGAAATGCAAAATCTGCAAGGCTACGGCCGTTGTCGCATTGCGCAGCCACCATACGGGATTCTGCGCTGACTGCTTTCTGAAATTCTTCAGCCGTCAGGTGGCGAAGGGCATTGAGTCGCAGGGCCTGTTCACCCACAGCGACCGCATCCTCGTTGCCCTGTCCGGCGGCAAGGACTCTCTCGCGCTGGCGCTGGAGCTTTCCCGGCAGGGCTACGATGTCACCGGCCTGCATATCGATCTGGATATTCCCGGCTCCTCCCCTGCCGCGCGCGCCGTGGTCTCCGCCTTCTGCGCCAAACACGGCATCCCGCTCATCATTAAGAGCATGGCGGAAGAGGGCATGCCCATCCCGCTGGTGAAAGCGCGCCTCAACCGCCCCATCTGCTCGGCCTGCGGCAAGATCAAGCGCTACTGGTTCAACAAGACCGCGCTGGACATGGGCTTCACCGCACTGGCCACCGGGCACAACCTTGATGACGAAGTGGCCCGGCTCTTCAGCAATACCATCCGCTGGGACGCGGCCTATCTCTCTGATCAGGGCCCGCTGCTGGAGGGAGAAGACGGCTTCGCCCGCAAGGTGAAGCCCCTGTGGCGGCTCACGGAATTCGAGACCGCCAACTACGCCTTTCTCATGGGCATCAATCATCATATCGATCCCTGCCCCTACAGCGGCGGGGCCACCTTCAGTATTCACAAGCAGCTGTGGCAGGAGCTGGAAGCGGCCATGCCCGGGCGCAAGATTGATTTCTATCAGGGATTTCTGGAACGCGGCCGCCCGGCCTTTGCCAGACGGGACGCTGAGGCCGGACTCCCGGTGCGGCCCTGCACGGCCTGCGGCTATCCCACGGCCTCCGGAGGGCTCTGCGGCGTCTGCCGCATTCGCGAGGCCCTCCGACAGCCGGAAGCCTGAGCGCTCTCCCTCCGCGCATGAAACGCACGCCGCCGCTTCCCTGTGAAAAAAGCGGCGGCGTATGCGCGGGCAGATTTGAGCGGTTAGCGAATCGTATACCCATCTTACGTCAAGGCCGCACCAAACGCTCTGACGGTCTCTTCGGCATCACGCCCACTGACCTTCTTGCCCATGGCTTCTTCAATCAAATCCAGCAATGCCTTTGCCCGTTCAACGATAAACATACCAAAGTTGTCAGACTTGAGGTTTTCCGGTGTAATAAGGTGCGATCGCAGATGGTCATCCAGGGCAGAACTATCCACGCAGTGAGCACTCACAAGTCGATCCAGATAGTTAGATGGTGCCTTGCCGCCAAGAATGCGGTTTGTTCTGGCGGAAAGAGGCGTTTTGTTGACCACACTGTTCCAGAGGGTCGCTGAGAGATTCTTCTGTTTGCAGTAATTGGCGGGAAATATGTGATGAATATCAATCCTGTCGTCAAAATAATTTGTTTGCTGCGCAGAGTCTCCGCTCATAAAATCCTTACAGCCAGCGCTCATTATGAGACTCATAATACCCTTGTATGCAGCGCTGTTGCGCGTCTGAAGAGACAGCAAGCGGACAGGATTAAAATTTGCATCTCGAATGGTCACCGGCTCACTGCCGCCATCCACCCACTGCATGAAATTCTGGATATCCAAAGCATATCGAGTTTCGTTGGCGCTGCCATACAGTTCGCCCAACACACCGCACCAATACCAGCGACTGATTTTCTGTCTAATCTGATGTTCGTCAAAGCGATTTCCCAGATATGCGCAAATGACGGGTAAGGGAACAAGCTGTGTCTGATACGGAAGGTTCCATGTATCAAATATTTTTTGTGAATATAAAAATTTTGCAGATTTTCGCAGCCCTTCCAGCAAACCATCGGCGCACGCCTTGTATTCTTCCAGATCAAGATTGAGAACATCTTTGCGCTTACAGCTTACTGCGGCACCTTTTTCCAAATGTTTTCTGTATGAAGCCAGCAAAGTGATTGCCGTAAGGTAGCTTGTTTCGTCTACACCATTCAGGACAGGATCAATCTTCTGAAGTATCTTCTTGCGCTGTTCCCAATTCTGGCGCAAGCAGAAATCTTCTGCCGCATAGGTTGCTGTCAAGAGTTCAAATACAGTCAGTGATACACCCCCGGTATTCACATTTTCAAAAACCTGACAGACAGCTTCCTTAGGGGTATTCTTGAGCAACTTTATTACAGGAATCTTATATCTCATAAAAGAGATGATAATCTCTGACTGAAATTTCAAATAAAATCGTGTACGCTCCGGGGCAAAATTAAAATACTCCTGATAGCCCATCTGCCATAAACTCGTGAGTTCAGCATCAAAAATAATATTCAGAGGGAACATGCCTTCCGCATATTCTTTTGTCTCTTCTGAAAGATCAAGCTCAATGACTCTGCCAAAGTCACTTGTCAGCTTTTTATTTTCCGGTACAGAGACTATGGCGTCAACGCGATCAACAGCGCTCATGCACGCTTCCATATTAAGATAGTAGAAGCATTTCATCGGATTTTTGCGATCATCACACGTAGGAACAGCTTCTTTCTGCTTGAGCGCAAGAAACAGGGATGTCATTCGCTGCTGACCATCCAGCATAAGAATGTCTGGCTCACGCCTGTCTGACGTCACTCCTTCAAAGGGCCTGGGGGAAAAACGGACGCCATCACCGCCAGTTTCCATACTCATGAGCGCCCCGACCGGATACCCTTGAGAAACACTGGCAATGAGGGCGCGGATGCGGGTATCGTCCCATACCCAACCGCGCTGAAAATCCGGCAGTTGGATGATGCCGTCCTCGATCATACGCAAAAGGTCACTGAGAAGTGGTTCCTCTGTACCAAAGGTATTGCTAATGGCAGGCATGGGCTCTCCTCCAAGATAGAGTGTATCAAAACAGGTGGAAAACTACATATCATATACAATAAGCAAACACAACAGATCGGCAGAGTAGATAAAACGGTCTCCCTGCCTTGTTTCCCGCGAATACTGCACAGCTACAATGGCCCTATACGGAGGTTTTCCTGATCCATATCAAGATGAACCCCACAACGACGTGCAGCTGATGTATATTTACATACACACTAAAAATACGGATATCCCCGGCCGGTAAACCACGTGTAATATTTTGTCACACAACTGTCATAATACTCTGGCATGATACAGCACATCATACATCATGAGCGGAGGAAATATGTCATTGTACACAACCGTGCAGCTTTTGGGTGGCATTGGTATCTTCCTGTATGCCATCAAGCTTATCAGTGAATCCTTGCAGATACTTGCAGGGGACAGGCTTCGCAGCATCATTGGCATGTTTACCAGAACGCCAATTATTGGTGTTTTTCTGGGTACAGCCGTCACTATGATCATCCAAAGCAGCAGCGCCACTACCGTCATGACGGTAAGTTTTGTTGACGCCGGGCTTATGAGCCTTACGCAGGCCATAGGCGTCATTATGGGCGCTAATATAGGAACGACTATTACAGGGCAGATACTGGCCTTCCGCGTCAAGGATTTGGCATACCTGTTTGTCCTGATCGGCGTTGCTTTGATGTTTGTATGCAGTTCCAAGAAATATAAACATATTGGCGAAGGATTGCTGGGATTCGGCCTTCTGTTCATAGGCATGCAAACTATGGAATCATCCATGTCCTTTCTTCGCACCCGGCAGGATATCTTCATTTCATTCAGCAATAATCCGCTTCTTGGCCTGGCAGCCGGCACGCTCCTGACCCTTCTTGTTCAATCAAGCTCCGCTACCGTAGGCTTGACCATTGCGCTGGGAACGCAGGGACTGCTCCCCCTGGAAGCGGCTATCCCGATTATTCTGGGCGATAACATCGGCACGACGATTACCGCTGTTCTGGCCGCCCTGGGAACAGGAAAAACTGCCCGCCAGGCATGCGCCGCCCACGTGCTGTTCAATATTCTCGGTGTATGTATCTGGCTACCGCTTATGCCATTATGGATAGGATATATTGCGGCTTCCTCGTCATCCATCGGACATCAGATAGCTAATGCGCATACGCTGTTCAATATCTGCAATACGCTGCTCTTTCTCCCATTTGTCAAACAGTTTGCCAATGTCATCCGTCGCATCATCCCCGATGCCGACAGAATTGACAGGCGTGATGCCGTCTATCTGGATCCAATTCTCATTCAGCGCACCCCTGTTGTAGCCGTAAGCGCCGTATGCCATGAATGCCGGGAGATGGGGAGAAAGGTGTTGGAGCTTTTCAAGCATACTGAAAATATCTTTTTTAAACAGCATGAAGAAGAAATAGAAGCGGTTATCAAGCTGGAAGATACGCTTGACAGACTGGAGATATCCATCAGGAATTATGCTTCCGACATCATGCAGGCAGGGATTGACGGTAAGGATGCTGATTTTCTGGCGGCCTGCGTCGTATGCGCCGGCGATTTGGAACGCATTGGAGACAAATGCAAGAGGATTATTGATTTCTATGAATATAGAAAAAAGCGAAGCGATGACTTTTCCCAGAATGCCATGGAGGAAATACGGTCGATCTTTGAAGAAACCTATCAGGTTCTGCAAATGTCGGTAGCTGTATTTGACGATGCGTCATTCACTGAAACTGAACGGGGAGCTTTGGATATGCTCGCTGATCACATCAGGGAAACAGAGTCCGCCCTGAGGGCCAGGCATGTTGCCCGCCTGTGCGAAAGGAAATGCTCGCCGGAATCTGGTCTTGTGTTTATTGATGTCCTTGGTGCGATAGAACAGATAGCCTACCGCTCCAGAAAAATTGTTGACCATATGACAGAGAAACAGCCTCATTAATCACAGAAACAAATATCAAAATGCAGGAAGTTTCCTGCATGCCAGCACACGCTGAATAAATACATACCATACATGCGATGACATCACGCATCCGACAGCAATAGAGAGCTATATATGACGAATAGCACAGCAATATCTGAAGAGAAAATACTATCAATCATAGACCTTGGATCAAATTCTCTCCGCATGATCATTGTTCGAATCGCGGGGAATCGTGTATCCAATGTTCTCAATCAGGTAAAGCACATGGTGCGGTTGGGAGAAGGTGCCTTTGAAAGCTCCAGACTACAGCCTGTCCCCATGCAGCGTACGTTAGATGCTCTGAAAAGTTTTTCCGGCATGTGCCGCTCATATAATGTTGTCGAAACAGTGGCACTGGCAACAGCGGCAGTACGTGATACGCACAATGGGCAAGATTTCATCGACAGAATATACAGAGAAGCTGGTATCAGCTTTACGGTCATCTCTGGCCGGGAAGAAGCCAGACTCATCTGCAAGGGGGTATCTGCCGCTCTTGAACCTACCTCCAAAAAACGCATGTTTATTGATATAGGAGGAGGCAGCACAGAAATTTCCGTAGCAGATGGAAAAAATATTTTGGAACTGGAATCGCTGACCCTTGGTGCTGTACGTCTCTCGGAACTCTTTCCCTGTTCTGATGTCGTAAGTGCCTCAATGTATGGCAATGTGCAGCAATATATACGGAATCATGCCGTGCTGCCATTGCAGCGCCTGAAGAGACAGTCGCCGGCAGAACTCATCGGCAGTTCAGGAACAATACAAAACCTTGCCGCAATGGCGGCGGCCATGGATCGTGCAGATGGCAAGCTCTCTGAAAATTCTGCCGAGATACTCAGCTACAAGGGCTTGCGACGTGTCGTAGCCGCCCTCTGCGGATGCCGTGAAGAAGACAGGAAATATCTGCCGGGGATACATCCCAGGCGTACTTCCATTCTCATTCCCGGGGCGGCAATTTTGCAGACTGTGATGGAAGAGATGAACATATCATCAATACAAGTATCTAATAAAGGATTACGAGACGGCGCTATCATAGATTATATGGAGAGGATGGCAATCGACCCGGACAGTCTGTCGATCCGGGATGACAGTATATTCAGATTAGCCACATCCTGTCATTTTGAAGAGGCACATTCCCGTCACGTGGCAAAACTGGCCTGCATGCTTTTTGACTCTGCCGGAAATATCGGCATTTACACAGGAAACATTTCCACACGAAAACTTCTTTACTATTCCGCGATACTACACGATATAGGTATCTTTATTGCATTCTCAAAACATAACTACCACAGCTATTATCTCATCAAGAATACGGAACTCCTTGGCTTTACCCAAGATGAAATAACATTTATGGCCATACTTGCATTTCTTCATCGATATGGATACAG
>JAQXJC010000001.1 GCA_029008115.1 Desulfovibrionaceae bacterium | reverse complement strand
CATCCGCACTCCGTGCTGGCGGATGACGCCCTGCTGGCGGCGGCGCGGCTGTATGCCGGGCCGCTGAAAGACTGGAACACAGCGGCGGCCCTGCTGGACGCGATAGAATCCCGCTATCCCCGGGGCGATATGCTTGGAGCGGCGCGGCGGCTGCGGCAGTCCTCATCGGGCGGAGTACGGCAGACGGACGGCGCCCCGCCGCGTGCCCCGGCCCGCCCCGTGCAGCCCTCGTCCCGGCAGGCGCTGGCCAGCATGGGGGCGCAGCTTGGTCTGCACATACGCACCGTGTTCATTGATGCCGGGCATGGCGGCAAAGACCCGGGCGCCGTGCATCACGGCACGCGCGAATCCGAAGTGACGCTGGACATGGCGCGCCATCTGGAGCGCCGCCTGAAGGCGGCCGGACTGAAGGTCGTGTGCAGCCGCAGCGGCGGCAGTACGGTATCGCTGGCAAGGCGCGCGGCCCTGGCCAATGCCTCCGGCGCGGACATATTTGTTTCCCTGCATGTGAATGCCAGCGCCGACCGCAGGGCCAGCGGGCTGGAAACCTATTATCTTGATCTGGCGCGGGATCACCGTGCCATGCAGGTGGCCATGCGCGAGAACAGCGGGAGCGGACGCGGGCTGGGCGAGATGAACACCGTGCTGGCGCGGGTGCTGCTGCATGCCCGGAATCTGGAATCCCGCACACTGGCGGCGGACATTCAGAACCGAACCGCCTCCCATATGCGGGAACAGGGGCGCAGGCTGAAAAGCAATGGGGTTCGTTCCGCGCCCTTTTTTGTGCTGATGTCCGCGTCCATGCCCTCCGTGCTGGTGGAGGTGGGCTATCTCTCCAACCCCGAAGAGGCCGCCCGCCTGCGCGACGCGGCCTACCGGCGCCAGCTTGCGGAAGGCATCGCCGCGGGCATCCTGCGCTACAAAAGGCGCATGGAATCCAGCGTTCAGGCGGGCTTATCCTTGACTGGCGGCAGGGCTGATGCTATCTGAAGAGGAGCAGAAAAACTTTATAACGCTGAACGTGTCATTGATATTCACATAAGGAGACAGCCCCATGCGTAAGATTGTAGTAATGGCGTTCGCCCTGTGCTTCATGTTGAGCGGCGTGGCCCTGGCCGAATCAAAGATTGGCGTGGTGGACATGCAGAAGATCGCGACGCAGAGCGATCCCGCCAAGGATGCCCAGAAGCGCATGGAAAAGAAATTCGGCGCCGAGCGCGCCCAGCTGGAAAAACAGACCAAGGCTCTCCAGAAGCAGGCCGAAGGGCTGAAGGGTTCTTCCGTCACGGAAGAGAAGAAGGTCGAATTTATCCGCAAGAAGCGCGAGCTGGATGAAAAGGCGCGCAACTTTGCCCGCCGTGTGGAGCAGGACAACATCCAGATTCGTCAGGAGATGGTGGCCATCATCTACCGCGCTTCGTATGAAGTTGCCCAGCGCAAGAACTTCGACTTTATTGTGGACATCGCCGCGGGCGGCGTGCTGTACGCCCAGCAGAGCATGGACCTGACCGCCGACGTGCTGGCCGAAGCCAACCGCCTGTGGAAGACCGGCGAATGGAAAAAGAAGAAGTAGGGCGGATTGCCGCATGACATGTTCCCCGCGCAGCGGCTGACTGCTGTGCGGGGTTTTTTTATACGCTGCTATGTTGATGCCGCGCGCCGCACACTATGCGCGCCGGCCAGAACCGACGTGCCGCACGTCCGGAGGTTATGCACATGGAAATGGAACAGAAGCCCCTGTCGATGGATATTCAGAAGATCATGCAGCTCCTGCCGCATCGCTATCCCTTCCTGCTGGTGGACAGGGTGGTGGAATGCGTGCCCGGTTCGCATATCAGGGCATACAAGAATGTGACCATGAACGAGCCTTTCTTTCAGGGGCATTTCCCCGGCGTGCCGATTATGCCGGGAGTGCTGATTCTGGAAGCGCTGGCGCAGACGGGCGGCCTGCTGGCCGCCAGCGGCATGGAAAGCACGGAAGGCAAGCTCTTTCTCTTCACGGGGCTGGACGGCGTGAAGTTCCGTCGTCAGGTGGTGCCCGGAGACCGTCTGGAGCTGGAATGCTCCAACCTGCGCATGAAGCTGCGCATGTGCAAGATGGACGCCAAAGCCTGGGTGGATGGCAAGCTGGCCTGCGAAGCG
Source organism: Desulfovibrionaceae bacterium (assembly GCA_029008115.1). GTDB lineage: Bacteria > Desulfobacterota > Desulfovibrionia > Desulfovibrionales > Desulfovibrionaceae > JAQVCS01. The sequence goes on along the minus strand of JAQXJC010000001.1, from coordinate 57,368 downwards.
CAGATTACCGCCGCCATCGGGGACAAGCCCGCGGCCTAGGCCGTTCCGGCAGCAAGAGAGCCTGCGGCGGAAGACCGGCGGGCGAAAACAGGAGGGTATGCCGTGGAGCGGCAGAACGGCAGTCTGCGCGTTGCGCTGGTGCATTACTGGCTGGTGGGCATGCGCGGCGGGGAAAAGGTGCTGGAAGCCCTGTGCCGCATGTATCCGCAGGCGGATATCTTTACGCATGTGCTGGACAGGGATTCGCTCAGCGAAGAGCTGGCGCGGCATGACATCTATACTACCTTCATTGACAGGCTGCCCGCCGCCCGGCGCATGTATCAGAAGTATCTGCCGCTCATGCCGCAGGCCCTGTCCCGTCTGAATCTGCTGGACTATGATCTGGTTATTTCCAGCGAATCCGGCCCGGCCAAGGGCGTCATTACCCGTTCGGACAGTCTGCACCTGTGCTACTGTCATACGCCCATGCGCTATCTGTGGGACCTCTATCCGGAATATTACCAGCGTGCCGGCGTCCTCAGCCGGCTGGGCATGCGTCTTTTCGTGCCCGGTCTGCGCCGCTGGGATGTGGAGAGCGCGGGAATGGTGGACGCCTTTGTGGCCAATTCCCGCACCGTGGCCCGTCGCATCCGCAAGCGCTGGCGGCGGGAGGCGGCCGTGGTGCATCCGCCGGTGGATATTGACGCATTTCCGGTGCGCGAGGCGCCGGGAGGCGAATACTATCTGTGCATGGGGCAGCTGGTACGGTACAAGCGCGTCGATGTGGCCATAGAAGCCTGCGCCCGCATGGGCAGAAAGCTGGTGATCGTGGGCGGCGGCGAGGAAATGAAGCGCCTTAAGGCTCTTGCCGGCCCGGATGTGCTCTTCACGGGACGGGCGGATGACGCGGCGCTGGCAGGCTGGCTGCGCGGCGCTCGGGCCCTGCTGTTCCCCGGCGAGGAAGATTTTGGCATCGTGCCGGTGGAGGCCCTGGCCTCAGGAGTGCCTGTGCTGGCCTACCGGCGGGGCGGCGCGCTGGAAACAGTGCGCGACGGGGTGGGCGGCCTGTTCTTTGATCAGCAGACGCCGGAAGCCCTCATGGACTGCATGGCGGCGTTCGAGCGGCGTGAGCAGGATTTTGCGCCGCAGACGCTCCGTGCCTGCGCGGCGGATTTCAATGAGTCGCGCTTCCGCAGGGAATTTCGGCATCAGGTGGAGCTGGCGGCCCGCGCCATGCGCGTATAGCATGCCGCACCCCGCACGGCCCGCAGGAAAATGAAGGCGGCCGGTGGAGGAATCTTCCTCTGCCGGCCGTGGCAGTTTTTCAGAATGCAATGTTCCTAGTAGGCCCCATCGCTGTGCAGGACAGCGGGCAGCGTCTTTGCCAGAATCCAGATGTCCAGCCAGACGGACCAGTTGCTGACATAATATTGATCCATGGCCACACGATCTTCATACGTCGTATCGTTGCGGCCGGATACCTGCCAGAAGCCGGTGATGCCGGGACGCACGCGGCAGTAGTCGTCAAAGACCGGGCCGTATTTGGCGATTTCACTGGTCACGATGGGGCGCGGCCCCACAAGGCTCATGTCTCCCTTCAGGACGTTGATGAGCTGGGGCAGTTCGTCCAGACTGGTCTTGCGGAGAAGCCGTCCCACAGGGAAGATGCGCGGGTCGTTCCGCAGCTTCTGATCCGCCTCCCATTCCGCGCGCAGCTCGGGGCTGCTGGCCAGATGGCGCTGGAGCAGGGCGTCGGCATTGCGCACCATGCTGCGGAACTTGTAGACCGTAAATTTCCGTCCGTCACGGCCGATGCGCCGCTGACAGTAGAAGGGAGAGCCGGGACTGGAAAGGACAATGGCCGCGCAGATGACAGCCCCCACAGGAAGCACGACAGGCATGCCCAGCAGGGTGAGCGTCACGTCCAGGGCGCGCTTCACGCATTGCCGCCATTTGTCATGCAGGCGGCGGCGAGCCAGCAGTCCGACGGCCATGCCCAGATCCTGAACGGTGAACCACTGGCGGCGCTGGCCGGCCGGCAGGGGCGGCACGTAGATCACGCCCGGGAAGCAGGCGCTCACTTCAGCGAGGTAGTCCATGCCTCCCTGCGTCATGTCCGGGCTGGCGGGCAGCAGCGCCAGCGCTCCGGGAAAGCGGGCGCACAGTCCGGACAGGGTTTGCCGCAGTGCCGCGGGCTGTTCCGGCAGGGGTTCAAGGCACACGGGCACCAGATCCCGTTCGGGATGGCACTTCAGCCAGCGCCAGAATTCCTTTCCCTTGCCGCCATAGTCCAGAATTACCAGCGGCGTGCCCCACCAGGGCATGCGCGACCAGTGCCTGCGGATGCAATAGCGCATGACCGGCACGGTGATCAGACTGCATGCCCAGGCGCCCACCAGAAAAATGCGGGAGATGGTATCGCTGGACTTGCTGAAGAACAGCAGAGCCAGCGCCAGCACATAGAGCAGGGTAACGAACTGAGCCAGCCGCTTCAGCTCGCGGTGCGGTGTGGGCGCAATGCGCTGATAGACGCCGCAGGCTGCGCCCAGCAGCGGGGCGAGCAGGAGCAGGGGCAGTCCGCGCGTGTAGAAGGCGGAAGGAAGGCAGTCCATGCAGGAGCGCAGGAAGAAGACCACGCAGGCCGTGCCCAGCAGGGCGGCCAGATCGCCGGCAGCCAGTACTATCGTATGCGGAGCTATGCCCAGGGTGCGCACGGCGGACATGAGACGGGATACGTATTGCATGTGTCAGACTATCTGTGCAGGGGGTTATATCAGTCCGGCGGCAGGCAGTGCGATGCTGCGCCCTACGGAGAATGCCTTGGCGGTCATTTCGCCTACGGTCCAGTATTCCCGGCTCAGGGGAACGAACAGCAGCGGGTTCAGGGCATCCAGGCGGGGCAGGCCCTGCGCGTCCAGACAGTGCGGCTTGAGCTTGACATCCATGACTTCGCCGATGAACTGCACGTGCGAGCCCAGCTCCAGCGTGTGCGTGAGCTTCAGCTCAATGACGGCATTGCACTCTTCCACGATGGGGGCGTCCACATGCTCGGCGGGACGGGGAGTCAGCCCCAGTGCGCCGAACTTGTCCACCCTGCGCCCGGAGGCCAGACCGGCAAAGTCCGCCTGCGCGGCCATGTCCGCGGAGGGGATGTTGACGGTGAATGCCTGCCGCCGCAGGATGCCGGCGTATGTTGCGCGGGAACGCTGTATGGAGACGGCAATGCTGGGCGGCTGCGAGGCGGCGACGCCTCCCCACGCGGCGGTCATGATGTTGGGTTTGCCGCTGATATCGTAGGTGCCGATGAGAAAAACCGGAGCGGGAACGGAAAAGGCGCGAGCGCCCAGGGAATGAAACATGCGTGCCTCTGTAGTACGGTGCGCGGATGCGGTGCGCCATGCCGTGTAATACCGTCCACTTTAGCCGCTTGCCGGCGGGAGTGCAAGCGCAAACGCGTTGTTGCCGCTCCCGTGCTTGCGCCCCACAGGGAGTTCTGCTAGAGTTGCACGTCAGCCGTTGCGCGAAGATTGCGGCGGCCCTGCCTTTTGGGAGAGGTACACGTCAACATTCATTGGAAGGAGTTTTCCATGAAGAAATTTCTGCTCGGTATTCTGCTTGCGGCGCTCATGAGCGCTCCGGCGGCGGTTTCCGCCAAGGCCTATGTCAACGGTATTGATGCCAACTATCCGCCCTTTGCCTATGTGGACGAAAAAAGTGGCCAGCCTGCCGGTTTTGACGTGGACTCCCTGAACTGGATTGCGAAGAAGATGGGCTTTGAGCTGACGCACAAGCCCGTGGCCTGGGATGGCATCATCCCCGCGCTTCTGGCCCGCCAGATCGACATGATCGGTTCCGGCATGAGCATTACCGACAAGCGTAAGCAGATGGTGTCCTTCTCCGAACCCTACTGGACGGTCTCCCGCGTGTTTCTGGTGAAGCAGGGCTCCAAGCTGACGCCTGCCGACATTCTGGGCGGTAAGATGCAGCTGGGTGTGCAGCGCGGCACCTCCGAAGCCGATGCCATCAAGGAAGAGCAGAAGGAAAAGGGCTATCCCTTTACCCTGCGCTACTATGAATCCGCTCCCCTGGCCGTGGAAGACCTGCTCAACGGCCGCATTGAAGCCGCGCTGATGGATCAGCTGCCCGCCGATGACGCCATTGCCAAGGGCAAGGCCGTGATCAAGGCCGGCACCCACGGCGAGCCCGACTTCTTCGGCGTGGCCTTCCGCAAGGAAGACAACGAGCTGCGCGGCAAGATCAATGAAGGATACAAGCTGCTCATGGCTGATCCGTACTGGAAAGAACTGATCGCCAAGTATCTGAAGTAGCACTCTGCAAGGAACAGTCCGCGGCACCCCTCCGGCCAGCCGGAGGGGATGCCCTTTATGTGTATGAATTCCCTTATTACTGTCTGGAACGCTCTTCCGTTCATTCTGGGCGGCAGTCTTGTCACCATCGCCAATGTGTGCGTGGCCCTGGGCATAGGGCTGGCGCTTGGCGTGCCCCTGGCCGTGGGCCAGTGCTATGGCGGGCCCGTGGTGCGTCGGCTGGTCGGACTGTATGTCTGGTTTTTCCGCGGCGTGCCCATCCTCGTGCTGCTGTTCCTCTTTTTTGGCCTTTTTGTCTGGATTGGCCTGCCTGTGGAGCCCTTCATGCTCAGCTGCGTGGTGCTGGGCCTGACCAGCACGGCCTATCAGTCGCAGATATTTCGCGGCGCCATCCAGTCGCTGCCGCAGGGCCAGCTCAAGGCCGCCCGCGCGCTGGGCATGCGCGATGCCGTGGCCCTGCGCTGCATCATCCTGCCGCAGGCCCTGCGACTGTCCATTCCGGGCTGGGCCAACGAGTTTTCCATTTTGCTGAAGGATTCGGCCATCTGCTATGTGCTGGGCACGCAGGAAATCATGGCGCGCACGAATTTTGTGGCCGCGCGTACCCATGAGCATCTGGCCCTCTTTGCTGCCGCCGGTCTTCTGTATTTCCTGATAACGCTCGCCGGGCTGCATCTGCTGAAGCGCCTTGAGCTGAAGATGCAGATTCCCGGATATTCCGCCGGGATGGAGTAGAACACGCTATGACGCAATCTGTTGAGCCTGTGCTGCGGGTACGGGGTATTTCCAAGTCGCTGAGCGGCAAGGCCATTCTGAAAGACTGCTCCATGGATGTGGCGCGTGGCGAGCTGAAGGTGCTCATCGGCCCCTCCGGCGCGGGGAAGAGCACGCTGCTCCAGTGCATCAACTGCCTGATCCCGCCGGATGCGGGGGAAATCTGGCTGGAAAATGAGAAGCTGGCCATGCATGACAGAACCTCCCTGTGCGCCTTTCGCGCGCAGGTAGGCATGATTTTTCAGGATTTCAACCTGTTTGACCACATGACGGCTGAAGAGAATGTGGCCATTGCCCTGCGCAAGGTGCGCGGCATGAGCGCGCACGACGCACACCGGAGGGCGCAGGAAGAGCTGGGCCGCGTGGGTCTGGGGCGGCGCGCCTCGCTGTATCCGGCGCAGCTTTCCGGCGGCCAGAAGCAGCGCGTGGCCATTGCCCGCGCGCTGGCCATGGACCCCAAGGTTATTCTGCTGGATGAACCTACGTCCGCGCTGGACCCCGAACTGGTGGGGGAAGTGCTGGCCGTCATCCGCGATCTGTCGCGCGGGGGCATGACCATGATCATGGCCACGCACCAGATGGACTTCGCCCGCGCGCTGGCGCACGAAATTCTGTTTATGGAGCGCGGCGTGATTATCGAGCGCGGGACGCCGGCCGCGCTGCTGGCGCCTGGTGCGGGCACCCGCACCCAGGCATTCTGCACCAGCCTGCTGGACATGGGCGGCGCAGGGGAGCCGCTGTAAGTCATGGACATCCCCTTCTTCACTCAGGAAGTGCTGCCTGCGCTCAATCGCGGGCTGCTGGTCTCGCTGGAGCTGATTGTTCCCGCCGCCATACTGGGCTTTGCCGGCGGCGTGCTGCTCGGCGTGCTGCGCGTGTTTGGCGGCCCGCTGACCCGCCGGCTGGGCAATACCTACGTGGGCGTGCTGCGCGGCGTGCCGCTGGCCGTGCAGCTCATGATGGTCTATTATGCATTGCCCAGCATAGGCATCTATTTTGAGCCCTATGGAGCAGCGCTGCTCAGCTTCATCCTGTGCAGCGCGGCCTATCATTCCGAATATATCCGCGGCGCCCTGCTGTCCATCCGGCAGGGACAGGTGCGGGCCGCGCAGGCGCTAGGCATGAGCATGTTCCAGACTGTGCTGTGGATCATTGTGCCCCAGGCCGCCCGCCGCGCACTGCCCGGCTGCGGCAATGAGATTGTCTATCTGATTAAGTACAGCTCGCTGGCCTATCTGGTTACGTGCATGGAGCTTATGGGAGAAGGCAAGGTCATTGCGTCCAATACCTTCCGCTATATGGAAGTCTTTCTGGTGGTGGGCGCCTACTATCTGATTATGGTTACGCTGGCGTCGTGGCTGCTGCGCTGGCTGGAGCGCCGCTTTGCCATTCCCGGCTTCGGGACGCACTAGCGGACTGCGGGATGCGGGAGCCGGGCCGTGCCGGTTCAGGCTGCGATCATCTTCACATGGTTGCCGGGCTACTGCGCGAGAATATGTGGCGGAATTTCATGGTTCCGCCATTTTTTATGGCGATGCAGCCTTGATGCAGGGAGGATGCCATGTATACGGAATGTTCTGCCGGGGCAGGCGATGCCGCCGATCCCCTGCGCGGTACGGCATGGCAGCGGGAGGTGCCTTTCTTTGCGCAGGGCGGGCATCTACCGTTGCTGGCCAGAGTTGCCGGGCGTCGTCGCCATGAGGTGGTCTATCCGCCGCAGGACTGTCTGCTGAAGGCGCTGCTCCTGACGGATTTCCCGGACGTGCGGGTGCTGATTCTGGGGCAGGACCCCTATCACGGGCCGGGGCAGGCGCATGGCCTTGCCTTTTCCGTGCCTGAAGGCGTGCCCGTGCCGCGTTCGCTGCGGAACATTCGCAGGGAAGTGCTGGATGATGTCTACGGAGGCAAAATCCCGCCGCACTGGAAGGCCGCGCCCGGCGGGCTGCTGGCACTCTGCACCCCGGCCCATGCCGGCAGTACGGGGGATGATGCGGCGGGAACGTTTCGCTGGCCGGAGGAAAGCGGGAATCTGGAGCATTGGGCGCGGCAGGGTGTGCTGCTGCTGAATGTGGCCGGTTCGGTACGTGCGGGCATGCCGGGGTCGCATGGCGGGCTGGGCTGGCAGGAACTGACGCACGCCGTTCTGGACGCGCTGGCCTCCCGGCCGGAGCCTGTGGCCGTGCTGCTGTGGGGCGGCTGGGCGGCGGCATACGCGCCGCTGTTCGCGGAGGGCGGACATCTTGTGCTGACGGCGGCACATCCTTCTCCGCTGGCGGCGTCACGGGGCTTTTTCGGCTGCCGGCATTTTTCGCAGGTCAATGCCTGGCTGAAGGCGCGGGGCAGGCCGGAAATTGTCTGGTAGGGGAGTGCGCAGGGAGGCTGGCGAAGAGGGACGCCATGCGCGTTCCCCTGCCTGTGGCAGCCTCCCCGCGGCAGGGAAGGCGGCTTTGATCAGAGCCCGAAGAAGCGCCGGGCGTTGTCTCCGGCCTGCTGCCAGAGCTCTTCCCTGCTGACGCCGCGCAGCTCGGCGGCGCAGGCGGCGGTAAAGACGGTGAAGGCCGGTTCGTTGCGCCTGCCGCGCCACGGGTTGGCCGCCAGATAGGGGGAGTCCGTTTCCACAAGCAGGCGATCCGCGGGAATGAGGGGCACGGCTTCACGCACGGCACTGTTGGCCTTGTAGGTGATGGGGCCGGGCAGGGAGACATGCCAGCCGTTGCGCAGGATGCGCCGCAGCAGGGAAGCATCCCCGCCGAAGCAGTGCCAGAGCAGGGGCCAGCCTGCAAAGCCGGCGCTTTCCAGAATCATGAGCGTTTCTTCGGCGGCGTCGCGGCAGTGAATGACCACGGGCTTTTCCAGCTCGCGGGCCATGTCCAGCTGGGCGCGGAACGCCGCATACTGGATTTCTCTGGGGCAGTCATCCCAGTAAAAGTCCAGCCCTATCTCTCCCACGGCCTTCAGACGGGAGTCCGCCGCAAAGGCCGCACGCATGGCCGCGAGCGTTTCCTCCGTGACCTTCCGCCCATTGCAGGGATGGATGCCCAGCAGGAAAAAGACCTCGGGATGCGCGGCAAAGTAGTCCCGTCCGCGCGCATATTCTTCCGGCCCGAGAAACACATTGCCGATGTAGGCTACGCCGGACTCTCTGGCCAGCGCCAGCACGGCTTCGCGATCTTCGTCAAATTCCTCCCCGTCAAGGTGGGCATGCGAATCCACGCCCGCGAGCGGCATATTCAGCGTCACCGGGGAAATGCGCTCCACTTTCTTGTGTCCCATGAGAACTCCTTCTTCCGGCCCGCGCACTGCGGTGGCAGGCACTGGAGCCCAAGCATAGCAGTGCCGCCGGCGGTTGCCAAGCGGCAGAGAACGGGATAACGTAATCCCCCTGCCGGAGAGGATGGCGGGCCGGTTTTTCGCGCAGCGCGGCGGCTCCGGTATTGTGTTCTCACAGGCCACGGTTCCGGCATTCCCGCAGGAATATGGAACCACAGTGGCATTGGCCGGTGTGATGCCGGCTGCGGACTGCAATTTTGCGTGGGGGGCCTATGCATTTACGCAAGCGTGTGCTGGTGACGGGCGGCGCCGGCTTTTTGGGATCGCATCTGTGCGAGCGTCTGCTGCATGAAGGACATGAAGTCCTGTGCGTGGACAATTTCTTCAGTTCCGACCGTCAGAATGTGGAGCACCTGCTGGATGACAGGCGCTTTGAGCTGATCCGGCATGACATCACGTTTCCGCTCTTTGTGGAGGTGGACGAGATTTACAATCTGGCCTGTCCGGCCTCGCCCATCCACTATCAGCATGACCCTGTGCAGACCACCAAGACCTGCGTGCACGGTTCCATCAACATGCTGGGACTGGCCAGGCGCACCGGCGCCCGCATTTTTCAGGCCTCCACCTCCGAAGTATACGGCGATCCCGACGTGCATCCGCAGCCTGAAGGCTACTGGGGGCACGTGAATCCCAATGGCATCCGCTCCTGCTATGACGAAGGCAAGCGCTGCGCCGAATCCCTCTTCTTCTCCTATCACCGCCAGTGGGGCATTCCCATCAAGGTGGGGCGCATCTTCAATACCTACGGCCCGCGCATGCATCCCAATGACGGCCGCGTGGTCTCCAACTTCATCATGCAGGCGCTGCGCGGAACGGATATTACCATATACGGGGATGGAAGCCAGACCCGCTCCTTCTGCTATGTGGATGATCTTATCGAGTGCATGGTGCGCTTCATGGCCTCTCCCGCGGAATTTGTCGGCCCCATGAACATGGGCAACCCCGGAGAGTTCACCATTCGCCAGCTGGCGGAGCTGGTGGTGGAAATGACGGGCAGCTCCTCCCGCATCGTTTGCGAGCCGCTGCCCGGCGATGACCCCCGGCAGCGCCGTCCAGACATTACGCTGGCGGGCGAGATGCTGGACTGGACACCGCGGATTGCCCTGCGCGAGGGACTGGAAAAGACCATAGGCTATTTTGACGGCCTGCTGCGCTCGGGACTGCTTCCCTCCGCCTAGGCAGCCTCCTGCCGGAAAATTTTTGCCGGCGGAGCCGCAATATGTGGGTGCGGGGGACTTGTCTATCTTGTGAAAAGAATCTACAAGAAGACAGAGAGCATTGTATTGCATCTTCGGTGTCCGTCCTTGCGGCGCGGCTCCGTTGTGGAAGTCGCGGGCGCGGGCATCCGCATTGCAACCCCAGGGAGGCTGATTATGAAGCAGATCAGGAAGATTCTTTGCGCTGTGGACTTGTCAGACCATAGCAAGGCCGTCGCCGAATATGCCACCACCATTGCCAGGGCAACGGGGGCGAGCATCATTGTCGTATACACCGCTCCTTCGCTGAGCCAGTATGTGGGCTTCCATGTGCCCCCGAACACTATTGAAAACTTCGTGGGCGAAATCGTCTCCGGCGCGGAAAAGAGCATGGAATCCTTTGTGCTGGAAAACTTCCCCGGCGTGGAAGCCAAGGGGCAGGTGCTCATCGGCTATGCCGCTGAAGAGATTCTGAGCCGGGCCAACGAAGAAGGCGCCGATCTGATCGTCATGGGGACGCATGGCCGCAAGGGCATCGACCGCGTGCTCTTCGGCTCCGTGGCTGAAAAGGTGGTCAAGAATGCCACCCAGCCGGTGCTGACCATCCGCCCGCAGGCCTAGCCTGCCGGCCCGTTTCGTACTGTTCATGGCCCTCCCTGCCCGATGCGGCCGGGGGGGCCGTATATTCTCTGTTTCCGCAAGAGGTTTCTTCCATGTCTTTTCACGTGCGCCCCGAGATCAGCGGGCTGACTCCGTATTCGCCGGGACTTTCCATTGACGAGATACGCGAGCGCTTCGGCCTTGCATCCGTCATCAAGCTGGCCAGCAACGAGAATCCGCTGGGAACGCCGCCGCTGGCGCAGGAGGCTGTCCGCCGTCATGCCGGGGATGCCTTTCGCTATCCGCAGTCGGGAAATCCCCGGCTGGTCAGGGCCATTGCGCGGCATCACCATGTGGATGAGCGCCGCGTGGTGGTGGGCAATGGCTCGGATGAAATCATCGACCTGCTGATCCGCATGCTGGCCCAGCCCGGCAGGAACAACATTGTCTGCTTTGATCCCTGCTTCAGCATCTATCCCATCCAGTCCCGCATTTGCGGGGTGGAAGTGCGCCGCGTTCCTGTGGAGGCGGATTTTTCTCTGAACCTGGGCAAGCTGGCGGCGCTGGCGGATGAGAACACCGTGCTGGCCTTTGTCACCAGTCCGGACAATCCCTCCGGCTATGTGACGCCGGCACAGGAGCTGCGCGCGCTGGCGGCGGCCCTGCCCGCGGGCGCGCTGCTGGCCGTGGATGAAGCCTACATGGACTTCACGGAGGATGAACAGGCGGCATCCCTGCTGGCAGCCGGCGATGATCTGCCCAACGTGCTCTTTCTGCGTACCTTTTCCAAAAGCTTCGGGCTGGCGGGCATCAGGCTGGGATACGGTATTCTGCCGGCGGCGCTGGCGGACTATTACTGGCGGGCACGCCTGCCCTTTTCCGTCAACGTGCTGGCGGAGGAGGCGGGACTGGCGGCACTGGCGGACACGGACTTCCGCGCCGAAACGCTGCGCGTTGTGCGCGAAGGGCGCGCCGCGCTTACGGAGGGATTTCGCGGACTGGGCTGCACGGTGCATCCCAGCGGTGCGAACTTCATCATGCTGGAGCCCCCGGCGGGAAAGGCCGCTGCGGACATCTTCGAAGGTCTGCTGCGGCGCGGCATCATCATCCGTCCTCTGAAAAGCTATGGCCTGCCCCACATGCTGCGCGTCAGCATCGGCACGCCGGAAGAAAATGCGATGCTGTTGCGCGCCTGTGCGGAGCTGATGGCATGAGCGGACGAAAGGTGGTGACTCTGGACGGCCCCGCAGGCGTGGGCAAGACGACGCTGGCCCGTACCGTGGCCGGACGGCTGGGCGTGCCCTACCTTGATACGGGAGCCATGTTCCGCTGTCTGGCGCTGAAGCTGGGGCCGGGGGCGGAAACGCTCTCTGCGGAGGAGCTGCGTGCGCGCTGCGCTGCATGCACCTTCAGTCTTTCCGGCAGCGGCGATACGTCCGTGCTGTCCTGCAACGGCGTGCCCATCGGGCAGGAGGTGCGCACGGAACAGGTGGGGCTGCTGGCCTCGCGTCTGGCAGCCGTGCCCGTGGTGCGGGAACTGCTCAAGGAGGCGCAGCGCGCCATTGCCGGACAGACGGACGTGGTGGTGGAAGGACGGGACATGGGAACCGTGGTGTTCCCTGAAGCTCGTCACAAGTTTTTTCTGGATGCGCGCCCCGAAGTGCGGGCGCTCCGCCGCCTGCGGGAGCTGGAAGCGCGTGGCGAGCGTCCGGACCTTGCCGCGCTGACGGAGCAGATTCGACTGCGTGACGAGATGGATCGCTCCCGTGCCGCCGCGCCCCTGCGTCCGGCCGAGGATGCCGTGCTGGTGGATACGTCCGATCTGGATATTGACGGCGTACTGGCCTGCATTCTGGAGCATATTGCCGCGCAGCGCTGATGCCGGGGCGGCATTTCGACTGCGCGTATGCAGCTCATGCGGAAGCTCCGTGGCAATCTGCGGAGCTTCCGCTGTTATGAACGCCGGTTTCTCCGCAGGCTGCCCGCTGCGCAGTTCGACGACGGCGGATGCACCTTCTGGACAGGCTAGGACGCACGGCGTACAAGGCTGTGGCATTGCTACATTGCCAGCGGGGGACTACAGGCGTGCTTTTGACAATACTTATCTGCACTGTTGCGGCCTTTGTTGCCGGATTTATTGATGCCATTGCCGGCGGGGGCGGGCTGATCACCATGCCGGCGCTGCTGCTGACCGGTGTTCCGCCGCATATGGCCCTTGGCACGGGCAAGCTCAGCGCCTTTCTGGGCAGCGGCGTGGCCCTGCTGAATTTTGCGCGCAGCGGGCTGGTGCTGTGGCGCGCGGCCGCGGTCGGCGTGGGGTTCTCCCTGCTGGGCTCCTATTTCGGAACGCTGGCAGCGCTGCGCATGGACAGCGCCCTGCTGGGCAAGGTTCTGGTGGCGCTGCTGCCGCTGGGCATGGCCGCCACGCTGCTACCCCGCAGGGAAAGAAGGGAGCGCCATGCCGTGCCGGAGGGGGCGCGCCTCTGGATACTGACGCCGCTGGTCTGCTTTCTGGTGGGCATGTATGACGGCTTCTTTGGGCCGGGCACGGGCTCATTTCTGATCATTGCCTTTCACTACGTGCTGTGCATGCGCCTGCTGGCGGCTTCGGCCACGGCCAAGGTGCTGAATCTGGCCTCCAACTTCGGCTCGCTGCTGACCTTTCTGTGGAGCGGCAAGGTCTGGTTTGCGCTGGGTCTGCCCATGGCGGCGGGCAGCATTGCCGGCAACTGGCTGGGCAGCCGCATGGCCATACGGGCAGGCGGAGAGGCTGTGCGTCGCTTTCTGGGCATTTCACTGGGCCTGCTGTTTGCCACGCTGGCCTATCAGTACTTTATCAGATGACCGCACGGCGGTGCTGGAGGGAGTATGAAAAGATGTATCTGTGCGACCTGTCTGTGCCTGCTGGCCTGCCTGTGCGCAGAACCCTGTCCGGCCGGAGAGGATTTGTCCGAAAGTCCGCAGTTCAGGAAGACCTGGCAGGATATGAGCGCGCTGGCGGAAGAGGCCGCGCCGCAGGCCGTGGCGCCGGATCGCTATGACAGGAGCCTGCTGCAGAAGCTCTCCGGACGGGAGAGCGACTTTGGCCAGCTCATGCGGCGGGCCGTGGAAATGCTGGCAAACACGGCGGGCATGGAACATCTGGATGAAATCTACGCCCTTCAGGCGGATATTTCCCGCTGGCGGCAGCAGGTGGCATCCTTCCGTAAAGAGCGCGTCGGCGCGCCGGAAGAATCCCGCAATCCCCTGACGGACACCCGCGCCAAACTGGATCGGAAGATTGGCGACAGGGAGGAAAAGATTGCCGCGGCCACGGCCCGCATCGAGGTGCTCAAGGCCAGCCTGCTGCTGATTATGCGGCAGAAGGGGCTGGAAATCAGTGCCGAGCAGCTGGACTATCTGATTATTGCGGCAGAAGGCGGAGATGTGCTGCATATCATGGCCGCCACGGAAAATCTGGCCAACATCCAGCTGGCCATTGAACGGGAGCTGCGGCGCGATGCCTTCAGCGCGGAGCTGGTGAAGGCCTATACGGGAATATATCTGGTGACGCTGGAAGCCTATTCCTATGCGCATGCCGTGGCGCTGGAAAATATCACGGAAAAATATGCCGGCCGCGTGGACAGGATTGTTGCCGAAGCCGCCGCCAACAGGGATGAAGCCCGCGCGCTGCTGAAGGACGCCACCCCCGCCGACCGGGCAAATCTGGAATCAAACCTGCGGATCAGCGCGCGCACCATAGAGGTGGGGCGGATGTACCGCAGTATTCTTGACCGGCGCGCAGCGAGCCTGAAACGCTCGCGGGCCGCCGTGGAGAAAAAGCTGAATATTGCCCGCAATACCTACAAGACCGTCATCGCCGGCAGCCGCCTCATTGAGCTGGTGCGGACGGGCGGCGGGGAATACGGCGCCGTGCTGGATTTCAGCATGCCGGAGCTGAAGAATATTTATGAGGATGCCCTGCTGGATGAATTCAAGGCCATAGCCGCGCAGGTCAGGGAGGGCTGACGCCGGCAGGCGCGGGCGTCCCGCAATGCCGGGCATGGCAGCGTGCCGCAGGATACGACAGGGCAGGGAGGAGCACCCTCTCTGCCCTGTCTGCGTTTGTCATGCCACGGCCGGGCTAGTTTTTGAGGCTGTGAATGGGGGCGGGGATGCGGCCGCCGAAGTTGATGAAGCCGCTGGAGTCGCCCTTGGGCACGGGAATGATGGCCGCCTTGCCCAGCAGGCCGCCGAAGTTGACCACGTCGCCCACGGTCTTGCCCGGTACGGGGATGAGGCGCACGGCCGTGGTCTTGTGGTTGATCATGCCAATGGCCATTTCATCCGCGATGATGCCGGAAATGGTGGCGGCGGAGGTGTCGCCGGGAATGGCGATCATGTCCAGGCCCACGGAGCAGACGGAGGTCATGGCTTCCAGCTTTTCCAGACTGAGCAGGCCGGCAGTGGCGGCGGCCTCAATGCTGGAATCTTCGGAAACGGGGATGAAGGCGCCGGACAGGCCGCCCACGGAGGAGGAGGCAAAGGCGCCGCCCTTCTTCACGCAGTCGTTGAGCATGGCAAGAATGGCGGTGGTGCCGGGCGCGCCAATGCTGGAAAGGCCCACGCTCTGGAAAATCTCGCCCACGGAGTCGCCCACGGCGGGCGTGGGCGCCAGCGAAAGGTCGGCCACGCCGAAGGGGATGTTCAGACGCTGGGCGACTTCCTTGCCGATCATCTCGCCCACGCGAGTCACCTTGAAGGCCGTGCGCTTGATGACCTCGGCCACGTCCATGATGGTGAAGTTTTCGCTGCGTGCTTCCACGGCGCGGTCAATGGCCTTTTTCACCACCCCGGGGCCGGAGACGCCCACATTGATGACCACGTCCGGTTCGCCCACGCCGAGGTAGGCGCCGGCCATGAAGGGCACGTCCTGCGGAATGTTGGCGAAGACCACCAGCTTGGCGCAGCCGAGGCCGCCGTGCTCTTTGGTGGCGTCAGCCGTCTTGAGTATCTGCCTGCCCATGAGGGCCACGGCATCCATGTTGATGCCGCTGCGGGAGGAGGCCACGTTGATGGAAGAGCAGATGCGTTCCGTGGTGGCCAGAGCTTCGGGCAGGGCCTCAATCAGCGCACGGTCGCCGGTGGTGAAGCCTTTTTCCACCAGCGCGGAGAACCCGCCGAGGAAGTTGACATTGGCCTCCTTGGCGGCATCGTCCAGCGCCTGGCAGATGCGTACCATGCCGTCTGGCCCGAAGGGGGCGCCAACCACGGCGATGGGGCTGACGCTGATGCGCTTGTTTACGACGGGGATGCCGTACTTGTCGCCTATCTCGTCGCACACGCGCACCAGGTTGGCGGCATAGCGGCTGATCTTTGCCTTCACGTTGGCCGTGAACAGGTCCAGATCGTGGCTCACGCAGTCAAAGAGGCTGACGCCAAGCGTGACAGTGCGCACGTCCAGATGCTCGTTGCGGAGCATGTTAAGCGTGCTGATGACTTCGCGTTCGGTAAGCATGGAGGTGTTCCTTCCTTTAGATGGGCTGAATGCGGTGGACGGCCTCGAAGATGTCGCGGTGCTGGACGCTGACGAGCAGCTCCAGCCGCATGCCTTCGGCCACCAGCTCGCGGCGCAGGCGGCCTGTATCCACACTGTCCGGAACCTTCACTTCAAACACGAAGAGCGCCTGGTTGTCGCCGCCTTCGCCGAGAATGGCCTTGAGGTTTTCGATATTGACGCCGTGGCGGGCAAAGACGCGGCTCATGCCGGCAATGAGGCCGGGCTTGTCCGGGCCGTGCGCAGTGACGACAAAGGGGGCGCAGGGGGTGGTATCCGCCCAGACGCCTTCGGCGGAGGGGCGCACGATGACGGAGAGGTCCACATTGGCGGCGGCAAGTCCCTGTTGCAGGGTGGCTTCCAGCGCGGCGGCGTCCAGCCCGTCAGGCGTGCCGACCACGAAGATGGCGGCAAATTCCCCGGCCAGAATGGTCTGGGAGACCTCGATGATGTCGCACTGGGCCTTCTCCATGATGGCGGTCACGCTGGCCACCACGCCGGGGCAGTCGCGGCCCAGGAAAGAGGCGGTAAATTTGTGCATGCAGGTATCCTTCCGATGATGGTGATGTGCTTCAATCGCCACTGTATATACGTTCGCGCGCCTCTCTTCAAGCATGGAGTACCCCAATCGGCATTTGCCAAGCGGACATTTATGTCTTACTTATGGGCATTCTCTTTTTGCATGGCGCGCAGCCGGCCCGGCTGCCTGTGCATCCCGGCGCCATCGCCTCCCCTTTCTAGCCACTCATGAGGTTTGCCTGATGTTCGGGTATCTGTTCAAGAAAATATTCGGCAGCAAGAATGACCGCTATCTCAAGAGATTGCGTAGCATAGTCAGTAAAATCAACGCACTTGAGCCTGAAATGCAGGCTCTTTCCGACGAGGAGCTGCCCCTGCGTCTGGCGGAATACCGCGCGCGCGTGCAGGAAGAGGGGAAGACGCTGGACGACGTGCTGCCCGAGGTCTTTGCCTTGGTGCGCGAGGCATCGTCGCGCGTGCTGGGCATGCGCCATTACGACGTGCAGCTGGTGGGCGGCATTGTGCTGCACCGCGGAAAGATCGCGGAAATGAAGACCGGCGAAGGAAAAACGCTGGTGGCCACATTGCCCGTGGTGCTGAATGCGCTCTCCGGCAAGGGGGTGCATGTGGTTACGGTCAATGACTACCTTGCCAGCCGTGACGCCGCGTGGATGGGGAAGCTGTATAACGCGCTGGGCCTTTCCGTGGGCGTCATTGTGCACGACATGACGGACGAGCAGCGCAAGGCGGCCTATGCCGCGGACATCACCTACGGCACGAACAACGAGTTCGGCTTCGACTATCTGCGCGATAACATGAAGTTCTATGCGTCGCAGCTGGTGCAGCGCGGGCACAACTATGCCATTGTGGACGAAGTGGACTCCATCCTCATTGACGAGGCCCGGACGCCGCTCATCATCTCCGGCGCTTCCGAAGATTCCGTGGGGCTGTACCGCCAGATGGACGCGGTGGTCCGCAGCCTGAGCCCGGACGACTACACTGTGGACGAGAAGGGCAAGACGGCCATGCTCACCGAGGCCGGCGTGGCGCATTGCGAGCAGCTGCTTGGTGTGGACAACCTGTTTGATCCGGCGAACATCACGGCGCAGCACCATGTGCTTCAATCCCTGAAGGCCCATTACGTGTTCAAGCGCGATGTGGACTACATCGTGCAGAATGACAAGGTGGTCATCGTGGACGAGTTCACGGGCCGCCTCATGGAGGGCCGCCGCTTCTCCGACGGCCTGCATCAGGCGCTGGAAGCCAAGGAAGGCGTGACCGTGGCCGCGGAAAACCAGACCCTAGCCTCCATTACCTTCCAGAACTACTTCCGCATGTACGACAAGCTGAGCGGCATGACGGGGACGGCCGATACGGAAGCGCTGGAATTTGCCCAGATATACAATCTGGAAGTCATCACCATTCCGCCGAACCGCCCCATGCGGCGCAAGGACTATGCCGATCTCATCTACCGCACGCGCGCGGAGAAGTTTGACGCCATTGTCCATGCCATTGAGGAGCTGCATGCCAAGGGACAGCCCGTGCTGGTGGGCACCATTTCCATCGAGACCTCGGAAATGCTGTCCCGCCGCCTGAAGAAGATAGGCATCCCGCATAATGTGCTCAACGCCAAGCAGCATGCCAAGGAAGCCGAAATCGTGGCGCAGGCGGGGCAGGCCGGGCGCGTGACCATAGCCACCAACATGGCCGGGCGCGGTACGGACATTGTGCTGGGCGAGGGCGTACGGGAGCTGGGCGGCCTGCATATTCTGGGCACGGAGCGCCATGAGAGCCGCCGCATTGACAACCAGCTGCGCGGCCGTTCCGGGCGTCAGGGCGACCCCGGGTCTTCGCGCTTCTATCTCTCGCTGGAAGATGATCTCATGCGCCTCTTCGGCTCCGACCGCATTTCCGGCCTCATGCAGAAGCTGGGGCTGGAAGAAGGCGAGGCCATTGAGAATAATCTGGTCTCCCGCGCGGTGGAAAGTGCCCAGAAGCGCGTGGAGGCGCATCATTTTGAAATCCGCAAGACGCTGCTGGACTATGATAATGTCATGAATCAGCAGCGCGAGGTCATCTATACTCTGCGGCGGGATTTCATGCAGATGGAAGACCTCACGCCTGTGCTGGAAGAATTTGCGGCCGACGTGCTGGACGACACCTATAATGCACTGCGCGTCGGCGAGTCTCCTTCAGAGGAAGATGTGGCCGCCGCCCGCGCCCGCCTGCGGGATGTATTCACGCTGGACAGGGTCTATCCGGCGGACGGCCCGCTGCCTGCCCGCGAGGAGGCGGAAGAGCTGGTGCGCACCA
This sequence comes from Desulfovibrionaceae bacterium, assembly GCA_029008115.1. Lineage (GTDB taxonomy): Bacteria > Desulfobacterota > Desulfovibrionia > Desulfovibrionales > Desulfovibrionaceae > JAQVCS01. The sequence goes on along the minus strand of JAQXJC010000001.1, from coordinate 38,793 downwards.
TCTTTGCGGAGCTGAAGGCCGAGGCCGGCGAAATTTACATGGACGTGCTGCGCTACTTCCTGCTGGAAGAGCTGGATCGCTGCTGGAAGGAGCATCTTCGCAACATGGACGCCCTGCGCGACGGCATCGGCCTGCGCGGCTATGGGCAGAAAGACCCGAAGCTGGAATACAAGCGTGAGGGCTTTGAAATGTTTCAGGCCATGCTGTTCCGCATTCGTGAAAGCGTGTGCCGCGCCCTGACGCGCGTGCACGTGCAGCGGCAGGAAGAGCCGGAAGCGGACGGCGTGCAGGAACAGGAAGCCCAGCCCCAGCCGGAGCTGGAACTGCGGCACAGGGATGATACCCGTGGCGCGGCGTACGTGTCCGGCGGGCAGGCGGAGACGCCGCCGCAGCCAAAGGTCGGCCGCAACGATCTCTGCCCCTGCGGAAGCGGCCTGAAATACAAGAAGTGCTGCGGACGCGGCAAGTAGTGCTCTGGCAGGCGGGGAAAGCTTCCCCTGCGGAGCTTTCCCCGGTTGATGCGGCCTTCCTGTCCCCGCCGGCAGGGAAAATTGGCGGAAATTTCCCGGAAAGACTTGACTGCGCCATCTGTTTCCGGTAGATATGCACCTCGCCCGATGTTGTCGGGCATATCCCTGGACGGCAGGGAAGGACTGGTTGAGTCAGTCCTGCTGTTTTCCGGCGCAGCCGGAATTGACAAGTGCAGGCGTTGCCAAATGCCGAACTTGATCGAGCCGTGCCAGCCCTTTTTTCCGGACCCTCACCTGCTTTGCGGTGAACCCTTGGGCTGTATAAGGTAGAGGACTTCTCCTCATTTGGTGACCCTGCGGGACCACCTTGCTGCTTTCAATGCGGCAAAGGCTTGTTGCGCACGGGGAGCGTTGCTTTAACGGGTGATGCGGATGTACGGTGCGCTTCAGGCATCCATTCTGTCTTCCATCCTCCGAATTTTCTTTCAAGCAACACACAGCGTCAGCTGCTCCTCCGTCAGTCTCAGTGAGCCTTCTGTTAGGTGAGGTAAGCCGCTTCCCATGCGGCTTCTTTACGGTCTGAAAGACCGGAATATTGTGATGGAACCTGCGATGAACCCAACCGCGCAGGATTTTTCCAAAACGGAGTAGGCAACAATGACGACAGTTAGCAGCGATCGCATTCGGATCAAGCTTAAAGCCTATGATTACCGCATCCTGGACAAGGCTGTGAGTGAAATCGTAGATACGGCCCGGAATACGGGCGCCGGTGTGGCCGGGCCCATCCCGCTGCCCACCAACATCCACAAGTACACCGTGAACCGCTCCGTGCATGTGGACAAGAAGTCCCGCGAGCAGTTCGAAATGCGCATCCACAAGCGGCTTATGGATATCCTGGAACCCACGCAGCAGACTGTTGACGCGCTGGGCAAGCTGTCCCTCCCCGCGGGTGTGGACGTTGAAATCAAGCTCTAGTGAGAGGCAATCATGGCTGAGAATATGGGAATTTTGGGTCGCAAACTTGGCATGACCCGCATCTTCGCCAGCGATGGTTCCGCTGTGGCCGTTACCGTGATTCAGGCCGGTCCCTGCCCCGTGACGCAGGTGAAGACCGTTGAGAAGGACGGCTACAACGCTCTCCAGATTGCGCTGGACGTGGCTAAAGAAAAGCATGTGAGCAAGGCCCTTCAGGGGCACTTTGCCAAGGCCGGCAAGGGTCTCTTCCGCACGCTGCGCGAAATTCGCCTGGAAGGCGCTCCCACCATGGAGCTGGGCCAGGAGCTGACGGTGGACATGTTCGCCGCCGGCGACAAGGTGAAGATTACCGGCACCAGCCTCGGCAAGGGCTATCAGGGCCGTATGCGCCGCTGGGGTTTCCACGGCGGCAACGCGACGCACGGCTGCGAAAAGGTGCACCGCAACAACGGCTCCGTGGGTAACAACACCTTCCCCGGCCGCGTGTTCAAGGGCAGAAAGATGGCGGGCCACTGGGGCAATGAAACCGTGACGCAGCTCGGCCTGAAGATCGTTGACGTTCGTCCCGAGGACAATGTCATCCTGGTCAAGGGTTCCGTGCCTGGTCCTGAAAATGGCCTCGTCTTGGTCCGCAAGCAGTAAAAGGATTACACAATGGCTGTTGTGAAAGTATACGACCAGAACAAGCAGGAAGCCGGCGAAATCACCCTGGCTTCCGACGTGTTCGAAGTTGAGGTGAGGCCCGAAATCCTTAACCTCGTGGTGCGTGCGCAGCTTGCGGCCAAGCGTGCGGGCACGCACGCCGCAAAGACCCGTGCCTTCGTGTCCGGCGGCGGCGTGAAGCCCTGGAAGCAGAAGGGCACCGGTCGCGCCCGTTCCGGCTCCAACCGTTCTCCCGTCTGGCGCGGCGGCGCCATCGTCTTTGGCCCCCAGCCCCGCGACTACGGCTTCAAGGTGAATGCCAAGGTGCGCGCTCTGGCCATGAAGATGGCTCTCTCCTCCCGTCTGAAGGCTGAGGGCCTGATGGTGGTGAAGGGCATTGAGCTGGCCGAGCCCAAGACCAGGCTGTTTGCGCAGGTGGCCGGCGTGCTGGGCCTGGAAAAGGCCCTCATCGTTGCCGCTGATGAAAATAAAAACCTGACCCTGTCCTCCCGGAATGTTCCCGGCATCACCCTCACGACGCCCGACCGTCTGAGCGTGTACGAAATCCTGAAGCACAAGCAGCTTGTGCTGATGGAAGGCGCCGTGGAAGCCGTGCAGGCCCGGTTCGCGAAGTAGGGGAGCTATCATGGATTTTACGCAAGTGCTGCTTAAGCCCCTCCTGACCGAAAAGACCAATGATCTGAAGGAAAGCGGTCAGGTCGTGAGCTTTCTGGTGCATCCCGACGCCAACAAGATCGAAGTGAAGCAGGCCGTGGAAAAGGCCTTCGGCGTGAAGGTGGAGTCTGTGAACGTGATCCGCAGGGCTCCCAGGGCCCGCAAGCGTCAGGGCCGCGTGATCGGCCGCGTTGCCGGTTCCAAGAAAGCCTACATCACCCTTGTGAAGGGTGAAAAAATCGACTTCTTCGAGGGAGTGTAGAAAATGGCTGTCCGTAAGCTGAAACCGACCTCTGCGGGACGTCGCTTCCAGACGGTTTCCGATTTCGCGGAAATCACCCGTACGACTCCCGAGAAATCCCTGACCGTTGGTCTCACCAAGAAGGCCGGCCGCAACAACTTCGGCCGCGTCACCTCCCGCCGTCGCGGCGGCGGCGTGAAGCGCCAGTACCGCATCATCGACTTCAAGCGTGACAAGATGGGCATCGAAGCCACCGTCGCGCATATTGAATACGATCCCAACCGCACCGCGCGCATCGCTCTGCTGCACTATGCCGACGGCGAAAAGCGCTACATTCTCGCCCCCGTGGGCCTGAACCAGGGTGACAAGGTTGTGGCTGGAGAAGGCGCGGACATCAAGCCCGGCAACGCCATGGCCATGTCCCGCATTCCCGTGGGTACCAATATCCACAATATCGAGTTGAATCCTGGCAAGGGCGGCCAGCTCTGCCGCGCCGCCGGCACCTATGCCCAGCTCATCGCCAAGGAAGGCAAGTACGCCCTGCTGCGCATGCCTTCCGGCGAAGTGCGCAAGGTTCTGGCGAGCTGCATGGCTACCGTGGGTCAGGTGGGCAATATCCACCACGAAAACGTGTCTCTGGGCAAGGCTGGCCGCAACCGCTGGCTGGGCCGCCGTCCTCAGGTGCGCGGTGTGGCCATGAACCCTGTCGACCATCCGCTTGGTGGTGGCGAAGGCAGAAGCTCCGGTGGTCGTCACCCTGTTTCTCCCTGGGGTATGCCTGCCAAGGGTTACAAGACCCGCGATCCCAAGAAGGCTTCCAACAAGCTTATCATCAAGCGCCGCGGCCAGAAGTAGGAGTAGCTCATGCCCAGATCTCTGAAAAAAGGGCCTTTTGTAGACGCCCATGTGATGAAGAAGGTTGAAGCCGCCGTTGCCAGCAACGACCGTCGCGTGCTGAAGACCTGGTCGCGCCGCTCGACCATCCTGCCTGAAATGGTGGGCCTGACCTTTGCGGTGCATAACGGCAAGAAGTTTGTTCCGGTGTTCGTGACCGAAAACATGGTGGGCCACAAGTTGGGCGAATTCTCCCCGACCCGCACCTACCACGGGCATGCCGCCGATAAAAAAGCCAAGGGCAAGAAGTAGTAGGTGGCGTGATGGAATCCAAAGCTATTGCAAAGTTCCAGCGCGTTTCCCCGCGCAAGGCCCGTCTCGTTGCCCGCAACGTGGTGGGGAAGGCTGTGGAAGACGCGATGAACATTCTGCGTTTTACCCCCAACAAGCCTGCTGGCGTTCTGCTGAACGTGGTCAAGTCGGCCCTGGCCAACGCTTCCAATCTGGGTGGCGTGGACGTGGACGCGCTCGTGGTGAAAGAAGTCGTCGTGAACGAAGGCCCCTCCTGGAAGCGCTTCATGCCCCGCGCTCAGGGCCGCGCCACGAAGATTCACAAGCGCACCAGCCATATCACCGTCATACTTGCAGAAGGGCAGGAATAGGTTATGGGTCAGAAAGTACATCCGTTCGGATTCCGGCTTGGGTATAACAAGAACTGGCAGTCCCGCTGGTTCAGCGCCAAGGAATACCCTGCCTTTGTCTTCGAGGACAGCAACATCCGCAAGTATGTGAAGAAGCTGCTGTACCACGCGGGCCTCGCGAAGATCGAAATCGAACGCGCCGGCGGCAAGGTTCGCCTCATCCTTTCCACCGCCCGCCCCGGTATCGTCATCGGCCGCAAGGGTGTGGAAATCGAGAAGCTGCGCAGCGACCTCCGTCGCAAGTTCGGCCGCGAGTTCTCCCTGGAAGTGAACGAAATCCGCCGCCCCGAGGTGGAAGCGCAGCTGGTGGCTGAAAACATTGCCCAGCAGCTGGAACGCCGCGTGGCCTTCCGCCGCGCCATGAAGCGCACCGTGACCATGGCCCGCAAGTTTGGCGGCGAAGGCATCAAGGTCACCTGCGCCGGTCGCCTGGCCGGTGCGGAAATCGCCCGTACCGAATGGTACCGCGACGGCCGCGTGCCGCTGCAGACCCTGCGCGCCGACATCGACTACGGCTTTGCCGAAGCGCACACCACCTACGGCATCATTGGTGTCAAGGTGTGGATTTACAAGGGTGAAATCCTTGACAAAGAGGTGGATCAGTAATGCTCGCGCCCAAGAAAGTTAAATTCCGTAAATGGCAGAAGGGCCGCCTGCGCGGCATGGCCACCCGCGGCGCCGACATCTCCTTTGGCGATATTGGCCTGAAGGCCGTGGAACACGGCAAGCTGTCCAGCCAGCAGATTGAGGCCGCCCGTATCGCCATGATGCGTCACATCAAGCGTGGCGGCAAGGTGTGGATTCGCATCTTCCCCGACCATCCGGTCACCGAAAAGGCGCTGGCCACCCGTCAGGGTTCCGGTAAGGGTGCGCCGGTGGGCTGGTGCGCTCCGGTCAAGCCCGGCCGCGTCCTGTATGAAATCAAGGGCGTCAGCATCGAGCTGGCCAAGGAAGCCTTGACCCTCGCCGCGCACAAGCTGCCGGTGAAGACGGTCATCGTGGTGAAGGAGGGCATCTAACATGGCTGCCAAGACAAACAAGAATGAAGGTCTGATGACCACTGCCGAACTGAAGGCGCTTTCCGTGGAGGAACTCCGCGCGAAGCTGGCCGAACAGCAGCAGGCCGTGTTCACCATGCGCATGCAGCACGCCACCGCCCAGCTGGAAAACACCGCTGGTCTGAAGGCTGCCAAGCGCCAGGTTGCCCGCATCATGACCGTACTGAATGAGAAAGGATAGGGGCCAAGCGATGTCTGAAGCTCTTGAAAGCCGTAAGGGCCGCGTGCTCACCGGTGTCGTGGTCAGCGACAAGAACGACAAGACCATTGTCGTGCGCGTTGAAACCCTGGTGAAGCACCCCCTTCTGAAGAAGTATGTGAGGCGCCGCAAGAAGTTCACCGCGCATGATCCGATGAACGAATGCGGCATGGGTGATAAAGTCAAGATTGTGGAATACCGTCCGCTGTCGCACAACAAGTGCTGGCATCTGGTTTCCATCATCGAAAAAGCCGTGTAGGGTAGTGCCATGATCCAGGTAGAATCTACGCTCCAGGTCGCCGACAACTCCGGCGCCAAGAAGGTTGCCTGCATCAAGGTGCTCGGCGGTTCCCACCGCCGTTACGCCAGCGTGGGCGACATTATCGTGGTCTCCGTGAAGGAAGCCATTCCGCACAGCAAGGTGAAGAAGGGCGACGTGATGAAGGCCGTCATCGTGCGCACGGCGAAGGAAGTCCGCCGCGCCGACGGTTCCTACATCAAGTTCGATGGCAATGCCGCCGTGCTGCTCTCCAATCAGGGCGAACCCATGGGCACCCGTATCTTCGGCCCCGTGGCCCGCGAGCTGCGCGCCATGAACTTCATGAAGATCGTGTCCCTTGCCCCGGAAGTTCTGTAGGAGATGATGATGAAACAGTATCGTATCCGCAAGGACGACAAGGTGATGGTCATTGCCGGGAAGGACGCCGGCAAGATCGGCAAGGTTCTGAAGGTGCTGCGCAAGAAGGACCGCGTGCTGGTGGAAAAGGTCAACATGGTCAAGCGCCACATGCGTCCCAATCCCTACGCCCAGCAGCCTGGCGGCATCGTGGAAAAGGAAATGCCCATCCACGTGTCCAACCTGATGGTCGTGTGCGACGCCTGCGGCAAGCCCACCAAGATCGGCTACAAGTACACCGAAGACGGCAAAAAAGTGCGCTTCTGCAAGAAGTGCAACGAAGTGATGGGATAAGGTGCACACGATGACTCGTCTTGAAAACATCTATCGTGAGAAGATCGTGCCCACCCTGCAGAAGGAGTTCAACTACTCCTCCGCCATGCAGATGCCTGGCATTGAGAAGATCTCTCTGAATATCGGTCTGGGCGCCGCGAGCGGCAACAACAAGCTCATGGAAGAAGCCGTGGCGGAGCTGTCCGCCATTGCCGGCCAGAAGGCTGTTGTCACCCGCGCCAAGAAGTCCATCGCCTCCTTCAAGGTGCGCGAAGGCATGCCCATCGGCGTGCGTGTGACCCTGCGCAAGGATCGCATGTGGGATTTCCTGGACAAGCTCATGAACTTCGCCCTTCCTCGCGTGCGCGACTTCCGGGGCATCCCGGATCGCGGCTTTGACGGGCGCGGCAACTTCACCCTGGGCATCAAGGAACACACCATCTTCCCCGAACTGGAAGTTGACCGTGTGGAAAACCCCAAGGGCATGAATATCACCATCGTGACCACGGCCACCACCGACAAGGAAGGCAAGTTCCTCCTTGAACAGCTCGGTATGCCGTTCAAGAAGTAAGGAGCCAAGGCCATGTCGCGTACTTCCCTTGAAGTCAAGGCTGCCCGCAAGCCCAAGTTCTCCACCCGCGGCTACAATCGCTGCCCGATTTGTGGCCGTCCCCGCGCCTTCATGCGCCAGTTCGGCATCTGCCGCGTCTGTTTCCGCAACATGGCGCTGCGCGGCGAGCTGCCGGGCGTCCGCAAATCCAGCTGGTAATACCGGCTTTCAGGGAGTGTCCAGCAAAATATTGCTGGACATTCCTTTCCCTTTCAGGCACAAGCAGTGCGGAAGTGCGGCGATGGGCGCCGTAACCCAAGCTGTCTTTTTTTTATTAGGAGCATTTCAATGGTGACAGATCCTATTGCAGATATGCTGACGCGTATCCGCAACGCACATTTGGCCCTGCATAAGGAAGTGAATGTGCCGCGCTCGAAGATGAAGGAAGCTCTTGCTGCCATCCTCAAGCAGGAAGGTTACGTTGAAGACGTGACCGTGGCCGATCGTGACATCACGATCACGCTGAAGTACCATAAGGGCAAGCCCGTCATTTCCGGGCTCAAGCGTGTCAGCACCCCCGGCCGCCGCGTGTACGTGGGCGTCCACAAGATTCCCCGGGTGCAGAACGGCCTCGGCATTTGCATTCTGTCCACGTCCCAGGGCGTGCTTGACGGCATGACCGCCCATGAGAAGAAGATGGGCGGCGAACTTCTGTGCGAAATCTGGTAGGCGGTGTGACATGTCGAGAATAGGTAAACAGCCCATTGCCGTGCCTGCTGGCGTTGAAGTCAAGATTGGCACGGATGTTGTGGAAGTGAAGGGCCCCAAGGGCTCCCTGACGACGCCCCTGTGCAGCGCCCTCAAGTATGAAGTCGCCGACGGCCATGTCACGCTGACCCGTCTGGACGAATCCCGCCAGACCCGCGCCCAGCACGGCCTGCGCCGCACGCTGCTGGCCAACTGCATCGAAGGCGTGACCAAGGGCTTCTCCAAGTCCGTGGAAGTCATCGGCGTTGGCTACAAGGTTGCCGTGAAAGGCAGCATCATCGAGCTTTCCGTGGGCTTCTCCCATCCTGTGATCGTCGATCTGCCCGAAGGCATCGCTGCCAGCGTGCAGGGCCAGGTGCTCACCCTGTCCGGCATCGACAAGGAGCTCATCGGCGAAATGGCCGCGCGCCTGCGTCGTATCCGCAAGCCTGAACCTTACAAGGGCAAGGGCATCAAGTACACCACCGAGACCATCCAGCGCAAGGTTGGTAAGTCCGGCGGGAAGAAGTAGGCAGGTGAAGACCCATGAAATATTCTAAAAATGAATCCCGCCAGCGCCGCAAGATTCGCATCCGCAAAAAGATCAGCGGCACTGCCGCCCGTCCGCGCCTTGTGGTGTACCGGTCCAATCTGCACATGTATGCCCAGCTCATCGACGACGCCGCCGGCCTGACCCTGGCCGCCGCGTCCACCCTGACGCTGGCCAAGACCGAAGCCGGCCTGCACTGCAATATCGCCGGCGCCGAAATGGTCGGCAGGGAGATTGCCCGCCTGGCCAAGGAAAAGGACATCACCTCCGTGGTGTTCGATCGTAACGGATATCTCTATCACGGCCGCATCAAAGCCATAGCCGACGGCGCCCGTGAAGGCGGCCTGGAGTTCTAATATGCGTCAAGAAACCATGGAACAGCAGAACCAGAACGAACTGGGCGAAATCGAAAAGATCGTTGCCCTGAATCGTGTGGCCAAGGTCGTCAAGGGCGGTCGTCGTTTCAGCTTCAGCGCTCTGGTCGTCGTGGGCGACGGCAAGGGCGGCGTGGGCTACGGTCTGGGCAAGGCCCAGGAAGTGCCCGAAGCCCTGCGCAAGGCTACCGAGCGCGCCCGCAAGAACCGCGTGCGCATTCCCCTGCTGGACGGCACGCTGCCCTATGAAGTGCTGGGCGAATTCGGCGCCGGCTCCGTCATGCTGAAGCCCGCTTCCAAGGGTACCGGCATCATCGCCGGCGGCGCCGTGCGCGCCGTCATGGAAGCTGCCGGCGTGCGCGACGTGCTCGCCAAGGCCATCGGCACCAACAACCCCCACAATGTGCTTCGCGCCACTCTTGAGGGCCTCACCTCCCTGCGCAGCGCCGAGGAAGTTTCCGAGCTGCGTGGCAAGAAGCTGGAAGCCCCGAGGAAGTAAGCCATGACTGAAATCAAGGTTAAGCTGGTGAAGAGCCGTATCGGCGCCACCCCGGCCCAGCGTGCCGTGCTGGACAGCCTCGGCCTGAAGCGTCGCGAAATGGTGAAGGTCCACAAGGACAGCGCCTCCATCCGCGGCATGATCAAGAAAGTCGAACACCTTGTGGCCGTGGTTGACTAGGCCGCAGGAGGAATATCATGCAACTGAACGATCTGTATCCTTTCCCTGAAGAGCGCAAGACCCGCCGCCGCGTGGGCCGTGGCTCCGGTTCGGGCCTTGGCTGCACTGCGGGCAAGGGCAACAAGGGTCAGAATGCGCGTGCCGGCGGCGGTGTCCGTCCCGGCTTCGAAGGCGGCCAGATGCCCCTTCAGCGCCGTCTGCCCAAGCACGGCTTCAAGAACCATCCCTTCAAGGTCTGCTATGAAGTGGTCAATCTGGATCGCCTCCAGGCTGCCTTCGAAGGCAAGACCGAAATCACGCTGGACATGATCTATGAACGCGGACTGGCCCCCTACGGCTCGCTCGTGAAGGTGCTGTCCCAGGGTGAAGTTGCCGCCGCTCTGAAGGTGGAAGCTCACAAGTTCAGCGCCGCCGCCGCGGAAAAGATCCGTGCCGCCGGTGGTGAAGCCAGCGAACTTCAGGCTCAGCCTGCCCAATAGCATGCAAGTGTCGGTCCTCGTGCGGGGCCGGCACTTTCCGCCTTGGCGCCCCCGCGGGGGCGCCGCAGACACTGCCCCCTGAATGCCCCAAAGGGTATTCCGGGGATTACCTTAAAAGAGAAAGAATACATGGCACTTGGAGCGGTAAACAACATGGCTGCGCAGTCCGACCTCGGCAAAAAGCTGGGTTGGACATTATTGCTTTTGTGCTGCTACAGAATCGGCGTGCATATTCCGATCCCGGGTGTGGATGCCGCGGCTATAGCCAGCTTTTTTGAATCCATGTCTGGCACGCTTTTCGGGCTTTTCGACATGTTCTCCGGCGGCGGTCTTTCCAACGTCTCCGTCTTTGCCCTGGGCATCATGCCGTACATCTCCGCTTCCATCATCATGCAGCTGATGCAGGTTGCGAGCCCTGCCATCAAGCGCATGGCGAAGGAGGAAGGGCAGGCCGGACGAAGGAAGATCACGCAGTATACCCGCTATCTGACGGTGGCCATCACCCTGGTGCAGGGGCTGGGCATCGCCGTGGGGCTGGAAAGCATGACAAGCCCCTCCCAGGCGCCCATTGTGCTGGAACCGGGATGGACATTCCGCCTCGTCACCATCATGACCTTCACCGCAGGCACGGTGCTGATCATGTGGCTCGGGGAGCAGATTACGGAGAAGGGCATAGGCAACGGCATCTCGCTGATTATCTTCTCCGGCATTGTCGTGGGCATCCCGCGTGCCATCATCCAGTCTGTCGCCCTGATTCAGGCCGGCGACATGAGCATTTTCCTGGCCGCCCTGATCCTTGTGTTCATGCTGGCCGTGACCGTCGGCATTGTGTTTGTGGAGCGCGCCCAGCGGCGCATCCCCATCCACTACGCCAAGCGACAGGTTGGCAGGAAGATGTTTGGCGGGCAGAACACGCACCTGCCGCTGCGACTGAACACTGCCGGCGTTATTCCGCCTATCTTTGCGTCTTCCCTGCTGCTGTTCCCGGCCACCATCGGCCAGTTCTCCAGCAACGAGATGCTTCAGCGTGTGGCGGCCTACTTCGCGCCCGCATCGGTGATGTACAATGTCATTTTCGTGGCCCTGATCTTCTTCTTCTGCTACTTCTACACGGCTATCATTTTTGATCCGAAAGACATGGCGGAAAATCTGAAGAAGGCCGGCGGCTTCATTCCGGGCATTCGTCCCGGGGAAAGGACTCAGGAATACATCGACACGGTGCTTTCCCGCCTGACCCTTTCCGGCAGCGTGTACATCTCCATCGTGTCTGTCATGCCCATGCTGCTCATCACCAAGTTCAATGTGCCCTTCTACTTCGGCGGCACGAGCCTGCTGATCCTCGTGGGCGTGGCCATGGACTTCATGTCCCAGATTGAATCGCATCTCATCTCCAGCCAGTACCAGAGCCTGATGAAGAAGGCGCAGGGAAAGGGCCGGTAGGTGGAATCGCGGCGCCGGGCTTGACCTAGCGCCGCAAAGAAGCATAAGCAATGAGAAAATACCGCGGCGCATACGTGAAGAATGAGCGGGAGATTTCCTGCCTTCGTGAAGCCAACCGCATGGTGGCGAACATCCTTGACGCCATTGGGGATGAAATCGCCCCCGGCATTCCCACGATGCGCCTTGAAGAAGTGGCGCGCGACATGTGCGCCACGTATCATGTGAAACCGGCCTTCCTGGGCTATTGCGGCTATCCCTTTGCCCTGTGTTGTTCGGTGAATGAGCAGGTGGTGCACGGCTTTCCCTCTTCGCGGCTGCTTAAGGAGGGGGATGTCGTCAGCTGTGACATGGGCGTCGTCTTCGAAGGCTTTGTGGGCGACTCCGCACGCACCTTTGCTTGTGGCGAAGTCAGCGATGAGGCAAAGATGCTGATGCAGGTGACCGAAGAGTCGCTGTACATCGGCATCAAGCAGGCCACTGTGGGGAACGATCTGCACGCCATCGGGGCGGCAATCCAGAACTACGTGGAAAGTCGCGGCTTCGGTGTCGTCCGTCAGTACGTGGGCCACGGTGTTGGCGCGCGTATGCATGAAAAGCCGGAAGTTCCGAACTTCTATCCCGGCGTGCGCGGCATGCCCCTGGTGGCCGGCATGACCATCGCCATTGAACCCATGGTGACGGTAGGGAGCTATGAAGTGAAGGTTCTGGACGACAAATGGACTGCTGTGACCAGGGACGGCAAGCTGGCCGCCCATTACGAGCACAGCGTGGCGATTACCCCGTCCGGGCCCCGCATTCTGAGCATTTCAGACCGCGGTCTGCCCCGGCCGGAACTTATGTGTTGACAGAAGACGTAAAGCTGGATATAGACCTCTGTTCCTGCTGACATCCGTCAGCGGGCAGATGCAACGTCCTGGAGACAAGGTTATGAAAGTCAGGCCTTCCGTTAAGAAAATGTGCCCCAAATGCAAGGTCATCCGTCGCAAGGGCGTGCTGAGAGTGATCTGCGAAAACCCCCGACACAAGCAGCGTCAGGGCTAACAAGGGCAGGAGACATACTGTGGCTAGAATTGCAGGTGTAGATTTGCCCCGCGGCAAACGTGTTGATATTGCGCTGACCTACATTTACGGCATCGGCCGTGCTACGGCCCTGAACATCCTCGACGCCACCGGCATCGACTGGACGCGTAATATTGATGACATTTCGGCTGATGAAGTGAATGAAATCCGCAAGGAGCTTGAAGGCAACTACAAGGTTGAAGGTGACCTCCGCCGCGAAGTCGCCAGCAACATCAAGCGCCTGATGGATATTGGCTGCTACCGCGGCCTGCGCCATCGTCGCGGTCTTCCGGTTCATGGTCAGCGCACCCACACCAATGCGCGTACCCGCAAGGGTCCCCGTCGCGGCGCGGTTGCCAAGAAGAAGTAGTCAGGTGTCCATGAGCGCACGCGCTCCTCTGGCACAACATCACTCGAGGTATCGTCATGGCTAGACCCAAGAAAGTGGTCAAAAGAAAGGAAAAGAAGAACGTGCCTGTGGGCATTGCCCACATCCAGGCTTCTTTTAACAATACCATCATCACCTTCACGGACACCCGCGGCAACGCCATCAGCTGGGCTTCTTCCGGCCAGAGCGGCTTCAAGGGCTCCCGCAAGTCCACGCCCTTTGCCGCCCAGGTCGCCGCTGAAACCGCCGGCCGCAAGGCTCAGGAGAACGGCATGCGCACCGTTGGCGTGTATGTGAAGGGTCCCGGCGCCGGCCGCGAAGCTGCCATGCGCGCCATCAATGCGTGCGGCTTCAAGGTCGCGTTCATCCGCGACGTGACTCCCATTCCCCACAACGGCTGCCGCCCGCCCAAGCGCCGTCGCGTCTAGTAGCGAGGATTTATCATGGCAAAATATACTGAAGCCAAATGCCGCATGTGCCGCCGTGAAGGCTGCAAGCTCTTCCTGAAGGGCGACCGTTGCTTCACCGACAAGTGCGCCTATGACCGCCGCCCCTATGCCCCCGGCCAGCATGGCCGCGCCCGCAAGAAGGTCAGCGAATATGCGGTGCAGCTGCGTGAAAAGCAGAAGGTGCGTCGCACGTACGGCGTGCTGGAACGCCAGTTCCGCGGCTATTTTGTCAAGGCTGACATGGCCAAGGGCGTTACCGGTACCAATCTGCTGGTTTCTCTGGAATGCCGTCTGGATAACGTGGTGTACCGTCTGGGTTTTGCGAACTCCCGCAACCAGGCTCGCCAGCTCGTCCGTCACGGCGTCTTCACGCTGAACGGCCACAAGGTCAACGTGCCTTCCCTTCAGGTGAAGGTGGGCGACGTAGTCGCCGTGCCCGAAAAGAACCGTCAGATTCCCGTGCTTGCCGAAGCTCAGGAAGTCATCGCCCGTCGCGGCTGCCCCAGCTGGCTTGAAGCCGACGGCGCCGCCTTCAAGGGTACCGTCAAGGCCGTGCCTCAGCGCGAGGATATTCAGTTCCCCATCAACGAGCAGCTGATCGTCGAACTTTACTCGAAGTAAACGGGGGCCGTAATGCTTATCAAACAAGGCGAACGGCTTATCAACGCCCGCAACTGGGGCGAGCTTGTCAAGCCCGACCAGATTATACGGGAGAACGAATCTGCCAGCAGCACGCATGGCAAGTTTGTGTGCGAACCGCTGGAGCGCGGCTTCGGGACGACCATAGGCAACGCCATGCGTCGGGTTCTGCTGTCCTCGCTGCAAGGCGCGGCGCTGGTGTCCGTCAAAATTTCCGGCGTGCAGCATGAATTCTCTACGATTCATGGCGTGCTGGAAGATATTACCGACGTGATTCTGAACCTCAAGCAGGTTCGTCTTGCGATGGACACGGAAGACCCCCAGCGCATCACCCTGAAGGTGGAAAACCGGAAGGGGCCCGTGACTGCCGGCGATATCCAGGGCAATCAGCACGTCATGGTGCTGAACCCCGAGCTGCACATTGCGACGCTGACCGAGGACATTGCCTTCGAAATGGAGCTTGAAGTGCGCATGGGCAAGGGCTACATCCCTGCGGACATGCATGAAGGTCTTTCCGATGAGATTGGCCTGATCAAGCTCGATTCCAGCTTTTCTCCCGTGCGGAAGGTTGCCTACGCCGTGGAGCAGGCCCGTGTCGGCCAGATGACCAACTTCGACCGCCTGATTCTCGAAGTCTGGACGGACGGCTCCGTGACGCCGGAAGACGCCATCGCCTACAGCGCGAAGATCATCAAGGATCAGATTTCCGTCTTCATCAACTTTGATGAACGGATTTCCGGCGATTCCTCCTCCGGCAATGCCGACCGGGGCGAGCTGAATGAAGCGCTTTTCAAGAGCATTGACGAGCTGGAGCTTTCCGTTCGCGCCACCAACTGCCTGCGCAGTGCCAATATAGCGCTGGTGGGCGAGCTGGTGCAGCGCTCTGAGAACGAGATGCTCAAAACCAAAAATTTCGGCCGCAAATCTCTGGATGAAATCAAGAATGTCCTGCTCAGCATGGGCTTTGATTTCGGCATGAAGATTGACGGTTTCGAAAAGAAATACCAGGATTGGAAGAGGAAGCAGCAAAATGAGGCATAGCAATTCCGGCAAGAAACTGTCGCGCACTCCCTCGCATCGTAAGGCTTTGATGCGTAACCTTGCCAAGGCGCTGCTTATCCATGGCAAGATTCGCACCACCGAAGTGAAGGCCAAGGTTCTGCGCGGCGTGGTCGAACCCCTGATCACCCTGGGCCTGCGCAACGATCTGCACGCCCGCCGTCTGGCGTACCGTGAGCTGAACGATCACGCTCTTGTCAAGCGTCTGTTTGACGAGATTGCTCCCCAGTTCGCCGGGGTGCAGGGCGGTTACACCCGCGTGATGAAGCTCGCTCTTCCCCGCCGTGGTGACAATGCTCCCATGGCGATCATCGAGCTGACCAAGCTGGCTGCCGCTCCGGCCGCCGCTGAACAGCCCGCCCAGGAAGCCGCTGCGGAATAAGCTTCACGCCATCCGCGATACAGTATGAAAGAGGGATGCTTCGGCATCCCTTTTTTCATGGGCATCTGGACAGGCATATCCCGCAAGGGGGCGGGCCTCTGCGCATTCCATGTCGGATCAAGCCGTACTGCGCACGAATCCGCATGTGACGCCGGAAGAATCCGTCCTGCAATCGCATCAACCCCAGCCCTGCATGCGCAAGGAGGTTGCCGTGCATCTGCTTTCCCGCACCAAGGCCGCCGGCTGAGCGGCAAAAGTCTCTCCAGCGGGACTGGAGAAAATTCTGTCGCGCCTGAAGCCCGCGCCTGCCGCATTGGAATCCAGAGTTCTGGCGGGGCGCGCCCGTAATGAGGATGCCGCCGTGGTCGGCATTCCGGAGGGAAAGGCCATTGTACAGACTGTGGATATCCTCGCGCCTCTGCTGGATGATCCCTACTATTTCGGCAGAATAGCGGCCGCCAACGCGCTTTCGGATGTCTATGCCCTTGGGGGCGAGCCGTGGTGCGCCATGAATATCGCCTGCTTTCCGCAGTGCATGCTGGACAGTGAGGAAGAGGCTCTGGCGGATATTCTGCGCGGCGGGCTGGATGCGCTCACAGAGGCCGGGGCCGTTCTTGTCGGCGGGCACACTGTGGCGGACGACGCCATTAAGTACGGTCTTTCCGTCACGGGTCTTATTGAGCCGGGCCATATTGCAACCAACGATGGCCTGCGCCCCGGGGACAGGCTTGTGCTGACCAAGCCCATAGGTTCGGGGGTGCTGTCCACGGCGGTGAAGGCCCGCTGGGGGCAGTGGGAACGTGCCGCGGACGATCTTGCCCGCTGGTGCGGCCGCCTGAACAGGGGAGGCGCCGAGGTCATCCGCACGCTGGGGCTCAGAGCGGCGACGGACATCACAGGCTTCGGGCTGGGCGGACATCTGCTGGAAATGGCGCTGGCCTCCGGGGTCTGCGTTCGTCTTGACTGTGCCGCTGTGCCGCTCTTTGCCGGCGCAGAGGCCTATGCGGCGGACGGGCTCATTCCTGCCGGGAGCCATGCCAATCGCGCGCACTGGGCGTGCCGCACCCGCGTGGAAGGGAAGCTGAGTCCTGCGCTGGAAAGTCTGATGTTCGATGTGCAGACCTCTGGCGGACTGGTGCTGGCCGTGCCGCCGGCGATGGAATCCAGAGCCCTGTCCATGCTTGCCGCCTCGGGGGATGTGGCCGCCGTCATTGGCGAAGTGCTGCCGCGGCAGACCGACGGCGCGGCCCTGCTGCTGGCCTGAGGCCGCCTGCGGGCAAGGCTTGCGGGAGACGGGCTTTTATGCTAGGAAATACCGCTTATGCGAGAGTGGCGGAATTGGTAGACGCACCAGACTTAGAATCTGGCGGCTTTGCCTTGCGGGTTCAAGTCCCGCCTTTCGCACCATTGCGGCCTTTCCGGACGCATGATTTGAGACCCGGCAGCGGGATGATTGAAATTTCTGCGCGGTTCGCGCGCCTCTGCGCCGTGCGTGCGCCATACAAAAGGAGCCTCCTGTGGAATATGTTGTTGAAGACCTCTCCCCGGTGAAGAAGAAAGTCGCCATCACTGTCGATCCCAAGGAAGTGGAAGCTTCCATCATGGCCACCGTCGCCATCTATCGCACCAGCGTGCAGCTCGACGGCTTCCGCAAAGGCAAGGTTCCTGCGAACATTGTGGAAAAGCGCTTTGCAGACAAGATTTACGAGGAAGCCCGTCAGGACCTCGTCAATGTGCACATCAATGAAGTGATGCAGAACCTGAAGGTGACGCCTGTGTCCGGCGTGGACTTTGACGGCCCCAATGCCATTGTCCGCGGTCAGGAATACAAGTACTCCATCTCGTTTGAAGTGCTGCCCATCTTCGATCTTCCCAACTACGAAGGGCTGGAAGTGGAGCAGGAAAAGACCGTGGTCAAGGAAGAGGAGGTGCGTGAAGTCACCGATCGCATTCGCCGCGATAAGGCCAAGCTCGTGCCCGTGGATGGCGACGGCCCGGCCGTTGACGGTCAGGTGGCCACCATCGACTTCTCCGCCTATGAAGACGGCAAGCCCATCGAAGGCATTGCCGCCGACAATTTTGAAATGCCGCTGGGCGAAAAGCAGGCCCTGGCCGCCTTTGAAGACCTGGTGAAGACCGTGAAGCTGGGTGAAGAGAAGGAAGGCGAAGTGACCTTCCCTGCGGACTTCATCGCGCCCGATCTGGCTGGCAAGACCGTGACCATGAAGGTGAAGGTGCATGCCATTCAGGAACGCCATCTGCCGGAGCTGACCGACGAGCTGGCCAAGGAAATGGGCTTTGAATCCGTGGCGAAGATGCACGACGCCATCCGCGAATCCTACCGCACCAGCCGCCAGAATCTGAACAAGGGCGCCGCCCAGAAGCAGCTGCTGGATAAGATGCTGAAGATGGTGGACTTCCCCCTGCCCGAAAGCATGGTGGAAAGCCAGATTCGCAGCCTGCTGGCCGATATGCAGGTGCGCCTGGAACGTCAGGGCAAGAGCCTTGCCGCCACGGGCAAGACCGAAGAGCAGCTGCGGGCCGACGTGAAGCCCGAGGCCGAGGCCATCACCCGCGCCCAGGTGCTGCTGATGAGCATCGCCAGGAAGGAAGGGCTGGATGTGACGGAACACGAAGTCACCATGAATCTCTTCCAGATGTGCCAGCGCTCCGGCGAGGACTTCAAGACTGTGCGCGAAGCCTATGAGCGCAGTGGTATGATGTTCACCCTGCGGGATCGCATGCTGGCCGACAAGGCCATGGAAGCCGTCTATACCAAGGCCATCGTCACTGAAGTGGAGCCCGGCGAAGAAGCCCCCAAGGCCTAGCAGTCTCTGTCTGAACGCGCTTCCGCTCCGCACGCGGCATTTCCGCATGAGGGGCGGAAGCGTTTTTTTGCGGGCCCGGCGGCGCGCGGGCCGGTGTGCCGGCACCCTCTGTCTGAAAGGAAGGAACTATGTCCGTTATTCCCTATGTCGTTGAAAATACGGGACGTGGCGAACGCACCTATGACATCTACTCGCGTCTGCTGAAGGACCGTATCGTGCTGCTCTGCTCCGAGGTGAACGATCAGGTCGCTTCGGCCATCTGCGCGCAGCTGCTTTTTCTGGAGTCGCAGGACCCGGAGAAGGATATCTATCTGTACATCAATTCCCCCGGCGGCTCTGTGACTGCCGGCATGGCCATCTATGACACCATGCAGTATATTTCCGCGCCTGTTTCCACGGTATGTATGGGCGCGGCGGCCAGCATGGGCGCATTCCTGCTCTCATCCGGCGAGAAGGGCAAGCGTTTTGCGCTGCCGCACAGCCAGATCATGATCCATCAGCCCCTGGGCGGCTTTCAGGGGCAGGCTACGGATATTGAGATTCATACCCGTGAAATTCTGCGCATGAAGGCGGAGCTGAACGGCATTCTTGCGGCCAATACCGGCAGGACGCTGGAAGAGATTGCCGCCAGCACGGAGCGGGATAATTTCATGACCGCTGCCGATGCCTGCGCCTTTGGCCTGGTGGACAAGGTGCTGGCATCCCGTCGCGACATGATGGAAAACGGCAGGTAGGGCGTATGGCAAAGCATTCCGACGCTCCTTCCCTGCGCTGCTCCTTCTGCGGCAAACCGGAAAACGAGGCAAAGAATCTCATCGTGCAGGATGATGCGTGTATCTGCGAAGACTGCGTGCACGTCTGCAATGAAATCCTCGCGCAGCAGCATATGGAAAGCGTTGCCGGGGAAGATGAGGGGCGCCTGCTCTCTCCGCAGGAAATCAAGGCACGCCTGGACGAATATGTCATCGGCCAGGACGAGGCAAAGAAAATCCTCGCCGTGGCCGTGCATAATCATTACAAGCGCGTGTTCTATGCCGATGCCCTTGGTGACGACGTGGAGCTGGAAAAAAGCAATATCCTGCTCGTCGGCCCTTCGGGTAGCGGCAAGACCCTGCTGGCCAAGACGCTGGCAAGGGTCTTGCGCGTTCCCTTTGCCATTGCGGATGCCACGACGCTGACTGAGGCCGGCTACGTGGGCGAGGACGTGGAAAACATTCTGGTGCAGCTGCTTCAGAATGCGGACTACGATCTGGAAGCCGCCAGCAAGGGCATCATCTATATTGACGAGATTGACAAGATTTCCAGCAAGGCCGACGGCCCTTCCATCACCCGCGATGTCTCGGGGGAGGGCGTGCAGCAGGCCCTGCTGAAGATTATTGAAGGCACGGAAGCCAATATCCCGCCCAAGGGAGGCCGCAAGCATCCCCAGCAGGAATTTATCCGCATGAACACGGGGAACATCCTGTTCATTGTGGGCGGGGCTTTTGTGGGACTGGACAAGCTGGTGGAAAGCCGCGTTGCAGGCTCGGCCATGGGCTTTGGCGCGGCGGTGAAGAGCGGCAAGGACATGCCGCTGGGTGAGCTGCTGGACAAGATTCATCCGCAGGACCTGGTGAAGTTCGGCCTGATTCCCGAATTTGTGGGGCGCATCCCCATCATCACGCATGTGGATGACCTGAGCGAGGAAGACCTTGTGCGCGTCCTCACCGAGCCGAAGAATGCGCTGGTGCGGCAGTATCAGGCTCTGTTCCGTCTGGATCATGTGGAACTGCGGTTCACGCCCAATGCCCTGCGGAAGATTGCGGCGCAGGCGCTGGAACGCAAGACCGGCGCCCGCGGCCTGCGCAATGTGCTGGAAAAGAAGATGCTTGACATCATGTACCGCCTGCCGTCCATGCCCGGACTGCGCGAATGCGTGATTAACAGCGCGGTGATTGAGAAGGGCAAGGAGCCTCTGCTGTTCTTTGATACCGATGCGGAGCCTTCCGCCGCAGGCAGATAAGCCGCTGCGCATTGCGCGGCCTGCCGCTGTGCGGTATGCTTCAGGCGGCTGACGCGGCGCTGCGGCGCGTGTCGGCCGCCTTTGTCATGCTGGGCCGGGAAGCGGCTACAGTCCTCAACAATAGAGCGTGCCCGCTGTGGCGGGCGGGGAGAACCGAATGGAAGACAATACGCACGCGGGCGCAGGCCCGGAAATCATGATGACGCTGCCTCTCATGTCTCTGCGGGAGGTAGTCATGTTTCCCCGCTCCATCATGCCGCTCTTTGTGGGACGCGATGCTTCCATCAAGGCCATTGACGCGGGGCTGGCGCAGTACGGCAAGAAAATTCTGCTGGTCGCGCAGAAAATGCCGGATATGGAAAAGCCCACTCTGGACGATCTGTACGGCGTGGGCGTGATCAGCCGCATTCTCCAGATGCTGCGCCTGCCTGACGGGACCATCAAGGTGCTGTTTGAAGGGCTGGAGCGCGCCAGCTGGGAACCGGCAGGCACGGCGGACGGCTTTCCTCTGGTGCGCGTCACGCCGCTTGCCGACGTGGTGCCGGATAATCCCGACATGCAGGCGCTGGTGCGCCTTGCGCACGAGGGCATTGAGGAATATGCCAAAGGCAATCGCAAGATTCCCCAGGAGGCCGTAAGCGCCATTCTTGCGCAGCAGGACCCGGGCGTGGTGGCGGACGCCATCCTGCCGCACCTGAAGGTGGAATATCGGGTGAAGCAGGAGGTCATGGAGATTCTGGACGTGGCCAAACGTCTGGAAAGGACGCATGAGCTGCTGCTGGGAGATATGGCCGCCGCTTCGGTGGAACGCCGTATCAAGACGCGCGTCAAGAACCAGATGGAGCGCAATCAGCGCGAATACTACCTGAATGAGCAAATCAAGGCCATCAATAAGGAGCTGGGCCGCGAAGACGACCCGCAGGCGGAGCTGGACGCGCTGGAAAAGCGCTTCCGGGAAAAAGACATGCCGGAGGAAGCCCGCACGCGCGGTCTGGGCGAGCTGAAAAAGCTGCGCGGCATGCCGCAGCAGGCATCAGAATATACCGTACTCCGCAATTATGTGGACTGGCTGCTGGATTTGCCCTGGAATGCGCTGAAGGAGACGGAAGTAGACATAGCGCGCGCGCGCGCGGTGCTGGATGGCGATCATTTCGGGCTGGAAAAGCCCAAGGAGCGCATTCTGGAATATCTGGCCGTGCAGAAGCTCTCCGGCGGTCTGCGCGGCCCCATTCTCTGCCTTGTGGGCCCTCCCGGCGTGGGAAAAACCTCGCTGGCACGTTCCGTGGCGCGGGCCACGGGGCGGGACTTCGTGCGCCTGTCGCTGGGCGGCGTGCGCGACGAGGCTGAAATCCGCGGGCACCGCCGCACCTATGTGGGAGCGCTGCCGGGCAAGATGCTCCAGTCTCTGAAGCGGGTGAAATGCAATAATCCGCTCTTCCTGCTGGACGAGATTGACAAGATGAGCACGGATTTCCGCGGCGATCCCGCCTCCGCCCTGCTGGAAGTGCTGGACCCGGAACAGAATGCCACCTTTATGGATCATTATCTTGATCTGGAATACGATCTTTCAAAGGTATTTTTCATTACCACGGCCAATTCCCTGCACTCCATTCCCGCGCCGCTCATGGATCGCATGGAGATCATTGAGCTGAACAGCTATCTGGATACGGAAAAGCGACATATTGCCCGGCATTTTCTGCTGCCCCGCCAGCTGGCCCAGCATGGACTGACGGCGGAAGACCTCAAGATTTCCGACAGCGCCCTGATGGAGATTATCCGTTCCTATACCTTCGAAGCCGGCGTGCGGAATCTGGAGCGGGAGCTGGGAACATTGTGCCGCAAGACGGCCATCAGAAAGGTGGAGGCCGGCAAGGCCGCGCATGGCGCGTCCGTGACGCTGCAAAATCTGGCCGGATACCTGGGCATGAAGAAATTCCGGCATGACGAGAGGGAAAGCGCGCCGCAGGTGGGTGTCTGCACAGGCATGGCCTACAATCAGCGCGGCGGTGACATTCTGCATGTGGAAACGAGCATCATGCCCGGCGGCGGGCAGGTGGCCATTACCGGCCAGCTGGGCGACGTGATGCAGGAATCCGCCCGTGCGGCACTGTCCTACGTGCGTTCGCGCGCGGATATGCTGGGGCTGGACCCGCGCTTCCACCGCAAGGTGGACATCCATGTGCATGTGCCGGCTGGCGCCACGCCCAAGGACGGGCCGTCCGCCGGCGTCACGCTGGTGACATCCATTACCTCGGCCCTGCTGGGTATTCCGGTGCGGAACGATGTTGCCATGACCGGGGAAATATCGCTGCGCGGCCGCGTACTGCCCATTGGCGGCCTGCGGGAAAAGCTCATGGCGGCCCGGCGCAGCGGCATCAGCGAAGTGCTGATCCCGCGGGACAACGAACGGGATGTCCGGGACGTGCCGGACGAAGTGCTGCGGGCCCTGAAGGTGCATTTTGTCAGCCATGTGGATGAAGTACTGCCGCTGGCGCTGGCGGCCCCGGCGGAAGAGATATTCTGCGGTCGCGCCACGGCCAGCCCGTTGTATCTGACATTGCGCGGGACGGCCGGCAAAAGGACGGAAACACCGGCGCAGTAGCGCAGGGAAGGAAAAAGGCGGCTCTTTCAGGGGCCGCCTTTGTGCAGGGAATCTGTCAGCAGGGATGTCCTGCGGGAAGGGCTAGCCCTGCCACTGCTTGCCGCAGAGCTCCGCCAGTCCCCTGACAAGATACTGCGTGCCGTTCTGGCCGTGGCCCTGCGCCTGAAGCGTGCGATAGAGCTGGTCGGCGGCAGCGAGCCCCGGCAGGATCAGCCCCATGCGGCGGCATTCCTCAAGACAGAGGCCGAGGTCCTTGACAAAATGATCGATGAAAAAGCCGGGGGCATAGTCGCCATCCAGCACGCGGCGGCCCAGCGTGTTCATGGCTGTGCTGCCAGCCGCGCCGCCCACCACGGCTTCCAGCCACTGCCGTACATCCAGTCCGGCCTCCTGCGCGAAGAGCAGGGATTCGCACGTGCTGAACATGACGCCGGCAATGGCCACCTGATTGGCGAGCTTGGCGCGCTGTCCCTGTCCGGCGGGGCCGCAGTGCATGATGGTTTTGCCCATCAGCTCCAGCAGGGGCCGCACCCGCGCGAAGCTGGCGGCATCGCCGCCGGCAAAGATGGAGAGCGTGCCCTTGCGCGCGCCCACGTCGCCGCCGGTGACGGGGCAGTCCATGCCGGCGCAGCCCCGGGCGGCCGCGGCTGCGGCAATGCGTTCCGCCAGCACGGGGCTGGAGGTGGTCATGTCGCAGAGGATGCCACCGGGCTTCAGCGCCGCCAGGGCGCCGTTTTCGCCGATGAGCACGTCTTCCACGTCCCTGGGATACCCCACGATGGAGAAGACGATGTCAGAAGCCGCGCCCACTTCCCTGGGGCTGTCCGCCCAGTGCGCGCCGGCGTCCAGCAGTGCCTGCGCCTTTTCCCTGCTGCGGTTGTAGACGGTCAGCCTGTAGCCGGCCTTGAGAATGAAGGAGGCCATGCTGCGACCCATGACGCCGGTGCCAATCCAGCCGATATGTTCCATGTGACTGCATCCTTGTTGGGCCGCCGCGCATGAATGCGGGCGGGATTATTTGAAGGGGAGTTCCCTGAAGTGCTGTGCCGGGATAATGTCCCTGCATAGCTGCTTTTGGGTCAGGGAGTCAATGCCGCCGGCGCGAACGGCGGCAAGGTGCCTGTCCAGCGCGTCAATATTCTGGCGCATGTGCCTGTTGAGGACGTCCGTGCCGCCATATTCCTGGCGCAGACGGGCCAGCAGGCGCGTGATTTCTGCCGGAGAGGCGCCGGCGACGCGGTTCAGGCCCGTCTTGTAGAAATTTGCCGCCCGGAGCAGCAGCTGATAGTGTTCCTTCAGCCCCTCCCGCGCCTTGACGGCATTGGGATCATCGGCTCTGGCGCCCTTTGACTTCAGATATTTTTGCAGATGTCCGTTGACCACGGCATAGCGGTAGGCAAAGCCGCGCAGTGTTTCTTCCTGATAGAGCAGGGCGCGCGTGGAATTTTCCAGCACTTCATTGCGCTGGCGCTCCTGCGCGCTGCGCTGATCTTCCAGCATGCCGCGCAGCTGCGCCAGATTGGCGCGCATTTCCGGCGTGGCGGCCGCGCCGGAGATTTTATCCAGCTCCGCAATGGGGGAAGCGGTGGTGTCCAGCTGTACGGCGCGATCCTGCGTGACGCTGCCGCGTTCCGCGCCTGCCGCCGCCTGTTCCGGCGCCCGGGTCTGGTCCGGCGTGTCAGCGGGCCGTCCGGCATTTTCCTGAAGCAGGGTGTGCAGACGCTGGGCGCTGGGGATGTTCAGTCCGGCCAGCGCTACGCGAAAGCCAAGATCGGAGGGCCGGCTCTCACCTTCGCTGGTATATGGCGGCACTTCATCGCGCCAGCCGGGCAGGACTCCCCTGGCATCGCTGCGGAAGCTGCCGCCCTTGCACAGGATGCCCCCGGCAGCCCCGTGCAGGCGGCGGTAGGTTTCGCCATCGCCGCGCGTGTCCGCCACGGAGAGGCGGAAAAATCCGTCCACCAGCTCCTTGACATTGCCCACAGTATCATGGAGCCCCAGCGGGTTGGGAAGGCGCGAGCCGATGGGAGCTGGCTCATGCACGGGGACGGAGCCGCTGAACAGGCCGTAGTCTTCCAGCCTGGCGTCTCCCAGCGGAAAGATGTCGCCATGTTCCCTGTCTTCCTCACTGACTCTGGCGCCGCCGCGCGCGGCAAATTCCCACTCCTCTTCCGTGGGCAGCCGCAGAAAGCCGATATTCCGCTCGCTGCCCGCAAAGCGGGGCAGGGCATCCGCCGCGTTTTGTACCAGCCAGGCGTTGTACTTCTGGAAAAACTGCTGCGCGTCATGCCAGGAAATTCCGCGCCTGGGCAGGGCGGCATCGGCGGCGGGCGCGGCAGGGCAGTGTTCTTCCATCACGGCGTCCCACTGATGCTGGCTGACTTCGTACTTGCCGATGAAATAGTATGTATATTCCGCGGCGGCATCGTCCGGCAGGCGTTGCTTCCAGGCGGCAGGCAAATCCGCCGATGTGAAGGGCGCGGCAATATGCGCTTCAAAGCGGCGTTCATACAGCTGGCGCTGGCTGTCTCCGCCGCCCACGCCCATGGCGAAGCGGCGATCCTGCATGAGGCTGCCGGGCACGGCCACGGCGCGCAGGGCCATGTGCAGGCCGCAGGGCATGGGCAGGATGATGTCGTCATCGGCTGGCCGGGGATTCCAGGTCTTTTCCGTGGAAATGGGGGCAGTTATGGCTGTGATGGCCGCTGCCGCATCTGTGGCGGGAAATGCCTGCGCGGTCAGCAGCGCAGCGGTGAGGAGAATGCGGGCAATGGCTGGACAGGACATGTCACACCTCGCGGATGACGGAAGAAGGTTCAATGGCGGCAGCCTGTGCGGATGCGCGTGCCGCGGCCAGCGCGGACAGAAGCAGCACCATGCCGGCCGCGGCGGCATATTCCTGCCAGTACAGGCGGCAGAAGGAGGCGCCGCCGCTCTGTTCCGCGAACAGCAGATCGATGCCCAGGGCAATGCACAGATACAGCAGGCCGGACAGGGCGATGCCGCACAGGCCGGTGAGCAGCGTCTGCATCAGGGGATAGGCAATGAGTGCCGCGCGCGGGAAGCCCAGCAGGCGCAGCATGCCCAGCATTCTGTCCTTGCGCCGCACAGCACCCTGCGCCGAGCTGAAGGTGAAGGCGGCAAAGCCCGCACCCACCGCCAGGGAGATGCTCAGGATAACGCGGGAGACAGCCTGCTCCAGCGCCCGGATGCCGGCAATCTCCCGCGCTTTGGTGCGGGTCTCCACATGTCGTTCCCGCAGGGCGGCGGCAAGGGTCTCCACGGCATCCAGATGCTGGGCGTACAGCCGGAAGGAGGCGTAGCGCCGCGCCTCCGCCGTGCGGGGCCGGCCGGCGTAGCCGCGCTCCGGTACGGCGATGGAGTCGCGGTAGTCCTGAATATCCTCCAGCGTCCGCAGGGGCAGAAAGCCCATCCGCCGCCCGGCAGCCTCCTCCGGCAGAATGCCGCTGACGCGGAACGGCAGCTCCGTGGATTCCAGACGTCCTTCCGGCGTGCGGCGGCCCAGCGTGGCGGAGACCGTATCGCCGGCACGCACGTTCAGCTGCCGCGCGGCCGGCTGGGAAAGCACGAGTTCTGGCTGTTCGCCATCAGCCGGGGCGGGCATGCGGTAGTGTTCAAGCACGGGCTCTCCCGGGGCGCAGGGTTCCATCTGCACGGTGACAGAACTGCCGCCGGAGGAACGCAGCGTGATGTCCGTGGCAATATCCCGCGTGCGCCCGATGACAAAGCGCGCCCCAGGGAGGCGCCCCAGCGTCTCCAGAAAAGCCGTGTCATAGCCGCCTTCCCTGCTGCCGGAGGGTGTGATGACGAGGACGGTGGGGTCTTGCAGCAGGCGCTCGCGCATGCCTTCCGTCACGCCGTTCCTGACGCCCTGAAGCACCAGCAGGGGGGCAAGCATGCTGGCCAGCGCCAGCACGGCGCACAGGGCGATCTGCCGTTCGTGGGCCCAGTCCCGTGCGGCCAGTCCCGCAGCCATGCCGATCAGCCGGCGCATGGCATATCGCTCCCGTGGCCGCCCAGCCCGTCGTCCAGAACGGCGCGCACGCCGCCGTTCTCCTCCCTTTCCAGCGCAAAGCGCAGTTCGCGCAGTCCGTGGCTCCGGGCAAAGCCGGCATCATGCGTGACCATGATCAGCGCGCCTCCCAGATCGTCCACTGTGCGCAGGAATGCCTCCATGACGCGGCCGGCATGCAGGGGGTCCAGCGCCGCCGTGGGCTCGTCCGCAAGGATGGCCACGGGACGGGAGACCAGCGCCCGCACAATGGCAACCCTCTGGCGCTCTCCCACGGACAGGGTGGCCGGCATGGCCTTCAGCAGGTGCGCTATCCCCAGCCGTACCGCCAGCCCCTGCGCGGTATCCAGCGCCTCCGCGGGAGGCATGCCGTTCATGCGGGCGGTGAGGGTCATGTTTTCCGCCACGGAAAGGAAGGGCAGCAGGCCGCCTGTTTGCAGGATGTATCCCATGTGCCGCAGGCGCAGGCCGGCCATGACATCCAGCGCATTGCGCCGCCACAGGGCGGGAATGTCCACAGCTTCGGCATGCCGCGGCAGAAAACGAAACGTGCGTACCGTGTCGGGACGCAGAGCCAGCCCCAGAATGTCCAGCGCAGTGCTCTTGCCGCATCCGCTGGGGCCGGTAAGGGCCAGCCTGTCGCCGGCACGCACGTGCAGACTGCGGATGTGCAGCACATAGCCCTGTTCCCGCGCGCGGCGTTTGGTCAGGTCTTCAATAATGCAGAGCATAGATGTCCTGTGCGGGGGCCTAGGGCAGCATGCTCAGGGGCACGCGGTACACCCAGTCCTCGGGGTTGGCAGCGCCGAAGCTCTCCCAGTGCGTCGCATCCCTGTCGTATTCCTCGTAACGGGCGATAAGTCCCTTGAGGCGGCGGATCAGGCTCTGCCGCGCGCCGGTGGACATATCCTCCCAGTCCTTCTGCGTTAGACCGCTGATCATGCTTTTGTACGGCAGGTCCAGAAGGACTTCATCCAGCAGGCCGTTTTCCGCAAGGTTGCGGTCGGGATGCAGGGCGAACTGGCCGGGGTCCCGGCTCATCTGGGCGGCGGCGGAGCGCAGCTGGCCGAAAAGATCGTCCTGCCCGTTGAGGAAGGCATCCTCGCTGCCGCGCAGCAGGAGCTTCAGCTGTCTGTACAGATTGCTGAGCTGCCCCTTGGTGAGCAGTACGGCGGGTTCGGCAGCCAGCACGGGCGCGCCGGGGCTTTCCTCCAGCTTTTCCAGATCGGCGTCGGCAATCCATGCCCGCACCACCTGGGGGGCGGTGCTGCCCTGCCTGTTGCCGAGGAATTGCAGCTGCATGGCATAGCCGGTGCTGGCCGCGATGCGGCGCGCTTCCTCTTCCGGCGTGCGCTCTTTTTGAACCTGCGTCTGGCGGGGGCTTTCCAGCAGGCGCCCTTTAGCCGTGGCGGCCAGCATGGCGGCATAGCTGCGGGCCAGCACCTTGCCGGCGCTGTCAAAGGCGCGCGTTCCCCTGGCCTCCGTGGACGCATCCAGCGGGATATAGCTGGCCTGATTGTCGCTCTGTCTGGTCAGCGTGCGGTAGGCGTCCGCCGCATAGGCATGGTTTTTCCTGCCGGCGGGGCTTTTTACATGCAGGGCCGTCAGATAGATTTTGTTTGTCCGCAGATAGTCGGCCAGCGCCTCCGGGGTCAGGCCCGTCAGCGAGCCGGCATCGCCGGCGCCCAGCGGGCCGGCATCGGAAACAAGCAGCATGACGCGGCTGCCGTAGTCCTTCCAGTGCAGGTGATCCGCCGCCTCCTTGATGCCGGCAAAGGCATCTTCGTTGAAATTGTGCGTGGAGACGCTGGCTTCCCGCACCTCGGCCAGGGCCTTTTCCAGCTGGGCGCGTTCCCTGACGGTCTTGAAGTCGCAGATGACCTTCGCCGTATATTCGATGCCGGGGGAGCGCTTCATGTCGCTGCGGAAGGCGACCACGGCAAAGGCCATCTTGTCGCCATGCGGGCTTTTTTCCAGCTCATCATATACGGAGCGGATAAGCTTCAGCGTCTGATCGATATAGGGCTTCATGGAGATGGTGGTATCGATGACAAAGGCAAAGCCCGTGCGCAGGTCTGCGGCGGGAGCCGGCGCAGGCTTTTGTCCCCTTTCGCCGCTGATGCCCGGGTTGATGGACGCCACCTCCAGCATCTGGAGCCCCTGATAGCGGCTGTCCACATTCAGTACGGGCAGCAGGTAGAAATTCTTTTCCGAGACGGCATTGGCCGCTGGTTCCGAGGCAACTACCGGGAAGTCCGGCGGCAGGGAGGTGCCCTGCGCCGTGAGTTTGGCCATGTATCCCTGCACCGTCTCCTTGACGCTGGCCGCCTGGCAGGTACGCTCCAGCGCGGGCAGGTCGCGGAAAAAGAGCACGGGGGCGCGGCCCGTGCGGTCGGTGAAAAGCATGGTGATGGCCTGCGGCCACACCGTGGCGCTGCCCTCATCCAGCCAGCCGTCAGCCTGCGTGCTGCCTGCGCCTACCTCCAGACGGCCGTTCTGCCGTCCGTAGATGTACATGACGGTAAAGGTCTTGACGGAATCGCGCAGAACGGCGGCGCCGGCGTCCGGCCCGGCATAGAGCCTGGCGCCGGGATGGGTTACGATGCGCTGGTAGACACTGGTCTTGCCTTCCTGAAGCAGAGGCGTGCGGGCAAGGCTCTGGCGCGGGGCGCACAGGGCCGTTCCCAGCGCGAGGGCCAGCAGGACGATGGCAATACGGAACGTCTTGTTCATGGGTGCGACTCCTGATTGATATCCCGCAGCCAGCGCGCGGCCCGGGCATCGCCGGCGGCGGCCTTCTGTTCCAGCCATGTCCGGAGTGCCTGCTGGGCAGAGGCGGCCTGCGGCTGTGTACCTTTGGCCTTTTCATACAGTTCCCAGGCGGCCGGGGCATCCTTGTCGATACTGCCCCACTGCGGCTTGCCGGGGTCCAGACAGGCGGCATAGTCCATCAGTACGGAGCTTTCCCCGTTCTCTCCCGCAAAGTAGTAGAGGCGGTAAATGGCGTCCTGCTCGGCCGGGGTGCCTGCGGGCAGCTCGCGGCTGAGGCGGGCGGCGGCCTGCGGCGTGCGTTCGCCGCCGTTAAAAAAGCTCTGCACGCGCACTTCCGTGCCGGCGGCCGGTGCCTGGGGTTCAGGAGCGGCGGCAGGCTGCTCCGGTCTGTCCGCCGCAGCGGGGTCTCCGCTCTGGTTCGGTTCCTGCGGCGCCACTGTTTCAGGAGCGGCCGCGGAGGGTGCCGCGTCCTGTGGTTCTGGTGTGTTCGGAATGGCAGAGGATTCCGACGCGGCGGGAGCCTCCGCCGGGTTCTCCTGCTGCGCCGTCTGTTCGCCGTTCTGTGGCTGCTCCTGTGCTGCGGGTGGCGGGGGGGGCGGCGTCCGCAGGAAATACCATGCGCCGGCGCCGGCCAGCGCCAGCAGCAGAAGAGCGCCCAGTACGCAGGGCAGCAGCATGTTTCGTCTGGCGGGCGGAGGCGGTGGCGTATCATCCAGATGATCCGGGCCGGGGACAGGTTCCGGCACCGCCGCTTCCGGCATCGGCACCGGCGCCGGTGCGGGCTGGGGCGCGGGCTCATGGAGCAGAGCCGTGCCGGGCACGGGGCCGAAGATGATGTCCCGCGCGCTGAGGACGGCCTTCAGCTCCTCGCCGTCTTCGCCGCGCAGCAGCACACGGTAACGCTCCTGCGTATCCAGCTGGTTGACGACGGATGCGTCAATGAACAGCAGCAGATCGCCATTGTCCATGCGCTCATCGACAGGGAGGAGGGCTGTTTTCTGGGCCACCCAGTCATCTCCGCCCAGATACAGGTGGTCTGAAGCGCGCATCAGCGCAAAGCTGTGCCGCCCGGCGGCAAGTGCCGCGCCGGAGCAGCGCAGAATGCCGTTGCCGGGACCTCTGCGCGCGTCATTTTCATAGGATATGTTCATGCAGACTCCGTATTCCGCGCGTCAAGGCGCTTGAGAATGCCGCCGAGCAGTATGTTCTCTTCGATATTGATCGTCTGTGTGCCGTCGAAGTTCACATTGTCCATGATCAGGGCATACAGGGCCTTCAGCCAGTCGCCGAACCATGCCCCCGTGTAGGAGGTGCGGGCTTCCTGCAATTTGGGGAATCCCCGGACGGGCGGTGGCGGCGTGAAGAGCACCGAGCGGCTGCCGCCAGCCTGCACCGTGCGCGCGGCTTCATCCTGCGTGCGGGGATTGCGGCCCAGCCAGTCGACATAGCTGTTGAGGATGCTGGCGGCCATGCTGGCCTGCTGCCAGACAATGCCTTCCCGGCGGGTGTTGGCATAGCGGGATGCCCTGCGGAAGGCATCGGTCATGGCCGCGCGCAGTTCCAGCCGCGCCGCGCCGGTGGCCAGTTCGCTGACCAGCGCGGAAAATTCCCGCTCCGGCAGCATGAAGAATTTCTGCATGGCCGGGTCCTCCGCCAGGGCATGCAGGGCATCCACCCAGCGGCTTTCCACGTATTCCGCGAAGAATGCGGCCTCGTCCCGCACAGCGGGCTGGGGCGTCCGCTCCTGCGGCGCGGCAGATTCCGCGAAGGGATTCCAGTCATCCAGATTGATGTTGTCCAGATCGATCTCCTGCTGTTCCGGCAGGGGATCGGGCGGGCAGGCGGCTTCCTCCGGCAGGGCGCGGAAGCGCCGCTCCGCCTCGGGGTGCATTTCCACAATGTCCGTGTCGCGTATGGTGAAGCTGTGCAGCAGCAGCCCCAGCCGCTGCTGGCGTTTTTCCAGTTGTCCCAGCAGGGTATAGAGCGTGCGGATCAGCAGCAGCTTCTGGCGGCGCGCCTCCTCTCTGTCATCTGTCTGGTAGAATGTCCTGAGGCGGGCGGCAAGGCGCGTGCGCACCTCGTCCAGTCCCTGCATGATCTGGGCCTGCTTGATGGCCGGATCGCAGAGCGGCCGCAGGCTTTCGCGAATGCGGGTGACGCCGCCGTCGTTGAGGCGCATGGCCGCGTCCCATGCCGCGCGGGGGGACTTGAAATGCGCGGCGACCACGGGACTTTTCATGAAGGCTGTTTCCAGCTCGCCCACATAGCGCAGCATTTCCGGACGGATACCTTTTTCCCGGCCGTGTTCGTCGTATTCCAGCACGGCGTCGAAGCGGAAGTTGGGATTGCGCAGCAGGAAGAGATTGTTGAACGCATGCTGCCCGTCCCATTCATGGGGCCAGTCATGCTGCTTGCCGAAAAAGTCCAGCAGTGAGGCATGCAGGCGGTTGTCCCAGCGGGTTTCCACCGAGGGCGCGCCCTTTTTCTGCTCGAACTCCATGTCAAACTTGGTCAGCACGAAGAACAGGGACTCCTGTCTGCCGGCGCGGGCCTCGGGGCGTTCCCCGTGCGTGGAGCACACCCAGTCATTGATGACGCCGGGCAGGTCCTGCACTTCCTGATTGCTGGGGCCTATGCAGAGGAGCATGCTGGTCAGCTCGCGTTCGGCGCAATAGCGCTGGAACAGGTAGGCCACCTTGCCGCGCAGGAACATTTCCTTGCGCAGGCCGTCCTTTTTCAGTTCGCGGCGCACGTCGTCAAACTTGTAGCGCGAGCGGTAGCCGGGAAAGTCCAGCAGATCAGTGTGATCGAAGTATTCATCCGGCTTCTGCTCCATGACGATGGTCAGCTCTGCCGTGAGGGCCGTGACCACGGCGCGGGGCAGGGCGGCGGACAGTCCCGCCGGTGTGGCCACGTCCAGCATGCCGTCCTGCGGGCCGCCGTCCAGACCTGCCAGCGTGGCCACGTCAATGATGCTTCCGTCGCGGGGAATGAGCGCATCCAGCGTGCAGAAGGCTTCTTCCGCATGGCCCAGTGCTTCCAGCGCGCGCAGGAGCTGACGCAGCAGATCGGTAAATTCCTCCACCTCATCCCAGATCAGCCCGTACAGCAGGACGCGATCATCGGTTCCCAGCTTCGGCCCCAGGGCAAGAGCCCGCGTCCAGTAGGAGCGCTCCAGCTCCTGCACGCGGGCCTTGGCGCGGAAATCCTTCAGCAGATATTCGCGCAGGTCCTCCAGCGCGTCAAGGTCGACATGGGCCGCGCCCGCGCCCGCTCTCTGTTCCAGCAGGGTCAGGGTGGCGTCAATGTCGCTCTGCGGGTCTTCCTTGTGCTCGCAGTCCGCGTAGTAGGTATTGGCAATGATTTTGACCAGATCGGTTTCCGTGAGCAGGCGTATCTGCACGGGATGCCCATCGGGCAGGGAAGCCGGGCGCGTCATGGTGAAGCGCGTCACAAGGCCGGTGGACTCCTTGCCGCCCTCGGGGTTGATTTCGCTGATGAAGTCGTGCGTTCCGCTGCCGAAGCGGGCCAGCAGGGAGCCTTCGGCATCCCGCGCTAGGGCGGAGATGAGATAGGATTTGCCGGCCTGGCTGGGACCGAAGACACCGGCGCACATTTTTCGGCCGGCCGCCCGCGCGCAACGCCGGAAGATGCGCCCGGCCCGGCGCAGTTCCTTGAGCAGCCCTTCCTGTTCGTTGCGCACAAGGGCGGCATTGCGCTCTGTCCATGCGCCCGCCTCGGCGGCAGCCGCAGCCAGCGTCTTGCAGTATTCCGTCAGATTCATACGTTCGCTCCGCTTGTTGCGCGCCTACGAGTAGATGACGCCCGTGTCCAGCCAGAAGCCTTCATCGCGCGGCAGGGTCTGGAGGCGGATTTCCACGGCATTGTTCACAGGTTCCCCGGTGCAGTCCAGCACTTCCTCGATGACAAATTCGCCTTCATCCCGCTCTGGAGCGCCGGGCCTGCCGGGGACGTCATCCTCAATGCCGGCCATGTTCAGCGACAGGGAGACGGTGAATGGCAGACGCTGGGCATAGCGGCGCCGGGCATCTTCGCTGACAAATTCCATGAAGTAGAAGCGCGTGGTGGTCCAGCGTTCCACATCCAGCTGGCGAAAGCCTATGGCAATGGGGCCGGCGAACTGTATCTGCCGGGGGCCGTAGGTCTTTTCCCGCATGTCGTTCACGTCCACTTCAAACCAGACCTTGGGATGCCTGATCTGTCCGTTCAGCTCCATTTCCCCGATGTAGCGGGCGGTGGAGACGGGGGCAATGCTGGAAGGATCAAAGGAAAAGCCTTCCAGCTGCCCTTCTGCCAGCGCGCAGAGAATGGCCCCCACCACAACGGTGGTCTTGGGGTCGGTCATGCGCCCCAGCGCGTCGGAGAAGGGATACCAGCCGCCCACGCGGTAGTCTCCCATGGGGAAGATGCGGTCCGGCGGCACGGGGAGATTGGCAAAGATAAGGCCGACTATGCCCTGCCAGCGGCTGGGACGGCCCGTGAGCAGGAGGGCGTCGCAGTCATAGAGATGGATGACTTCGCAGAGGTTGGCCAGCACGTCGCGCATGACGCTGCGCACCGTGTCGTCCAC
Organism: Desulfovibrionaceae bacterium; assembly: GCA_029008115.1. Classification (GTDB taxonomy): domain Bacteria; phylum Desulfobacterota; class Desulfovibrionia; order Desulfovibrionales; family Desulfovibrionaceae; genus JAQVCS01. Next base: position 4,426 of record JAQXJC010000001.1, on the reverse strand, counting down.
AAGGCGCGGATCGATGCGCAGGGGCATGTCCAGCAGGGAGAAGGATGCGTCCCCGCTGGCTGAACGCACATAGTCCTCCACATAGCGCAGGGCGGCGGCATTTGGTGCGGGATGCTTGCGGAATGGCAGTGCCGGGGCCGGCGCGGCCTCTCCGCGTTCGCCGTCGGCGGCGTCATCCGTGCCGGCATCCAGAGGATTTGCCACGGGGAAGTGGAAGCAGTCCCGCAGCGTGCAGGACAGGGCGCCGCTGCCGGTGCGCAGATCGGCCTGTTCGTAGGCGGACAGCACGCAGAGGGCGGCGGGTACGGCTATCTGCCGGATGAACTGGATGCGCCGGTTGCGGCTTTCCTGCGAGCTGTCCATGACATCCCGTCCGAAGAGATGCGCCAGCGCGGCGCGGGAATCGCGAATGCCGCAGGCATGCATGGCCTCGCCCAGAGCTTCCAGCACGTGTTCGCGCACCACGGCGCACAGCACGTCATCCCCGGCGAGGGTAAAGCCGTCGCGAAATTCCAGATGCGGCGCCATGCGCGCGGCGGAGCCGGCGTCGCTCTGGAGGTCAAAGGTGGTTATGGAAAGGTCTGTGGTGCCGCCGCCAATATCGATGGCGGCCACACGGATGCAGGGGCGGCCGCCGTATTCCGCGCGCGGCCTGCCCGCCAGACTGCAAAGCAGGTGGGCATCCCCCTGGAACTTCCGGGTAATTTCGTTATAGACATAGACCAGCTGGGTGCAGGTGGCCTCATCCCAGTCGCAGCGCACCTGCGGGCTGGAGCGGTAGTCCGCGCGCAGGCCGGGGCGGGAGGCCGCAACGGGATTCGTGTGGAAGCTTTGCCAGCCCAGCGTTTCCCACAGGACGCGCACGGCCCATTTTGCCCAGCGGCGATAGATGCGCTGCTCGGCCACGGGCATGCCCGAAGGCACGGTGAAGATCACCTGCCGCAGACGGCGCGGTACGTCGGAGGCATCCCGCCTGCCGCGCTGGCCGGGGGAGTTGATGGTGAGCAGGGCCTGCTGCAGGACTTCCACCAGCAGAAACATCATCAGCGAGGATCGGGTGAAGAGCGACTCGAACGCGCTTTCCCTTTCCTGCTTCTTCAGCAGCTTATTGCCGGTGAACAGCCGGTCGTCCATGCAGCACAGCGGCGTGCCGCTGGCGTTGACCTGCTGCGCCAGCAGGCCGCGCGTCACATAGGGCTCGCCCGCGCCGCGCGTGTTGAAGCGCCAGCTCTGCTGCCAGTCCCTTTCGTCCCAGAGGTAGCGCTTGGGACTGGACATGCCCGTCGTCCCTTCCGCGCAGGTGGACAGCGTGGAAAGGCGGGCGGCCTCCGGGCCTATGCGCACGGGAGACGGCCAGGCAAAGGCGGCTGTGCGGCGGCCGGAGCGACGGCTCAGGGCATCGTTGCCAAAGCTGATTTCCGAAAATTCCACACGGGTTTCAAAGGGATCGGTATAGACATGCTCCGGCTGATCCATGTCGCGCAGCTGGAGCAGGTAGCTGTCGTTGAGATTGGTCGCGCTCTGGGCGCGGGTTTCCACAAGAATGCCCGTAGTGCGGGAATTGCCTATGTCCAGCACAAGGTCCACGTCAATGGGATTGTGATGCTCCGGATTGATGACATGCACCTTCACGCCGCGGATGCCACGGTGCAGCACTTCCAGAACCGTCAGATAGCTGGCCAGATGCTCCAGCTCCGGGCCGTCCTCCGCAGGGCGGCGGTGCGTCCTCTTCTGCCAGCCTTCCCAGACCTCCCTGAGCCAGGCATCCACCCAGGCTTCATTGAGGAACCAGGCATTGTCGCGCGGCTGCCAGGCCAGACGGAACTGGGCGTGGGCGCTGACATCCTGCGGAGAAAGCGCGCCATAGGGCCTGCCTTCGGCCGGCTCCTCCACCTGCATGTCAAAGGCCAGCACCACGCGCAGGGTATCTGCTTTTTCCTCGCTCATCACCATGCGGGCGCGGGCCCAGTTGGAAGGGCCGCATTCCACACGGCATTCGTCGCCGGATTCCCAGAGCTGTTCGCGTTCGCGCAGGAAGGGAACCGGAATCCACTGTCCCAGCCAGGGGGTCAGCGTCTTGCGCCCGTCCAGCGTGTACCCGTCGCCGCGAGCAGGACTGCCGTCCAGCGCGCTGAAAAGGGCGCCGTCCCTTTCTTCCAGCGGGAGCAGGCGCACTTCCGCGCTGCCGTCTGCCCGCGTCCCTCTGAGCTCCTCAAAGGCGCGCCGGATACGGGGCAGGCGGCTGATGTCCGCTTCAAAGTCCATAAGCTGCGGACAGCCGCCGGGAATGAGGCTGACGCGCTCCTTGTATCTGGGCATTTCAAACATGACTATCTCCCGCAGGACGTGACGCGCACAAAGGGAATCTGATACGCCTGCCGCCCGCCGTTGGCATCAGTGAATATCCACGAACAGGGAGTCTTCTGGCCATTGCCCCGGCAGGTCATCTGCGAGGCTCCCCAGCGTTCCCCATCGTCGCAGAAGGCGCCGTCCGAAGAAACGTGCAGGACGCCGTTGCCGTCCAGACGGGCCTTGCTGGAACCGGTACAGGTGCGCTTTCCCCTGGGATCGATGACGCGGCGCTTGCCATTGCCCCCATGCGCGCCAAAGCAGAAGCATTCGCGGATGGTGCGCTTGGAAAAGTATTCCGGGCGGGTACCCTGCCAGCAGCCTTCAAGAAAGTCGAGATTGCCGGTTTTGGCCGCCTCCGGCGGAATGCGCAGCTCTTCGCCCGGCTTGACTGCGGGAGCCTTCTTCTGCGGAGAAGTTTTTTGTGCTTCCGCCTTCTGGGCGTCCGGTTTTTTTTCAGACTGCGGCTTGGCCGTTCCGGGTTTTTCTCCGGGGACCTTCTTCTGGGCTTCCGGTTCCTTGGCAGGACGCGGGGTCGCCTGTTTCACCTGCGGTTTATCCTGCCTGTTTTCCGCAACAACCTGCTGTTTTTCTTCTGGAATTGTGGAAAGCGGCATCATCTGCCACAGATACAGCGGCTCCTGCCGTGCGGTCTGTGCATCGGATTTTTCCGGCGCGGGAGCAGCCTGCTGCCCGGCGGGAAGTTTTTCATCCGGGGAGGCGGCAGCGGGGCTCTGTGCAGTGGGGAGCTGTGCAGTCTCTTCCGGCTGCATGGCCTGCACGTCGGGCAGGGGCTTTTCCTGCTGCGACGCATCAGGCCGTGGCACCTCCTGCTCCTGCGGCACGGTCTCGTCCTGCCGGGCCGTCAGGCTGTTGCCGTCGGGCAGGAGCACCGTGCCGTCCTGCGAGAGGACGGAGCCTTCCGGCAGAATGACCGCGCCGTCGCCAGGGTTCAGCGTCATGCCCTCGATCTGGACGGTGGAACCGTTGTCCAGCACGAGGCGCCCGTCCGGCAGGACAGCGCGGGAGCGGAGGCGTGTGCCGTCCGGTAGGATGACGACAGTGCCGGTATTGTGCCGGACGGCGGCGGGGGCGTTGCTCCACTGCTTTTCCTGAGCGCCGGCCGCCTGTGGGGCGGAGAGCGCCAGCAGACACAGTGCCGCGTACCATCCGCATCGTATCATGGTCATGCGCATTTCATGCTCCTGAATCAGCGCGCCAGCCGGAAGAACTGGGCGTCCCATGCGGTGCCGTCCTCGTTCCTGCCCTGGCATTGCGCCGCGCCGTTATCGTTGCGGCAGTCGATGGTCTGCCGTGTATAGGTTTCATCCTTGCCGCACTGCTGCTGGCCCAGCGTGATGTGCAGCACCTCGCCGTCCAGCGTCGCCTGCGCCTCGCCCCGGCACTGATCGTCCTTTTCATAGACGGTACCCCTTCCCCTTCCCTGCGCGTCAAACTGGAACTCCACCACAATGGGATCGTTGGTTCTGCTGTTCACAAGGCCGGTTTCGCAGCGCCAGCGCCCGTGCAGGAAGGCGAGGTCCTGAGTTTTTTCGGGAATGACCAGCTCCTCCCGGATGGCGGGCTGTGCGGGCGGCGCGGGCTGTTCAGGGCGGCACTGCGCGGCATGCGTTTCAACCTTGGCGCGCAGGGCGTCAATGTCCGCTTCCAGCGCGGCATTTTCCCGCTGCCTTGCTTCCAGCTCCGGGGTGGAGATGCAGCTGAACGGCAGGGCGGGCGCGTGGAAGAGCGCCAGACCGCTGAGGGGCTTCCATGTGCCGAAGGAGGTACAGAGCAGGGCCAGCAGCAGAAGGGCGAGAAGCAGCGGCAGCAGCCACCAGAGCCAGGAAGCGCCCCGCGCGGGCTCCGGAGCGGGTGGAGCCGCCGGAGGGGCGGCGGGGCCGGCATGCGCGGCGGGAGCAGCCGTGATCAGCCGCGTCAGGCGGCTCAAATCCTGCGGTTCGGCGCCGGGCGTGCCGGGGCCGTATCCCCAGCAGGTGAGCACGGGCTGTCCGCCCGCCACATACAGCGCGGCCTCGTCAGGATAGCGCAGGGCCAGCTCCAGTACGCAGCCGCG